>CABYTO010000043.1 GCA_902521995.1 uncultured Prochlorococcus sp. | reverse complement strand
GAAGAATCTACTCCCGAAATACCTGAAGAATTCATTTTAGATCCCGAGGCATGTATGGTTGATCCTGATTTATTACTTTTTTCATCAGCCAAAGCAAAAGCAGGAAATAGTGGAAGTAGATCAGTAATATTCAGTGATAGTAGAGGAAGGTATGTGAAACCAATAATTCCAAGAGGTAAAGTAAAAAGAATTGCGGTAGATGCAACTTTGCGAGCTGCAGCTCCTTATCAGAAATCGAGAAGATTAAAGAACCCTAATAAATCAATAATTATTGAAGAAAATGATTTTAGGGCAAAGCTTCTTCAAAAAAAGGCAGGAGCTTTAGTAATTTTCCTCGTTGATGCTAGTGGCTCTATGGCTTTAAATAGAATGCAAAGTGCCAAAGGCGCTGTAATAAGACTTTTAACAGAAGCATATGAGAACAGAGATGAAGTAGCTCTTATTCCCTTTAGAGGTAATCAGGCTGAAGTGCTTTTGCCTCCAACAAGATCAATAACTGCTGCAAAAAGAAGATTGGAAACTATGCCTTGTGGTGGAGGGTCCCCTTTGGCACATGGACTAACGCAATCAGCAAAAGTAGCAAAAAATGCTCTTTCTACTGGAGATATTGGTCAAGTTATTGTTGTTGGAATTACCGATGGAAGAGGAAATGTTCCATTAGGATTATCCTTAGGACAAAATGAGGTTGAGGGAAAAGATAATGAAAATCTCAATTTAAAACAGGAGGTTTTAGATATCGCTGCAAAATATCCCATGCTCGGGATAAAACTATTAGTAATTGACACAGAGAGAAAATTTATAGCAAGTGGATTTGGTAAAGAGTTAGCAGAGGCTGCTCAAGGGAAATACGTCCAATTGCCGAAAGCTACAGATAAAGCAATCGCAGCTATGGCTTTAAATGCTATCAATGAATTCTAAATATTTTTTATGGATAAATTTCGTTAAGGAATTTTGAAAGTCCAATCGTCAAATCTCTTATAGATTTAGTTAATTCTTTATCTTGTGTTAATTTTTCAAAATCATCGCTCATATCATCTATTTTGGTTGAGATAGACCTGGCAGCGTTAATTGTGAGTTTAATGTCATTGAGGGTTTCTTTGTCATCAAAAGTAGACAATATGTTGTTTAAATGATTAGCAGCAATTGTAATTTCTTTTATAAGAGGTTCAACTCTTTGTAGTTCTTGTCTCGATAAGTAAATTAATTCATCAAGATTTTCTTGTGTTCTGTCAAATTGGTCAATTGAGTTAACGATGTTTTCAATTAAGTTTTCTTGATTTGTTTCTTTTAAAAGTTGACTTATTCTATTTGTTATATTTGAGAGACTTGATAATTGTTTACCTGTGATAGTGTCTCCCTGACAAATAATTAATTTTGTATCGCATTTTTCGGATATAGGTTTTGCAATGTTTTTAGGAATTATCTTGTCACTAGTTTCTAAAGCAACTTGCACATCTCCCCCAAGGAAAGAATTTGTTACAACCCTTGCAAATGCTGGCCTTGGAAGAATAATTTCAGGATTATTTAAAACTATTTTTGCTTTAATTGATTCATTAGTGAAAAGTATATCCTCTATTGATCCAACTAAGATTCCTCTGTAAGTAACTGGAGATTTTTTTGATAAACCACTTGCATTATTGAATTCAGCGAAGAGGTGCCAATTTTTTGAAGATAATCTCACTCCTCTTAGCCAAAAAGAAAAAAATGTGAATATTAAAATTCCTCCTAATAAGGAAAAACCTACTATTGAGTCTCGTAAGCTTCTACGCATAATTTCTAAATGTCTTTGGGTTGCATAGGACCATCAAGTTTCCCATTCCTAAATTGAAATACATATGGATCTTGACTCTTTTTGAATTCTTCAATCGAGCCTGCCCATCTGAATTTGCCGCCATAAAGCATTAAAACTTTATCCGAAGTCCTTTCTATAGTACTAAGAACATGGCTAACTACAATAGATGAACCTCTAGCTTTATCATTTGTCTTATTAATTAAATCTTCAATTCTTGATGAGGCAATTGGATCAAGGCCCGCAGTTGGTTCATCAAAAAGTAATAAAGGTTTAGACTTTGCATTGAGAGTTTGATCAGTAATTAATGCTCTAGCAAAACTTACTCTTTTTTGCATGCCTCCGCTTAATTCATTTGGAAGTTTATTCTCAATATTAAATAATCCTACCTCAGCTAAGCATTCACTTACTATTTCATGAATTAACTTTTTAGATAGGTTTTTATTTCTCTTGAGGAGAAAACCTACATTTTCTTCAATAGTTAGAGATCCTAATAAGGCAGGGTTCTGAAAAACTAGT
>CABYTO010000042.1 GCA_902521995.1 uncultured Prochlorococcus sp. | reverse complement strand
TTTCTTGAGGCCAGTTTGGAAATTACTAAATCAATTATCTATGTACAAAGAATCTCCAAGGAGTAATTTAGATATAGCAGAAGATCAAGAATCTAGGGTTTTGAGCCTCCCCAGTAGTCCTCAGCTCATAGTTCAAAAATAGAAATTAATACTATATGCAAGTTTTCAATTAAAAGTTTTTTTATAATAGAATGCTTAAATTAAAATTTAAAAATCAAGATCTAATTAACTTTGAGGATATTAAAAAGTAAATGCAGAAAAAAGAGCCCCTAATAGTTATTGGTTGTGGAGGTCATGCTATATCTGTTATCGATATAGCGGAGTCAACTGACAGGTGGGAAATTATTGGATTAATTGGACAAAGAAATGAAGTTGGCAAAAAAATTATGAATTATGAGGTAATTGGGACAGACGATGATTTAAAAAATATCAGATCAAAAACAAAAAATATTTTATTAGGAATAGGTCAGATAAAAAATCCAAAAAAAAGGATAGAAATCATAGAGAAATTAAAAAATTTAGAATTTAATACCCCTACTATTATTTCTAAAAATGCTTATGTCAGCAAGAATGCAACCATTAAAGAAGGATGTAGTGTAGGGCATTTTTCCGTTATAAATTCAGGGGCAAAAGTAGGAAGTTTTTGCATCTTAAATTCTAAATGTTTAGTAGAACATAATTCTAAAATTGGTGATTTATGTCATATCAGCACTGGGGTTATAATAAATGGAGATGTTTCTATAGGTAATAAATCATTTTTAGGGAGTGGATGCATAATACGAGAAGGTCTTTCAATACCAGATAATATAGTAATAGGTGCTGGCAAGAGAATCATGGGATGGCCACCTAATTCCCCAAAATAGCTATGGAAAAAACTTTAATAATTGCAGAAGCAGGCGTAAACCATAATGGCAGTATTGATATGGCTCACAAACTAATTGATGAAGCTGTTAAAGCCGGAGCGGATATTATTAAATTCCAAACTTTTTCTCCAACAGATCTCTCCACTGAAGATGCTGAGCTGGCAAAATATCAAAAAATATCCTTAGGTAATAAAAATATATCTCAGGTACAAATGCTGAATGACTTAAAGTTAAAGGAAGATGATTATTTTCAATTAATTAAACATTGTAGTGAAAAGAAAATTGAATTTCTCTCCACCGCATTTGATAATAAAAGCCTTGCTTTATTAAACAAATTTAATCTAAAAAGATATAAAGTTGCTTCCGGCGAAATAACAAATTTTCCTTTTCTGAAAAAAATAGCTGAAACTAGTAAACCTATAATTCTCTCAACTGGCATGTCTTCTCTTGGAGAAGTTGAGAGGGCATTAGGAGAGATAAATAGCTCAGGTTTAAATAATGACCATATTACTCTTTTACATTGTTCTTCTGAATATCCAGCTCCTTTCGGATCTATAAATTTAAATGCAATGAAAACATTAAAAAAAGCATTTAATGTTGAGGTTGGCTATTCTGACCACTCATTAGGAATTGAGATCGCCATTGCAGCAGTTTCTTTAGGGGGTAAAGTAATTGAGAAGCATCTCACTCTTGATAGATCTTTACCTGGTCCAGATCATAAGGCCAGTGCAGAACCAAATACATTTTCTAAAATGGTTGAGAGTATAAGAAACATAGAAATAGCTCTTGGGAATGGTATCAAAACACCATCAATACAGGAGCTAGAAACTAGAAAAATAGTCCGGAAATCTATTGTTGCAAAAAAAGATATTTCTGTTGGAGAGACTTTTAATACTGAGAATATATGCGCAAAGCGTCCTGGGATAGGAATATCTCCAATCCATTGGGGAAAAATAATTGGATCTACCTCAAAATATAACTTTAAGAAAAATGATTTAATAAAATGGTAAAACAAATAGAAAAAATTTGTATCGTAACAGGCTCTCGAGCAGAATATGGGCTATTAAAATGGTTAATAAAGGATATTAAAAATTTAGAAAACTTAGAAATTATTTTAATTGCTACAGGCTCACATCTCTCTCATGAATTTGGATTCACAATTAATGAAATTATAAAAGATGGATTCAACGTAAATGAAAAAGTAGATATCTTATTAAGTAATGACACACCAAACGCCATCTCAAAGTCAGTAGGAATAGGTGTTATGGGATTTGCTGATAAATTTGAACATTATAAACCAGATTTGTTATTGATTTTAGGCGACAGATATGAAATATATTCTGCAGCGATTGCGGCAATGATTGCCCGTATACCAATTGCTCACATTCATGGCGGAGAATCTACAGAAGGAGCAATTGATGAAGCGATAAGGCATAGTATTACAAAAATTTCCCATTTGCATTTTG
>CABYTO010000041.1 GCA_902521995.1 uncultured Prochlorococcus sp. | reverse complement strand
TTATTTTCTTCATCATTTAGAATTTCGATATCTGACAATAAAAGATTTTGAATATCTTCAAAATTTATTTGTGATTTACTCTGCTGAAATAAAAGATCCTTAACATTACTTGTCTCATATCCAAACATTTTATCTGTTGCAAAAATTGTTTGACTTATAGGAGTTTTATCAACAAAATGAGATCCATTAATTGTTAATCTTTTACCCTCTATGAAAGCTGGAATATGAAAAGTAGCATCAAAAGGACCTAAGCAACTATTTAGAGAAATTGGCTCTAAAAAGTTATGTCCTCGAAGAGTAGAGTCTCCTCTACTTATAAAAATAATTTCTTCTTCATAGGCTTGAGAAGCAATTACAGTTTTAAGATTTTTGCAAATTGCCTCTATTGTTAATTTCGCATCATTTTCCGATAATGACCTTGTATTAGCCAAAATAAAAAATAAATTAGATTTAGATTCAAAACCTTTGGCTAAAGTTGAGCAGTCCCACTTAAGCAGTAATAAGCAATCGTGAACAGTTTGAGAGCCTGTGGGATCATCATCTATAACGACAAATTTCATAAAGTATTGCCAAAATTACTTAAGAGATTTTATTTGTATTGAGGCATTTAACCTTTTAATATCATTTGAAGGAATCATAATGTTTCTAAATCCATCAACAAAAGAATTTCGGGGACTCGTCCAAGGTTCGAGACATATCATTCTTCTTGGAGGATCACTCCAAATAACGCCTAAATCAAAAGGATATGGATGATTTAAAGTTACCTCTCTTTTAAAAATTTTGTCTCGAAAAGAGCTTTTACCTGAAGTATACATAAGTAGATCAACTCCTAAATTAATTTTATTTAATTCATCCAAAGTATTACTTATAGTATTTCTTTCTTGATCCTGACAATTAAGTGGATTATGAAAAAACTCTAAATTTTTGAAATCTGAAATATTAAAATAAGGATGCAAACCAAAATTTATTGGCATAGCAATGTCTGTTTTATTATGGATTGTAATTTTAAATTCTAAAGAGTTAATTTTTAATGTAACTTCTATTTTTATTTCGAAATCGAAAGGATAATATTTTTTGGTTTTTTTGGATGCACTTAAGAATAAGCATAAAGATTTTTCATTAAAGAAGTATTGCCATCGCAAATCCCTAGCGAAACCGTGTTGTGGTAATTGCAAATAATCATTTCCAAATACTGAATTAGGGTTATTGAGATTTCCACAAATTGGAAACAAGATTGGAATGCCTCCCCTAATACTTTTTGTCTTGTCTATAAATCTCGTTTCATCGAAATAAAGTATTTCATTACCATCCGAAACCCAATTCTTAATAATGCCTCCTCTTTCAGGACAAAATTTAATGTAATTATTTTTATCTAATTGAAAGACAAAAATTCCTTGTTCATTATTAGATGATTCAAGTTTCACGATTATTACTTAAAGAGAATCAACCCAATCCAAAATATGCTGATTAACTAATTCAGGTATCTCATCATGAGGACAATGTCCTGCATCAAGAATAATTTCTTTTGTATTCTTTGGTATAAATTTTTTATATAGATTTCTTTTTTTTGGAGTGTTCATCCATGGATCTTTCCCTCCCCAAAGGAGTAATAATGGTGCATTTATTTTTGCGAATAGCTTATCCAACGGCAATCCCTGAGGACCTGATGGGTTAAATACACTTCTAAAAACATTAAAAGCTCCGAAATCTAGAGAAGGCTTCCTTATTGACTCAACTAAAAAATCATCAACATTTTTTTTATCAACATAAACTTGATTCAAAGTTTTTTTAATATTTTTTGGATTTCTCATATTCTCAAAAATCAAACGTTGAAGAACAATATTTTTCAAAAATATGCCGGCAACTGTTTCAATTGAAGTTTGCAACATATTCTTTTTGATAGTTTTTTCTTCACTAAAATATCCAGCAGCATTAAGTAATATCACTCCTGCGTTTAGCTCATTTAATTCTGCACCAGCTGCTAATGCGGCATAACCACCTAATGAATTTCCAACAACAATTGTAGGTTTTTTTATTTTCTCTTTTACATAAGCGACAACCTGATCTTTCCATAAAGATCCTGAGTATTCAACGTCTTGAGGCTTAGGACTTTTTCCAAAACCGAGTAAATCCATAGCATGAACTTCGTATTTTGTACTCAAAACAGGGATATTAAATCTCCAATGATCCGTAGAAGCACCGAAACCATGAATTAATAAAATTGCACATTCTTTTGATGTTTGCTCTGGCTTAGCGGAAACAGTATGAATTGGGTAACTTAAAAAATTCCAGTTATAATTTACATCAGTATCAATCAGAGCTGACTTTTCCATTAA
>CABYTO010000040.1 GCA_902521995.1 uncultured Prochlorococcus sp. | reverse complement strand
CCGGCCCACTTTAAAATTGCCCTTGTAGCTCAGCGGTAGAGCACTCCCTTGGTAAGGGAGAGGTCTCGGGTTCAAGTCCCGACGAGGGCATGAACAAGAAGTATCTCCATAACTGAGTTTATAAGAATTTGAAAAAATAAAATAATTTTAAGACCACTGAATATAAACGAATTAGAGCAGAAATTAGAGCATAATTATTTCTTATTAAAATAATTTACTTCACTTGTTAAGGGAGAGAACCTAAGTTGAGTTCCAGGCGAGTTTATAGCCCAATAAAACTAATTACTATTAAATAACATTTATATATTTTAGAATTTAAAAACGTTCTTTTAAGAAATGGCATTATCGTCATACAGGATGCAAAGAATATATCTTGCAGCGACCATGAATTATGGTCTTGGTTCCGATGATCCAGAAGAGTTGGCATTTACAACAAAATCAGAAAAGAGATGGATGATATGAAAAAAGAGCCCGTAAAAGAAGGGATTCCCCTTAATTGGGATAAACCCGAAGAAATAGATAAATGAATCTAAATACTTTTTTATTAATTGATGGGAGTCTTATGCTTGTTGATCTGCCTTTACTGATGATTTTTAAAGGGAAAAAAACTAATCGAAATTATCCATTACTTTAACCATATTCAAATTCAATTGTTGATCCTTTATCCGTATAAGGGGGTTCCTCAAACCGTACATATTTATTAGTCGGATAGCTTGCCTGACTAGTTAGAACATGATTGTAGTCGTCATGAGCAAATGTCTACCAAATCCACTCTAAAAGAAGATCATCAATCTGAGATTGAAGAAAGATCAGAAGAAGAACTTCTTGAGGAAGAAATCAGGAATCAGCAAACATTAGATAGCTTTGTTGAATCTGATAAGAATTGGAGCTGATCAAAACTTATTTAGATCAAAACTTATTTATTAGGAGAAAGTTATGAACTTAAAAAGATCACCATTCTCAATCTTGAATAAAGAGAGTAGAGAAATTGATTACATCAAAGGAGTTTACAAGAGAAAAATTCAAGCTGAAATTGAATCTT
The DNA here is from genome assembly GCA_902521995.1 of uncultured Prochlorococcus sp. GTDB lineage: Bacteria > Cyanobacteriota > Cyanobacteriia > PCC-6307 > Cyanobiaceae > Prochlorococcus_A. The sequence goes on along the minus strand of CABYTO010000040.1, from coordinate 1,524 downwards.
ATAAAGATCCCGAAGATGAAGATAAGAGAGATACAATCCAAGCTCAAGATATATTGACGCTTGATAGGATCTCAATTTAGTTGTTCTTATTTTTCTTCTTCTTATCCTTTTTTTTCTTCTTTACCTTTTCATAAACCTCATCAGCCTTCTGTTCAATATTATCCAGCTTATTTGATAGTTCCTTTAAAGTTTCTGCTTTTCCTTCTTTAATTACGGTATTTTTTAGTTCAATAATCTTAACAGGCTCTTCTACAACTAAGGAATCTTTTGTCTCTTCAGTTTTAATTCCAAACTTATCTTTTATAAAATTAGCTATAAAAATAAGAACAGGTACATGGGCTAGACCACCTATTACTATTCTTGTTTCTGAATAAGCCATTTAATAGTTAAAAGTTCTGAGATATTTAAGCATAAATTTAATTTTTAAATTCGTTTTATTAAGCCAATAAATATTAGTAATCATTTTTTGATTCGTAGATCAAAAATCTTGCTATTAATTGAGTAGAGACTTTTTTATCAAATGCCATTAGACGTATTTCTAATGAACATGTGTGTTGTAGTTATAGCTCTGCTTATCAGAAGAGAAATCAAACTTAAGAAGGCTAGATAGATTATGAAGATGCAAATTTTAAAAGAGCAATACATTCCAAAAATTCATGCTATTACCCTTTTACTATTGCTTCTTTTATGTCTGTGGTTACCTCTAGTACTCAGATTCCTATTAATAATTTAGTAGATCTAGTTAGTTAATACCCTTATCCTTAAACTCTGCTATAACCAAATTTTGTTTTAAAGATCTTATATGGAACTCCTGTTCCGTTAATGGCTTCAATAACTTTATCTCCCACAGTTCCGTAAAATTCAACAGAAAGATCAGTTCCCAGTTCAACATGAGCCTCAAGATAAACACTTAATGCTGGATTAGCTAAGTGAGCTAGTAAAGCATCATCATTTTTATAAACTTCTGACCATACGAAACGAAGAGGATCATCAGGGTCTTGATCAAAAGTATGATGGAGCATTCCTGGTTCGTCAGCTCAACAGCTTTATCTGTCTTATCTGCAATTTCTAAGTATTCTGCAACCTTATCTTCCTTAACTTTAAGTTTTGCAAGAAGCATAAATGGAGTGTCTAATCCAAAACTAGACATAAAAAAAGACTCTTGCGAGCCTGGGTGATGGGGATTTCCATCATGACAAATTAATTAGAAACAAACAACGCCACCAATAGTAAATTTTTATTACTTACAAACACTATATGTAGTGCTAGGATTTTAAAAAGGCCGGGTGATGGGATTACCTGCTTTTTGACTAGGGCGAAGCTATCGCCCATTTTTTATGGGTATAACTTTCTAATAGCTTCTTGTTGTTCTTTTTTTTTTATTTCTTCAGCATCATAAACAGGACAAGTATTCTGACTAAGTGATGAGAAAAAGGCACTTTTTTTAAAACGTTTGAATAGAGGTGTAAGTAGTAAAAGTTTCATTGCTTTTATTTGCTTAATTGCTCAAACATACTTAAATAC
>CABYTO010000039.1 GCA_902521995.1 uncultured Prochlorococcus sp. | reverse complement strand
ATATTATTTTCGTTTGTAAAATCTGTGTATAAAACTTTTAGTCCAAATTTCTTGAAAATTTTTTCAAACATCCTCACTGTACAACCATATAGATTTGACTCGCAGAGTATCTTGTCACCTGATTTTAGTGTTGATGAAATTGCAGTTACCGCGCTAATTCCAGATCCAAAAACTGTACAGTATTTAGAATCTTCTATTGATTTAAGGATGTTTTCTAGAATTCTAAAGTTTGGATTGCCTGATCTGGTGTAGTCGAAATTATCTTTATTTCCATGTTTGAAAGTAGATGTAGAAAAAATAGGAGGCATAACGCATCCAGTTTCTTCTGCAAATGTTTCCCCATGGTGAATAGATAGGGTCTTAAAACCTGGCTTTTTGATATTATTTTCCTTATTTCCCATTATTTTTAAAAATAAGAATTAAATTAAAATCTCTCATTATTTTTAATGAGAGATTTAATAATCCAAAGAAAAGTAGTATTAAACTTTTCTTGAATAATATTCAACAACTAGTAGTTCGTTTATTTCAAGAGCCACCCACTCTCTATCGCATTTCCCATTTATTTTTCCCGTTAATTTAGGCTTGTCTAAATCAAGATGAGGTGGGACATTTGCTAGGCCAGGGAATTCTATATTACCTTCGACAAGTTTTTTGCTTGCTTTGTTTTCTTTAATTCCGATTACATCGCCTGATTTGCATTGATAACCAGCAATATCAAGAACCTTTCCATTAACCGTTACATGGCCATGATTTACTAATTGTCTTGAGCCTGGAATGGTACCTCCAAAACCTAATCTAAAACAAACATTATCAAGTCTGTTTTCTAAAAGTCTTAGTAGGTTAGTACCTGTAGATCCTTCTTGAGCTCTAGCCTTTTTCACATAACGTACTAGTTGTTTTTCAGAAACTCCATAATTAAACCTTAGTTTCTGCTTTTCTTCTAGACGTATAGCATATTCTGATCGCTTGCGACGGGCTTGGCCGTGCTGACCTGGAGGATTAGACTTCTTTGAAGCTTTCCTGGTGAGACCTGGCAGTTCTCCCAAGCGACGCGTAACCCTTAATCTGGGGCCGCGGTATCTTGACATAATTTTAAATTAAATAGAAATTTGCAATAAATTGGATAATTGATTAAATTCAATTAAACTAATTACTACTGAAATATTATTTTACATCATTAAAGTGTTCAAAACTATTAATAAATCAATTACTTCTATACTTCTTTTTATGATTTCGTTCTATCAAAAGTGGTTTTCTCCTTTTTTCGGACCAAGATGTAGATTCATTCCAAGTTGCAGCTCTTATGGATATGAGGCAATTACTAAACATGGTCCTTGGAAGGGAGGTTGGTTAACTTTAAGAAGATTAAGCAGATGTCATCCTTTAACTCCCTGTGGATGTGACCCTGTGCCTGACTAAATGAATGAAAATATTTATTTTTGTTAGGGAGGGATGTTGCCTTTGTGATTCATTAAAAAATAAACTGGCAAAAATAAATCTTAATGAGTTATTCCCTAATCTGGAGGAGCTTAAAGAAATTGATATTGATAGGGTCGATTTATATAAAGATAAATATAAAAAATATGATTATGAAGTCCCTGTTATTGCTGTTGAAGGAATTAGATCCGAGGAGATTATAGAATTGCCTCGCATTTCTCCAAGATTAAAAGATGATCAATTAAAGAATTGGTTTCAAAAAAATATTAGTACTATTCTGGAGAAATAATTTTTCATATGAGATCTATAAAATTACATAAACTTTTAGATTTGGTAGGAATTATTCCTTCATTAGATTTAATCGATCATGAAATCAATAATATTTCTTTTAACTCTAAAGAAGTACGAAAAGGAACATTATTTTTAGGTATGCCTGGTTTAAATGTTGATGGAGGAAAATATTGTATTGAGGCAATTGAAAATGGTGCAGAGGCTGCCATTATTGGTTCTGCTGCAAAAGAGAAAATTGGATCCATTGATCGAGAAAGGATTTTGGTTATAGAGGATAATTTAGATTATATTTTTGGTCAAATAGTCGCTGAGTTTTGGAATAGGCCTTCAAGAAAACTTAAACTTATTGGTGTTACTGGTACAAATGGAAAAACGACAATTACTTTTTTATTGGAATATCTTTTAAAAAAATTAGGGAAAAAGACTGCATTATTTGGGACCTTGCTCAATAGATGGCATGGCTTTTCAGAAGTGGCTCTTCATACAACTGATTTCGCCGATAAACTCCAAATGAAATTAAATGCTGCTGTTGAGGCAGAATCTGAATTCGCGATATTAGAGGTAAGTTCTCATTCTATTGCTCAAAACAGGATATCAGGATGCGAATTTGAAGCTGCTATTTTTACTAATTTAACTCAAGATCATCTTGATTATCACTCAGATATGGAATCATATTTTCAAACAAAAAGAAAATTATTTTTCCAACCATACTTAAAAGAAAAAGATGGGATTTGTGTATTAAATCATGATGACCCTTGGATATCTAAATTATCATCTGATCTTGAAAAAAGATCTTCATTAGTCTCCACAAAGATTACTGACAGTGAATTTGAAAATGATGATTTTTTTTTCGTAACAGATAAAAAATTTA
>CABYTO010000038.1 GCA_902521995.1 uncultured Prochlorococcus sp. | reverse complement strand
ATCCCTTAAGCGATAAAGTATTTTATTTAATTCCTTTGACCTTCCTTTGTAAAAATAATTTTATACCCTTCTGGTCTTTATCATTAATTTTATTTAGAGAATTAATTATCTCTAGCCTTAGGAACTCTACAAAAGACGGTTTACCAGCATCAATGTTAGGAAAATATAAAACATTTTTCTTTTTTATTTCAGTAATTACCTTCTTTACACCATTAAAAATCAGCTTATTAAATAATTTGGCTTTAATTTTTTATTGGTTAGGATTCATCCTGACTTTTGTGACTTTATTAGGCTATTTAAGAATTAAAAAGAATATTATCTGAATTTTCATCAAACTTTTCACTCTTTTTATTATTAAAATCATTCACAAAACTATCCTTTAGACCATTAAGTAAATCAAAAGTTGGCGCCCACTCTAAATCACGTTTTATCTTAGAGATATCAGTCTGATAATTATTTAATCTAATTGGAAATCCCTTTCGAGACTTAGGATCTAGTTTTTGATAATCAAATACTCTTAAAGAAATCTCATTTTGGTTTAATCCAAGAACTTTCGCACAGAAATAAATTAAACCCTTGATTGTTACTCCTTTTTCACCTGAACAATTGTAAATATTATTTTTGGAATTTTCAAAATTTATGCACCTAATCATTACATCAGTTAGATCCGAAACATGGCCTAGCTGAGTAATTAAAGAACCATCACCAGGGATTGGTATAGATTTTTTATTAAATAACCGTTCAAAAAACCAATTTTCAATTTTATTATAATTTCCCGGTCCATAAATATAAGTAGGTCTAAAACTTGTAAAAGGAATTTTTTGGTTTTTTAACCAATTTTCTGTCTCAAACTTTCCTTTATGCCTACTTTCTGGATCAATTGGATCAACTTCGGATAAAGGTAGTTCAAAATTATCTTTATAAACACCTGCAGAACTTACATATATATATCTCTGGAAAGAGTTATCTAAATTTTCAATAAGAAGTTTGGTTTGTTCTAACTCTCGTCCAGAAATATCAAAAACAACATCATACTTTTCATTTCTTAGCTTGACGATATCTTCTGAATTATTTCTATCACCCTTAATTAAATTTGTTTTTTCAGGATTACTTTTATTACCTCTCGTGAAAATATCAATATCATAATTTTTATTTAATAACTTTCCAACCAAAGACTTGCCAACAAATCTAGTACCACCCATTACAAGAATTTTCATATTCAAAAAATATTTAACTGAAGTAGTAATCTTAAATAGAATTACATATTGAATAGTACTACTAATTAAGTAATTAATGAAAAGGATGATTCTATGGACCTAATACCAGCAATTGATTTAATGAATGGTAAGTGTGTAAGGCTTTTTAAAGGCGACTTTAATAAAAGAAAAGACTTCACAAAAGAACCTCATGAGCAAGCTAAATTTTGGGAAAGCGAAGGAGCAAAATATATCCATATAGTTGATTTGGATGCTGCAAAAACTGGATCCCCAACAAACGATAAATCAATAAAAAAGATTGCAAAAACAGTTAACATACCTATTCAAATAGGTGGGGGGATAAGGTCTCAAGAAAGGATAGAACAATTATTTTCTTATGGTATTGAGAAAGTTATCATGGGAACCTCTGCAATAGAAAATAAAGAACTAGTTAAAAACTTATCAAATAAATTTCCTGGAAGGATAATTGTTGGGATAGATGCAAAAGATGGAAAAGTTAGTACAAGGGGTTGGCTTGAGCAATCTAATATTTTTGCCACAGATCTAGTAAAGGAGTTTTCTTCATTTAAAGTTAGTAGTTTTATTGTTACAGATATAAATACAGATGGGACTTTAGAAGGGACAAATGAACAATTCATAAAAAGCATACTTGAAATTACAGATATTCCAGTAATAGCCTCAGGAGGTGTTGGTTCAATTTCTGATTTATTATCATTAGTAAAATTTGAAAATTCTGGACTTTTTGGAGTAATTGTAGGTAAAGCTCTATATGAAAATAAATTCACAATAAACGAAGCGAATAATGTATTGTCATCAGAGAGATTAAATGACTTTGATCTAAACAGAAATTACTACGCTTAAAAGAGTATAAAAATTGATTTAAGGCTGGTATTTGCAGTAATTGTTAGTTAATTTTGTATAAGAGATAAGAAATCTAGTCTTGGAATTAATTTCAAAAAAATCGATATTGATTATTGCTCCAAGCTTAATAGCAGAATCTTTATCGCTTAAGTTAACATCACTAGACCGAAATTTAGATATTAATTTTAATAATGGAACAGGTGATAAAACTCCCGATTTAGTTATATGGAATGTTCTTAATTTCCAATCAGAAGATCTTATAAGATTAGAATTATTAAAATTAAGAGAAAGATATGATGAGTCGAAGTTCCTTATAATTCTCTCTGGCGAACTTGTTTATGAAGCAAATACCACTTCATCATTAAATGCTGAAGGTTTTCTTTTAAATCCCAGTGCAGAAAAAGTTCTTGAATCTATTAATACCATTTTAAATGGAGGAAGGGTATTTGATATTGAAAATAATTCCCTGGTTCAATTAAACAAAAACAAGCCTCTCTCTTTTAGTCAAAAAATTCTAACTTCAGGTCTTAAACAAATAGACTCTGAAATCAATTATATATTCAAATATGTCAACACTGATTCAACACCAGAATTTTATAAATTCATTTTAAAAGGAAGATTA
>CABYTO010000037.1 GCA_902521995.1 uncultured Prochlorococcus sp. | reverse complement strand
AGATGGATTTTCAAATAACACTTATTGATTTAATTAAAACTTTTATGGAACCCTGTTTAAACTCATTATTTAGTGATCCATCATCACCAAACTTAGAGTGTAGTAGTTGCAATCTTCTAATTTTAGAAGGCTTGAATTTAAATGGGAACCGTACCTTATTAGCTCTTACTGAAGGTTTTAGCTCACTAAACGGAATTTGAACATTTGTTGTTCCGAATTTTTTTGTTGGGAATGATTTAATCCATCTAAGACCACCAGGAATAAATTCAGTTAGTCCAAGAAGATCATCTTCGCAAGCAACAGCAAATTTAAAAGTTCTTCCTTTTCCATCAATATTTAATTCGAAGGATGAATATTCAGATACGTTTAAAGAGGGTTTATAAATAGGGGATCTACAACTAACAAATCCTCCAGCTTTCTCGACAATATTGCCCTTTAATAACAAACCAGAGTTTGAAATTTCACAAAAAGCTAAACTTGATCCGCCCATAACAGTATCATTTAATGTTTTCCAACCATCAAACTCCTTTTTCTGGAATAAAAAATTTTTCTTACTCATTAAATAATTTAAATTATTAATAGACTTTAACTAAATTTCTAATTCTTTTGCTGAATCCTGATCGCAAAATATAGAAATTTGATTAATAGATTTTATTAATTTTGATGGTGTTCTATCCGGCGGCTCTTTTTCATCTAACAACCTCTCAAGAGCAATTCTTTTATTAGCTCCACTAACCAAAAATACTATCTTTGATGAGGCTGAAAGGACCTTTGGCGTTAATGAAATTCTTTTTAATCCTTTGCCTTCATTAAAAATCACAAAATCATCTACATTGTTATTTTTTTGATAAGGAAATAATGATGCTGTATGACCATCGTCTCCAAGACCTAATAAAGTCAAATCAAATGAGGGAGAGTTTGATCCGCATTTTTCAAATAATTTAAAAATAAATTGATTTTTGGTAGTTTCATCGTCAGCGTTTAAATCATTGAAAATTTCATAAAAATAAGCTTTAGATCCAAAATTAGTTAACAAAGAATTTCTCAACATTAAAGAGTTACTTAATTCTGAGTTTGGATCAACAAATCTTTCATCCCCTAAAAAGACATCAACCATATCCCATCTAAGATCACTTTTTGATAAAAGCTGATAGACAGATTTAGGAGTTGAACCTCCACTTACACAAAATTTGAATCTGTCTTTCTTTTTTAAAGTATGAATAATGTGGCTTTGAATAAACTTAAAAACCGCTTTTGATAGCTCAAACTTGTCTTTGTAAATGTTAAGTGTATATCCATTTTTAACCTTTTCAATCATTTCATCCATTCAGTATGAAAACTACCTTCCCTATCAATTCTTTCATATGTATGAGAGCCAAAACAGTCTCTCATTGCCTGAACAAGATTCTGAGGAAGTCTATTTGTTCGATAACTATTCAAGTAATCTAATGTACTGGATAAACATGGGACTGGTATACCTGCCTTTGTGGATAGAGAAACTACTTTAGCTAAGTTATCTAATCTTGTCGCAATTTCATTATTAAACCAATCATCAAAAATTAAATTTTTCAGATTAGGGTCTTTGTTATAAGCATCTTGAATTTTACTTAATAATTTTGATCTAATTATGCAACCACCTTTCCATATTTGAGCAATTGACGGCATATTCAAACCATAGTTATATACTGCAGATGCTTCTCTTAAAATATCCATACCTTGGGCATAGCTAGCAATTGTGGCAAGGACTACAGCATCAAATAAAGGTTTCATTCCATCTGATATATTTCCTAAATCAAAATCCTCTATCTCTTTAGATGGAATAGTTTTTTCAATCTCACTACGTTGCTCTTTTAAAGAACTCATTACTCTTGCATTTAAAGATGCATAAATAGTTGGGACTGATACCCCCAGTTCTAGAGCACTTACAACAGTCCATAAACCTGTACCTTTCTGGCCAGCTTTATCTAATATTTTTTCCACTACATCATCTCCAGTTATCTCATCTTTTGTATTTAGACAAATTTCTGTTATCTCAACAAGATAAGAAGCTAATTCATCAGTATTATTCCAAATACCAAATACCTCTGACATCTGCTTTCCATTCATACCTTTGACTCTCTTCATAAGGTCATAAGCTTCTGCAAGTATTTGTTCAATTCCATATTCAATTCCGTTATGAACAGTTTTTACAAAATGACCCGAGCCTCCTGGTCCAACATATGCAACACATGGTCCGTCTTCAACTTTGGCAGCCATTTTTGTTAGCAAGCTTTCTATTGCATCATATGAAGCCTTAGTACCACCTGGCATCATACTTGGACCCTCTAGAGCTCCTTTGGCACCTCCAGAAACTCCCATCCCAATGTATCCAAAACTTTTACTTTCAAGAGTATTCACCCTTCTTTCTGTATCTTTAAATTGAGAGTTACCGCCATCTATTAATAAATCTCCTTCCTCGAGATATCCAGAAATATTATCAATGACAGCATCTGTTGCTGGCCCAGCTTTTACCATCATGAGAATTCTTCTAGGTCTCTCTAGCTTATTAACAAATTCTTGAAGAGTCTCAGCTCCTTCTATATTCTTCCCAAGGCCACGACCTTGTAAAAATTCTTCGGTTTTTGAGTAAGTCCTATTAAAAACTACACTAGAAAATCCATTTCTCTCTGCGTTAAGAACTAAATTTTCGCCCATAACACCAAGACCTATTAAACCAAAATGTGCCTTGGACATAAAAAATTAAAAAACTCGATAAATACAGTGTGCCTGCATCTCAACAAAATTGCTCAAAAAAAATACTTATGTCAGCGAAAAATGATGGAAAAGATTTAAATAACAGTTCCGTTTGCAATAGTTGCATTTTTAACTACTACAACAATTCCATTTCTGATGTAGAAGCCTAATTCTGGCTTATCTGCTTCTTCTACTCGATCTTTATTAATAATCACGACATTATCACCAATTCTTGTATTTTTATCAAGAATTGCTCTTTTTACAGTAGTCCCTTCACCTACTCCAAGAGGCGTTCCGCCCCCT
>CABYTO010000036.1 GCA_902521995.1 uncultured Prochlorococcus sp. | reverse complement strand
TACCTGTACTAACTGATTGAGTTAATAATCTATTAAGAATTGGCCCAGTAGATTGATTCTCTTGACCTAATCTCATCATTTTTTTTACCTGCGAGAGGATTTGTCCTTCCCCTAAAACGAGGCTATCGAGTCCTGCCGAGACTTTCATCAAATGCAAAACTGCTTCTTCCTGTCTAAAGCAAAAAAGATGTGGATTTAAATCTTCAAAAATAATTCCAGAATATTCTGATATGAATTCTTTAATTGATGAAATTCCAGTATTTTTATCCTTTACTAGCGCATATATTTCCAGCCTATTACAAGTACTTAATATTGACACCTCTAATACATCAGAGAAAGCTTTTAACGCTTTCAATGACTCTGTTATGGATTGGTCAGGAATACTTAACTTCTCACGCACTTCGACAGGTGCCGTGCGATGACTCAGTCCGACGACAACAATATGCATAAAATCAAAAGTGAATTTTAAAGGCTGATACTCTTAGCACCATCTTTTATGTGGACAGTATTTGTGAACCTTGCTGTACTATCTAATGTACTAATAACTAGACTACTTGTTCTAACACAATCCCTTTCAAATTTAACTCCGTCAAATAATAATCCATCAGTTATTCCACTTCCAGCGAAAACAACATTTTCTCCCGATGCCAATTCATTTGCTTCATAGATTTTATCTATATCTGTTATGCCCATTTCATTAAGACGTTTTATATTTCCTTCTTTTGTGTAATCAGCCCATTCAGAAGTTTGAGCGATTGCCGGATCATAAACTAGTTGTCCTTGAAAGTGTCCGCCGAGAGCTCTCATTGCTGCAGCTGAAATAACACCCTCTGGAGCTGCACCTATACCCATCAAGCAATGTGTTCCAGTTCCTGCAAAACCGCATGCAATCGCAGCTTGAACATCACCATCAGAAATCGGTTGTACTTTTGCGCCACATCCTCGAATCTCTTTAATTAAATCTTTATGTCTAGTTCTATCCATTACAACTACAGTAAGTTCATCAATAGAAAGACCCAAGCAATCACTTAATATCTTCAAGTTTTCAGTAGCTGAATTTCTAATATCAACTTTACCTTTGGCCGCAGGAGGCGCTGCTAATTTGTTCATGTAAAAATCAGGAGCATTGAAAAGACCACCCGTATCAGAGGCAGCTAAAACCGCCATAGAACCTCTTTGATTATTCGCACAAAGATTTGTTCCTTCACAAGGATCTACTGCAAAGTCAACCCCTGGGCCACTTCCACTACCAACCTCTTCACCTATATAAAGCATGGGTGCTTCATCTCTTTCACCTTCTCCAATAACAATTTTCCCTTTCATTTCAATTTTGCCCATTCGCAATCTCATTGCTTCGACAGCTGCAGCATCAGCTTCATCTTTTTGACCAAGTCCTGTTAGTTTTGCTGAGGCAATAGCTGCTTGCTCGACAACTTCGAGAATTTCTTGAATTAAAGTTTGATTCACAATTAAATTTTGAGGATTTTCTAAAAGGTTTTGAGTATGATCTCATATAAAATGCAATTTTTTATGAGAATTATTATGCTAGTAAGCTTTTTTTAACTCTTTACAGCTGTTACTTTATCAGGCCGTGACTTGAAATTAGGAATAAACAACTAAATATAGTATCTTTATTAAATATTTTAAAAATTAAATGACTGAGTCAAATCAAGCAAATTTAACTGGTGCAAATAGACCAATTCAGATAATTCCTTCAGTTTTACCAGCAGATTGGGCAAATATGGGGGCATGTGTGAAAGAGCTCGAGGAAGCTGGAGTAGATAGAATTCAATTTGATGTAATGGATGGAAATTTCGTACCAAATCTTACATTTGGTCCTGAAATGATTGCTGCATGCAGGAAATATTGCAATGTCCCTTTTGAAACTCAATTAATGGTAAGCCAGTACAACTGTGAAACAATGCTTGAATCTTATGTAAATGCTACAAAAGGGGCAAATGGTGAACCAGGAGTAGTAATAGCTCATGCCGAAGCAAATATTCATTTGCATAGAGTTCTTGGAAGAATAAGAGATTTAGGAGGATCTCCTTCTGTTGCATTGAACCCTCATACTCCTTTTGAAATGATTAAAAACATAATGGATATGGTTGATCATGTTTTGGTTATGACAGTTAATCCAGGCTTTGGAGGACAAGCTTATATACCAACAATGCTTAACAAAATAAGAGAAATAAGAAACTTTATTATCGAAAAAAACTTAGATATCGACATTGAAGTTGATGGGGGGATAAAAGCAAATTGGACTATTTCACAATGTGCCGATGCTGGTGCTAATTGTTTTATTGCAGGTAGCGGAATGTTTGCTTACCCAACATTAAAAGAAGGATGTGATGACTTGAGAAAAGTTGCACAAGAAGCACAAAAAGGGAATGTTCTTTCAGAACCTCAATAAATATTCTGGACGATTAAGAAATCACCCAAATATCCATCCATAACTATGCAACCCTATTCCTAAAAAATTAACTCCTAGATAACATACTAAAACAACTAAAAATCCTGTAGATGCTAATAATGCTGGTTTGCGTCCTTGCCAACCCTTGCTTATTCTCATGTGCAGATAAGCGGCATAAAACAACCATGAGATAAATGCCCATGTTTCTTTTGGATCCCAACTCCACCATGTGCCCCAGGCCTCATTAGCCCAAACTGCACCTGAAATTAAACCAAGAGTCAAAAGAACAAAACCTACCAATATAGAACGGTAACTTAATGTATCTAATTCTTCTGAATGAGAAAATTCAATAGGTTCAACTAAATCATTTACGGGATAGCTATTTGAAAGTTTAAATCCTCCTATACCTGTAGAACTACTTCTGATTTGAAGTGGCTTATTCTTATTGATAAACAAAACGGACATTGAAAGTAAAGAACCAATTATTAATGCTGCATAACTAAGCATTACGACGCTAACATGCATTACTAACCAACTAGACCTTAAAGCTGGAACTAAATTGGATGATAATTTCAAATCCTCAGGTAAAACAAAACAAGCAAAAGCCACAGTCAGTAACTCGATAGGAATAGCAATTGAGGGAATTATTGGAGCTTGGTATTCTCTTTCAACCAATAGTTGACCTAATGTGATACCCCAAGTAAGGAAATAAAGAGATTCATACAAATTGCTAATAGGAAAGTGCCCAGAAATTGACCACCTAAAAAGTAATTGTAATGTTATTAATAAGTTCACTAAAATAGTAATGAG
>CABYTO010000035.1 GCA_902521995.1 uncultured Prochlorococcus sp. | reverse complement strand
TTTTTTCTTAATAACAAATTAATTTTTTTGTATATAAAAAATATATTACACTCTCAACAAGCTTAAATTTTTAGTAAAAATCTTAAATGGGTTTTGATGCTAGATTCTAAAATTTAGTTTAAATTTGAATCCTAAAGATTATAAACTCAACTTTTCTTTATGAATGATGATGTTTTATATTACACAATTATTCCTTATCTCTAATGCAGTCTCATAGCCTAAAGCTATCTCCAGAATCTGATTTGATGAATTCAATTAAAGAATATTCTTTATCGAACAATTTATACGGGTATGTTTCTGGAGTGGTTGGTAATCTTAGAACAGTATGTATTCAATGCCCAGGTAATCAAGAGATAAATAAATTTGAAGGAAATCTAGAGATAGTTTCTTTAAACGGACATTTTAATAAAGGAGATGCTCATTTACATTTGAGTTTTGCAGATGAGGGATGTAATGTGTTTGGCGGGCATCTTGAGGAGGGATGTATTGTAAAAAAAGGTACTGATATATTATTACTTTCTTTTGAACAGAAAATTATTAATATCTCAAATCATGATTTAGTCACTAATGAATCACGTGTAAAAGCATATATTTTAAAGGATTGTCCTTGGTCTAAAAGAGCAATTAGGTTGCTTAATTCTTTATCTATCCCTCATGAAGCTATTCTAATAGACAATGATGAGAGCTTTCAAAAAATTATGGCTCAAAGTAGCCATAATACTTTCCCTCAAATATTTTTGGATAATAAATTTTTTGGAGGATATGATGAACTTTCAGAACAAGCAAAATTTGATAACTTAATTTCATTTAAGTAATCTAAATTTTTTAAGTATCACGATTAGTAAGTTTTTCAGCAACTAATTCGTTCTCTAACTGCTTTATTAATCTTGATACAAGACTTTGAAATTCTGGTTGACAGCCTTTAAACGCAGCTTTATGTCTTATTGGCTCATTTCTAGTTCTTAAATCAGTAAGCATTAATTGTAATGCGTCAATTTTGGAATTTATTTTCATAGTTTTATTTTATATATTTACATCTTTTAAATCATTTGCATAGCTTTTTTAAAAGATATCTTTTTATTATCATTCGAACTTGTAACTTCTATTAATTTATTTATGGATTCTTTGTTTTTTAAAGAATCTATACAACATTGCGCAACTAATCTCCTTGGGATTGATCCATTAATTTGAGTATCCTCTTTTGAATAATTTATATTTTCTGATTTAATATCTTCATTTTCCTTTAATCCTCCAGGTCTAATAATAGTCCATTCAAAATTTGAATTGCGTAGAAAGTTTTCACCTAATTTCTTCCAAATAAGAATTAAACCAAATAAGTTTAATGGGTGAAATAATTTACCAGTACAAAGGGAACTAACTAAAATAACTCTTTTAATACCAACTCTTTTGCAACTCTCTAATTGCCTGTATACACCTAATGCATCAACCTTTGCAGGGCCAGTTAAATCTAATGACGCTCTCGCTCCAGTCGCAATTATCAATGCATCAATATCTTTTAAAGCTTCATCAAGTTCTCCTTTTTTGTCTAATGAGACCCTAATTGTTTCTAAACGCTCTAGTCCTGCTGAGAGTTTTGAATTCTTTCTGATGATTTGCCTTACTTTATATCCTTTCTTAACTGCTTCTTCGGAAATTCTATAACCTGTTTTCCCCGATGCACCAGTAATTGCTATTTTCATGATTAAAAAACTAATTTAAATATTATATAAATTTCTTAAGGCTTTTTACATATAAATTTCTTTTTTCTTTTGGGATAAAGAGTGCGACATAAATAACATTTTGTTCCATCACAACCTCTTGCTGTACAGTATTCTCTGCCATAAAAGATTATTTGCAAATGTAAGGTATTCCAATCATTAACAGGAAATATTTTTTTTAGGTCTTTTTCTGTTTGAACTACGCTATCGCCATTTGATAGGCCCCATCTTTGTGCCAACCTGTGTATGTGAGTATCTACTGGGAATGAGGGTTTTTTAAACACTTGAGACATTACAACTGATGCCGTTTTATGACCTACCCCTGGAAGAGATTCAAGCTTCTCAAAAGAATCTGGGACAATACCATTATGCTTCTCAATCAATAATTTAGATAAGTTATAGATGTTCTTTGATTTTTGATTAGATAGACCTAAAAATTTTATGTATTCGTAAATGCCATTTATACCTAGCTGCATCATCTTTTCTGGATTATCTGCAACTTTAAATAAGCTTTTTGTTAATTCATTAACTTTCTTATCTGTTGATTGAGCACTTAAAACTACGGCGACAAGAAGTGTATATGCATTTGTATGATCAAGGGGTATTGGAGGCGATGGATATAGCTTTTTGAGTTCCTTGTGTATTATTTCAGCTCTTTCAGACTTTCTCATTAAATTTGAAAATTAAATGGTGTATAAAATTATACATGGGATATTTTAGGTGAATATTTTCTGCTAACTTAATATATTTGAATGAGAAGAACTTAGTGAAAAATGATGCGTTAATAATTGATGATTTGCATCATAAATATGATAAGCGAGAATGTTCAAATTGGATATTAAACGAAATTAACCTGAAAATTGATAATGGCGAATTGTTAGGGTTGCTTGGTCCTTCTGGTTGCGGAAAAACTACTCTTTTAAGGTTAATCGCGGGGTTCGAATATCCCTCTAAAGGGAGGATTTCTCTAAATGATAAGGAAATTTCAAGTAGGAAAAAAATTCTTAGTCCTGAGAAAAGAAATATTGGCATGGTTTTTCAAGACTATGCACTTTTCCCTCACTTAACTGTTTTGGAAAATGTAATTTTTGGTTTGAAAAACAAAAAAGACAGATCTAGAGTTGATTATTTATTGAATGTTGTTGGTCTTGATAGTTTTGTTGAAAGGTACCCACATGAACTGTCTGGAGGTCAAAAACAAAGACTCGCAATTGCGAGAGCTCTTGCTCCAGGTACAAATTTTATTTTATTAGATGAACCTTTTTGTAGTCTTGATATGCATGTCAAACTAAAATTGAGAAGTGAACTCCCAAATATTTTAAAAGGTTTTAATGCAAGTGGATTGATGGTTACTCATGATCCGGAAGAGGCCATGTCAATTTGCGATAAAGTTGCCGTCATGAATGAAGGGAAAATTCATCAAATTGATACACCAATTAACCTTCTAAACAATCCCAAGACCCTATTTGTTAGTAGTTTTATTTTGGGTAATAATATTATTAATCTTCAAAAATATGGTAATTCATATATGTCTTGTTTAGGTGAAATAAATAGTTCAGGGGTTTTACAAAATGCAAATATTAAAAATATGTCAATTTCGCCTAAATTTATTTCAATTAAAAGATCAGAATCTGGAAATGCGATTGTAATGTCTAAAGAATTTCTTGGAGAATTTTTTATATATAAAGTAACTATTAATGGAAACATATTGCGGGTTAGAACTGATATTAATAATCTTCTAAATAATGGTGATAAATGTTCTCTTTCTATAAATAAAAATAGTTATTATTTTTTATATCCTGGAGCACATAAGGTATATATATAGAATTTATTTATAGGCAATTACAC
This sequence comes from uncultured Prochlorococcus sp., assembly GCA_902521995.1. Classification (GTDB taxonomy): domain Bacteria; phylum Cyanobacteriota; class Cyanobacteriia; order PCC-6307; family Cyanobiaceae; genus Prochlorococcus_A. Next base: position 34 of record CABYTO010000035.1, on the reverse strand, counting down.
TTTCCTCCCTTCCAATTAGAGCATTTTTTCTTTT
>CABYTO010000034.1 GCA_902521995.1 uncultured Prochlorococcus sp. | reverse complement strand
GAGAAAAATATCTATATCATCCTTTGGCAAAAAGTATCAACAAGCTCCAATGGAACATCTAACAAAGAAGCTGTCAATTTCTCTCTACTTTCTGCCTGCTCATCAGTTCCAGAAGAATAAAAAGTATAATATCTCGCGCAAATCTCTTTATATCTTAGTAACTTTACATTTTCATTTAAAATATTTCTATTTTCTTTAAGAGTACTTGAAATAGAATATGAATTGATAGCTACAATAGCCATAAAAATATTTAATGAATATTTTCTTAAAAAGTTTATTGTTTTTGTTTTATAAATATTTAATTTGTTCATATGAAATCAGCTAAATAAGGCGTAAATATTTAGTCGATAAATTTAAAGTAAGTAACGAAAATTAAGAGGTAATTAATTTAAAAATAAATTTGTTTAAAGAAAGTCAAGACGCTTAAAAATTTAAAGAAGCTGTTAATTTTAAGGTCAATATAAATTAATAGTTGAAAATATTAAGATTTCTCGATTCGAACGACTCATCAAAATGAGTAAATTTACTAACTGACAAATTATTTTTTTTACTTATTATTAAAAATAACCTAAGAAAAATTTAAGTAAAGGTTAACATTGTGGCAAAATCAAAAGCAAAGAGAAAAAAAGCTATTTTATCTCTAAAAACTCCAGCTATTCTGGCAGATGGAGTTATCCAGTTCAGCACAATCGTAACTTCCATAACACTTGTTTTTTTAACAGTTGGATTTTATTCGGCTTCTAATCAAGCTAATAATTTAAATAAAAACTTAGAAAGAATTACTTCACAAAATTCAGTAAATATGAGTGCTGGAAATTATTGCGATTTAGCTCTTTGATAATTAAACTTTAGTGCTTAATGCCTTAAAAATTTATATCAAAAAATTTACTTTTGCTATGCCAGAATCAGAGAGATAAAACAATAAAGGAATGCATTAACTCTGCAAGGAAATTAGAAAAAAGAAAAAATCATCATTTGTTTATATTTTGAGGAACCAATAACTAAATTTAAACTTGATATCTTATGGAATTTTTTATGCGTAAAATTACAAAATTCATTTTCATCTGAATAGTTAATTAAATCAACTGCATTAATATTTGAATCAAACCACATCTCATATTCTATGTAATTTGGCTCTGCAAAATAAGTCATACCAAATTTATTTCAAAAAGAAAAAGCTTCTCTATTTCGTGTGAGGAGAATGTAGAAGCTACCAACAGCTTAAAAGATTTAATGAACTCTTCTTTAAGAATTAAATAAGATACTAATAAGAAAAAATAAAATATTATTTTAATTTTTAAAAATTATTAGTTTACTCGCTGCATACTATAAAAAACTGCATCCAAGACCACTGCTTTGATTTAGAAGAATTGAATGCATTATTAGAGTCACATTTTAAAGTTATAAGCAAGTTATGAATTGTTTAAAAGAAAAAAAAAGAAACAAAAAGAAAGGCATTTTTGCAAGTTATATTTTTAATAAAAAGTAATTATCCATTGGATTGCAGATGAGTAGGAAAAATAGATTCGGAGCTGTGCTTTCTTACAAAAATCAACAGGAAGATTCAAAAAATTCAGATTCCTATCAATTACAGATAAATTGGAATTTCTAAAGACTAAAAAGTGGATTAAAGAATAATTACAACACTCCCTAGAAATAATTTGACAGCAACAGATGGGCCATTTAAATTTATCTTGCACACTTCGTTTTGTATGGTCAGAGGTTTTTAAAAATGATGATGCATTTCTTGCTCATTTAGTTAACCCTCCTGTAGGTGCTTATCTTGAAGTTCACGCTGGACTATGTGACGGAGATTAGTCTATTGAATTTTATGGAACTGTTGGAGATTAAGTAATTGAAGCAATTAACGAAAGTGGTCTTACTTTTAAAGTCTTCAAAACTAAACTGGGTAAAGCAGATTTTAATTAAAGATTGAAAGTCGATCTAAAAATCTAAATTTAAAGATAAATTAAATACTTTTTAAATTATCGTTTTTAGATTGAAATTACACTATTGAATTCTAATTATGGCTTACTATCACGTTCATGGAGTTATCCCAGATACTCTTTCGCAATCTGAAGGGTACAAACTCTTTGAACAATATATTGCTTCCGGCGCACCTAAGGATAATTTTGACGGCTTTGAATTGATAAGTAGAGTCCATGCTCCTCAAACCGGAGAAGTTTTCGTAACATGCAAAGCTGACAGTCATCTTAAAATGGCTGAACATTTTGGTATTTGGAGAGCAAAATTTGGCGTTGAATGGAATGTACTTCCTGTTTTTAATGATGAAGAAGTTATTCTAAGAAATAAACAACTTGCTGAAGAAGTAGCAGCGATGGGATAATTTAATTGATTGACAGTCGATCTAAAATAAGGGGCAATTAGCTCCCTTTTTTTTTAATATGTTTATATAAATTCCTTAAGTTTATGCGTTCACTTTTATTATTGCCTTTGCTTTTAGGTTTTTCATTTCCAGCGAATGTAAAGTCAGAGTCTTATTATATTGATGTTTCAGCAGAAAGTATAGAAAACTATATTCTTAGTGGTAAAGATAAAAATGGATCTGTAACTGGGAATGATCCTACAGTAACTGTTAATAAAAGGGATACTATTGTTTTTAATTTAGATGCGTTTAGTCATCCGTTTTATATAAAGACTGAATTTTCTCGTGGAGGCGGTGATCAAGTAACGACAGGGACATTATCAGGTAACCCTGGAACTCAAAATGGAAAACTATCATGGAACACAACGGGTGTATTAGCTGGGAAATACTATTATGTTTGTTCTCCTCATGCACCTTTTGGGATGGGAGGCTCAATTATTATTGAATAAATAAATGAAAAGCTTACTACTCCCATTACTAGCTGCCCTCGCTTTACCAACTGCTGTTAATGCTGAAATATCTGATGAATTACATAAAAAATGTTTAGAAGCACGAGATTATGCAGGATGTGTGAAAACTAATAAAAAACTATCTCATAAAAAAGATAAGAAAATATCAGGGATTGGAATAAAGCTTTTTCTCAATAGTGACACTGCTGAATTAACTATTCAATCTGTAATAAATGATTCACCTGCTGCTTCAGCTGACATTAAACCAAATGATGTAATCATAAAAATAGATGGCAAATCAACTAAAGGAATGGGTATAAATGAAGCTGTTTCTCTCATAAAAGGACCAAAAGATAAGCCAATTAAATTAGTTTTATCAAGAATTAATGAGGCAGGTAAAAAGGAAAAAATAAATGTTCGATTAGTAAGAGATACTTTTAAAGTCTCAACAAAAGACTATTTATATGAAGGTGATTTAAGGAGGCAATTAGAGTTTTTCTTTCCAGAAAATATAAAACAGATTTTTCCAGAAAATGATTCCTCGTCAAAGCTCAAAAAAGGAACTTCAATTTAAATTTCTGAATGAAACGCATACTGCTAGTTGAACTTTTATTAGTTTTAATTACCATAATTTATGTTTCTCTAAACCCAATTTCAAGAATTTATATTGCTGATTATTTAGAAAAGATATCCTTATTTTTATTTAAAACAGTAAGTGAAGAAGATTTAAATAAGTGGTATGAGAAAAGAGATAAGTATGAATTACTTGAGAAATTAGGAGGAACTGCTT
>CABYTO010000033.1 GCA_902521995.1 uncultured Prochlorococcus sp. | reverse complement strand
CAAAAGAAACAATAAATGTTTGGAGTAATTTTCCTACTCCTCTTTTATCATTAGTCTTCGCAACTTTAATGATGGGAAGACCTATACCGAATATTAATGGTTTAGTTAAACCGATTTTTAATCAATTTCTATTAGCTCTTTCGCTAGGTTTCGGACAATTTTTTGTCGGCGGCCTTGTTGTTAAATATTTTCTGCCTCAATCTATGGATGCAAATCCTCTAATGGGTTGTTTAATAGAGGTAGGTTTTGAGGGCGGTCATGGAGCTGCAGCAATAATCGGTGAAAGTTTTAATAAACTAGGTTTCCCAAATGGTTTAGATCTTGGTTTGGCTATGGCAACAATGGGTCTTTTATCCTCTTCAATATTGGGTAGCATATTCATCTTCCTTGGTAGAACTCTAGGTCTTTCAGATACTGAGGAAATTATTGAACAAAAAGATACTCTAAAGGGAAAAAATAAAATAGGAATTTTTGCAGATTTAAGAATTTTTATAATAAATCTTGGATTCTCTGGTTTGGCAATTTCTTTTGGTGTTTTGCTGCTTAAATTTTTAAGGTATATTTCAAGTTCTTTTGGAGATTTTTCGAAGGAAATTATTTTTTCACTACCAGTATTCCCTTTTATCCTTATAGGTTCGCTCCTTATAAGATATATTTTAGAGAAAACCAAAAATACAGAATTTATTTCAAATATTTTGCAAAGGGAGATTGGTATTTTATCAACAGATTTGTTGATTTTTACAGCTATGGCGAGTTTAGATATCGCAGTTGTTTTTGATAATTGGATACTTATTTTAGTGTTTACTATTTTCGGTTTATTTTGGAATTTAATCTGCATTGCTTTTTTCGCTTACTTTATTTTTGATGATTATTGGTTTGAAAAAAGCTTGATAGAGTTTGGGAATTCTACAGGTGTAGTGGCTTCTGGGTTACTTCTTTTAAGGCTTGCAGATCCTAAAAATATTTCTAAGACTTTACCAATTTTTACGTCAAAACAGCTTTTCGCTCAGTTAATTCTTTCTGGGGGACTATTCACAGTTCTTGCACCATTAATGATTTCTAAAATTGGGTTAGATTATTGGACAGAAATTTGTGCTCTAATTACATTCGCAATTCTTTTTATTGCATTGATTTTTAATAAAGTAGAGATGAAAAAGTTTTAATAAGAACCCTAGAATAGTATTAGCCTAAATTCTTTTTTAATGTCATTTACTCCTTACGATATTCCACCTCAAGAAAATAAAGGGAAGTGGTTTAAGAGTCATTTACTCGGAAGGGAAATCGAACTAGGAGAATTGTATAGTCTTGGCTCAAATGATTTAGATTTGCTAATGGCGGAGACTGCAGAAATTAGAAGCGATCTTGATTTTAAGGAAAAAAATATTGGAAAATTTAGGACTGCAGGATATTTTTTGGAGTTAGCAAGAATAATTGAAAAAAGGAAGTTGTTAGAAAGTTAATTAAAAGGAAAATAATTCTTTCTACAATTTGGTTCCCATAATTCATATTTATACATTAAGGATTTAAATTCTTCATTTTTCTCAAATGAATCTAACCAGTTTTTTATTGAGGGTTCAAAATAATTTATCCTTTTTTGACTTTCACAAGCGATTCTAAATTGTCTTACAAAAGGCCAAACAGACCAATCAGCGATTGTGGGGCTATCTCCAAAAAAATATTTGTTTTCTGCAAGTAGTTCGTTCCATCTCTTTATAAATTTAATAGCATTTGTGAAATGAAATTCTTCATCACTATCTTTATATCTTGTGGCATATTTAAATCGATCTAAATGATATTTGAATTCGTTATCGTTTTCATTAATTATTTCAAAAATATCTTCCTTTTTGTTCTCAGGAAAATAAATTAATTTGATGTTTTCCTTTTTAGACTCTGAGAGAGCCCACATGATGATTTCAAGACTTTCTTCAATAACTTCACTATTTTTTTTTATAAGAATTGGAACCGTTTTTGTCTTTGAATTATTTAAAAAATCTAGAGGTTTATTTTTTAAATCAATTTCTCTTATCTCTACTTTTATTTCGCAAATTAACAGGGCCCATCTTGCACGAATTGCATATGGACATCTTCGAAATGAATATAAAATATCGTTTTTCATATTGTAAAAACTTTTAATTTCCCTAATTCTTTTAGTATTATCTAAATAGGAACAGTATTAATTTTACAACGCAAATGTCGGGATATGTTTACCTTATAAGAGTAGGGGACCTTTATAGGATTGGGAAAACGGATAATCTTGAAAAGAAAATTAAAAAATTAAAGCCAGATGAATTATTAACATCAATTATGACTAAGGAGCCAGAAACTCTTGAAGCAAGATTACTAAGAAAATATAAGTCTCAAAGGATTCCTGAAACTGGTTATTTAAAGCTTTCTAAAAGACAAATTAGAGAATGTAAAAAGCAATTTGAATTAAAGGGTAGCTTACCTCACACTTTAGATGCCGAAGTTTCTATAACTCTATTTGCATCTTTTTTATTGTTTTCATTAGGTTCCTTTATTTTTAATTATTTAAATTTTGGATTTGTAAGATCTATATCTTATTCTTTCGGAATGGCATCTCTACCAATGGTTTTATTATTTATTACAGGTAGTTTTGGTGGATACTTTTCTGAAGATTTAGCTCTTTTTTCATTGTTAACTAATAGAATAAAAGGTTTGTTGATTGCAATTGCGATGCTTTCAATGGCTTACTTAATTTTTAATTTAGGTTAAATTTCATAGTTACAATTTAAGGCGATTTCAAATGGAACTGATTGGGTAGGTAACTTAAGAATAGTTGAGCATATTTCAGCAATATCTTCAGGTTGTGTCATGCTTGATTTGTCTAGAGAAGAGATATTTTGGGCCATTTTTGTATTAACCCAGCTTGGGCAAATTGCAGAAATCCTTATATTTTTATCCCAACCTTTATTTTTCATAGTTTGGCATAATCCCATCAAAGCAAACTTTGAAGAAGAATAAGCGGCTAAATCACCTTTGGATCTTTTACCACTCATTGAAACTAAAACAATAATTCTTCCTCTTCCAGAGGTACATAAATGATCCCAAGAAAGCCTACATAAATGCCAAATTGCCAAAAAATTGATATTTAATGTATTTAAAATGTCTTCTTCATCACCATCTTTGTATAAGAAAGGAACTTTCGATAATACTCCAGAACAATTTATCACTGAATCAAATCCTCCAAATTCATCTTCGGTATTCTTTATCCAATTTTCGGCTGTAATTTTTTTTAAAGCATCATAGTGGTTGATTATAATTTTCCCTTCTGGCCATTTTTTTGGATCAATTGCACTTCCTTTTAATGATTCTAAATCTCTTATGCCAACACTAATTCTATTGCCTTCTTTTAATTCTTTATGCGCAATATTTAGTCCAATACCTCTACTGGCTCCACTTATTAATATGGTTCTCATTTTATCTATATGTTTGGAAATATTATCCTAAGTAACATTTTAAATTCTCTTCCATGCATAATCATAAGACCTTTCTTTACACTCCATGGAGCCTTTATAAACATTACGCACATAGCATATACAATCTCTTTTAAAGAAAGAGTATCAGTTAGAAAACCATACCATTGATTTTTAGGTAGTTGGAAAAAACTGCCAAAAAATTCTCTCAATAGTTTCTCATCAAACCTCATGAGTTTTTCTAATCCAAATTGGTAAAGTGATTTCTTCCTAATTAATTCTTTTGACCATAAAGTTTCCCAACCTTTTCTAGCAATATGATAGGTACTTAAATTTTTGTTTTTAATTGCTTCTGAGACCGCCTTTGCGACAAGTGGAGCTCTTCTTAAAACATTACCAATTAAATATCCAGATGCAGGATGTACCATTGAAGCAGCACCACCATATCCAAGTATTTGTTGTTTGAAATCTGGGATTGGCATATTCATAGGAAGAAATAAGCCAAGTTCTTCGTGCTGCATGCTTGTGATTGATATATTTCGATAAGAAAGCCTCTTCTCTAGTCTCTCTTTTAAATTTTCCATTGTTAGAGGATTTACCAAACCAAGAGATGTCTCTTCAAGAAAATATTTCCCATCCCCCATATCCATGGCATAAAGAAAAGTTGGCGGTTCTTTTTTTTGCTCTTCGTTAAGATGGTCATTTCTATAGTCCATTAATACAAACTGCCCTTTCTTAAGTGGAGGTTTACTAAAATTACCTACTATCCCATAACAAGTTTGGACTGCTAAAGGGCCACAGGATTTTAATTTAAGAAAAACAGGATCATACCCTGTTGCATCTACTACTAATCTTGCGGAGTAAGTTTTGCCATCTTTTGTAGTTACTGTACTTTTGTATCTTTCAAAATGTATTTTGTTTGCAAAACCTTGATGCCATTTAATAAAAGACTTATTGCATTCGTTAAACCAATAATTGTGGAGTTTCTTCTTATCAAA
>CABYTO010000032.1 GCA_902521995.1 uncultured Prochlorococcus sp. | reverse complement strand
AGCTAAATCATTAAGAGCTATGTGTATTGGAATGTCTTCAAGAGATGAAAAATTTCAAGCTTCTTACCTTTTGAGAAAACTGAGCGCCTCAAAAAAAGTTCCTTTTTTATTGATTTGGGGAGAAAAAGATAATTTCATACCTTTGTTTGTTGGTAAAAAGATTGCAAATTTCCATAGATGGGTAAAATTAAAAATAGTATCCAATTCAGGGCATTGTATCCATGATGAAGACCCTTCAGTATTCAATAAAATTTCTTATGAATGGATTAGAGATTTAACAACCTTTTAAAATATGAAACATACATTATCAGTTCTTGTAGAAGATGAATCTGGAGCCTTGAGTAGAATCTCAGGTCTCTTTGCTAGGAGGGGATTCAACATAGATAGCCTTGCAGTAGGACCTGCAGAATCCAAAGGGATTTCAAGGTTAACAATGGTAGTAGAGGGTGATGATGAAACTCTTCAACAAATGACTAAGCAACTGAATAAGTTATTTAATGTTCTTGGAGTTGTGGATTTTACTAATCTCGCAGCTGTTGAGAGGGAATTGATGTTACTAAAAGTTTCATCGAAAGAAGATACTAGGAGTAATATCCTTGATATAGTTCAGATTTTCCGTGCAAAAGTTGTTGATGTATCAGATATGGCCCTAACTCTCGAGGTAGTTGGAGACCCTGGGAAGTTGGTTGCACTAGAGAAATTACTCGAGCCATATGGCATCCTTGAAATAGCGAGGACTGGTAAGGTTGCTCTTAAACGCTCTTCGGGAGTTAATACAGAAATGTTGAAAATAAACAAATATTCTCTAGAAATTTAATTAATTATCTGTACTGCCTTGATGTAGTCTTCTTTTTTAATTTTTTTGAGTACATCTAATCCTTTTATAATTTTTCCAAAAATTGAATATCTTCCATCTAATTCTGGGATGTTAGTAGTTACAAAGAAAAATTCAGTTGATGAAGACTTATTTTTAAAGCTCTTGACCATAGCAATTGAACCATTCTCAAAAGTATTAACTAAATTTTCAATTTCATTAGGATTTTTTATTTGATAATTATATCTTGGTTTACTTTCCTCTTTGAATTTTATTTCTAAAGGTATTGATGGACTTGTCTTTTTCAGGTTTTGATTTCGTTCAAAATAAAGTTTATTTTTTGGATTAACACCACCATGTACGAACTTTATTTGGGAAAAATTAATTATTTTATAAAATTTTTGATTTACGTAAATATCATTGTCTATGTTTTCCAGAAAGTTTGAAACTGTTACTGGGTTATCTTTACCAAATAATTCAACCTCAAAATCACCTTTTGTAGTTTTAAAATTAACTATTTTATTACTCTGAATACAACTAAATCTAAGTTTTTGGCAGTAATAATTTGAATCAACCTTACCTTTATAACTACAAGCTTGAAACAAAAACAAAGCCTGTATAAAGGATAATATTCTTATTAAATTTTTTTTTTTTATTTTAAGCCCTCCAAATTAACATCCAAAAATTTAGCCAGACGAGCTCCCTCCTCTTCAACTTGAAGCAGTGGTTTGAGTTCACCTGCTCCGCTTAAAGGGAGAGGTTTTTTTCTTCCTTTTAATACTAATGCAATTCTTCTTCTAGGATTAAATCCCTCACTTATATCCAACTTAACCGATTTAATTTCATCGAAATTTAATTTAACTTCAATATCTTTAAATAATCCTTTTCTTTTTATTTCTACAGATTTTGATGATTTATCAAAATAATTACTTCCTGAACCAAAGTTTATGTAAACCAAATACCATAAGTAAAAATTTAATAAATTGGCTATTAATCCATATGCTCCCATTATTATTCCTTGAGGGATAAACAATAAAGTTGAAGGATTTCCTAAAGGTAATAAATCCCTTCCTGTGTAGCTAGATATAGATGCCAAAAGAAAACCAATACCTCCTATAGTTAGCATTCCTCCAATAATGTAATTTGAAATTTTCCTTGATCCACCAATTTTTTGTTCGATTTTATCGAAAGACTTGAGGTCTGAATTCATTTTTATCCCTTTTTTAGAGCCTAATTAAGATAATTTAACAAATTAAGGGAGTATTCTTACCTAATTTTTAATAAAAAAGTCAGGAAAGCTTTACAAGGCATTTCAGATATACAAATATTTCCCCACATTACTCTCAATCTTTGTTACAGTCACTGCGTATCCCGAAGCTAAAAACGATTTCTCATGACGATCGCAGTTGGTAGCGCCCCACAAAGAGGATGGTTTGATGTCCTCGATGATTGGTTGAAGCGCGACCGCTTTGTATTTATTGGTTGGTCCGGACTACTTCTACTTCCTTGTGCATATCTTGCTATAGGTGGTTGGTTTGTCGGAACAACATTTGTTACCTCTTGGTACACACACGGAGTTGCAAGCTCATACCTTGAAGGTTGTAACTTCTTAACAGCAGCTGTAAGTACCCCTGGTGATGCCATGGGACACAGTCTTCTATTTTTATGGGGTCCTGAGGCCCAAGGTAGTTTCGTAAGATGGCTACAACTTGGTGGTCTTTGGAACTTTGTTGCATTACATGGAGTATTTGGCCTAATTGGTTTTATGCTTCGTCAGTTTGAAATTGCTGGCCTTGTTGGAATTAGACCATACAACGCACTAGCTTTCTCAGCAGTAATTGCAGTTTTCACAAGTATTTTCCTTATTTATCCTTTAGGACAGCATAGCTGGTTCTTCGCACCTTCATTCGGTGTTGCAGCAATCTTCCGTTATATCCTGTTCATTCAAGGTTTTCACAATATCACTTTAAATCCATTTCACATGATGGGAGTTGCTGGAATTCTTGGTGGTGCTCTACTTTGCGCTATTCATGGAGCTACAGTACAAAATACTTTGTATGAAGATACAAGTATTTACACAGATGGTAAGGTTCAAAGTTCGACATTTAGAGCTTTTGATCCAACTCAAGAAGAAGAAACCTATTCAATGATTACAGCGAATAGATTCTGGAGTCAAATCTTCGGTATTGCTTTTTCAAATAAGCGTTTCTTACATTTCTTGATGCTATTTGTACCTGTTATGGGTATGTGGACATCTTCAATAGGTATTGTCGGCTTAGCACTAAACTTAAGAGCTTATGATTTCGTAAGCCAAGAAATTCGTGCAGCAGAAGATCCAGAATTTGAAACTTTCTATACAAAAAATATACTTTTGAACGAAGGTATGCGAGCATGGATGTCTTCTGTGGATCAACCACACGAAAACTTTGTATTCCCTGAGGAGGTTCTTCCACGTGGAAACGCCCTTTAATAATTTATTAAGAGCTCCAAACCAAAGTATTGAAGAAACTGGTTATGCCTGGTATGTAGGCAACGCTAGATTAATCAATTTATCTGGACGTTTATTAGGAGCTCACATTGCTCACTCTGGACTAATAGTCTTTTGGGCTGGAGCAATGATGCTCTTTGAGGTTAATCACTTCACTTTTGATAAACCAATGTGGGAGCAAGGTTTAATCTGTATGCCACACGTCGCAATGTTTGGTTATGGAATAGGCCCTGGTGGTGAAGTTACTGATATCATGCCTTTCTTCCAGGCAGGCGTGGTTCACTTGATAGCTTCTGCTGTTCTCGGTTTTGGTGGTATTTACCATTCATTAGCGGGACCAGAAAAATTAGAAGAAGATTTTCCATTTTTCTCCACAGATTGGAGAGACAAAAATCAAATGACGAACATTCTTGGATATCATTTGATTGTTCTAGGTGTAGGTGCACTAGCATGGTCAGTAAACTGGTGTTTTATTGGTGGTGCATATGACACATGGGCACCTGGTGGTGGTGAAGTCAGACTTGTTAATCCAACTTTAGATCCAAGAGTTATTCTTGGTTATCTATTTAGATCTCCATGGGGAGGAGCTGGTTCTATAATCGGTGTTAACTCCATTGAAGATATTGTTGGTGGACATGTTTATGTGGGTATTACTGCAATAATTGGAGGAATATTCCATATCTTTACCAAACCTTTTGGTTGGGCAAGAAGAGCATTCATTTGGAACGGTGAAGGATTATTGAGTTATGCACTAGGTGGAATTTGTGTAGCAAGTTTTATTGCTTCAACATTCATCTGGTTTAACAACACTGCTTATCCTTCCGAGTTCTACGGTCCAACAAATGCTGAAGCTTCACAGGCTCAAAGCTTTACTTTCCTTGTGAGAGATCAAAGAATTGGAGCTAACGTAGGTTCAACAATGGGACCAACAGGTCTAGGTAAGTATCTCATGAGATCTCCTACTGGTGAAATTATATTTGGTGGTGAAACAATGAGATTTTGGGATTTCAGAGGCCCATGGTTAGAGCCCCTAAGAGGACCTAACGGTTTGAGCCTTGAGAAAATCCAAAATGATATTCAGCCTTGGCAGGTAAGAAGAGCTGCTGAATATATGACTCATGCTCCTAACGCTTCTATCAACTCTGTTGGTGGAATCATTACAGAGCCTAATGCTGTTAACTTCGTTAACTTAAGACAATGGTTAGCTGCAGCTCAATTCTTCCTAGGATGGTTTACATTCATCGGTCACCTTTGGCATGCTGGACGTGCTAGAGCAGCCGCTGCTGGTTTCGAAAAAGGAATCGACAGAAAGAGTGAACCAGCTCTAGAGATGCCTGATTTAGATTAATTTCTATCTCAACTAAAAAAAGCCCTATCTTTAGATAGGGTTTTTTTTGCTAAATTTTATTATCTATATAAGTTTTCTCTGAGCCATGGCAAACTTAAACCCATTACATTACTGAAACAACCCTCTATTTTTTCTATATATTTACCGCCTATACCTTCCAAGGCAAATCCTCCTGCGCAATATAAAGGTTCATTTGTATCTACATAACTCTTGATTTCCCAATCTTCCAAATTAGAAAAATAAACTGTTGAACTTACTGTTTTCTTTATTATTTCAGTGATTTCAAAAATTTTTGAAGTTGAATCAAAATTCCCAATTATTAAAGTATGACCAGTATGTAAAAATCCAAATCCTCCAGACATTTTTTTCCATCTTAAAAATGCCTCTTCTTTATTAGATGGTTTCCCATAAGCTTCTCCGTTAAACTCAAAAATTGAATCGC
>CABYTO010000031.1 GCA_902521995.1 uncultured Prochlorococcus sp. | reverse complement strand
GAATAGCTATAGAATGGCAATTATAAAAACAGTAAAGCATTATTGTTTTTGGGAACCAAGTATTTTCGAAATTGATGAAATAAAAAATGAAGGGATTTGGAACAATGACTGGGATTTAAGTTTAGAACTAATAAAAAGACACATAGTAAGCAATAGATTAACTATTACACCTCCAACAAGGAAAGAATTAGTTTGCCATTTTGAAAATTTATATTTTGGTTTGAAATCACCTCTAGAATCAGAAATTTGGACAGGATTTATAAAAAACGAAAAAATTCTTATCGAGAAAAATATTTTTAGCGAACTAACTAAAAATAGTATTTTGTGGGGTTTTGTAAGTGGAGCAGAAAGGGCATCAGCTGAATATATATTAAAGAATAAATTAAAACTTCTGAATCCTCCGCTAGTCGCGATGGGAGAAGCTCCAGATAAACCTGATCCTAAAGGTTTCATTTATTTATCTAAAAAATTACTTAATCAAGAGCTTGGAAGATCAGCTCCTCCCATAGCATATATTGGAGATACGGTAGCAGATGTTAAAACAATTATTAATTCAAGAAAAATAATTCCAGAGCAGAAATTTATAAGTCTTGCTGTCGCTCCACCACATTTGCATTTAAAAAACAGTTTAAAAGCGAGAGAAATATATGAATCCAAACTAAAGATTGCAGGAGCAGATTTCATACTGAATTCAGTAAATGATATAAAAAATATTTTTAAAAATTTATTTTTTTAAAATAAATTAGTATTTAGATTAAATCATAAACTTTAAAAAAAAAGGCTATCGTAGCTGAATCTTTTATTACTCCAGAGTAAATTAAATCTCTGATTTTCTCTTTACTAAAAAATAAAACTTCGATTTCCTCATCATCATCTTTATCTAATAAATTAGCCTCTTTAAAAATATTGTTAGCTAAAAACAAATGTATTCTTTCATTAGAATAAGATGGCGACTCAAAGATTTCTCCAAAATATTTGAAACTTTTTGAAGAATAGCCAGTCTCTTCTATGAGTTCTCTTCTTATAGTCGATATTGGCTTTTCATTATTTTTAATAGTACCTGATGGGAATTCTAAAATATATTCTTCAACTGGAAATCTATATTGATTTAAAACAATTATCTTTTCTTGTTCATTCTTAGCTATCACCATTGTTGATCCATTATGGTCAATAGAACCATATCTCCCTATGGAGGAATTATTTAGCTTTAAATGTTCGATTTTTAAATTTACATTTTTAGTGGTTTCAAAAATTTCTCTCTTAAAAAAAATATGATTTTTTCTGGATTCGGAATCTGATTTCATTATTTCATATTATATAAATTATTAACCTTTATTTTAATAAGATATATTTTAAGGAAATGGCACATCTTAATTTAATGAAAAATATAAATTTAAAGGATAAAAAAGAATTCTTTAGAATGATTAATTATTTATTTTCTCAGAAAGGTAAAGAACAATATGCAGGTGAGGAAATAACAGTCTCAGATCATATGCTTCAATCCGCTACTCATGCGGTAAATAACGGTTTATCAGATGAAATCATTATCGCATCCCTTTTTCACGATGTAGGTCATTTACTTCTTGATCAAGATATCTATTCTAAATATAATGATCATGAAAAAATAGGTGCAGAATTTATTAAGGACTTTTTCTCAGATAAAATTTTTAATTGCGTAAGAATGCATGTTGATGCCAAAAGATACCTATGTACAAAAGATTCTTCTTATTTTGCAAAACTTTCATCAGCTTCAGTAGCATCATTGAAGGTTCAGGGAGGTGAAATGAATAAGGAAGAAATAAAAAGTTTTGAAAAAAATCAGTTTTTTAATGAAATTTTATTGGTTAGAGAATTAGATGAAAAGGCAAAAGATACTAATTTTAAAAACCTAGAATTGGAATTTTTTATTACAAAAATTGAAAGTATTTTTTTAAGCTAAAAATTTAAATATTCTTCAGCTATTTCTTCTGCGAGTCCAAATGATTGGGTCATTCCAGCACCGCCCAAACAATTGACTATTAGGATTGAATCATCAACTTCTTTTATTAACTCAGTTCCTCCTATTAACTTAGGATATATTCCGTTCCATCTTGAGGCTATCTCAATTGAAGGAAGACTTATAAAACTCTTAACTTGATCGACAATAAATTTATTTATTTCTTCATTATTAAAAGGATCAAAAGTTAATCCATACTCATGAGAATCTCCCAAAATAATTTCACCTAATCCATTTTGAGAAATCATAATATGTATTCCGTTTTCAATTGCAAAAGGGAACTCTTTTTTATATCTATCTTTTAAAGAATTAATTGATGAACATTCAGCAAAAGAATCATAATGCGTTAATGTAAAACCTGAACAAAGTGCAGGTCCTAACTTAAAGTTTTTAGGTTGAGTAATTGTTCTTAACATTTGAAGCTTGCTTTTGGTTGTATGAAATTTCTTATATTCTTGAGGAAATAATGATTCAAAATCGGCTCCTGAACAAATTATACTTTTTTTTGTATTAATCTTATTACCATCACTTGTAACTACTAAATTTGGCTCAACACTTGAAACTGTTGTACCAAAATTAAATTCAACTCCATATTTATTCTTTAATAAAATTGTAATCTTTTTAATTGCCTCTCTAGGATCAACAATCATTTCAGTAGGACTCCACAATCCTCCAATTAATCCTTTACTTAAAACATAAGGGCTAAGATTAAAGATTTGCTTTATTGAAAGTAATTCTGCACTTGAATTTTTAAACTTAGACAAATCACAATATTCTTTCATAACCTGATATTCATCTTCTTTATATGCCAAAATAATTGAACCAACTTGATCTAAAAAAAAGTCGCTGCTTTGGGCTGTCTCAATCCATATTTTTCTAGAATTAAGAGCTCTACTATATAGCTTTCCAAAAGGTTGACCAATTGGCCATATCATTCCAAAGTTTCTTATTGAAGCTCCAATAGCTTTTTCTTCTCTCTCAAAAACTTTTACACTAAAACCTCTTTTTGCAGCTGACAATGCATGAGCAAGACCTACAATACCTGCTCCAATAATAGCTATATCAGTTTTACAATTTTTAGACATCAATAAATTGATTTAAGTAAGATGAAAATTCATTTAAGGAAGAAAAAAGTCCATCATTTTTATAAGCCTCAAGCTGTTCTTTTGAATGAGTTCCATTTGTGACTGCAAAAGATTTTAAACAGCCTGCACTTACTCCTGATTTCAAATCAGATGGGGTATCCCCTATAACAACTACTGATTTAGGATCATCAATTCCTAAAACATACATTGCCTTTTGAATCATATATGGAGAAGGACGGCCTTCGTTATTATAAATTTCTGAAGGGGTTACTGATACATCAATAATTGAAGATGAGCCTCCCACATAATTATCATTAAGTCCTAAATCCCATCCAAGATTTTTAAGTATTATGTTTGTTACTTTTCTATAAAAACCTGTGTTTAATCCAATAAAAATATTTTTTGTTTTTAAGGATCTAAATAACTCAAGACAGCCTTCTGTTGGTTCAATATCAGTAGATAAATAGTGACTTTCTAAGATATCCTTAAAAGTTTCAAAAGATTTATTCACATAAGTTTCAAATTTATTACTACCTTTACCAATTCTCTCTTCCCATAATAATTGAAAGACCTTCTTTTTTGGAATGCCATGTAATCGATCAACTTCATTTTTATTAGTATTTAAACCTGTTCTTGAGGCGGCCTCTAAAAAACATCCAGTAACTTCATTTTTATCCTTCACAGTAGTGCCAGCCATATCAAAAATAACAAGTTTTATTTTCATATTTTTTTTCTTCATAATATTATTTTTATTCATTTAAGTTTAAGTAGTGTTTAAGTTTCTAATGGATTAATCCAAACAGAAGATTTTTTCGAAACATTCCTAGAAGTAAATTCATATATTAACCTTACGAATAGACTTGTTAAAACGATAAGAGTAGACATTGCAGCCGCTGATGCTGTATCTCCTGCATCATCCATGTTTACAATTGAAACAGATGAAACTGGTATTTTTGCTGGGTAGAGAAAAATAATAGCTGATACAGTTATCATTGAATTAACAAAATAATAACTTCCTATCTCTAAGATTGTTGGGAGTGATAATGGTATCGTTATTCTTAAAAAGGTTTTATAAAAAGGAACTTTTAAAGACTCTGATACCTCTTCAAATTCCTTATCAATTTGTTTTAAAGTTGTTGTTGCTGATATAAAACACACTGTGAAAAAATGTATGATATTAGCTAATACAAGGATTCCCATTGTTCCATAAAGTAATGAGAAAGGATTAAATATTTGAAAATCTAAAAAGGGTACAGAGAAAGAAGGTTTATTAAAAAAAAGAATATAGGATAAGCCAAGTACTAAGCCAGGAATTGCAATTGGTAATGTTGAAAAAAAGTATATTAGCATTCTTATTTTTTTTAATGGTTTAAATTTTTCTACTAAATAAGCTGTAAAAAATACAAATATAGTCCCAAATATTGCAGTATAAATTGACATGAAAACAGTATTAAAATAAGGTTCATAACCATTTCCAGCTACATTAGAAAATCTAAAGTTTTGTAATGATAGAGAAATATCGTATGGCCATATTTTTATTAGCGAGGCTAATACTATAGATAAAAAGACCCCAATTACTAAAATCAAAATTAAACTGCAAAAAATAAACATTATTGAATCAACTATCAGATTCTTCCTTGGTTTAAACGGTATAGATTTTCCCGAAATTAGAGATGCTTCATTCTTTTGGAAATTTTTATCAATTAGAAAAGCCAAAATTGAGGGTACTAAAAGATATATGCTAATAGTTGCTCCCATGGCAAAGTTTTGTTGACCAACAACTTGTTTATAAATATCTGTAGCAAGTACATTAAAGTTCCCCCCAACAACTTTAGGAACTCCAAAATCCGTAAAAGATAAAATAAAACATATAAAAAATGAATTCATCAGTCCATATTTGATATTGGGTAAAGTAATAGTTAAGAATTTTCTAAGTGGAGATGCTTTCAGAGATTCTGCTGCTTCATATAATCTTTGATCACTAAGATTTAATGCTGACACAAGAATAATTAGAGCTTGAGGAAAGCAGTAAAAAATTTCACCTATAATTATTCCATTAAAACCATATAGATTTATATCAAATCCAGGAATAGTCCCAAAAAATCCTTGAGTAATTAAACCTTGTTTTCCAAAAATATAAATTAAACCTATGGCAACAGCCAGGGGTGGAATATATAAAGAAAATAAGCTAAAAGTATTGAAAAATTTTTTTAATGGTAATCTTGTCCTCGTGAGAGCATAAGCATAAATAAATCCAATTAATACAGAAAAAAAAGTCGTAGTAATTGC
>CABYTO010000030.1 GCA_902521995.1 uncultured Prochlorococcus sp. | reverse complement strand
TGATCTCCCTTCTATATCTTTTTTTAAATTTTGTACTAATGTATTTACAACTTTTACTGCAAAAACTCCCGATGCTGGTCTTTTTGCTGAACCTACAACTGCGCAATCACCAACAGCAAAGATTCCAGATAAACTTTTTATTTGCAAATTCTGATTTGTAATTATTCTGCCATAAGAATCCGAATCTAATAATTTTTTTTGTGCCCATAACGGAGATGTATTTCCAGTACATAAAAGAATCTTGCCATAATCAAAATTAAGTTTTTCAACTAAATCAATATTAGAATTCCGTAAACTTTTTAGAATTGTATTATTAATTTTTCTTGAATCACATAATAGTTTTAAAGGTCTTTCTCCCCATCTTTTTCTTAAAGCATATGATACTTCAATTGCAGCAAGGCCACTCCCAACAATTACAAATGGAAGTTCATTAACTGAATCAAAAATGTCCTCTTTTAGTATTGATTCATAAGCCCTTAAAAAAGGTTTAATTGAAAAGGCATTTCGATTTTTAACTAGTGATTCAAATTCTTTTGGAATTATTGTTTGACTTCCATAATTAAGTACCAACTTTGAATAATTAACTGAAGGTCTATTACTTAGAATAATTTTCTTTAAATTGAAATCAATATCCTTTACTTCTTCTTCTATAAAAGATACTTTTGCATTTTTTGCTAAAGATCTTATATCAATTAAACTCTCTTCTAAAGTGATTGATTTTGAAATCACCGATGGGAATGTAGCCGAATAAACCAAATGAGAATCTCTAGATATAATTGAAACAGGAATTTCTGGCATTAATTTCGGAAACATTAACCATTTCTTCAATAAAGAAACATTTGAGTGTCCTCCTCCAATTAGTACCAGATGATTAAAAGTCATTTACATCACTATGAATAAAGAACATTTATTACCAATTGAGAAATCAAGATTAGGAGTGATTGGTGGAAGTGGATTTTATTCAATGGATCAAATAGAGTACTTAAGAGAACTAGAAATCAATACTCCCTATGGTAAACCTTCTGATTCAATAAAAGTATATAATCTAGGAAACCTAGAGATAGCATTTATTCCTAGACATGGGAGAACACATAGTTTAAATCCCTCTGAAATCCCTTACAAAGCTAATATTTGGGCTCTTAGATCAATAGGAGTAAGATGGATTATTGCTCCATCAGCAGTTGGTTCATTACAAGAACAGATAAGGCCACTTGATATAGTGGTTCCAGATCAATTTATAGACCGGACAAAGAATAGACCTGCAACCTTCTTTAACGAGGGAGCTGTTGCTCACGTAACTATGGGAGATCCCTTCTGCACAAATTTATCACGTATATTAAGTGAAATCGGAGAAAAAAATATTCCTGGCGGTAGACAATTGCATAGAGGAGGTACCTATCTAGCAATGGAAGGTCCAGCTTTCTCAACTAGAGCAGAATCTAATTTATATAGGAGTTGGGGATGTTCAATAATTGGAATGACGAACCACACAGAAGCGAGATTAGCTAAAGAAGCTGAAATAGCTTACTCCTCCTTATCTATGGTTACTGATTATGATTGCTGGCATCAAACTCATCAAGAAGTTTCTGTAGAGATGGTTTTGGATAATCTTAGATCAAATACTGAAGTAGCTAATAAAATAATATTTGAAGTAGCTAAATTAATTGAAAAAGAAAGACCAAAAAGTAAGTCTCATTTTTCATTAAAAGATGGATTGATAACCCAAAAAGAAAATATCCCAAGCTCCACAAAAGAGAAACTAAGGATATTTACTGACTCTTATTAGGCTTATTTGATATTAGTGATTATAAGGTCAAGGTAAGAATTTGTTAGCCTCCAGCTCCAACGCCTTGGTATGAACCATAGAAGAATATACCTAAAACGAAGATAACTGCAATTCCACCTGCTGTAGCAACAAGCCATAGAGGAAGAGTTCCTTCAGTCCATCTTCTTTCCCATGCTACTGCTGGTCTACCGTCAGGAAGTCTATCTGGAATTCTTCCATCAGGTCCTTTTAATTTACTCATAGTTTTAATTTAATTGAAAAAGTAACTGGAAAATAAAATTCCCAATACAAAGACTGATAGTAAGCCTAAATAAAGGCTTGTACGATTAAGTTCAACTGGAACTTTGTTAGGATTTTCGTTTACTTGCATGATTGTTAAATTTATCGGGCTACGAATTGCATAGCAGCAATGGAACCCAAAAAGAATACTGATGGAATAGCTAAAGCGTGAACTGCTAGCCAACGAACAGTAAATATAGGATAAACGCGGACTTCCGCAGCCTGCATTGGAGCTTGAGAATTAGACATAGTTATTTTGTTCTTAAATCAAGTTGAGACTTCGCTTCAAATCTTTGAGTTACAACAGGAGCTTTTGCTTCAGATGCCTGAAAATAACTATCAGGACGAGGGGTACCGAAAGCGTCGTAAGCCAAACCTGTGTATACGAATAAGAAGCCTGCTATAAAGATAGCTGGTAATGTTACTGCATGAATAATCCAGTACCTAATACTGGTGATTATTTCAAAGAATGGGCGTTCACCCGTTGAACCTGCGGCCATAATCACAAATGTTTACCATATGATCTTACAGTGTAAAATCATAAGTTCGTGAAGAAATTAACAGCTTGGTTACAGACAGTTGTTAAATTAATCCAAAATTAAGATTTTTTTTATTATTTTTTAAGTTATTACAGATTTAGCCATTCCATTTAAGAATGTAACCGCGCTCGCCAAGTATGAATCCTTTTTGATTATCTAAAGACTCCTTATCAAGAAAAACTATTTTTATATAGTTAGTAGGCAATGCAGAAGCAAGAGGATCTGAATTCCAAGTTTCACCTTGATCTTTACTTACTATTAAAGTGCCATTACCACCGCCAGCCCATATGTCACCATTCGGATCCCATCCCATATCTAAATAATTGTAACCATTAAGAATAGGGATAATAGGCTTTGACCAACTTTCTAGATTATTAGAATCTTCATTAAATCTAATTTCCGCACCTCTTGAAAGCATCCATAAACTTCCTTCTGGATTGAAACCAATGCTTTGCACTCTCTTACTACTTGCTCTTTGGTGAGCAATCCAAGTATTACTATCACTATCAAGAGTAGAGAAGAAATTTCCAAGACTACTTACGCTCACATAATCACCGCTAGATGTTCTTCTTAAATCTCTTATACCTCCCTGTTCTGAAGGATCTGATACTTTTGCCTCCCATGTTTCACCGCTATTGGAAGTTTCATAAATAGCTGCTGACGTTGTTGCTAATTGAGCAACTCCTTCATCAATAGTGGTAACTAAGAAAGGTTGGCCTGGTAACTTCCCAAGTGAAAGCCTAGTCCAATTTTTACCTTCATCTAAAGTATGCATTACGAGAGAGGGTTGCCCTATTAACCAACCTTCAGAACCCTTAAAATCAATATCGAGAAGTCGAAAGTTCTCTTCAGCAGAAATATCTAATGATCTTTTTTCCCATGTTTCACCACCATCAGTAGATTCCATAATCAATCTGTTTGAGCCTACTAGAAACCCATGATTATCATCTATAAAATCAACATCTAAAGCATTAGCCTGATCTTCAAACTGAATTGTTTTCCAAGGGCTGCTTTCATTCATCTTAACGCCTGTAGATGAACAACTGCTTAAAACAAAACAGAGAACTACAGATAAAAGAAGATTAGGAATACTGGTAAAAAAATTTTTCATTTAATTATATTAATGCAAAGAGTACAAAGAAAGGAACATAGCAGCAGCAAACGCCAAACCTCCAAATATCAATATATTTTTTTGTCCAGGAGGTAAACTATTAAATCCAAATCCATAAACTAAATTCTCTTCAAATCCACTAGGTTTTGCTCTAGATCCAATATCCTTATAAAAATTTTTACCGGCTCGACAAACAGGGCAAGCAAAAGTATTCCCATCCAACTCTGAAAAAGGCGTATTTTTAGGTATGTTTAATTTTCTATTTCCTTCAGACGGATCATAAATGTATCCACAACTTCTACATTCGAATCTATTTTGTTCTAAATTAAGTGTAGGTTGTTCAACATTTAATCCTGTGGAGTTTTCAGAAAGGTTTTCTTTCTCAAATTCTTCAACTATTTTGTTTTCCTCAGAGGCTGGTTGAATGTTTTCACTCACGGTTTATTATTATTCTTTAAGAACTTTAAAAGATTTTGCTTAATTAAGCGACTTTTATTCAAAATTAATTTTTAAGATGTTTTTATTAACTGGCTATGAATACTTTTTAGGTTTCCTTCTAATTGCCGCAGCTGTTCCAGTATTAGCACTTGTTACTAATCTCATCGTTGCCCCAAAAGGCAGAACAGGGGAAAGAAAACTTACATATGAATCTGGAATGGAGCCTATTGGAGGAGCATGGATTCAATTTAATATTCGTTATTACATGTTTGCCTTGGTTTTCGTTATATTTGATGTTGAGACAGTATTCCTTTATCCTTGGGCTGTTGCCTTCAATAGATTAGGATTATTAGCTTTTATTGAGGCTTTAATCTTCATTGCAATACTTGTTATTGCCCTTGCATACGCATGGAGAAAAGGTGCTTTAGAATGGAGTTAAAAAATTGAATCCACAATTATCCCCAAAAGCAATAAGAGAAATCCGAGAAGGAACTTGTAATCCTCTTGGTGCGCCCCAAGTAACTACAGATTTAAGCGAAAATATTATATTGACAAGTTTAGACGATCTTCATAATTGGGCCAGACTAAGCAGTCTATGGCCTCTCTTGTATGGAACAGCTTGTTGTTTTATAGAATTTGCTGCCTTAATTGGATCAAGATTTGATTTTGATAGATTTGGATTAGTACCTAGAAGCTCACCAAGGCAAGCAGATTTACTTATAGTTGCAGGGACAGTAACAATGAAGATGGCACCTGCGCTTGTAAGACTCTATGAGCAGATGCCTGAACCAAAGTATGTTATCGCTATGGGTGCTTGTACAATTACAGGGGGAATGTTCAGTGCAGATTCTACAACTGCTGTAAGAGGCGTTGATAAATTAATACCAGTTGATTTATACCTCCCAGGATGCCCACCAAGACCAGAAGCGATTTTTGATGCTGTAATTAAATTAAGAAAAAAAGTTGGTAATGAATCAATTTTAGAGCGCACAAAAGCAGAACAAACTCACAGATACATAACATCTGATCACGAAATGAATCTCGTTTTCTCAGAAAATACAGGTGAATATTTGTACAAAACTTCAGCCAACGTAATAACCCCTTCCAAAAAAGAAAAAATAACCGAATTACCTGAAAATACCGAAAAAACTGAAATTATTAATTCTGTAGAAGATTAATGGAAAAAGACGGTATAGCCACATCCTCAGATACTTCAATAGAAAAAGAAGGGTTTATAAGCAAATCTTTGTCTAAAGATGGAATCCCAAATCAATCTTTATCAGATGATCACATAGGAATTGAAAACATTTCTGTGGAACCAAGCAAATTATATGAAGCAGTATCTGCATTGAGAAATTACGGTTTCAACTATCTCCAATGTCAAGGAGGATATGATGAGGGACCAGACAAAAATCTTGTTAGTTTTTACCATTTTATAACTGTTGATGATTTACAAAAAATCGAAAAAATTAAAGAAGTCAGATTAAAAGTTTTCTTAAAAAGAGATTCTGATTTATCTATCCCTAGTTTGTATAAAATTTTTAAAGGAAGTGATTGGCAAGAAAGAGAAACTTTTGATATGTATGGAATAAATTTTATTGATCACCCCAATCCCAAAAGATTATTAATGCCTGAAGATTGGAGAGGATGGCCATTACGAAAAGATTATATTCAACCAGATTTTTATGAACTTCAAGATGCTTATTAATTTAATTTTTTTAATTTGCGATAAATAAACATAACTGCTCTTGCT
>CABYTO010000029.1 GCA_902521995.1 uncultured Prochlorococcus sp. | reverse complement strand
CCATCTTTTATTTTAATTTCTGAAGCTGCACAAGATATTCTTATGCATTGATCAGCTCCAAAAGCTTTCCCAGGTACAACAACTAATCCGTAATCTTGGAGAGCTTTATTGCAGAAATCAACAGAAGTAATTGAGGAGTTGGGTAATTTTGGAAATGCGTAAAATGCTCCGTTAGGTTCTTCAATATAAATCCCATTTATATTATTAAGGCCCTCATAGAGAAGTCTTCTTCTTTGATCATAATGACTATTTATCATTGAGAAAAACTCATTATTAATTTTTAAAGCCTCTAAAGCACCTTTTTGAACAAAAGAGCAAACATTACTTGTACTTTGACTTTGTAATGCTGAGGATGCTTTGATTACATCTTTGGGACCTACTAAATAACCTATCCTCCAGCCAGTCATAGCCCATCCTTTCGCAAACCCATTTATTATAAAAATTCTATCTTTTAAGTCATTTGCTAATGAAGATAAACTGTAGTGTTTAAATTCTTTTTTAAGGATTAGTTCGTAAATCTCATCAGAAAGAATATTGATATTTGGATTTTCTCTAGCTAAATCGGCAATTTGTAATAATTCTTCCTTTGACATAACTCTTCCAGTGGGGTTATTAGGAGAATTGATAATTATAAATTTAGTTTTTGAAGAGATTTTAGACTTCAAATCTTCTATATTTATTTTGAATCCATCTTCTGCAGAAGAATTTGTAAAAATTGGCTCCCCACCCGCCAATCTAACCATCTGGGGATAACTTAACCAATATGGAGAAGTAATAATAACTTCGTCTCCAGTATTTAACAATACTTGGAAAAGATTATATATTGCTTGCTTAGCACCATTTGTGACCATTACATTTTCAAATTCATAATTTAAATCGTTTTGAATTTGAAGTTTATTTGCAATTGCTTTTCGGAGATCTAAATTTCCCGCTGCTGGCCCGTACTTTGTAAATCCATCAAATATAGCTTTACTTGTAGCCTCTATAACTTCTTTTGGGGCATCAAAATCAGGTTCACCTGCACTTAAATTGCAAATATCTACTCCTTCTGCAGATAATTGATTTGCTTTAGCACTTATCTGCAATGTAAGAGAAGGCTCAATTGAAAGTGCCCGATCAGATAAATTAACTTGACTCATTGACTTATCACTTTTCAAATATAACTTTTAATAATGACAAATGCATAAATTAAGAATAAATAAAAGTATCACACAATGGTTTAATTTAGTTCATTTTCTTAATCTATTTTATTTTCATGTTTTGAGTTCTTAAGATAATAATATTTAAAGTTTTATTTTCGGTGAAAAGGTTAGTAATTGGGAGAGGAAGTGTGTTTGCAGATTTGTTAATAATTGGTGAGGCACCTGGAGCACAGGAAGATTTAGAAGGAAAACCTTATGTAGGTAAATCTGGTAAGTTATTAAACGAATTATTGATACAAGTTGGGATTGACTATAAGAAGGATGTTTATTTTTGTAATGTAATTAAGTGTCGTCCACCAAATAATAGAAAACCCACTGCCAGAGAAATTAATATTC
Organism: uncultured Prochlorococcus sp.; assembly: GCA_902521995.1. GTDB lineage: Bacteria > Cyanobacteriota > Cyanobacteriia > PCC-6307 > Cyanobiaceae > Prochlorococcus_A. The sequence continues at coordinate 5,760 of CABYTO010000029.1, read as the reverse complement.
ATAAACCTTGGTTATTACAGCAAATAAAGCTAGTTGATCCAAAATTTATATTACTTACAGGTTCTACTGCTATGAGAGCTATTTTAGAAGTTAAAGATCCTATAAGTAATTTAAGAGGTCAATGGATTAAACAAGATGGGAGAGAAATTATGGTAATTTTTCATCCATCTTATTTGTTGAGATTTCCTTCAAAAGAAGTCAACAAACCTTACCATCTAACTTTAAAAGACCTAGAGAATGTAAGTGGTAAACTATATGCCGTATAATTTAGTGAAATCCTTTTTGAATATTAAGAATTTTAATGTCATTAACTCAATCAAAAGAGGTTAATAGTCTCTCCAAAAGATATTCAACTCATATTGAGAGAAGGATAACTAGAACAGTAATGGTGGGTGATGTAGCTATTGGAAGTGATTATCCAGTAAGAGTTCAATCGATGATAAATGAAGATACGATGGATGTCGAAAATGCTTACTTGGCTATCAAAAGACTTCATGATGTAGGTTGTGAAATAGTAAGATTGACGGTCCCTTCTTTAGCACACGCAAAAGCAGTAAGAGATATCAAAGAAAAATTATTAGAAAATAATATCAACACACCTTTGGTAGCTGATGTTCACCATAATGGTATGAAAATTGCAATGGAGGTTGCAAAACATGTTGATAAAGTAAGAATTAATCCTGGATTGTTTGTGTTTGAAAAAGCAGATCCTACAAGAACTGAATATACAGATGAGGAATTTGAAACTATAAAACAAACAATACTTAAAAGATTTACGCCTTTAGTTGAAGTTTTAAAGGCTGAAAACAAAGCTCTAAGGATTGGAGTTAATCATGGTTCTCTATCTGAGAGGATGCTTTTTACTTATGGAGATACGCCATTGGGAATGACAGAATCTGCGATGGAGTTCGTCAAAATTTGTGATGAGCTTGATTTTCATAACATAATTATTTCTATGAAAGCTTCCAGGGCTCCAGTCATGATGGCAGCTTACAGAATGATCGCCGATAGGCTTGACTCAGAAGGATATAACTATCCCTTACATTTAGGAGTGACTGAAGCTGGAGATGGTGATTATGGAAGGATTAAAAGTACTGCTGGAATTGGAACGCTTTTAGCAGAGGGATTAGGAGATACTATCAGGGTTTCTTTAACAGAAGCTCCAGAAAAGGAAATACCTGTGTGCTATTCAATTTTGCAATCTTTAGGGCTAAGAAAAACGATGGTTGAATATATCAGTTGCCCTAGTTGTGGGAGAACTCTCTTCAATTTAGAAGAGGTTGTGGACAAAGTTAGGAACGCTACTTCACATTTGACTGGTTTAGATATAGCAATAATGGGATGTATAGTAAATGGACCAGGAGAAATGGCAGATGCTGATTATGGTTATGTTGGGAAAGGCAAAGGAACTATTGCCTTATATAGAAGGAAAGAAGAGATAAAAAGAGTACCTGAAGATGAAGGGGTTAATGCTTTAATCCAACTTATTAAGGATGATGGGAAGTGGATTGATCCTTAAGTATTTGTCAAATTTTTGAAATTATAAATATAATCTTTTTATAATTAAGATATTAAATTCTTTGAAGATAAGAAAATTGCTTAAAAAAAAATTTATAATTCTGTTTGCGACAACATTTTCTGGGCTATTTTTAAATAATCTTGCAGAAGCAACAGTTTTAAATAATAGTTACAAAGAAGTAATTGATCATGTTTGGCAAATTGTATATAGAGATTTTCTTGATTCAAGCGGCAAATTTCAAAAGTCTAATTGGATTAGTCTAAGAAAAGAAGTTTTATCAAAAACATATTCTGACAGCAATGAAGCATATGATGCGATTAGGATTATGCTTTCTAATCTAGATGATTCTTATACAAGATTTCTAGAACCTAAGGAATTTAATCAAATGAGAATTGATACATCTGGAGAATTAACTGGAGTTGGTATCCAAATAGTTAAGGATAAAGAATCTGATGATTTAATAATCATCTCTCCTATAGAGGGCACCCCTGCATTTGATGCTGGAATTAAAGCTAGAGATAAAATATTGTCTATAGATGATATTTCTACTGAAGGTATGAATATTGAGGAGGCTGTGAAATTAATAAGAGGACGAAGAGGTACTAAGGTAAAGCTTGGAATTCTTAGAGGTTCTAAATCCTTTTTTAAGATTTTATCAAGAGAAAAAATTGAAATAAAATCCGTATCAAGTAAAGTCAATCAAACCAAAAACGGCTTTTTAATTGGCTATGTAAGGATTAAACAATTTAATGCAAATGCATCAAAAGAGACTAGAGATGCTATTGAGGATTTAGAAACAAAAAATGTCGCAGGATATATTCTTGACTTGAGAAGTAATCCAGGAGGCTTATTAGAATCAAGCATTGATATCTCAAGGCACTTTATTAACAGAGGAGTAATAGTAAGTACAGTAAGTAAAGATGGTTTAAAAGAAACAAAAAAAGGAAACGGTCAAGCTTTAACAAAAAAACCCTTAGTTGTTTTAGTTAATGAGGGTTCTGCCAGTGCTAGTGAAATAGTTTCAGGTGCAATAAAAGATAATAAAAGAGGAAAATTAGTTGGGAAGAAAACTTTTGGTAAAGGTCTAGTTCAATCCATGAGAACTTTAGTTGATGGTTCAGGATTAACTGTTACAGTCGCTAAGTATTTAACTCCGAACGGCACTGATATAAACAAATCTGGAATTATTCCAGACATAGAAGTAAAAATGAATATAAACCCTATTCTACAAAGAGAGATTGGAACTAGAAAAGATAAGCAATATAGAGCTGGCGAAAAAGAGCTAGTAAATATAATTGAGAGAAATAATCAGATAAGTGAATTTAATCCAAACACTTCAAATCTTAATGCATTCCTAAAAATTAACAAAAAATATCAGGTATTTGCATTAAATTAATTACTCATATCCAGCATTCTCTTTATCGGTACATAGGCTCTTCTCATTATCTCTGGGTCAAGTTCGATAGAAGGGGAATTATTTTTTAAACAATCAAGAATTTTTTCTAAGGTATTTAATTTCATATATGGACACTCGTTACATTTACAACCCTCTACATCTGGGACTTCAATAAAAATTTTGTTGGGTTCTTTCTTTTTCATTTGGTGGATTATTCCAGGTTCAGTTAATACCATGTAAGTTTTAGATGTATCTTTACTTACGAAATCAAGCAGCTTACTTGTTGATCCAATAAAGTCTGAGAGAATTAGTAAATTTTGACTACATTCAGGATGCGCAACTACTTTTGAACCTGGATTTTGATATTTTAATTTCAGAAGTGCTTCTTCACTAAATGATTCATGAACAATGCAGCTGCCAGGCCATAATTTAAGATCTCTTCCAGAATTTTTCTGTACCCATCTCCCAAGGTTCTGATCTGGTGCAAATATTATCTTTTTATCTTGAGGTATCTTTTTAATTAATGAGACTGCATTACTGCTTGTACATATCAGATCACTTTGAGCTTTTACTTCTGCAGTACAATTTATGTAACTTACTACATAGTGATCTGGATTTTCTTTCCTGAACTTTTGAAATTTATCTGAGGGACAATCATCTGCTAATGAGCATCCTGCTTCAATATCTGGTAATAGGACTGTTTTATTAGGGCTAAGTATTTTTGCGGTTTCGGCCATAAAGTGCACACCACAAAAAATTATTATATCTGCATCATTATTTGCAGCTTTCCTAGATAGATCTAATGAATCGCCAATAAAATCTGCAATTTCCTGAATTTCTGGAGCTTGATAATAGTGCGCAAGAATAATTGCATTAGCTTTTTTGCAATGCTCCTTTATTTCAGAAATCAAATCCTTTTCATTTTGAAATGATTTCTGTTTTGCAGTAGAAGTTGTGCTGGTCAGGATTTAGAATATCTCTAAATAGATTATATGCCTTTAAACAGAAAAAATTCTGACAAATTTAAAAATTGCTATTGTTGGTGACTGTCATGGTCAATGGTCTGAATTAGACTTGAAAGTTTTATCGATTATCAAACCAAATATTGTTTTATTTGTTGGTGATATTTCTGATGGGAGTGTCAAAATAATTAAAAAAATCAATGAGATCAAAATTCCTACTTTTGTGATTTTAGGAAACCATGATAGAGGGAAAGATTCTACAGGGGAAACTCTCTCAAAGCAGATACGTGTTCTTGGTGAAAAATCTTGTGCATGGGATTTGAAAGTTTTTAATAATCAAATAAATTTATTGTCTGCTAGACCATGTAGTTCTGGCGGCGGCTATTATCTTTCGAAAGAAGTTAAAGGTGTTTATGGACCTATCACCGAACAAGATTCAATAAATAAAATTATCAAATGTTCGGAAAAGACTGTAGAAGATATACCTTTAATAATTATGTCTCATGCTGGCCCCTCGGGTTTAGGTTCTGAACCTAAAAGCATTTGTGGAAAAGACTGGAAATTACCCTCATTAGATTGGGGAGATAGAGATTTGTCAGTGGCTATTTCTCAAATACAAAAGAGAAGAAAAGTTGATCTTGTAATTTTTGGTCATATGCACAACCGGCTTAAAAGAAATCTTGGTTTTAGAGAGATGTTTAAAATTGATAGCAAAGGAACAACTTATTTCAACACTGCTGTGGTGCCAAGATATAAAACTGATGAAGATGGGAAATTACTAATTAACTTTTCATGGGTTGAGTTTGAAAAAAAGGGATTAAGTCATGTTTCTCATCGTTGGTATTCAGAGTCTGGTGAAATTCGTGAAGAAGATAAATTTTTTTAGGATTAGTTATTTTTGTTTATATTTTTAAGTTTTTTTGGGCTTTTCATATTTTGAAAATAATGTTTGAGACAAGATATAACCCGCAATTCCTGCGGCTGTAAAAGCTAAACCATTTTTAAATAAAGGTAATAAATCATTTGTTCTGGATATTATCGGTGCCAAACCAAAAATTCCAAATAACATTCCCCATAAGGGGGAAAGAAGAGCTAAAAATCCAATTGATATAACTTGACCTTCTTTTCTTGGGGCAGATGCAAAACCGGCTACTAAACCTCCAAGAACAGATGTACATAAAGTCCAAATATATTGCTCTTTGGGTAGGCCAGGGACAACTTGGCATCCTCCTCTTTCAAGGCAAATTTTTACTGAATCAATTGCATCTAATACTGCACCATCCTCACCGTGATCTTTAACATAGTATTGGTTGCCAAATCTTGTTTGAAGTTCAACCCAAAATAACCTTGGCATAAAATTAAAATAAGCCTCTCCGACGTTAAAGTTCAGCAAATTTCCCCCTCTAGGATCCGCAACTATCAACAAACTTGTCTCATCTAAATCCCAATAGTCCTTTATTGCGCTACCAGGTGAACTCTCAAACTGAGATAAATATTTAATTTTCCACCCACTTTCAATTTCTAGATTGTTGAGCTTTTCCTCTAAAGATTTTTTCTGATTAGGGCTTAATGTTTTAGCTAAATCAATTACTGGTGTTTTTTCTTCTGGTAAGAGATTTGGATTATTTATGGCGAAAACGGGTTTATGTGAAATTAAAACTAATATAGATAGAAATATTCCTAATAAATAGTTAATCTTTGAAGGCATAAATAAGTTCTGTCTTTTTATATTTTCGCCGATGAATAGCTTACCCGCGAATAATCCAGATTGGTTAGTAAAAAAAATAATAAAAATGGGTGGGACTATAAGTTTTTATGACTTTATGAATTTCGCATTAAATGATCCTATTAATGGCTATTACGGCAGCGGTAAAGCTGAGTTA
>CABYTO010000028.1 GCA_902521995.1 uncultured Prochlorococcus sp. | reverse complement strand
TTAAAAAGTTCAGATCAAAAAGGCTAATTATGAAAGGTAGTGGAAAAAATATTTCATTGAATGATTGCAGGGGTTGTGCAGCTAAAATTCCTCAGATTGTTTTGAATAAATCATTAATAAATTCTAATTTAGATGCTTTTGCTTCATCTCCTGAAGATTCAGTTGAGATATATCAAAATGGTAAAGATATTATCTTGCAAAGTGTAGATGGATTTCCTGCTTTGGTAAGTGATCCTTGGCTTAATGCAAAAATTACTACTTTGCATGCTTGCTCAGATTTGTGGGCATGCGGCGCAAAACTTTCATCCGCACAGGCTTTAATATCATTACCAAAAGTTGAAAGGGAATTTCAGAGTTACCTCTTTTCTCAATCCCTTCAAGGTATTAAATCAACAGTTGAGGATCATGGAGGTGAATTACTTGGAGGCCATACTTTCGAGGCAAGAAGTTTAGTAAATAAACCTTATTCATTAGGAATAGATATTTCTTTAACTGTCCAAGGCATTTTGAAAAATGAAGCAAAACCATGGCTTAAATCTGGAATGAATATTGGAGATATTCTCATGATGTCTAAACCTCTGGGCGTTGGGATTTACTTTGCCGGTCAAATGCAAAATATTAATATGTTAGGTAGTTCTTCTGAAGTAATTAATAATTTAGTAAAAAGTCAGCAATATTTGATTGATGAAATTTATCTTTTTCAAAATCAATTTAAAGAATCATTAGTCAATGCTGCTACTGACATTACTGGATATGGATTTATTGGACATCTTAAAGAAATGGTTGAATCATCTAATTTATATAGGCAAAACAATAATCTTGAGCAACTAAAAGTTTTATTAGATTTATTTGCATTTAAAGCTTATCCTGGAGTATTTGATTTAATAAGAAAAGATGTTAAAAGTACTTTCTTTGAATCTAATAAAGAAATTTTTGACAAAATTTATAAAGTTAATAAGCAAAAAAGAATAATTAATTTTTTAAACGAAAATTCATTAGATCAAGAGACTTTTAACGAGAGAATATCATTATTATTAGATCCTCAAACATGTGGCCCCTTGTTGATTAGTTGCAATCGTAAATATGAAAATGTTCTAAAGGATAAATGGTACAAGGTTGGAGAAGTTGTAAAAATGTAATTAATTTCTATTTAATTTGTCAATTTCCAAATATCTTAATCTTTTGATTTCCTTTCCCATCTCCTTCCCTGGGTTCCATCCTTCTTTTTTTAAAGTTTCCCCATCTTTTTTTGATTTGATGAATTTGTAAATAAATAACCACTTAAACAATTTACGCCAGTATGGTCCGCCATCACAAATTAATAATTTGACTGTCTCATCATTAAGGTTTCTGTCCTCAATAAATTCTGTCCAACTTGATGGAGAAAAATGATTTAAATTTTTTTGGTTTGTATTTAATATCTTTTTGATATTTAAATAATCTTCTAATATTTTTATCTCACTATTATTTACCAAAAATCTTTGACATGCTTTTTCTAAATCTTCTGAATCTTTTAATAAGTAAAGCATATGATTTCCCTTTAACTTCTTAATCCAATTTAGTCCTCTTAAAAACCTTTTATCGACTTTAATATTTTCATTCAAGATTGAGATAATTTCCCATTTATGAATTATCGAAATTACATTAGTCAAATTATCGTGTTTGCATATTTCAGCTAGTTCCATCCTTATTCGTATGCCTAGTGCAGGAGGGTAAATCATTTTCTGATGTGTTTCTGAACTTTCCCATGGCCATTGTCTAACTGTTTCTTGAGATTGTTTGAGGGAATTATTTGAAATATTGAAATCTAACCTTGAAGCATATTTTGCACATCTAATTAATCTACTTGGATCATCTGAAATACTATTACTGTGAAGTAAGTTCAATCTTTTACTTTTTATATCAGAAATTCCTCCATAAAGATCATAGATTTTCCTTGTCGAGACCTCGAAGGCTATTGAATTTATAGTGAAATCTCTCCTCTTGAGATCCTCCTCAATAGTACTTTTTTTTACTGTGGGATTTAAGCCTGGAGCATAATAAATTTCTTTTCTTGCAGAAGCAATATCAATTTTATAGTCATTAATATTTATTTCTACAGTGTTGTATAAATTAAATTCCTTGATCAAACATAAATCTACATTTACAATATTTTTTTTTATAAATTTTGCAAGAGAAATTGAGGATCCTTCAATAACAAGATCAATATCTACAGGTTTAGAAAACGATTTTTTGTGGAATTTACTAATTAACAAATCTCTTAAATAACCGCCAACAAAAGCCACTTTAGTATTGTTATTAGATTCTATGTATTTAGTAATAAGGTTATATAGATTAAATGGAGTTTTGATTAATTCCCCTTGGATGTAATCAGAGATATCGTTCATGAATTTTTACCTTACATAACGAATTGGAGCTAATCTGGGATCTAGAATTTTACTTCCTTTATCTCCAAATTTTACGGCTAAAGATATTTTTTCCCCACTCCCAAAAATATGTATAATTTCACCTTTCCCAAATTTTGAGTGAATTAGCTTATCTCCAATTATCCAGCTTTTCCCTTTACTTGGCCCTGAATATAATTTTCTTACTGCATTTATTGGTTTGTTAACATAATCATTTGGATTGTTTCGATCAACTCTTGTTAAACGATCAAGATGCAAATCTCTTCTTATTGAAGCACCACCAGTTTGTGGTAACTCGCCATCCATTAGATCTTCAGGTATTTCCGAAAGAAATATTGAAGGAATTGTTGCTTCACGCATTCCACCCCATAATCTTCTTTCTCTGGCATGACTTAAGAAAACTCTTTCTTTAGCTCTAGTAATACCTACATAGCATAATCTTCTTTCCTCTTCAAGAAGTGAGGGAGTATCTATTGATCTATGACTAGGGAAGAGACCTTGTTCTAGCCCAGTGATAAAAACATTTTGAAATTCTAAACCTTTACTATTATGCAGAGTCATGAGAGTTACAGAGTTAGGATTATTTTTCTTCGTATCATTATCAGTTGTTAAGGCTGCTGTAGAAAGAAATCCCTCGACATCTCCACTTTCTGTTTCTTCTTCATATTGAGTAGCTGCATTAATTAGTTCTTGTAAGTTATTTCTTCTATCTTCAGATTCTTCAGTCCCACTAGAGAGCAAGTCACTTAAATAACCACTTTTTTCTAATATAAGTTGTAGTAGTTGAGCGGGACCTGAATTTTCTAGGTAACACAGTAGATCATTTATAATTTCAGTAAATTTATTAATTCCTTTTGATGATCGGCCTATTGTTTCTTCAAGACTTTGCTTATCATTAAGAACCTCCCATAATGGGATATTTAACCTATTAGATAGTTCATTAAGTTTTTGAATAGTAGTCTTACCAATCCCTCTTCTAGGAACATTTATGATTCGTAAAAGACTAACGTTATCTGAAGAATTAACCAAAACTTTCAAATATGCTATTGCATCTTTAATTTCTCTCCTATCATAAAAACGCAATCCTCCAAAAATTGTATAAGGAATGCGCCACCTTACAAGAGATTCTTCTAATACTCTGGACTGCGCTCTGGTTCGATATAAAATTGCAAAATTTTTCCAAATTGGGTTTTGATTATAGTTATTGAGAGATTTTATTTTATTTGTAATTGCTTCTGCCTCGGAAATTTCATCATCACAGCTGAGTAACGTTAAAAGTTCCCCTTTTTCTTTAGTAGCCTTTAAAACTTTATCAATTCTTTCAGAGTTGTTTTCAATTAGTGAGTTTGCAGCATCAAGGATATTGGCAGATGACCTATAATTTTCTTCTAATTTAATTAAAGATGATTTTGTATCCTCTTTGATTGAAGTTTTAAAATCTTCTTGAAAACCGATTAAAATTCTGAAGTCAGCTGCTCTGAAACTATAAATACTTTGATCAGCATCCCCAACTACAAAAATTGATCGATCTTCCCAATTGAAGAATTTTTTTGGTTCAGTATTTCCAGCCGTAATTAATTTTATAAGTTCATATTGTGTTCTATTTGTATCTTGATATTCGTCAACTAAAATATGTTTAAATCTTTTGTGCCAGTAATCCCTGACTATATCATTTTGCCTCAATAAGAAAACAGGCAAAAGTAAAAGATCATCAAAGTCTAAAGAATTATTTTTTGAGAGCGAAATTCTATATCTCTTATAGGCTTCTGCAACTGTTTTATCAAAATTATTATCTGCTTTTTCTAAAAGATCATTAGAGGTTAAGCATTGATTTTTAGCATTACTTATTAATCTTTTAATCTTTTTGGGATCATATCTTTTTGGGTCAAGATTCATATCTTGACTAATAATTTCTTTTACTAATGTTTGAGAATCTGTTTCATCGTAAATTGAAAATTGCTTTGTCCATTTTAGGCCTTCTGGATCAGTATATTTTTCTATATCGTATCTAAGAAGTCTTGAAAATAAAGAATGGAAAGTACCGATCCAAAGGTTCTGAAGCCTCTCTTGGTGAACGTTTGTTCTTAATTGATTTTGATCAATTTCTTTGAGAGTTGTCCAAGGCTGACCAAATTGATTAAAAGCTAATTCTTGGGCTAGAAGAACCTCTAATCTTGCTTTCATTTCTTTGGCAGCTTTGTTAGTGAAAGTGACTGCAAGAATGTTATAGGGATCTATAGAGTTACCTTCAATAAGGTTTGCAATTCTGTGAGTAAGAGCCTTAGTTTTTCCACTACCTGCACCAGCTACAACTAATAGTGGTCCATAAACATGTTTTACTGCTTGTAGTTGTTGATTGTTTAGGGACTTAAAAAGGAAATTGTTGGTTTGAGGCACTTTTGGAAGGGTTTTTCAAAAATCAGACTTTACTATGAGATTCAGATTCCGTTTCTAGATCTTCTAATGTTTTTTTTAAATTAATAAGTTCATTATTGTTATTAATTATTTCTTCAAATTTATTTTGAGGCATCTTTAATTTCATACTTCTGTCAAGAATTTCTTTTTCCAATCTTTTTTTATATGAGGAAATAAGTTTCTTTGATAATTTTAAATCCTGTTGATCCAAAACTTTATTAAAAATGTAGCTTTATATTAGCGGAAAAAAAATTTTTTATTTGAATTATTTCAACTATCACTTTGGAATGAAGTTATTAATTAAGAAGCGTTGCATTAAGTTTGAAATTATATTGTTTTTACTAGCTTTGTATTATTCTTAAGATCGGTCTTTAATTTTTACTTCAGGAATGTCAGTTTCAAAGAATAATCAACTATTCTCAGCCGATAAGAAATTAAATGATTTAAGCAATATAAAAGAATTTATTAATACTGCAAACTCAAGATTAGATGCAATAACCTCAATAACCAATAATTCACATGCAATCGCAGCAGACGCTGTAACAGCAATGATTTGCGAAAATAAAGATTCACTTAATTCAAAAATATCTTTAAATACAACTAATAAGATGTCCGTTTGTTTAAGAGATGGAGAAATAATCTTAAGGATTGTTGCTTATCTTTTAATTTCTAATGACGAATCAGTTTTAGAAAAAAGTTGTTTGAAGGATCTTAAAAATACTTATCTTGCTCTTGGGGTACCTTTAAGAAATGCAAGAAGGGTTTTTGAATTAATGCGAGATGCAACTATCTCTGATTTGAATTCAACAGTAAATAATATGCGTGGAAATAAAGGCTTCCTTCCTAAATTAATATCTGAAACAGAGTTTCAATTTGAAAGGATAATTAATCTTTTAAACTAGCTAAATTCCTTATCTCTGAAGTATGGGACGTTTGTATAACTGAGTTATTTTCATGATTTCTAATAGTAGAAAATCTGGATCTTACATGAGTGGATAAAAAGGAAATTCTTTCTTCGGAAACTGTTGATTTATAAAAAGTTTTAATGTGTAAATTATTTTGTTCATCAACAAAATAATTGGATGATGAAATAAAGGATTCTGTATAACCTTTATTTCTTAAAACAATTCCTGAATATTCATCTTTGGGTAAAAAAATCAGAATAGTTTCATCTCCCTCACTGATATCATTATTGTCCCAATCACTAATAGCTTGCCAGTTTATAGAAATGGCTATGCTCTCTAGGTTTAAACTAAATTTAAAATTTTTAAAAATTTCAATGACTTTTTTATTTTTTTTGTTGATATGCTTTATAAATATTTTACTAGTTGAGTTTTCAAATTCCTGAAAAGCTAAAGTGTGAGTACTTCTAATAGATTTCCACTCTCCTATACTTTTATCAATGAATTGATTAATTATTGTTAGATTCTTCGTCAAGTTTATCTTCTACGGAATGATTTTCTGCTTTTTGTATCATTCTTACCATTGAATCCACCATTAATCTCTTTGCAGAAGTTACTTTTAATCCAGAAGGAGTAGTTGATATTTGTTCTCCAGGGCGATCATATGAAGTTGGTCTAAATGGAGTCATCTGATAACTTTAAAAATCAATCGAGTTCTATTCTTGCATGAATCATTATTTATATAGTTATTGTTTGCGAAAATGTCATATCTTTCTTATTTAATTACAGAATTATCAACTGTTTTGTTATTTAGGCATTTTATTTTTTGCAAATCCTGAAATAGTCGCTAAAGCAAACATTCCCAATAGAGCAATCCCAAGAAATAATCCTGCTCCCTGACTAACTCCAGCTCCTACTGCGACAAGTATAGAGTCACTGATTAGAAGACTTATTAATAATGCAGGAGTAAATATTTTCCAGCGAGTTCCTCCAATACCAATTGCGTAGCTTAGAAAATCAAAAAGACCAGTCATTAGAAGACCTGTCATAAGAAAGAAATTTTCTTCTAGCTGGTTTTGATTAAAACTTTCAATCTTTTTCATTGCTTTCGGGCCTACTAAATTACGTACAGGAACCCGACCAAAATTTCTTGCAATAAAGAAAGCAGCTTGGCAAAAAACAATATCAGAAAAGATTATTGTCATGTAACCTTTTTGAAATCCTAGTAATGAACCAGCTAGCAGAGAATAAGCTGAACTTGGAAGAGCGGGCAAAATAATACTCACTCCTCTAAGTATGAATATTCCAAAAGGTGCCCAAATTCCCATACTTTCTATTTTGTTTCTAAGAGGTTCAATGCCATAATTTTGGATTAAGTAAATCAATACAACTAATATTGCTATAAAAAAAACTATTGAGAGAAATTTTTGTATTTTATTCATTATCTTTATAATTAACTTTTTGGAAGTAAGTTTTGAATTTAATATTTGATTTTATCTATAATAGAAAAACTAATCAATAAAAATTTTTACAAATTTTTAATCTTATATTTACTCTAGATAAAAGATTTTTGTATTTAAAAAGTATTCA
>CABYTO010000027.1 GCA_902521995.1 uncultured Prochlorococcus sp. | reverse complement strand
GCTAAAAATGGATTACAAGGAGGGGAATGGGCTGTCGGAATTCCAGGAACATTAGGAGGAGCAATTTATATGAATGCTGGCACAGGTAATTTATCGCTAGCAAAAAATCTTATTTCCGTAAAAGTTATAAATAATAAAACTCATGAAAAACTTGAAATTGAAAAAAAAGATATAAATTTTGAGTATAGATTTAGCTCTTTTCAAAAGGATGATTTGACAATTATTAGTGCAAGATTACATTTTGAACCTAATGGAAATTTAAAACAATTAATTCAAACAACTAAAAATAACCTTAAATTAAAAACAGAAACACAACCATATAATCAACCAAGTTTTGGTAGTGTTTTTAAAAATCCTGAAAATAATTATGCAGCTAAATTAATTGATGATATGGGTTTAAAGGGATTTAAAATTGGCGGTGCACAAATTTCTACAATGCATTCAAATTTTATAATTAACACTTCTTCAGCAAGTTCAAAAGATATTTATGAATTAATAACAGTAATTCAACAAAAAGTACTACAAAACAAAGGGATTTATTTGCAACCGGAAGTAAGAATGATTGGTTTTGACTATCCTAACTAAAGAAACGTTTTTACAAAATGGCGGGTTTTGGACTTCCTAACTTTGGACAACTTACAGAAGCTTTTAAAAAAGCTAAACAAATACAGCAAGATGCTCAGAAATTACAAGATGAACTTGAAAATATGGAGATTGAAGGCAAAAGTGATGATGAAATGATAAAAGTTTGGATAAGTGGCAACCAGCTTCCTTTAAAGGTAGAAGTACAAGAAAATATCCTCAATGCAAATAAAGAACAAATAGAGCAAAATATTCTACAAGCTATTCAAAAAGCTCATGAATTATCTACTACAACTATGAAAGAAAGAATGAATGATTTAACTGGTGGATTAAATCTTAATCTTCCTGGTTTTGATAATAGTGACACTTAGAAGACTCAATCATTTCTTTATAAAAAGAATATCTTTCGAAGGATTTATTTAAATTACATCCCTCATCTTTTAAATGTAAGCAGTTACGAAATTTACACTTAATTCCCTCTCCGATTACCTGTTTATATATTTCTGAATAAAGATTTGGTAACAACTTAATATCAACCTCTAAAGGTTGCATATTAAAACCAGGAGTATCCACAATGTAACTTTGATTCGATATAGAAAATAACTCAACATTTCGAGTAGTATTTTTTCCTCTCTTAATTTTATTGGAAACTGGAGCAGTTCTATTTTGAAGACCTGGAATAATCATATTTAGCAAAGTAGTTTTGCCGACTCCGGATGGGCCTATAAAAATTGAACATTCTTTTTGCTTTAACTCAGCTAGCAAATTTTTAAAGCAATCAGATTTCTTTAAATTTAAAGTTTTTGCTTGGTAACCCCATTTCTTAAATTTATCAAGAAAATATAATCTTCTTTTATCAGAAATTAAATCACACTTTGACAGAATTAATTTTACTTCAACTCCCATTGATTCTGATGATATCAAAAACCTATTAACTTGAGATAAATTTAACTCTGGTTCTTCAACGGAAAAAATAACGTATATGTTAGAAATATTTGCAACTGAGGGTCTAACTAAAAGGTTTTTTCTTTTTTTTAGACTTGTTATTACTGCACGTTTACTTTTAAAATCAACTTTTTCAATCGCTACTTCGTCTCCAACATAAATTAATTGATCCTTGAATTGTATAGACTTCTTGACCTTACATAAAAATTTTTCGCTATTAACAGAGTCTTCTTGATTTTTTATATCAACTAAAAAAAAATCGTTAAATTTTTTCGTAACTAAACCTAAATATTTACTATTAATTTTCATTCAATATTTTTATTTTTATAAATTTTTCATTTTCTTTTATTTGTTTATACAAACATCCCATCTCTTTTAAATTGTTTAATACCATTTCTTCTGGTTCCCCTTTATCTAGTTCAACTATAAGTTGTTCGTTTTTAGATAACTTTTCCATAGCCAATTTTATTTTGACAACATTTAAAGGACATGGAACAGACTTAAGGTCCAAATGCTTTAGGGAAGTCATTAAGAATCTTTACCAAATAATTTACTAAAAAGTCCACTACTGGAATTAATATTTTTATCAGAATATTGAGAAGCTAAACCCTCTAAAAGCTCTCGTTCACCGTCGGTTATACGAGTTGGCAATTTCACTTTTACTAAGACTTCATGATTTCCTCTCGCAACCGGATTACCAAGTCTAGGTACCCCTTTATTCTCAAGTGAAAGAGTTGTATTTGGCTGCGTACCATTTGGAATTTTTAAATTAACATCTCCATCAACCGTAGTAATCTTAACAGTATCACCTAAAATAGCCTGTAAATAACTCACTACTATTTCTGAGTAAATAGTCACACCTTCTCTTTTAAGTTTTGAATCATTCTTAACCTTTATAAAAACATAAAGATCTCCAGGTGGACCCCCTTTCAAACCAACATTTCCCTCACCCGAAACTCTTAATTTAGTACCAGTATCAACTCCTGCAGGAATATTAATTCTTAATTTTTTTCTGACTTGCTTCACTCCGTTACCGCTGCAACTTAAACATGGATCCGCAATTATCTGTCCAGCCCCATTACATGAAGGGCATTCAGCTACTTGTGTGAAATTACCAAAAGGTGTTCTCGTAGCTCTTCTAACTTGTCCACTTCCTCCACATGTTGAGCAAGTTTTTGGGCCTGTTCCTGGTTTTGCACCAGTTCCTCTACAAACTTCACATGTCTCAAGATGAGGAATTTTAATTTCTCTTTGTTGTCCAAATATTGCATCTTTAAAATCAACATTAAGGTCATATCTTAAATCATCTCCTTGTTGGGGACCCCTTCTTTGAGATCTTCCTCCCTGTGGATTTTGTCCCCCAAAGCCATTAAAAAAAGTTTCAAATAAATCAGCAAAACCACCCATATCACCCATGTCAGGCATCCCAGCTGCACCTCCAAGCCCAGCCTCTCCAAATTGATCATATCTAGCTCTGGTTTCAGGATCAGCTAATGCTTCATAAGCCTTACCAATTTCTTTAAATTTATCTTCAGCACCAGGTTCTTTATTAACATCAGGATGATATTGTCTTGCTAATTTTCTATAAGCCTTTTTTAGGGTATCAGCATCAGCATCTCTCGAAACTCCAAGTATTTGATAAAAATCAGCCATTAGATAATGCTCAAGTAAAAATTTGGAATTTATACATCTTCAGAAGTATTTTCCTCTGAATCAATATCCTCTTCAACTTTATCCTTTTCTACTACCTCTTGTGAATTTTGTTTTCCAGGTCCCATGGAAACTTTAACCAAAGCATGTCTCAAAACCTTACCTTCTAAATGATAACCTCGCTGTAATTCTTCAATAATAAAATCTTCTTCAAACTCATCACTAGGCTCTCTTAAAACAGCTTCATGTAGGTTTGGATCAAATTGCTGACCGACCACTCTCATCGGTGAAACTCCTTGTTGTTTTAAAATTTCTACCAATTGTTTATACAATCCCTGGTAACTTCTGTGAAGGACTTGAGCTTCCTCACTTTCTGGTTTAAGTTGTTGTCTTGCTCTCTCAAAATTATCAACGATTGGCAGTATTGCTGTTAGAGTTTTGGAAACAAGTTGTATTTTTAAATCGTCCTGATCTCTTGATTGCCTTTTTCTAAAATTATCAAAATCTGCCGAAATTCTCACATATTGATTTTTTAGAGTCTCATGCTCTTTTTCTAATTGTTCTAATCTTGCATCATTATTGGTAATAGTATTTTTTAATTCTTCAGTATTGATTTCTTCAGGTTTTTGAGGAGATGATTCCTCATTTCCAGTCTTATAATCTTGAACTGAAGATTCATCAGGAGCATTATCCTGATTAGAAACATCATTTTCTTTATTATCAATATTGTCTGATTGCTTTTCAATCATTTTTCTAAATTTTAATAGAACTATTTTCCAATAAAGTGGAGCACAAAACAAGTTGCGGAAGGCCGCACAAGTATCTAGTCAGGAACAAACCTTAATGCTAATCCGTTGTTACAGTATCTTTTGCCAGTTGGAAGCGGACCATCATTGAAGACATGACCTTGATGACCTCCGCATCTAGAACAATGATATTCAGTTCTTGGAACAATCAACTTGAAATCAACTTTTGTTTCAACTGATCCTTGAAGTGAATCCCAAAAACTTGGCCATCCTGTACCACTATCATACTTTGTATCTGAGGAAAAAAGAGGCAAATCGCAACCTGCGCAATGAAAAATCCCTTTCCTTTTCTCATTATTTAATTTGCTGCTAAAAGCTCTTTCTGTCCCTTCCTCCCTCAAAATATAAAAAGATTCAGGACTAAGCTTTGCTTTCCATTCATCTTTTGAGAAATCCCACTCTTCTTTAGAAGCAAGTGAAGAAGCTAATACTTTTATGGGCTTAAAGATTATTTTTAAGATTGACATGGTAGGAATTAGAATAAAAGTTCTTCTTGATAGAAATTGATTCATATATTTAGATCACAAAAAGTAATGAATTTTATTCAATCCGATTCTATAAAAAATATTCATAAATTAAGTATTGCTCCAATGATGGATTGCACTGATAAACACTACCGGATGATAATGAGAAAAATAAGTTCTGCAGCTTTATTGTATACGGAAATGATTGTTGCCCAGAGTTTAGTTCATACGAATAAAAAAGAAATTTTTCTAGATTTTAATGCTGAAGAACACCCAATATCGATTCAGTTTGGTGGAGACGATCCTAAAATCCTCAAAGATGCAGCCCTAATGGCACAGGATTGGGGTTATGACGAAATAAACTTTAATGTTGGCTGTCCGAGTCCAAGGGTCTGTTCTGGAAATTTTGGTGCTTCACTTATGAAAGACCCTGAAAAGGTAGCAAGATGTATAGAATCCTTAAAAAATAATTGTAACTTACCGGTTACGATCAAACACAGAATCGGTGTAGACAATGATGATAGTTTCGTTAAATTGAACAATTTCGTAAGAATTATCGCAAATGCTGGTGCAGACAGATTTACAGTTCATGCAAGGAAAGCCATATTAAAAGGTCTAAATCCAAAACAAAACAGAACTATACCTCCACTAAATTACGATATAGTAAAACAATTAAAAAAATCTAATCCAGAACTATTAATAGAAATCAATGGGGGTTTAGCAAATATAGATGAATCATTAAAAGCCTTAAATGATTTTGATGGGGTCATGATTGGTCGGTCAGCTTATAAACATCCCTTAAGATGGTCTGAAATCGATCAAAAAATTTATGGAATTAATACAAAACCCAAATCTGCTTCAAATATTATATTCTCCTTAATTCCATACATAGAGGCACATTTAACTAATGGAGGAAGATCTTGGGATATTTGTAAACATCTTATTAATCTAGTTGAGGGAATACCAAAAGCTAAAATTTGGAGAAATCAAATTTCAAATAAATCTATAAAAAAAGAATTAAATATTGAATATTTATTTAAACTAACGAAAGCACTTGAAGAAATGGGTTACTAATTTGTCTCATTTGACTCAGTGCTATCTTTGGAAACTCCCCTTTTTCTCCTGCTCCTACCATTTTCATATGCAGAGTTGTCAGAAGAATTTATATAACTTCTATCTTCCCAACCTTCTGCTCCGGAAGATTTATTAGTATAAGAGCTATTAGATCCAGAATTACCACCACCGGTATTGCCGCCGCCATAGCCAGCACCACCATAACCACCACCGGTATTGCCGCCGCCATAGCCACCACCACCATAGCCACCACCACCGTTATTGCCACCGCCATAGCCGTTTCTTCCTCCTCTGCGAGATCCCCCAGAACCTCTTGGCTCAGCTTTATTAATTCTTAATGGTCTACCCATTAGTTCCGTGCCTTGCAAACCATCAATTGCTGTTGACTCAATCGCTTCATCAGCCATTTCAATAAATGCAAATCCTCTTTTCCTTCCAGTATCTCTCTCCAAGGGAAGAGAACAATTTAAAACCTCACCAAAAGGAACAAATAATTGTATAACATCATCACGCTCTGCGCGGAACGGCAAATTGCCAACAAAAATACTCACTTTAAACTTAACAAAGAAAACTTACCTTAAAAAAACTACAATCAGTAGTTTTAAAACGCGGCATTACTATTCTACTTCAAAGCATACCCTTGTTGTAGAAAAATAATTGAGATTCAAAGTAACAATTTTTTTTGCCAATTATTTACCTCTTCTGCTACTTGCACAAAACCTGTACCACCCTTGCTATTTCTTGATTTAACGACATTAAGAGGTTTAAGATCCACAAAAACATCCTCTTCAAATTCAGGATGAAATTTTTTAAATTCTTCAATCTTGAGATTTTTAAATAACATTTTTCTCTCTAGGCAATATTTAACTATTTCTCCAACCACTTGATAGGCGGTCCTAAAAGGAACATCTTTACCAACTAAGTAATCTGCCAAATCAGTAGCATTAGAAAAGTCTTTTTCTACAGAATCAGATAGATTTTTAATATTAAATTCAATACCTTCATTAATTAAAATAGTCATTGCTTTAAGGCAAGAAGATATTGTTTCTGCAGTATCGAATATTGGTTCTTTGTCTTCTTGAAAATCTTTGTTGTATGAAAGTGGTACCCCTTTGACCATCGTTAACAAAGCCTGGAGATGTCCATAAACTCTCCCGGTCTTACCTCTAATCAATTCTGGAACATCAGGATTTTTTTTCTGCGGCATTAAGCTACTTCCTGTGGAACACTTATCTGTTAATTTTGCAAAAGAAAATTCATCCGTTACCCATAAAATTATTTCCTCTGAAATTTTACTTAAGTGAGACATCAATAAAGCAGATGCAGAAACAAACTCTATACAAAAATCTCTATCACTTACTGCATCAATACTGTTTTTATAAATCTTTTCAAAGCCAAGTTCTGCAGCTGTAAATTGCCTATCTATTTTTATTTTTGTTCCAGCTAATGCTGCAGCTCCTAACGGAGAAGTATTTACTCTTGAGCGTACCTCTTGAAACCTTTCACGGTCTCTTTGGAACATTTCTATATAAGCCAATAAATGATGAGCCAAAGATAATGGTTGAGCTCTTTGCATATGGGTATATCCAGGAATTAAGGTATAGATATTAGATTTCGCAAGAATTAAGAAAGATTTTTGCAAATCGGTTATTAAAATTTCAATATTATCAATCTCTTTTCTTAGCCACAATCTTATATCTGTACCAACTTGATCGTTTCTACTTCTGCCTGTATGTAATTTTTTTCCAGTTTCACCAATTAGACTTATCAGCTTTTCTTCTATGCAATAGTGAATATCTTCTGAGGGTGGACCAGGAGAAAATCTACCCTCCAAATAATCAACTTTTATTGACTCTAAACCATTAATAATTTGCGAAGATTCAGAAGAGGATAAAACTTTAGTTTTGCCAAGCATTTTCGCGTGAGCAATTGAACAATCTAAATCTTCTAAAATAAGCTTTCTATCAAAACAAATTGAGGCATTAAACTTTTCAATAAAAGGGTCAAGTGCATTATCAAACCTTTTACTCCAAACTTTTGCCATATCAATTAGTAACTTTAAGTATCTCTAATAAAGCATTTTTTTATATAAGTGACAAAAAATATCTATTTCAATTGAAAAATAACCATCGACGCATCATCTTCCAAATGTCTATTTTGGCCGGTAAAGTCATCTAATTTTTTAAATATCTTATTTAAAATTTCTTGGGATGTATAAGATTGCTTGCATAATTTTGTAAGGGTTTTAATTAATCTTTCCTCATCAAATCTTTGACCTAAAGAGTTTGAAGTATCAATTACACCGTCTGTGTAATAGAGCACTAAATCATTTTGATTAAGCTTGATTTCACCACAATGATATTTCGCATCTTTTTGTAGTCCAAGTACATATCCTTCTGCATCTAATTTAATAATTGTCTGATCTGAACTTTTCCAAAGCAGAGGAGGATTATGTGCTGCATTAGCGAATCTCAATTTTCTAGTTCTAGGATCATAATCTGAGTAAAATAATGTCACAAATCTATGCGATTGATCTAAATCATTTATTGCTAGTTGATTCAAATCAT
Source organism: uncultured Prochlorococcus sp. (assembly GCA_902521995.1). GTDB lineage: Bacteria > Cyanobacteriota > Cyanobacteriia > PCC-6307 > Cyanobiaceae > Prochlorococcus_A. The sequence continues at coordinate 285 of CABYTO010000027.1, read as the reverse complement.
GCAAAATTCTATCTGGAGGCAGACCTGTAAGAACCTCTGCACGTAGCATTCCTCTTAACATAGTCATTAAAAGGCCAGCTGGAATCCCTTTACCCATGACATCACCTATTACAAATGCCCATCTTGATTTTTCTTTTCTTTTTTCAGAGATGTTCGTCTTTAAGCACATGAAGTCATAGTAATCTCCTCCTAGTTGGAGAGCTGGCCTGCAATAGGCTGCTAAGTCTATACCATGGATAGTTGGACAATAATCGGGAAGTAATTGAGATTGGATTTCAGCACCTG
>CABYTO010000026.1 GCA_902521995.1 uncultured Prochlorococcus sp. | reverse complement strand
ATATTTTCTCCTTGCAAATTATTCAATTTTTCATCAATAGTATTAAGTTTGTTTTCTTGTTGGAGAATGATTTGAGGCATATTATTAGACTCGATTTTCAACTGTGCAGCTGCTTCATCAATTAAATCTATTGCACTATCAGGCAGACATTTATCGCTGATGTATCTATCGGCCAATTTTGCAGAATAGTTTACAGCATCTTCAGAAATTTTTATACCATGATGTGATTCATATTTCTTTTTGATCCCTTGTAGTATTTTTGCGCTTAATTCTACTGAAGGTTCATTAACAGCTATCTTTTGAAAGCAATTATTTAATGCCTGATCTTTTTCAATAGTTTCACGAAATTTCTCAGGTGTTGTTGTACCGATACATCTAAGTTCGCCTTCAGCTAGTAAAGGTTTTAAGATATTACTGATGTCGCTAGAAGATCTGTCAGAACTTAATATTGAGTGAATTTCATCAATAAATAGAATCATTCCTTGGTTTGGATTATTTAGTTCCTGCATTATTAAACTTAGTCTTTCCTCTAGTTGACCTCTAAATTTGGTCCCAGAAACTAATGCACCTAAGTCAAGTGAAATAATTTTTAAGTCCTTTAAAGTATCAGGAACTTTTTTATCTACAATTAATTGAGCAAGTAATTTTGCAATTGAGGTTTTACCAACTCCAGGATTGCCAATAAGTATAGGGTTATTTTTGTTTCTTCTGCAGAGTACCCTCATTAAATTATTGATCTCTTTTTCTCTTCCTAAAACGGGATCCAGTAAGCCTTTTTTAGCTGATTCTGTTAAATCTTTTCCATAAATTGAAAGAGCATTTTCATCTTTTTCAACTTGTTTTTTGGTTTCAATTTGAAGTTCACTTTTCGGTAATGGAACAATAGCTTTTTTCAATTTTTCTTCTTTAACTAAAGTTTCTTTGTCTGATTCAAAATTAGCTTGCTTATTTATTTCAATTACATTCCCATAATTGAAAGAATCTTTTGATTGATTAATATTTGGGTAAAACTTTAATTCTTCCTCTAATTTTTCCATTGAAAGGTTTCCTTCTTCAAAAACATAATTTCCAATTCTTAAATCTCTTCCAAGAGCAATTAGTAAATGAGGGATTTCTATTAATCTTGATCCCCATTGAGTTTTAATCTGATTCGCGTTATCTAATAAAATTTCTAAATCTTCTCCGATAGTAAAAATATCTGACTCATTTGTTGGTGTCTCTTCTAAAAAATCTTCTGTTATGTCTAAAACTGTATCTTGGTCGATTGATAATTTTTCAATGAAAGCCAAGAATTCACTTGATGAGAACAATGTATGAATTATGTGTTCAATATTAAATTCGCTATGATCCCATTTTTTTGCGGTTTCTTCCCCTAATAAAAGTAGGTTCCAACTGATATCGCTAAATAGTTCAGGACTGGATGTAAGGGTTTCTCTCATAAACTATAAAACTATAGTTGATTATTAATTAATATTCTAAATAGGATCTGCATTAATAATCATCCAATAATTTTCAAATTGTAAGATGAATAACAAAAATATTTCATGAGAGGGTTTGCAGGGACTTTGGAATTAACAAAAGTGTTAACTAATATCTAAACTCTTATGAAACAAAAAATTATAGTTGTTTAACATATATATTTCAGATATTAGCCAAATAGTTCAGCTATTAATAGGATTTAAATAGTAATAATTAAATTGTGAAAGAAACTATTGATTTTCTTATTGATACTGTTGAAGCAAGGCAAGTCCTTGATTCAAGGGGTAATCCAACTGTAGAGGCAGAAGTATTTTTGGAATGTGGTGCTAGTGGTAGAGCAATTGTTCCCAGCGGAGCTAGTACTGGTGCTCATGAGGCACATGAGTTAAGAGATGGTGGTTCGAAATATATGGGGAAAGGCGTTTTGAATGCTGTTAATAAAATTCATGAAACAATATCGCCGGCTTTATGTGGTTTGTCATCTTTAGATCAAACTGCAGTAGATAAATTAATGATTGAAATTGATGGAACTCCTAATAAGTCTAACCTTGGAGCAAATTCAATCCTTGCAGTAAGTCTTGCAACTGCTAGAGCATCAGCAAATGCTTTAGACATTCCCCTATATAGATATCTTGGAGATCCATTATCCAATCTTCTTCCAGTCCCATTGATGAATGTAATAAATGGTGGTGCTCATGCACCAAATAGTCTTGACTTTCAGGAATTTATGCTTGTCCCACATGGAGTTAATAATTTCAGTGAATCATTAAGAATGGGTACTGAAATTTTTCACTCATTAAAATTATTACTTGATCAAAAAGGTCTATCTACTGCTGTAGGCGATGAGGGTGGATTTGCCCCGAATTTGTCATCAAGCGAAGAGGCAGGGGACTTATTATTAGAAGCAATTCAAAAAGCCGGGTTTAAGCCTGGTGAGCAGGTATCTTTAGCTTTAGATGCTGCTAGTACTGAATTTTATAATGATGGTACTTATAAATATGAAGGGAAAAGTTTAAATAGTTCTGAAATGATTTCATATCTTTCAAGACTAGTTTCTAATTATCCAATAGTTTCAATAGAGGACGGTTTAGCTGAGGATGATTGGGAGGGTTGGTCCGAATTAAACAAAGAATTAGGAAATAAAGTTCAGCTTGTAGGTGATGATTTATTCGTTACTAATACAGAAAGGTTAAGGAAAGGGATTATGGAAAAATCTGCTAATTCAATCCTAATAAAGGTAAATCAAATTGGAACATTAACTGAAACTTTGGAAGCTATTGAGTTAGCTAAAATGTCTGGTTTCACAAGTGTTATTAGTCATAGAAGTGGTGAGACTGAAGATACAACAATTGCAGATTTATCCGTCGCCACAAGGTCGGGTCAGATCAAGACCGGCTCTTTGAGTAGAAGTGAAAGGATTGCAAAATACAATAGGCTTTTAAAAATTGAGGAGGAGTTGGGAAATCAAGCAAGATTCGCTGGAGCTTTAGGTTTAGGACCCAAAAATATATAGTTTTTTTAGCGCTTAAGTTTTTCTAAACGTGAGCCTTTTCTCATACTTAATTGGCATTTTATCCAATCAATACTTATTGGTAGTGCAAAAAAAAGTGGCAACAATGCAATATTATTTTGTTTATTAGTTACAAGTAAAGCAGATGCAATTGATAAGCTTCCTATAAGAATTGAATGGCCTAAAGTTTTTTGAGCAGTAAACATTTTTTTGAATTGCCTATCAGACTCTCCCATTCTTATTTGCAATTGCAAATCTCCCTGCTCTAATCTTTCTAAACTTTCATCTATTCTTTTGGGAATGCCAACAGCTTTCGATCCTAGTTCACCTACTTGCCTTCCAAATTGGTTAATTAAATCGTTAGGATTTTGATTATTTGAGGTCATAAGTTCTATTAAATAAGGCTTGGTAACTGCTACAAGGTTAAACCCTGGATCGAGCATTCTGCCAACTCCTTCAAAAGTTGATAAAGCTCTCATCACAAAGATTAAATCTACTGGCAGTTGAAATGGTGTTTCATAAACAAGTTCATATAAATCTCCAGATAATTTTTCAATAATATTTGGACTAAATGGCGGAGTTAAGGCTTCTTTAAGCATTAATCTGACTAATCTTCTCACAGGTCCTACATCAATATCTCTTGAAATTAGCCCAGCTTGTTGCAATTGACTAACAAGTGATGAGGCGTCTCTCAGGGCAGCAGCCTTAACCATCCCACCTAATCTTGTTTGAAGATTATTTGAGATATTGCCCATCATCCCAAAATCATAAAAAATTAATTTACCTGCATTTGAAACTGCTAAATTACCTGGATGAGGGTCTGCATGAAAAAAACCGTAATTTACTAATTGTTTTAGATAGCTGATTGCACCAATTTCTGCAATTTTAGGTAAATCAATTTCTTGTGATTGTAATTTTTCTAAATCGCTTATTTTTGTGCCTTCTAGATAACTTAAACACAGTACTTTTTCACTACTCATATCCCAAATTACTTCAGGAACTAAAACATTTTCGTCATCAAGAAATTGCTGTCTAAATCTTGCTGCATATTGTGCTTCACAATTAAAATCAAGCTCTTTCATGAGAACTTTTCTACACTCTTTAGCAATCTCAACCCAGTTTCTACCTCGACTCCAATTCTTATTTTTCTGCAATAAGCCTGCTATTTGCTGCATTATCCCCAAATCGATAATAAACAATTCTTTTAAGTTGGGTCTTTGAACTTTAAATACTACTTTCTTACCATATTTTAAAGTCGCCCTATGAACTTGAGCTAGTGATGCCGATCCAACCGGATCACTTATTATTTGATCTATTTCATTAAACTTAGTCCCTAGTTCATCTCTTATAGTTTCTTCAACTTGCGCAAATGAAAAATTTGGAACTTGATCCTGCAATTTAGATAATTCCTGTATCCAGGTATTAGGAATTAAATCAGGTCTCGCTGATAATAATTGTCCAATTTTAATAAATGCTGAACCAAGCTTTATTAATTGATTAGTAAACCACCTAGCTCTTTTAATTTGGACCCTACTTTTTTCACTGCTCTTAGTTTGGAAAATTGTAAATCTAATATTATCAATCCACAAATTTATTAAAAGCAAAATTAGAGTTATCCAAATAAAAAAGGCTCTTTTTAATTTTTTTAAACGATTATGAAGAATGTGATAACTCATTTAATATTATTATTTATGGATTTATTAAAGAGATCAATTTGCTTATTGATCTCTTCTATTTCGTTTAAAGCTTTTTTTATTTCGGAGAGTTGATAAGTATTTGTAGACTCATTTTCTTGAATATTTTCGGCTTTTTCCATCCTTGAGGCTTCTTTGATTATGGATTCTTTCAAACTATCAAATTCTTTTTTGAAAATTTCTGGCGCATCCTGAGCAATATTTGTTGCTTCTTCAATTTTTTCAACCAATATCTCGTTTAATTTTTCGGTTACTTTCTTAATGGCAGCTTTTAAGAGGTAATCAGAGTTGGTCATGAAAAATATAATGTTTCAACAGCAATTGATTTTTCGATATGACCTAATAATAGATCAATACAGAACATTTCACGTAATTGATAATTTTGATAATTAATTTTTATGTTTTTCCTATGTAAGTTTGTTTCTATATTAAGCTTTTTTCTCTTTTTTCTTTTAACTTATATCTATATAAAGGTTCAGGTATTTACTTTAAAAATATCTTCTAACCAAAAACTCATCTAATTAACTACTAAAAAAGGAGTTTTATTAAATTGGAAATCATTGAGTCAGATGTAGTTATTATCGGAGGAGGCCCAGCCGGATGCACTTGCGCACTTTATACATCTCGTTCAAACTTAAAGACAGTCATTTTAGATAAAAATCCATCTGTTGGAGCATTAGCAATAACTCATCAAATAGCAAATTATCCAGGTGTTCCGGTTGATATAAGTGGAGAGAAATTACTCACTCTAATGAGAGAACAGGCTGTGCAATACGGTACAGATTATAGAAGAGCGCAAGTGTTTGGAATAGACGCTAGTGGAGAATGGAAAATGGTTTATACGCCAGAAGGCACTTTTAAAGCTAAAGCACTTGTACTTGCAAGTGGTGCGATGGGTAGGCCTGCATCATTTAAAGGCGAAGCGGATTTTCTTGGCAAAGGAGTAAGTTATTGTGCCACGTGTGATGGGGCTTTTTATAAAAATAGAGAAGTTGCTGTTGTTGGAGTCAACAAGGAGGCAATTGAAGAGGCAACTGTTCTAACTAAATTTGCATCAACTGTGCATTGGATTACATCAAGTGATCCTAAATCAGATAATGAAGAAGCTATGGAATTGATGGATAATTCAAATATAAAACATTGGAGCAGAACAAGATTATTGGAAATATTGGGCGATGATATGGGTGTTAATGGAGTTGTTGTAAAAAATAAACAAGAAGAAAATCCTATCAATTTAAATTTAGATGGAGTCTTTGTCTATATGAGTGGTTCAAAGCCGATTACTGATTTTTTAGGGGATCAAATTGCTTTAAAAGAAGACGGAGGAGTTATTGTTGATGACTTTATGTCTACAAACTCTGATGGAGTATGGGCTATTGGAGATATAAGAAATACACCATTTAAGCAAGCAGTTGTTGCTGCTTCTGATGGATGTATTGCTGCAATGTCAATTGATAGATACTTAAATAGTAGAAAAAATATAAGAGTAGATTGGATTCATTCTTAAAAATAAAAATATTGCTTCATTAATTTAAAGGGGTGTTGCTTCAGAAATATAAGCAACTCCTCCGTAGTAGCTTAAATCGTCCCTAATGTTATCTCTCATCTTATCTATTAATTCTTGCTCACAAAAAACAATTACATGAGCATTTGCTCCTAATCCTGTAAATTCCATATCTTCAGTAACAACTCTTTCAGGCCCTCTGCCTGTGGCGTGTTTCATAACTGTATATCCAGGAACATTAGCTTTTTCTAATGTTTTAATGATTGCATCTAGTTCTCTTTCACTAAATATTAAATCTAATCTTTTCATTTTTATAGAGGGGACAATGGGATAATGGTATTTACCAAACTCATATATATTGGAATTCCAAGAACTATATTGAATGGGAAAGTTAGACCAAGTGTAGTTGAAATATAATAACTTGATTTAGCTTCTGGAACTGTCATCCTCATTGCTGCAGGAACTGCTAAATAAGAGGCGCTTGCACATAAAACCACAAATAAAAGTGCATTGCCAGGTCCTAAAGATAAAAATCTTGCAACGAAAACACCAATAAATGCGTTAAACAAAGGCATAAAAATGGCAAAGCCAATCAAGAATGAACCCGCATTCTTTAGTCTCGGCAATCTTTGAGCAGCGACTATTCCCATATCTAACAAGAAGAAGCATTCTGCTCCATAGAATAATTGCCCAGTAAAAGGCTCCATTTTTGTAATCCCTGATGGATTACTGGAAGCGGTGAGAAATCCTACAATTAAGCTTGAGAGCAATAAATAAACTGATCCATTCAAAAGTGATTCGTGTAATATTGCGCTTAGATGCATTTTTCTTGATTTTGGTCTATTTTTGGGAGCTGCAAATTTCACAAGTAATAATCCAACAATAATGGCAGGAGATTCCATTAAAGCTAAGGCGCCAACCATAAACCCATCAAAGGCTATTTTTTGACTTTCCAAAAAACTTTCTGCGGAAATAAATGTAACAGCACTAATTGAACCATATGCTGCTGCTATTGCGGCTGAATTAAAGACATCAAACTTATATCTTAAAATTAAAAATCCAATAAGCGGAATTACAAGTGACATCAGTATTGCAGCACTTAAAGTAGGCAATACTTGATCTGTAAAACCACTTTTCTGTATCTCTATACCTCCTTTAAACCCAATAGCTAGTAGCAGATATAAGGAGAAGAGTTTAGGTAATGGAGCTGGTATTTCTAAATCAGATTTAAAGAGTACTGATATTGCTCCAATCAAAAAGAAAAGAACTGGCGGGGCTAATACATTTTGCAGAATTGGATTTATTTCCATAAATTACTAGGCTATTTCACTTAGAGCAGTTTCTAACGCTTCTTTTCTTGTTTCAATAATGCCTTCAACTCCAAACTTAGCTAATCTATCTTTTACTTTTTCGTTAGCACCAGCAACAAATGCTTTTCTGGAATTATTTTTTGCTTCTTGCATCATATCTTCTATTGCCAGAGTCGCTGTAACTCCAAGTCGTGGTACATCAGTGATATCTAATATCAAAACCTTGTAGTTTCTTACGAGCATCATTCTCTCAGATATGCCTTTAGCTGCTCCAAAACTAAGTGGTCCTTTAAGTCTAAATAGCATTACCTCGCCTGAACATCTATCTAGAAGTGCTTTTTCATCAGCAGGCAAAGCATTTTTCCCTTGTTCATCTTCTGATAAAGGATTATCCTCATCCATACCTTCTAGTTGAGTTTCGGTTATTGAATCAATAGTGAGCATATTTGCTATGAATACACCGACTAACACTGCCCAAATTAAATCCCAAAAAACAGTCATTAAAAGTACTCCATACATTACTACTGATGTTTTTAAAGATAATTTATGAGCTCTCCTCAAGAATCCCCAATCAATAATATCTAGGCCTACTTTTATAAGAATTCCTGCTAGTAATGCAGTTGGTATTTGCTCAGCTAAAGGTCCGGCACCAACTAAAACAATCAACAATACAACCGAGTGAACCATACCTGAAATTGGCGTTGATCCTCCAGATTTAACATTTATAACTGTTCTCATGGTTGCTCCTGCTCCAGGTAAACCAGAAAACAGACCTGCAACAGCATTTCCTATTCCTTGACCAATAAGTTCTCTATCAGAATTATGCTTTGTTTGAGAGATATTGTCTGCTACTAGAGATGTTAGTAAGGAGTCAATTGCGCCAAGTACTGCTAGGACTAAGCCTGCTTTGAAAATAATTGGGAAATATTGATTAAAACTTGGGAAATTTAAAGATGGAACTCCCCTTGGGATTTCTCCGATTCTATCAATAGCTCCATCTCCAAAAATTAATATCGATATTGGGGTAACTATCAATAGGGCTAAAAGAGGAGAAGGAACCCACTGACTTATTTTTCTAGGAGTAAGAAATACTATGCCTAGTGTCATTATTGCTACTCCAATAGCAGCACCATTGGGTTGGAAATTTGAAAATACAGTAGTTAAAGATTCGACTACTCCACCTCGAGTGCTAATTCCAAGTAATGGTCCAATCTGAAGCGCAATTATTATTACTCCAATACCAGACATAAATCCTGAAACAACAGAATATGGGACTAAAGTAATGTATTTACCTAATTTTAAAATGCCGAAAAATATTTGCAGTAAGCCGCCAATGACTACCGCTGCCATAACTAAAGGTAAAATTTGTCCTGCAGAAAGATCTCTTGGAACCCCTACTGCTGCTAAGCCTGCAACTACCCCTGCGACAGTTACACTCATGGGACCGGTAGGTCCACTAACTTGAGCAGGTGTTCCGCCGAATAATGCTGCTAAAAAACCAACTACAACTGCTCCATATAGTCCATAAATTGCTCCGCCAGGTCCTAACGCAGCATTACCAAAAGCAAGAGCGAGAGGTAAAG
>CABYTO010000025.1 GCA_902521995.1 uncultured Prochlorococcus sp. | reverse complement strand
TGCCTTGCTTTCAGCAAAATGAATTGAAGACTACCAATTCTGTATTTCCAACTTAACTTAATTTTAAAACAATGATCGCTGCATCTGTTTCATTAGAATCACTTTGTGTAAATAGTATAAGAATGCTTGCTGTAGATGCAGTAAATAAATCTAATAGTGGACATCCTGGATTGCCAATGGGGTGTGCTCCTATGGGTTATGCATTATGGCAAAACATTCTTAATCACAACCCAAATAACCCAAAATGGTTCAACAGAGACCGTTTTGTATTATCAGCTGGTCATGGCTGTATGTTGTTATATTCTTTGCTTCATTTGACAGGATACAAATCAGTTTCTATAGAAGATATTAAAGAATTTAGACAATGGGGATCAAAAACTCCTGGACATCCTGAAACATTCGAAACTGAGGGTGTTGAAGTTACTGCTGGTCCTCTTGGAGCTGGAATCTCAAATGCGGTTGGTTTAGCAATAGCTGAGACTCACCTAGCAGCTAAGTTTAATAAACCTGACTGCAATATAGTTGATCACTATACTTACGTAATAATGGGTGACGGTTGTAATCAAGAGGGTATCGCATCGGAGGCCTGCTCATTAGCCGGTCACCTTAAGCTTGGAAAATTAATTGCACTTTATGACGATAATCAAATTACAATTGATGGGCGAACCGACGTTTCTTTCACCGAAGATGTTTTAAAAAGATACGAAGCTTATGGATGGCATGTACAACATGTTGAAGATGGGAATCATGATGTTAAAGGTATAACTGAAGCTATCGAAAAAGCAAAATTAATTACAGACAAACCTTCAATCATAAAAATTTCTACAACAATAGGTTATGGTTCTCCAAATAAATCAGATACTGCTGGAATTCATGGAGCAGCTGTTGGAGAAGAAGAAGCTGCACTAACTAGAGAGTTTCTAAATTGGGAATATCCTCCATTTGAAATACCAGATGAAGTATATGCACATTTTCGAAAATCAATAAACAAAGGAGAAATCTTAGAGAAAGAATGGGATTCTAAATTTAAAGAGTATCAAAAAAATTATCCCTCCGAAGGAGCTGAGTTAAACAGAATGTTAAAAGGCCAATTACCTGAGAATTGGGACTCAGATCTCCCTTCCTATACACCTGATGATAAAGGGTTAGCCACCAGAAAGCATTCACAAATATGTTTAGGTGCTTTAGGCCCTAACCTACCTGAATTAATTGGTGGATCCGCAGATTTAACTCACTCTAACTACACAGATATCAAGGGAGAAACCGGATCATTCCAGCCTCATAGTCCTGAAAAAAGATATTTACACTTTGGTGTACGAGAGCATGCAATGGCAGCCGTACTTAATGGAATTGCCTATCACAATAGTGGTCTTATTCCTTATGGTGGGACCTTCCTTGTTTTCGCCGATTATATGAGAGGTTCAATGAGGCTTTCGGCACTCAGCGAACTAGGAGTGATCTATGTATTAACTCATGATTCAATTGGTGTAGGAGAAGACGGTCCAACGCATCAACCTATTGAAACTATCCCTTCTCTTCGTGCCATGCCCAACATGTTAGTTTTCAGACCGGGAGATGGAAATGAGACAAGTGGAGCTTATAAGCTTGCTATTCAAAATCGAAAAAGACCTTCTGCTCTTTGTTTAAGTAGACAAGGTATGCCAAATCAAGAAAATACTTCGATCGAAAAAGTTGCCCTAGGCGGATATGTAGTTTCCGACTGCGAAGGAAAACCAGATCTAATATTTATTGGTACTGGAAGCGAACTGAATCTTTGCATTGAAGCAAGCAAAGAAATTTCAAGCTTAGGTAAAAAAATAAGAGTTGTTTCTATGCCTTGTGTAGAACTTTTCGAAGAGCAAGAAGAATCTTACAAAGAAAGTGTTTTGCCTAGTAGTGTGAAAAAGCGAGTTGTAGTAGAAGCTGCCCATTCATTTGGTTGGCATAAATATACAGGTTTTGATGGGATTTGTATTACTATGGATAGGTTTGGTGCATCAGCACCAGGTGGAGAATGTATGAAAAACTTTGGATTTACGGTCGAAAACGTAGTTAATAAGACGAAGGAAATTCTATAACTAGTAATTTATAACTACGCTGAAGTATTACATTCTTCAAGTTTATCTTTTAACTGATCAAGAGATTCATCTGAAATCTTTGAATTCATTGGACAATGTTTCGGGCCACACATTGAACAAAACTCGGCCTTTTTAAAGATTTCTTCAGGTAATGTCTCATCATGGTACTGCTTTGCCCTTTCCGGATCTAATGAAAGTTGGAATTGTTTATTCCAATCAAAGTTATACCTTGCATGACTAAGTTCATCATCTCTATCACGAGCTCCAGCCCTATGTCTTGCTATATCAGCAGCGTGAGCAGCTATTTTATAAGCAATTAATCCTTCTCGTACATCTTCTGCATTTGGGAGACCTAGATGTTCTTTTGGGGTTACATAACATAACATAGAAGTTCCATACCACCCTGCCATCGCTGCCCCTATAGCACTTGATATATGGTCATAACCAGGAGAAATATCTGTTACTAATGGACCAAGTACATAAAAAGGAGCTTCTGAACATTCTTCCATTTGCTTTCTCACATTGAACTCAATTTGGTCCATAGGTACATGTCCAGGGCCCTCAACCATAACTTGAACATTATGTCCCCATGCTCTTCGAGTAAGCTCGCCTAAGGTCTTCAATTCAGCTAGCTGAGCATCATCAGAAGCATCATGCAAACATCCAGGCCTTAATGAATCTCCAAGAGAAAAAGTACAATCATATTTCTTAAAAATCTCACAAATATCATCAAACCTCGTATAAAGAGGATTTTGCTTAAAGTGATGCAACATCCATTGAGCTAAAATACCTCCCCCTCTACTTACAATTCCAGTAATTCTCCCTTTAACTTTTGGCAAATGCTCTATTAATAGACCAGCATGAATAGTTTGATAATCTACGCCCTGCTGACAATGTTTTTCAATAATATGAAGAAAATCGTCTTCTGTTAGTCTATCTATCGAACCATGTACACTTTCTAAAGCTTGATAGACAGGAACAGTTCCTATAGGAACAGGAGATTCTTGAATAATTGCTTGCCGAACTTCATCTAAATTTACTCCTCCCGTAGAAAGATCCATAACCGTATCAGCACCATATTTAACAGCTAGTTTGAGCTTTTCTACTTCTTCATTGACATCACTTGCATTAGGAGAAGCACCAATATTGGCATTAACTTTACATCTAGAAGCAATACCTATAGACATTGGCTCAAGATTCAAATGATTAATATTTGCTGGAATAATTAATCTTCCTCTTGCCACTTCCTCCATTATTAAAGAAGGAGGTAAATTTTCTTTTTTAGCAACAAAATCCATTTCTTCAGTGATATGTCCGTTTCTCGCAAAGTTCATCTGGGTAACATTGTTTTTTCCAAGACGAGGATTAATCCAAGAACTTCTCATAATTTCCTTATTTTTAAAAGTGTTATTACTAAAGTTTGATCAAATCTCCACTTCCCTGCATCAAAATCAATGATTCAGGTTCAAAGGGTATGATCTCAGCTAAGTTAAATTTCTTAGCACCCCTAGTATTAATCTTATTAATAGCTCTTTTCTAAAAAATAGTCATCTCATATTGAGTGAAAATAAATAAAGTATTTTTATTTAACTTTTTGATAAGACTTTATCTTTTTTAAAATTTTTTTTCTATCCAATTGTCTGCTAATACCCCTCTCCAAAATAATTACAATCCCCATTAAGCCAATAGGTAAATAAAAAATTTTCCTGGAATTATCCCTAAATATCAATCCGATAGCAGATATGAGGATCATGAAAGGAGCCAAGAAAGATAAAATATATCTTTTATTAATTTTCATTTGCCAATAGTATTAATTTCTTCATTGTTTAATTTTACAATGGATTCTGTTATCACTTTAATTCCAACAGCAATAGCTCTTTCATCTGGATCAAATTTAGAACTATGAAGAGGAGCACATCCATTTGAACAAGAAACTCCAAGTCTAAACATAGCTCCTGGAATATCATTTAAGAATTCAGCGAAATCCTCAGCTCCTAATGATGGTTTTTGTAATTCGATAACATTTTCTTGACCCAAAACCTTAACTCCCACATCTCTGAGGACTTTATTAATTTCAGAATTATTATTAACAGCCGGAGTGATTTCTCTAAATATTACTTTTGCTTCAGCCCCGCAACTATTAGCTAAAGAAGTAATATTTTCATTGAGCCAATTACCTATATTCGTAAATACTTTACGATTCGTGCATCTAACAGTACCAATTAAATTAACCTTTTCTGCAAGAACATTGAATGCGTTACCACCATTTATTTTCCCAAAAGTTATTACTATAGGATCTAAAGGGTCTAACTTACGTGTTATTGATTCTTGAATTCCTGAGATAACTTTAGAGGCAGCCCAAATAGCATCTATTCCTTCATGAGGTCGAGCACCATGGCCTGATTTTCCTTTAATCTCAATCTTAAGTTCTCCAGCAGCTGCAGTTAAACTTCCCTCTTTAATGCCAATAGTCCCCACGGATAAATCAGGGTAAACATGTACTCCCAAAATATGAGTTAAACCATTAGTTGCACCATCCTTAATCATCCACCTAGCTCCACTAGCAATTTCTTCAGCGGGCTGAAAAATTATCCGAGTCCCAAAATTTAGTTTTAAATCTTTAATAATTTTAGCCACACCCAGTCCAATTGAGATATGCAAATCATGACCACAAGCATGCATAACACCATCTACTTTTGAAGAAAAACTTAATTTAGTTTCCTCAAATATTGGCAAAGCATCCATATCCACTCTTAAGCCTATAATACCTTTATCAACTGGACCGAAATCAGCTATTAATCCAGTCCTGCCTATAGATTCTCTGACATTCCAACCAATATTCTTTAAAAACCCACTGATCAAGATCGCTGTTTGATTTTCAAGTCCACTTAATTCCGGATGTGCATGTATATGTCTTCTTAAGTTAATTAATTCATCATTAAACGAATCTATTTTTTTATGCAACTGCTCTCTATTCATTACTTATTTCAAATCGATAAAGTTCATTAAATCTTTAATTGGTTGTGGAGGCCATCTTCTTATTTTTTTTAACCATTCTTCATCACTATATCTAGGATCTAATTCAGTTACCGCTATCCAATTACTCTCTGCTTTCCCAGATTCACCCCTAGACCAATTCAAAGCTGTTAAAGCTGCTCTAGCATCTGCAAAAGTTGGATAACGTCTAATTAATTTTTTTAATTCTTTTTCAGATTCATCAATATTCCCCAACTGGAAATCTGCTAACGCCAAACTTGACCTAGCCATGGCAAATCCAGGATTATATAAAGCCGCTTTTGAAAATAAATCTCTTGCTTTATCCCATTGTGATATTGATCCTTCTACATTAGCCAAATTATATAATGCAGAGAAATTTTTGCTATCTTGCGAAATAACGAACATATAATCTTTTTTAGCTTCTGACCATAAACCCAATGCTTCCTCTGCTATACCCCTGTTAATGTAAGGATCTATTTCACTAGGATTCAAACTTATTGCTTTATTTTGGTCATCTATTGATCCCTTCGCATCTCCTATAACAAGTCTTACATTTCCTCTATTGCTAAATCCTGCAGCATCATTAGGATAAGAATCGAGATATTGATTCCATTCTTGTAAAGCGAGATTAAATTTTCCTGCTGAAGTTTGATTTAATGCATTGTTAAACAAATCCTCTCTCAAAGAGGATGAATAACATGGTGCAATATAAAAAATATTTAAAAAAATAAAAATTAATAAAAAACAAACTTTAACTTTTTTAAAAGTTTTCATTTTTTGAATCAATGTACTTTTTCCCTAAAGCAGTAAGCAATCTTCCTCGAGGAGTTCTGGTGAGAAAACCAATTTTGATGAGATATGGCTCAACTACAAATTCTAACATTGAAGAATCATCACCCAAGCCCGCTGCAATTGAATCAAGTCCAGTTGGAATATTATTGTTTTGGTTAAGAAAAGATAAATAGTGTCTATCTAAAGAATCCAATCCTTTTTCGTCTATTTGGTATGAATTTAAAGCTTTTTTTATTAAATTAACTGAGATGGAATTAGTTTTCATAACAACTTGTGCGTAATCTCTAACTCGTCTTAATAATCTCAAAGCAATTCTTGGCGTCCCTCTAGATATTTTTGCTAAATCATAAGATGCTTCATCATCTAAATTGAGGTTTATCAAGTGAGAGAAATTAACAATAATTTGTTTTAATTCATCATATGTATAAAATTCAATTTTCTGAGATATACCAAATCTATCTCTAAGAGGTGCACTTATTGAGGCTAATTTTGTTGTGGCACCAATCAGAGTAAACCTAGGAAGATTAATTGTTCTGCAACGGGCTCCTCTATTAGCTCCCATAGTTAAGTCGAGTCTAAAATCCTCCATTGCAGAATATAGCAACTCTTCAGTTAACCTATTTAAACGATGTATTTCATCTATAAATAAAACTTCACCTTCTTTTAATCCAAGAAGTAAGCCTACAATATCTCTTGGTCTTTCAATTGCTGGTGCAGTCGCTATCCTACATTTTGTATTCAATTCGTGAGCTATCAAAAAGGCAAGCGTAGTCTTACCGAGACCAGGCTGTCCATATAAAAGAGTATGCTCCAAAGGTTCTTTTCTAAAAATTGAAGCATTTATAGCTATTCTTAAAGAAGATTTAAGTTGTTCTTGGCCAATAAATTCATTAAAAGTAACAGGCCTGGCTAAGTTCAGATTATTATTTTTCTTTTCTTCTGGAATGATTTTTGAATCAACTAGCCTAAGCTCTTTTTTACGAAGAGAAAAGTCATTATCGCCTATATTGGATGAAATAATTGCCATAATGAAAGGTTAATTGCAATTGTTCTGAGTAGAAAGATTTTTTACAACTAAAATGGCAAAAAATTCAAACAAAGTTAAAAGAAATACTAATAAAGCAAATAATTTTAAACTTCTAGCTGAGAATAGATATGCAAAATTTCAATATGCAATATCTGAAACAATCGAAGCTGGAATTGAGCTTTTAGGTACTGAAGTAAAGTCCATTAGAAACGGAAAAGCAAATTTAAGAGATGGGTACTGTTCATTCAGGGATGGTGAGATCCTATTATTAAATGTTCACATTTCACCACATAAAAATGTGGGTTCGTTCTTTAATCATGATCCATTAAGAAATAGAAAATTGCTACTGCATAAAAAAGAAATAATAAAAATGAAATCTAATACTGAAAAAAAAGGAATGACTATTGTTCCATTATCTCTTTATTTAAAAGGCTCATGGATAAAACTAACTATTGGAGTCGGTAAAGGGAAAAAATTACATGACAAACGACAAGATGAAAAACAAAAAAGTATTAAAAAAGAAATCAACGCAGCACTAAAAAGATAAAAACATATCCTGAATTCTTAAACTATCAATCTAAACTTACTGAACTTGGAGGTGGGGAAGGATCTGGATCTGCAATTAACATATGCTGTAATACAGTTTCAGGCCTCTCACTATCTCTCCAGCGAATTTTATATGCAGGCATTTTTGTGCCCCTACTTGTAGTTTGCTCTACTGGTTCAATAACCCATCCTCTTCTTGATCGGCCTTGAGGATTTCTTTTTACTACTGCATCCGCGTGTTTGAAACGGAAACCAACACGTTCACCACTCATTTAAAAAATTTCGTATTGGATTAATTTAACTATTTTACTTCATTCGAGGGTAATTTTTAACTTTTTTTGGAAGTTATTTCTGGTTTTAACAATGGGAAAGGGATTACATCTCTAATCGATGCGCTATTAGTAATTAACATAATTAGCCTATCAATGCCTATACCTAATCCTCCCGTAGGCGGCATCCCAATCTCTAAAGCATTCAAGAAATCTTCATCTATACAGTGAGCCTCAAGATCTCCTTCATCTCTAAGAGATTGCTGTAATTGCATTCTTTCTCTTTGATCTACTGGATCTATCAACTCACTAAACGCATTTGCCAGTTCTCGACCAACAATGAATAATTCAAATCTCTGCACTATTTCTTTGTTATCATGATGAGGCCTAGCTAAAGGAGAAATTTCAACAGGATAATCAATAACAAAAGTGGGTTCTATAAGTTTTGATTCTACTTTTTGCTCGAAGACCTCATTTAAAAGTCTTCCCATAGTATTTACTTTATTAGAACAATCAACATTGATATCTTTAACGGCTTGTTTTGCTGCTAGAAAGTCTCCACTGAAAGAATCAAAATCAATCCCTGTATATTTTTTGACAATAGCTTTCATGGATATTCTTGACCAAGGCTTAGAAAAATCAATTTCTTTATTTTGATAATTTATAATTAAAGACCCACATGCATCAGCTACGATATCTTTAATCAATTCTTCAGTTAAATTCATCATATCTACATAATCAGAATAAGCTTCATAAATTTCTACTGAAGTAAATTCTGGATTATGCCTTGTACTTATCCCCTCATTACGGAAGATTCTTCCCAATTCATAGACTTTCTCAAAACCTCCAACAACCATTCTCTTTAAATGTAATTCTGTAGCTATTCTTAAATACAACGGAATATCTAATGTATTGTGGTGAGTTATAAATGGTCTTGCTTCAGCACCACCAGCTTCAGATTGCAGAATTGGAGTCTCTATCTCTAAAAAATTTCTATTATCTAGCCATTTTCTTATAAAACTTATACATTTCGCTCTTGTTTTAAATACATTTTTAGAATGCGGATTAACTATTAAATCTAAATAACGTTGTCTATATCTTTTTTCAATATCAGTCAATCCATGCCATTTATCTGGGAGAGGTTGTAATGATTTGGATAACATTTCCCATTTTTCTACTTTAATTGAAAGCTCACCTTTATTAGTTTTTTTAATAGTTCCATAGACTCCTATCCAATCACCAATATCTACTATTTCCTTGAGATCTTCAAAAGAAAGTAATTTTTGTTTTTCTAGATTGAAATTAATAATCCTTTTATCTAGATAAAGCTGAATCTGACCTTCTTGATCGCTTATTGTGAAAAAGGCAATTTTGCCCATTACCCTTTTTGCCAGAACTCTACCAGCAATAGAAACACTGAAGTCTTCCTCTTGACCATTTTCTAGATGATCAAATTTTTGAATAAGAAAACTGGTTGTATGTGATACCTTAAAGCTCTGTGCGTAAGAAGCAAATCCTTTATTCACGAGTGAACTAGCTTTTTGTAAGCGCGCTTCTTTAATTTCAGACAAAATTTATTTAAATATATTTGTTTTATTTAATAAAATTATCAGACTATTGCTCAACTTGCCAAAGATGTTGCTGTTTCGCCAACTCTCTGAGATGCGTAACCAATCCCTCTAAC
>CABYTO010000024.1 GCA_902521995.1 uncultured Prochlorococcus sp. | reverse complement strand
ATTATTCAGTTATTTATAACTGTCTTTATAATTGGGGGCACTATGATTTACGTCGCTCCAAAAATAGCTTTATTTGCTTTCTTTCCTATCCCAATTATATTTTTAGGATCAATTAAATTTCAAAGGAAGCTTGCTCCAAAATATAGAGATGTCAGAAATAAAGCTGGACTATTGGCATCAAGACTTAATAATAATTTAAGTGGAATTCTAACCATAAAAAGTTTTACTAAAGAAAAATGGGAACTAAATAGATTAAATAAAGAAAGTCTCGATTATCAAAGAAGTAACAAGGCTGCAATAAAATTATCGTCGGCTTTTATCCCTCTTATAAGATTTGCAATCTTATTTGCTTTTATAGCGATTTTATTAATTGGTGGGTTCCAAACTTGGAATAAGACACTTGACGTAGGAACTTATAGTTTTTTAGTGTTTATTACACAAAGACTATTATGGCCTTTAACTACTTTGGGGCATGTTTTAGATGATTTTCAGAGATCTATGGCTTCAATAGATAGAGTAATTGATCTCATAGATACGCCTATAAAAATAAAAGATGGAAAAATAAAAATTGAACCTAAAAATATCAAAGGAGAAATTATTTTTAAAAATATAAATTTTAATTATCCTGGACGAGATTTAACTTTAAAAAACATAAATTTCAAAATCGAAAATAACTCAACATTAGGAATTGTTGGTTTAACAGGTTCTGGGAAAAGTACAATAATAAAATTGCTCCTTAGGATTTATGATAGTAACTATGGGTCAATAACCCTGGATGGCATTTCTATTAAAGAAATAAATTTGAGGGATTTAAGAAAGTGTATTTCTTTAGTAAGTCAAGAAACTTATTTATTTCATGGCAGTGTACAAGAAAATATTGCTTATGGCTCAATCAACCCAAGTCTTAAAGATATAATTAAAGCTTCAAAGATTGCTGAAGCTCATAAATTTATTGAACAATTACCAGATGGTTATAAAACTATAGTAGGTGAAAGGGGCCAAAGACTCTCAGGCGGACAACGTCAAAGAATTGCCTTGGCAAGAGCTGTTTTAAAGGATGCTCCAATACTAATTTTAGATGAAGCTACAGCCTCAGTTGATAATGAAACAGAGGCTTTAATTCAAAAATCATTATCTAAAATCACCAAAGAAAGAACAACAATAGTAATAGCTCATAGATTAAGCACTATAAAAAATGCGGATAATATTGTTGTTATTGATAAAGGTAGAATAGTTGAAAGCGGAAAACATCAAAAACTACTAGATCAGAACAAAATATATGCTGATTTATGGAATGTTCAAGTAGGAATCTAGTATGGAATTTGTAAACTATATTAAAAAGTTAAATGATTCAATTACATTACTAAACATACTGTCAACTTTATTCCATCTCTCTCCATTTGTTCCAACAGCGAAAGTGTAAAGTGTTCCTCTATCAATTACGACAGTAGCTAATTCATGCCTAGCCTGTTCATTTAAATTTAATTCATACTCTAAATCATAAAAAATATGATTGGATGCCTCCCTCTTGTTGGAATTTATAAGTTTTACCTCTCTACCTGAACCTTCGGGAGCAATGACTTTATCAATTAATGTTTGACCTACTTCACTTGGGCTTCCTAATTGCTCTAATTGAACCTCTTTATTTACATCAGAAATAACTAAACTTAAGGTCTCATTACTATTTATTAGATCATGATAAATAATTTCAGGTCCTCCATCGACTTTTACTCGAGTCCATCCTGTTGGATACAAAAAGGCATATCTTCCATCTGGACTTTGATAAGCTTCTAATCCTGCATTTATTCCACCACTACAAGCACTAAGTGTTAAACACAAAAAAATCAAAAATAAATATTTGAAAGGGTTAAATTTAATATTTTTCATTTTGTTTGAAATTACTAACTAAAAACATAATAAGACATTAAAAGCAAACAATTATGGCAATTCAGATTTTTGCGTCTAAATTATCCCTAGAAATAGTTTGATTTTGATTACTTATACCAAACCACTTTCAAAATTAATTGGTCATTTTGAGAAATTCCCAGGGATTGGTCCAAGAACAGCGCAACGATTAGCCCTGTTCATTTTAAAACAACCTGAAAGTACAATAAGAGATTTTTCAAAGGCTTTGTTAGAAGCACACAGTAATGTTGGTCGTTGCAAAAAATGTTTCAATCTGACTTCAGAAGATGAATGTGAAATTTGTAAAAATTCTGAAAGAAATCAAAAACTAATCTGTGTAGTAGCAGAAACTAAAGATTTGCTTGCTTTGGAGCGCGCCAGAGAATTTAAAGGTGTTTACCATGTTATTGGTGGTTTAATATCCCCAATGGATTCTGTAGGCCCCGAACTCTTAGAAATAAGAAGTTTGGTCGAAAGAGTTAGTAAGTCTGAAATAGATGAGATCATATTGGCATTGACCCCAAGTGTTGAGGGAGATACAACAAGTCTTTATATTGGAAAATTGTTAGCTCCTTTTACAAAGGTTACGAGAATTGCATATGGCCTCCCAATGGGTAGTGAACTTGAATATGTGGATGAAGTTACACTTGCGAGAGCTTTAGAGGGAAGAACAAAATTAAATTAGACAATGCGAAAAAATAATCTAATCAAGAAAGAAAAAATCTTAAGACTTCCCTCCTGGATAAAATTTCCTATTAGTAAAGCTTCTGAGTTTGAAAAAATGCAAACACTAATCAAAAAATCAAATATTCATACCATTTGTGAAGAAGCAAGATGTCCAAATAGAGCAGAATGTTATGCCTCAGGAACAGCCACTTTCTTACTTGGTGGATCGATATGTTCTCGTTCTTGTGCTTTTTGTCAGGTAAATAAAGGTAGACCTAGTTCTATTAATATTGATGAATGTACTCAAATTGCTGAAGCAGTGAAAGTACTTAATTTGAAATATGTTGTTTTGACATCTGTAGCTAGAGACGATCTCCCTGATCATGGTGCAAATTTATTTATATCTACAATTGATGAGATTAGAAAAATTGATTCAACAATTAAAATAGAGGTTTTAACTCCTGATTTATGGGGTGGAGGCAAAAATTTTGATGAAACTAATAACCTTCAGACTGAGAGATTGAAGATGATTTTAGAAAAAGATCCAATATGCTTTAACCATAATCTTGAAACTGTTGAAAGACTCCAAAAAGAAGTTAGGAGAGGTGCAAATTACAAAAAATCGCTTAGTTTGCTAAAAAAGTCAAAAGAAATTGCTCCTCATATTCAAACTAAATCAGGCATTATGTTAGGTCTTGGGGAAACATTGGACGAAATAAAAAATACAATTTATGATCTTAAAAAAATAGATTGTGATCAAATTACAATTGGCCAATATTTAATGCCCTCCTTCAATCATTTGGCAGTTAAGAAATATTGGGATCCTTCAGAGTTTGAATATTTATATCGGTTCTCTAAGGAATTAGGATTCAAGAAAGTATCTTCTGGCCCCTTAGTTAGAAGTAGTTATCATGCGGGTTGACTTTTTTCAATTAAAGAGAGTTTCTTTTCAAGCTTTTTTAATATAGAAATACATTCCCCGTTCATAAGTGTGCCTGCACCTCCCCAAACCAATCTCAACAAAATATCTATTGGGCTAGAACCAACTTCTTTAACAATTTTGAAGCCTATTAACTTAAAATATCTTACTAGTTTTTTACTATATCCTTCACTATCAAAAATAGCTAAAAGTCTTGCTTTTTTGCTTGATTTTTTTTCAATTGCCCAAGCCATAGTTGTTGCCCATATTAATTCCGAAACAAAAGCAGGAGCTTTACTGAGGATTCTTAATGTATCAAGTTGAATACCTTGTTTATTTAAATAAGTCCAACCTTTCATTTCGGCCCAAATCTTAATGATGTTTTCTTTCTGTTCTGCAATAACAATTCTAAAGAAACATAATCCGAGAGTTTCTCTGACTTGAATTTTAATAATTAATCCAATGACACCTGCTAATTTTTCTAATTCTTCAACTTTCATAATTTTGAAAATTAGTCCTCATCGATTTTATGATTTTTCACTTTTAATATATCGAGTTGTTTTTGTCTTTCTTCAAACCTTTTCCTATCATTATCACTGAATTGATCTATGCAGAAATGACATTGGATACCCTTTCTGTATTCTTTTCTTTTTTGATCTTGAATTGAAATTGGCATTCCACATGCATGACAAATCGAGTAGGAGCCTTTTTCTAATTCTTGGTCTAAAGCAACTCTTTTATCAAAAACATAACATTCACCTTCAAATAAGTTTTCTTCTTTTGGGATATCATCAAGGTATTGAAGGATGCCCCCTTGTAGGTGATAAATATTTTTATAACCTTTTTTTTTCAGCAAACTAGTAGCTTTTTCACATCTGATACCACCGGTACAAAACATTGCTATATTTGTAGACTCCTTATTTTCTAAATGACTATCTAAATGATCATCTACCCACTGAGGGAATTCTCTAAAATTTCTCGTATTTGGGTTTATAGAATTCTGAAATGTTCCTATAGAAACCTCGTAATGATTTCTAGTATCAATGACTATTGTATTTTGATTTTTAATCAACTTATTCCAATCAGCTGAGTCAACATAAGTCCCATTATTTTGTGAAGGGTTTATTCCCTTTATGCCCATGGTAACGATTTCTTTTTTGATTTTTATTTTTAATTTTTTGAAGACTTTCTTTTCTGAAAAGTTTACTTTTATATTCAAATTTCCAATACCTGTATACTTCTTAAGTAAATTTATAACAATATCAATTACATTTTTCTCAGCACAAATAGTGCCATTAATTCCTTCATTAGCAAAAATTAATAAGCCTGAAAGATCGTTTTCATTCTCAATTTCTAATAATTTATTTTTGAGATCAAGAATTAGGTTTTCTTGAAATGGGAAGAAAGAATAAAAAGAAAGTATTTTATAATATTCGCCTTTCATAAAGATGATGTTTTTTCACAAGTTTCAAAAGCTTTATTAAATGATACTCCAACCTCTTTTAGAAGTTTCTTGTCTGATTGAAATGATGGATTTGAAGTCGTGAGTAATTCATCTCCGTAAAAAATTGAATTTGCACCACATTGAAAACATAAAATTTGAGCTTCTTTTGAGAGTTTTTCTCGCCCTGCACTTAATCTTATTTTACTTTTAGGCATAAGAATTCTAGCTGTAGCTATCATCCTTATCATCTCAATAGAATCAATTTCTTTATTATCTTCTAAACCAGTGCCTTCAATAGCTACTAATGAATTTATAGGAACACTTTCAGGGTGGGGATTCATGTTTGAAAGTACTTCCAAAAAAGAAGCTCTATCGCCATTAGTTTCACCCAAACCTATTATTCCTCCACAACAAACATTTATTCCTGCATTTCTCACTCTTTTGATAGTATCTAGCCTATCTTGATAAGTTCTAGTCGTAATAATATTTTTATAATGCTCTGGACTTGTATCAAGATTGTGGTTATAGGCTGTTAAACCTGCATCAGCCAGTCTGGAAGCTTGTTCTTCTGTAAGCATCCCAGCAGTAACGCAAGCTTCCATTCCTAAATCTCTTACACCGCTAACCATCTCTAACATTGCATTAAAAGATTTACCATCTCTAATTTCTCTCCAAGCCCAACCCATACAAAACCTATCTGCCCCCTCATTCTTTGCTATTTGAGCTCTTTTTAAAACCTCTTCAACTTGAAATTGTGGATGACTTTTGATTTCGCTAGCACTATAAATTGATTGGCTACAATATGAACAATTTTCTTCACATCCACCAGTTTTTACGCTGAATAATGAAGCTAATTGAATGTTATATCTGTTGAATTTCCTGTGAACGATTTGCGATTCCCACATTAAATCAATTAGAGACATATTAAGAATTTCCAATATCTCCTCTTTGTTCCAATCGAACCTAATTTCTCTTGATATAAGATTATTTGAATTAGGCATTTTGGTTAGGAAGAATATTGAGAATCTTCAAGAGATTCATTTGCTAATGATTCTATACCGCCGAAACGTCTATTCCTTGATTGGTAATCAAGGATTGCTTTTAGAAATTCAAACTCATTGAAGTCCGGCCACATTACGTCTGATATGTAAATTTCTGAATAAGCTAATTGCCATAAAAGAAAATTACTGATCCTTTTTTCTCCGCTAGTTCTTATTAGTAATTCTGGATCCTTAATCCCTCTAGTTAATAATTCTGAATTAAATAATTCTTCATTAATTTCACTTGGTTTTATTTCCCCAGAAGAAGATTTTAATGCTAGTTCTTTTGCAACTTTTACTATTTCTTGTCTACCTCCGTAATTAAGACAAACATTGAATAAAAATTTATTGTTGTTTTTAGTAAGTGATTCTGAACTAGATATTATTACTTTTAAATTTTTTGGGAAAGGAGTTAAATCTCCAATAAATTTTATTTTTGTTGATTCTTCATGTATCTCTTTAATTTCGTTTATTAGAACTTCGCTAAAAAGGTTTATAAGAAAATCAACCTCTTTTGTTGGTCTTGTCCAATTCTCAGTTGAAAAAGCATAAACAGTAATTACTTTACAACCTAAATTTTTTGCAGCTTTGAGAATTTTTTTTAGTACACTAACTCCCCGTTTATGTCCAAAAGATCGGGGTAAACCCTTTCTAGTCGCCCATCTCCCATTGCCGTCCATAATTATTGCTACATGCTTGGGTAATTTTTGCTTATCTATTTTCATTAATAAGTCAGTAATTTTATCGTCTATTACTTTTTCTAAACTCATTAGTTAATCCTTTTTGTTAATAAAAATTTCTGATTTTTCTGACTCTTTTTTATTAATATCACTGATTATATTATCACTCGAGTCTGTTTTTTGAGATGAAACATTTTTACTTAAAGATGCTTTATTTGCTCCAATAGAGTTTTGATTACCAATCAAATTTGCAAGAAGTTCTTGTAACCTGCTGCTGGTTATTGGCCTCTCGAGTTTGCCTTGGTTTGCTAATGATAACGTACCTGTCTCTTCAGAAACAACAATACAAATACATCTGTCAAACCTTTCTGTAATTCCTAATGCTGCTAAATGTCTTGTTCCATATCTACTTATTCCTTGTCTTGAAAGAGGAAGTATTACGCCAGCAGAAATTATTTTATTTCCTTTCACAAGAACTGCTCCATCATGTAAAGGCGTATCTGTGGCAAAAAGATTTATTAAAAGGTCAGTTGATAACTGTGCTTCAATATTGGTACCTGAATATAAAAAATCTTCAGGTCTTAAATCACTCCCCAAATCTACAACAATTAAAGCACCTCTTCTATTTTGAGAGAGTTTACCGGCAGTATCAACTAACTGAGTAATGGTAGTTGAAGTTGCCCTAAATTCCTTTTGTGGATTCCCAAGTAATACAGCTAGCCTTCCAGTACCTAATAATTCCATCAATCTTCTTAACTCTCCTTGCCAAAGGATCGCTAATGAGAGAGAGCAAGCGAGGACTACAGCATCAATTAATTTTGATGTTAGTGGTAAGTATGCATATCTTTGAATAAACCATGCGGATGATACTAAAAACAAATATCCTCTTAGAAGCCATAAAGTCCGTTGTTCTTTTACTCTAGAGAATAATAATAGTCCGAAACCAACAGCAAATAAGACATCTAATAAAAGCTTTAAATTTATAATCCCCCAGAAATTCACACTAAAAACAAAATTAATTTAAATGTACCCAATTTTGTTTGATAAAGCGATCAGGTAAAACGTCATATTTTAAAAGATCCAATGAGCTTTCTCTTTTTTGGATAATTTCTGCCTCTCCATCTTTTACTAAGACAGCAGCGGGTCTTGGAATTCTATTGTAGTTAGAACTCATTGAATTATTATATGCACCAGTACCAAAAACACATATAAGATCTCCCGTTTTACACTCTGCTAGTTCAATTTCCTTAAACAAAACATCTCCAGATTCGCAGTGCTTACCAGCAATAGTATATTTATTTTTGGAATTAAGATTAAATGGATTATTTACTAAACATGCAGAATAATTTGACTGATATGTAATTGGTCTTGGATTATCACTCATCCCACCATCAACAGATAAATATGTTCTGATACCAGGAATTTCTTTAAAAGCACCAATTTTGTAGATTGTTATACCTGCTGTTGATACGATTGATCTACCAGGTTCGCACATTAATGTAGGGAAATCAAGGTTGTTTTTTTTACAAGCTTCAATAACAGAAGAAGAAATTGTTTCTACCCATTCATCAATTGAAGGGGGATCATCACTTTCGGTATATTTAATACCTAAACCCCCGCCAACATTAAGTTCCTTGATATTATGCCCAAATTCTTTGGCGTCTAAAATAACCTTTACCATTATTTCTCCTAGATCCTTATGAGGATCTAGTTCAAAAATCTGCGAACCAATATGAGCATGTAATCCTTTTAATTTTAAATGTTTTGTATTGCTGATTCTGTTAAATAAAGTATTCAAATATTCTATCCCGAAACCAAATTTGCTATCAAATGATCCAGTTCTAATGTATTCATGTGTATGGCATTCTATCCCGGGAGTAAAGCGAATCATTATTTCTAAATCGCGATCAAATGAATTTGAGATTTCATCTAATCTTTCTAAGTCATAATCATTATCTACAATTACTTTAATGTTATTTCTAACTGCGAATTCTAATTCTTTATCTGATTTGTTATTGCCATGAAAAACAATTTTTTCATTTGGAACCCCACCTTTAATAGCAGTTAATAGTTCTCCTTCTGAGACCGCATCAAGTCCTAAACCTTCTGAGGAAACAAGACTACTCATAAAGATAGAACTATTTGCCTTAGAGGCATATATGGGCATGGACTTCCCAGGGTAATATTTTTCTAATGCTTTTTTGTATGCTCTACAAGAATTTCTTAGAGTGATTTCATCTAAAATGTAGAGAGGAGAATCATATTTTTTAACTAATTCTTCAATAGAACATCCACCAATTGACAATTTCCCATCTCCTCCAATGAATGTAGTAATAGGAACGATATTTCTATTAGGACTTTCTAGATCAATCTTCTGTTTTAGAAATGATTTTTTTTCTTCCATGTGAGAACTTAAAAAAAATTTTGCCAAAACTGTCATATTTTATAATGACTCTAGATTTGAACTCTTTAAATATACTTATAATAAAATGATATCTATTAAACAAATAAATGAGAAAGATATTGATTTATGTTATGAATTAGATTCAAAAACGATTTCACTGTGGAGTAAGAAGCAATGGGCCAACGAATTCAAAAAAGATGGTACAAAAATCTTTGGGTTATTGTTCACTAATTTAGTCGTAGGAATATGCGTTTTTCACGTAATTCTTGATGAAGCTCAAATAAATTATTTTGTTGTAAATCAGAAATTTAGGAAAAAGGGTTTTGGATCTTATCTTATGAGCTATTTAATAAAGAAATGTGAAAAATTAAATCTTAAAAAATTACTTTTGGAAGTTTCTCAGAGC
>CABYTO010000023.1 GCA_902521995.1 uncultured Prochlorococcus sp. | reverse complement strand
TTGGAAAAGGCTTTATAAAAAACAAAATTAAATCGATTAATTACTTTATCGAAGGAGTGATCAATACAATTCCTGGAGCAGTTATTTTCTCTGGATTTAATTTAATTGAAGATAGTTTTTCATCAAAATTCTTTTTAATTAGCTCTATTTTTATAGTTTTAATCTCTACACTATTATCTTTTTTTAAAATAGTTCCAACATACATACTTATCCTTTTTTCTTTAATATTAGGTTTATCAAAATATTTATTTGCATAAAAAAAAGGAGGAAATAAATTCCCCCTTTTAAATGTTTTTCTTACGGTTTATTTACCGATTCTTTTTACAGCAGCTCTTGATTTCTCAAGAATATCGCCTTTTAAAGGAACAAAGCCTAGTGATGGAGCTTTATCTTGATACTCATCACTTAACAATGTATTAAAGGCTTGTTTGATAGCTTTAGTGTTTCTACCATTACCTTCTTCATAGGCAAGTATCCATGTTAATGAAGCTATAGGATATGCTCCTTTTGCAGTTGGATTAGGATTTTTACCCGCAAGATTTTCATCTAGAGTAATACCATTAAGAGCCTTAGCTCCTGCTTCTACAGATGGTTTTAGAAATTCACCTGAAAGATTTTGAAGTGCAGCAGCTTTAACATTACCTTTAATATAGGACTGGTTAACATAACCAATTGCACCAGGAGTATTTTGAATTACACCTGCAACACCTGAATTACCTTTAGCACCAACGCCTGCTGGCCATTTAACAGATTTACCAGTTCCTAAAGTCCAAGTTGGTGAAAAAGCTTCCATGGAGTTTGTAAAGGCTTTAGTTGTACCTGATCCGTCAGAACGATGAGCCCAAGTTAATTTACCAGCCTTACAGCCAACTTCTTTCCAATTCTTGATCATACCCATAGCAACTTGTACTGCTTGCTCTTGGGTAAGTTTCAAATCACAATCGTAGTTGTAACCAAAAGCAATAGTTCCTCCTACCATAGGAATCTGAACTAATCCTCTTGTTACTTTCGCTATATCTTTAGCCTTCATAGGATCATCAGAAGCACCGAAGTTTACAGTTTGATCAATAAAAGCTTTTCTTCCAGAGCCTGAACCAACAGCCTGGTAGTTTACTCTTGGTCCGCCTGAAGAGGCTAAATCTTTGAACCAACGAGTGTAAATTTTGGCAGGAAATGATGCTCCAGCACCACTTAATCTTGTTTTAGCAGAAACACTTGTGCCAGGAACACTTGTACCAGCAGCAATGGCTACTGCAGTAGTGAGAACCAAAGCTTTCTTAGCTATGTTCATGGATGTCATGATTAAATGAAAGACTACATATATATAGCACCGAAATTATACACAAATACTTGTTAATTAAAATTTTATCCTGTGGTTAATTAGTTCTTAATCCCTTCTTAAACTAAATATTAAATTCACTTTTTTTCGTTTTGTTTTAAAAATATTTTGGAATAAACATAGTATAGTTTTTAACTTTTATTAAAAAAAATCTTGAAATAAATAAACATTTTTTGATTTAATTTAAGAGAAGTTTAAGGTCTATTTAAGTTTTTCTTTTTGACTTTATTTCTTACCCGTTTCTTAACCTAAATTCGTTCATATACATATGGATATTTATCCATTTCTACGTGTTGAGGTTTATGAAACTTTTTCAAAAATTAATTGCGGCCCCTGCCATCATTTCTTTGGCATCGGGTATCGCAGTAAATGCATCTGAGATCAAAAACTCTGATCTTGGCAAATTTTCAAATTCTAGTAATTTAGTATCTCTAAGTGATTTTAAATCAGATACTTTATTCCCAGGAGATTGGGCTTACGATTCATTAAAGGATCTTACAAACAGCCCAAGATTCAATGGAAATTCAGTCTCTCGTTTAGAAGCTGCTGCTGAATTAAACAACTTAATTGCAGGCGGTGAAGGCTTAATGAATGGAGCTGCGATAGACAGGCTAAGTAATGAACTTGGTTCTGAGCTAGCAATCATGAAAGGAAGAGTGGATGGCCTAGAAGCTCGTGTTAATGGAATAGAAGCTGGAGGTTTTTCTGAAACATCCACTGTATCATTCAGTGTCAAAATGGCAGTCGGTGCTGTAGATGGTTTGGGTGCTACAACAGCTCTACCTGATGGCAACCAGACTGTTCAAGCTCAATACGCTTTTGATACTAAAATAAAAACTAGTTTTACTGGTGATGATTCATTAGAAGTAGCCATCGATTCTGGTTCCACTACTGCAGGCCCAGTTGATGAATTTGGCCTTAACAACACAGCCGACCAACTAAAAGTTGATGGTGTTGCATACAAATTCCCTATCGGGGATAGCCTTACAGCTATGGTTGCTGACAACAAGGACGGATCCTCAATGTTTACAGTAGCTTGTGCTTATGGCGGACCATCTGACACTCTTGATGATTGTGGTAACGTAAACGCTGTTATTGATAACGGCGGAGCTATGGCTGGAGCTGAGTATGACTTCGGTAATGGCTTTACTGCTGCTATCGGTTATGCAGGAAATGAAACAGACCTCATGGCTAAAGAAGGTATTGATGCTTACGGTGCTAATGCTGCTTACACAGGTGACAACTACGGAGTTTCTGTAACTTACGGTTTAATTGAAACTGGTAGATACGGTGCAAACGAAGATACTTTCACAGCATTAAATGGTTACTATTCATTTGATAACGGTTTAAATGTAAGTGCTGGTTATGAATTTGGTGATATCGGTGGTGCTGCTGCATCTGCTGATGAGTCAATCAACTACTTCCTTGGAGTTAACGGAGAAGTAGGTCCTGGAGAACTTGGTGCAGCTTTAGGTACATCTGGTGGTCAAATCGAGAACCAAACAGAAGAGCTAATGTATGAAGTTTATTACTCATACCCAGTAAATGATGGTATGACAATAACACCACTTGTTTTCATCAAGGAGAAGGCAGCAACTACAACTCCAGATCAAACTGGTGTAATGGTTTTAACATCATTTAAGTTCTAAATTAAATCTTAATTTAGAAATCTTACACACACTAAAAAGGCCTGCAAAATGCAGGTCTTTTTTTTTACTATAGTTTTAACTTTAAATAGTTCTTAATAAATCTATTTTTTTGTCTTAACTTTTTAAAGGGAACATGAAGAAGTATTTTTCTTATGCACTAAATGAAAAAAAAATTAGCTGCTGCAAGTTTTTCTGCATTACTTGCAATTGTCGCCTCCTCTACAAGTAGCGGATTTGCAAATTGGAATACAAAATATTGGGCAAATGAAAAAAACTTCAACAGAATTTCTTCTTTCAATGTAAGTGATAATTTACCAGAGGGATCAAAATCTACAACCAAAACTTCTTCAGAAGTTGTTACTGCATCAGAAGATGGTAAGACTTTGATTTATACAGATAGCGATCTAGGAGTGATAGGTTTAGTTGATATCTCAGACCCTGCAAAACCTAAAGCATTGGGAGTTGTTGAACTGGAAGCAGAACCAACTGGAATTGCAGCACTTGGAAACAATGCTTATATAGGTTCAAATACATCTGAAAGTTATACAAATCCTTCAGGAGCATTAGTTCAATACAATTTAGAAACAAGAAAAGCAGTAAAAGAATGTGATTTAGGTGGGCAGCCTGATAGCGTTTTTGTTTCACCAGACGGAACATTTCTAGCTGTCGCTATAGAGAATGAGAGGGATGAAGAATATAAAAATGGATTTATCCCTCAAATTGATGACAATGGCATTCAAATTAATCCTGCAGGTTATGTTTCTCTTGTGAAGTTAAACAAAAGAGGAAAAATACAATGTAACTCAATTAAAAAAGTAGATTTAACAGGCTTATCCGAAATAGCTCCTTTTGATCCCGAACCAGAATTCGTTGCTATTAATGATCTTGGTGAAACAGTTGTCTCTCTTCAAGAAAACAACCATCTTGCAGTAATTGATAAAGATGGAAATGTAATATCACATTTCTCGGCAGGAGTTGTAAAACAAATGGCAGGAATGGATACAAAGAAAGATGGAGCACATAAATTTAAAAGCAAACTAAAGAATGTAAGAAGAGAACCCGATGGTCTTACTTGGATTGATAATGACCATTTTGCTACAGCAAATGAAGGCGATTACAAGCATATTGATCCAAGTCAGGCAAAAAGAGGTGGTTCAAGATCCTGGACTATTTTTAAAAAAGATGGAACAGTAGTTTATGAAGATGCAAATAGACTAGAAAGAGCAATTGCACAAATAGGTCATTTCCAAGATGGGAGAGCAGGTAAAAAGGGAGTAGAACCTGAGTCAGTTACATATTCAAAAATTAATGGGACGCCATATTTATTTGTTGGTGCTGAACGAGCTGGGATAGTAGCTGTTTACGATATCACAGAACTAAATCAACCTTTGCTTACTCAATTACTTCCATCAGGCATTGGACCAGAGGGATTTGTCGCAATTCCAGAGAGGGGATTAATTGCCTCAGCAAATGAAAAAGACTACAACAAAAAAGAACCTGGTTTATCTTCTCATGTGACTATTTATCAACTACAAGATGCTCCTGCTTCATACCCACATTTAACAAATGAAAATGGCCTTGAATTTGTATCTTGGGGTGCGATAAGCGGAATGGTGGCTGGTGATGACGGTAAGATTTATGCTGTAAATGATGGGACTTTTAAAACTCAGCCAAGAATTTACGTTATTGATCCTTCATCTTCCCCAGCACTATTAGAAAGAGCTATAGATATAAAGCTAGATGGTAAGACTGCATTATTTATGGATCAAGAGGGTATTACTACTGACGGTAATGGTGGATTCTACATTTCTACTGAAGGAATCAAGAAAAAGCTAGATGAACATCCTCCTGCAATCTACCATGTAAGCTCAGATGGTGAAATTTTAGAGAAGATAACTCCACCAGCTTCATATCTTAATTATGCTAAAAATCCTGGTTTTGAAGGCATAACAAGGAATGGGGATATTCTTTATATTGCTCAACAGAAGCCTTGGGGTGATGATACTTTCAATACTACTAAGATCCTTTCCTATAATTTAAAAACCAAACAGTGGGGGGCCGTAAATTATCAATTAGATAGGATCAAAAAAGGTGGAGTTGGCATTTCAGAATTGACTTACCATGACGGGGCACTTTATGTAATCGAAAGAGATAGTTTCTATGGAAAGAAAGCAAAATTGAAAGCTATATATAAAATAGATTTAGGTGATGTCATTTTCGAAGGTCTTCAGTCTAATATTCCTCCCAGACTTTATCCTTTAGTTGAAAAAGAGTTAGTTACTGATCTAAAACCAGTAATGAAATCTACGGGCGGTTTTATCCTTGAAAAGGTTGAAGGCTTAGCAATAACAAGCGACGGGCAAGCATGGATTTCAACTGACAATGACGGGACTGGAAAGAAATCAACTGGGGAAACTCTTTTCCTAAATATTGGAAAAATCTAGTTTAAAATACTAATTAAAAGTCACCTTTTATATAAGGTGGCTTTTTTTTGCCCTTCTTATAATTAAATAAAGTTAAATCATGAAATATCTTCTTTTTATTATTTTATTCATCGCCCCAGTTAAAGCTGAAACAAAATATTATTGGCAGGGTGTCAGGCATTATTTAAATCGACCCAAACTAATGATAGAAGCATGCAAAGATAT
The DNA here is from genome assembly GCA_902521995.1 of uncultured Prochlorococcus sp. GTDB lineage: Bacteria > Cyanobacteriota > Cyanobacteriia > PCC-6307 > Cyanobiaceae > Prochlorococcus_A. Next base: position 8,745 of record CABYTO010000023.1, on the reverse strand, counting down.
GAAAGAAGAAAATGACATTGGAACATCTGCTTTCGAGAGTATGTACATGCCAACATTACCTGATAGGCTTTGGTTAGCTATTGGCAAAAGAAATTCTTATTGGGCAGATGACTCCAAAGAAGGAAGCATTCTTTTTACTAGAGAAGGGGTTTTGAATTTAAAAAAATTTATTGCAGAAAAATCATGTCCTAATATTTTTTAAATTTTCCCTATAAATCTGTATTAAGACACGGAAAGATAGTTTCAATAATCGCTCCACCATCTTTATGATTAAATGCCTTTATAAAACCTTTATTTTTATTAATTATTTTTTTTGTAATTGAAAGACCTAAACCACTACCACTTTTCTTAAATTTAGTCCTTGATGGGTCACCACGATAAAAACGAGAAAAAATATCATTTGATTCATTTTCTTCTAATCCAATACCTTTATCTCTAACTCTGATAACAACAGAGCTATCTCTCTTAAAAATTTCAACTTGTATGCCCTCTTTTGTTGGGGAATAACGAATAGCGTTATCTAAAATATTTATAAATGCTCTTTTTAAATTTTCAATATCTCCAGATATATAATATTTTGTTGGAGAAAATAAATTTATTTTTATATCCTTTTTTTCTGCAAGCGGTTTTAGTGTTTGCCAAGATTCCATAATCAAATCTGAAATAGATATTTTTTTGTTTACATTAAAATCTTCGCTACTTTCTAGCTTAGAAAGCTCTAAAGTCTCTTCGGCCATTTTTCTTAATCTTTTTGACTCTTTCTTAAGTCTTTTAACAAGATACCTATCCTTTTTTGATACTACTGATTCAAGTCTTTCCCCAATTAAGATAAGTGATGTAAGAGGGGTTTTCAGTTCATGAGACACATCGTTAATTAATTGATTTTGTCTTTTTTTTATCGATTCAATTGATAATTTACTTTCCAATAGTATTAAATAATTCTTTTTCCTTCCTCTAACAATATTTACCGAAATGGGTACTCCCGCAATTGTGAAATCAAGGTTGAATGGGAAATCTTTTTTTCTTAAATATAGAATTTTATTACTAAGTACTTCAAGCTCATTAATATCATTAATTGCTTTTCCAATAACATCTTTATATTTGATAACCCTAATAAGAGATAAAGCTTTCTGATTGATAAATTTTATTGTTAGATCAGATGATAGGATTATCCACCCTTGCGATGAATAATCTAACCAAGACAACACTTCTTGAGGTCTAATTTTATCAAATGGGAAATCAATAGTTTTTTTATACTTATTTTTATCAACTTCAAATTTTTTTTCTTTTGATTGAGAAAACTGCTTAACTTGTATTTTCCAATTCTGATGGAAAAACAATAATACTTCTTGTAGTGTTTTCATTTTCATCCAAACTTATAGCCAAAACCTCTAACAGTTTTAAGAAACTTTGGAGCAGAGGGATCTTCTTCTAATTTCTCTCTTAGCCACCTAACATGAACATCTACGGTTTTAGTATCACCAATAAAGTCAATTTCCCATATCTTTTCAAGTATTAAATCCCTTGACCATACTCTTTTTGGATTTTTCATAAATAACTCTAATAATTTAAATTCTTTGGGAGATAATGTTATTTCTCTATTAAAAGAAGTTACTCTGCATTCTTCCAGAAACATTTTTATATGATTAAACTCTATGACGGTTTTTGAGTTTTCTATATTTTTTTTATTACGTTTAGATCTTCTTATTAAGGCTCTTGATCTAGCAATTAATTCATTTAAACCAAAAGGTTTTGTTAAATAATCATCTGCACCAACCTCTAAACCAAGAACCCTGTCTGATTCATTATCTTTAGCACTCAAAATTAGTATTGGTGTATAAATTTCTTCATTTCTTATTTTTCTGCATAACTCTAATCCATTTAACCCTGGCAACATTAAATCCAGAATTATTAGGTCAACATCATTTTTAGAATCATTAGTAATAAAATCTAATGCAGTTAAACCATCTTTGAAACTTAATACTTTAAAACCTTCGCTGATCAAGGTTTCACTTACAGTCAGCCTAATACTCTTATCATCCTCTACAAGAAGAATTTTTGAGTCTTGCAAACTTTTATGATCTTTAATAGCCATTTAAAGTTCCAACAATTTTATTTTATATAATCAAAATAATTTGATCTAATTATTTCATAATTAATTTACATTGAATTATTATCTTTTTTATTTAATCTTATTTCCTTGTTAATTTTCCCTTAAACCCTTTTATCTATATTTAGATTGTCTCTTTAATCTTCCTCACACAAAATATTAAAGAGACAAATTTATTGAATTTAATAATAGATATTAAAACTAATATCCCATCGAAGCGTAATAATAATCGTCATCTTCATCTATATTTGTCACTACCCATTCTGGCGGAAATTCACCAATTTTTACATATTGATAAAGCTTATCAACATCTGGATCGTAATAAGTATCGTTGATTTTTGGATCTTTGACTACTTTGCTCGGATGCATAAAAAAAATTATTTCTACTCTTTTTTTATAGATTATTTAGTTTAAAGCAGCTTTAAATCTCATTTAAATATTTTCATTTGATCTAGTTAACATAGGACTAATTTAACTTGTAATTAGTCTTGATTGTTTTAATTACCGATTTTTTCGGATCTTTATTTGGATAACAATTAATAATTCTATATTTTCCGCCTTTTCTATCTGTCTCAACAAGAGTAAATTGAACAAATTTTTCTTTTTCAGCACTTGAAAAATCTTTGACTTCTATTTTGATGATTTCTTCATTTTTACTATCAATTATTCTGGATTTACCTCCACAAAGAAGAACAGCAGTTTCTTCAGTTACATAAAATAATTTTTTTTCATCATTAATGGATGATTTACCTTTCGTAATCGAAATTTCATCTTTTGTAATGGATAATTCATCTTGGGTAAAGGATAATTCATCTTTTGAACTGCAAGAAGTAAGGATAAGAATAAAAAAAACCAGTAGCTTTTTCATATTTTTTTTAAATGATAAATTCACTTGTAATTGCTTTTAATTGTTTTTTATTTAGTTGGGTAAGATAGCTATGAATTTCATTTCTAAATAATCTGTCTTCAACTCTTTTACTTTCAAGAATTGAAAAAGTAATGAAATTAACAAGTTGAGTCTTATTCATATTTATTTTTTAAGTGTCTATTGTTAACTTTGAATTAAATTCTTATTAAATAAACTTTTGACTATTAGAAAAAATATTTAATTTAGAAATTTAGAAATCTAGAAATTTTTTAAACAAATTTATTTTTTACTTAATAACTTCTTAATCCAATAATCTTAAGTTATACAAGTCTTCTATGTTTTTACGCCTTAAATATCGAAGACAATCATATAAAAAAAATAATAAATGATTATAAAAAATTCACCTTCTCCCAAAAACTCAAATCAAGCCCAAGAAATAGGGCATATCAAATATTCTTATAAAGAAAGTTTTAAAAGAGAAAATAAATCTATTTTGGATGATTCGGAATTTATTGAAAATTACAATAACGCCCTTAAATCACCGCAATCAAGAAGATTGTATAAAGATACAGAGAATGAAATTCATTTGGACTCAATTGAGGCCCAGAATATTTTACCTCTAGATAAAATTTCTATTTAAAATTTTATTAAAAACTACTTTTAAAGATTTTTTAAATATATCTTAAATCCGACCTTCTTTTTTAATGTTAGCTTACTTCTACGTTCATCCAATTTATTTGGACGCATGAAATGAGAATAGGGAACGGGATTCTCATTAACTGCATAAGATCATGAATGAGCTCTCTCAAATAAGAGAAAAAATTACAAGAGCCAAGAGGCTTTATGAAGCCCAAATCTTGGCAACTAAAAATGGAGAAGTTACTCCATATAGAAGATCAGTCTTTGAAGAAAGAATTAGGGAAGCACAAAAAGAAATGAGATCGCAAGACACCAAAAAATAAATTCTTTTGTAAAAATCTATTTTGTATCAGCTACATTCTTGAAGAAATCACAGTAAGCCATTAATTCTGATTCTGTTTCAATTTTTAGATTTAAATCATTAATTGCTTTCTTGGTATCAATTCTGTAGCCATACCAATCTAGACAAACTTCTCTCTGCCTTTGGGTTTCAGAAACCTTTTGAGTACCTATTTTGTTTGAGTTACTAGTACAACTCGCAAGGGAAATAGTTGAGAGAGCTAGTAGTGGGAATAGTAGTCTTTTCATTTGTTAATCACAACAACTTTCCGATGTTGCTGAAGAAGTCCAAGATGATTCTTCCATTGTTGAAAGGTCAACTCTATGCGTTGCCATCCAGTCACCATTAGCTTCCACAAACTTTTGAACATTACCTTCTGGAGCTTGATGAATAACAATAACTTTTTGAGGATCTTCCTTACTTACTCCTCTAAAAAGTGGCTTAATAAGAAATTCAGAATGTCTTTTATCAGCTTCCGCACTATCAAATATTGCTGCCCATTCATCGAAAGTGCTTTCAATTTTAAAAGTAAAAACTGATGTTATGGAATTAGACATAATTAAGATATTATTTGTAGCCATAAAATAAGTCTGTTTAATTAAGGTTTGGTTAATTATCTTTAAACGGTATTAAAATACCTTTTTTTATAAATTTGAGCCAACCTTTTTTTTCTAGTATTTTTAAATTTCTCGTTACGGTTACTCTTGTTGAAGAAATTGAATTACCGATAATTTTATGGGTAAAATTATATTCTTTTAAATTTAGATAAATATAATTATCTTTTTTTAAGCCAATTATTGAGGATAAGTATAAAAGAAATTCTTTTAGTTTTTCTTCTGATTTTTTTATATCCCTTATTAATAACAGTTTTTCCAATTGATTAATTCTTTTTAGACTTTTTTTTAATAAGTCTGTAGATGAAAAAAATAGCCCTCTTTTAATTGTTTTAATTTCGCAATTTGTCAACGCAATTAATTTAATTTTTTCGTAGTTACATAATTCCAAATTTATTACAACATTTTCATTTATTATCCCAACAATATTTTTCTTATTCTTGATTTTTGATTCCATTAATAATATTCCTGATTTGACTTCTAGAATTGTATTTTCTTTAAATTCTATATTTTGCTTTTCAGGAATTATCATATTTATTTCTTAAAGTGGTTTCACCCTAAATTTATAAAGTTAAAAATAAATTAAAAATTATTTAATTCCCTGGTCAAATCTGATTAAAAATTGACTAACTCAAAATAAAAAAATTAATCAGAATTTAAACTCTTTTTGGGAAAAAGTTAATCTCTTTAGAGCAGCTTAAATATGGAGAATAAATTCAACACTAATGAGAAATTTTTTAAAGATAGTCTTAGGGCTATCAATAATCAGTACAAGTATTTCAAGTTGTGGAAACAAATCAAATGATTTAATTGGAGATTTAGATTTATCTGATTGCAATCCAAATAATACTGTTGACAGCAAATATTGTGATCGAGATGGAGATTTTCTCGCAGACCTACCCCTTTCCGAAGATGAATGGATAGATCCTGAAACCATTGTGTTCTCATATACACCTGTTGAAGACCCCTCCGTTTATGCAAAAGTTTGGGAAGATTTTGTAATACATATGTCTAAGGTGACTGGTAAAAAAGTCACTTTCTTACCAGTTCAATCTTATGCTGCTCAAGTTGAGGCAATGAGATCTGGACGTCTTCATGTAGCAGGAATTAATACTGGAAGCAATACAGTGGCAGCAGCATGTGCAGGAGCAGTTCCATTTGGAATGATGGCTAAAAAAGATTTATCTTACGGTTATGAAATGGAAATTATTGTTCCTTCTGATAGTCCAATTAATTCTCCTGCAGATTTAAAAGGTAAAAAAGTTACATTTACATCTAAGACATCTAATTCAGGATTTAAAGCACCATCGGCCATTCTTAAAGGAGAATTTGGTCTTGAGGCAGATAAAGATTTCACCCCAGTCTTTTCTGGCAAGCATCAAAATTCAATAATGGGTGTTGCAAACAAAGATTATGAAGTAGCACCAATTGCTAACTCAGTTCTTACAAGAATGGATGCAAGAGGTGTTGTTGATTCTTCTAAAATAAGAACTATTTATAAATCCCAAACCTTCCCAACGACAGGTTATGCTCATGCTCATAATTTACATCCAGCTGTAGTTGCAAAAGTAAAGCAAGCTTTTTACACCTATAACTGGGATAATTCAACATTAGATAAAGAATTTAAAAAGGCTGATAGATTCATTTCAATAAGTCACAAGCACGATTGGGATGTTATTAGAAAAATAGATAAAGCTAATGGTGTTGTTTATGATTGCAAATAAAAATTTTTAATCATAAATAAAATCAGACTTAATGCTTAAAACAATAAACCTCAAAAAGGTTTATCCAAATGGTGAAGAGGCGCTTAAAGGAATAAACCTGGAAATTCCTAATGGGCAAGTAGTTGCTCTTATCGGTCCTTCAGGTGCTGGTAAAAGTACTTTTATTAGAACAATAAATAGATTAGTTGAGCCCACTTCAGGGAAAGTATATTTCGCTAATGAAAAAAATGACATTACTTCTTTAAATAAATCTAAATTAAGAAAAATAAGAAGACAAATTGGAATGATTTTCCAGGAATTTGCTTTGGTAGAAAGATTAAGTGTAATGGAAAATGTGCTTTCCGGTAGATTAGGTTACGTAGGATTTTGGAATAGTTTTTTCAGGAAATTTCCTCAAAAAGATATTGAAGAAGCATTCCGTCTGCTTCAAAGAATTGGACTAAAGCATATGCTTGATAAAAGAGCCGATGAATTGTCAGGAGGGCAGAGGCAAAGAGTAGGAATTGCTAGAGCTTTGATACAAAATCCAATGTTACTTTTAGTAGATGAACCTACAGCTAGTTTAGATCCCAAAAATTCCAGGCAAATTATGCGATTAATATGCGAGTTATGTAAGGAAAGAAATCTTGCTGCGATTATAAATATTCATGATGTTTTTCTTGCTCAGAATTTTGCAGAAAGAATAATAGGTTTAAAAGCTGGAGAAATTGTTTACGATGGCAAGCCAAGTGGCTTATCAGAGACAATACTTACAAAAATATATGGAGAAGAAGACTGGTCTAAAACTGTAGCAAATTAGGAATATATTAAATGAATGATAAGAAAGTAATTTGGAAAAGAAAACCGTTAATAAAAAATAGGTTATTAAGAATTGGATTAATTTTGCTAATTAGTACTTACTTATTATCTGTTTTCCTAACTACCGAAATTGATTGGCAAAGAATTCTTGAAGGGATCCCAAGGGGTAAAAATTTTATATTTGCTTTTTTCCCTCCAGATTTCATAACTAGATCTGATGAGATTTTGGCAGGTATTTTTGAAAGTCTATGGATGACTATTGTTGCAACTATTGTGGGGATACTTATTTCTATACCTGTATCCTTAGGGGCGGCTAAAAACATAGCCCCTAAATTTGTTTATTTCTTATCAAGAGGAGTTATCACATTATCGAGGAGTTTTCAGGAGGTTATCCTAGCAATATTTTTTGTTAAGTTAATGGGTTTTGGACCTTTTGCTGGGATGGTAACTCTGAGTTTATCGACAATAGGGTTTTTCGCTAAATTATTATCTGAAGATATTGAAGACATAAATAAATCCCAAGCTGAAGCAATTAAATCTACTGGTAGCAGTTGGTTTCAATGGGTTAATTATGGTGTCCAGCCTCAAGTTATGCCAAGATTTATTGGATTATCTTTATACAGATTGGATATTAATTTTAGAGAGTCAGCTGTAATTGGAATTGTTGGGGGAGGAGGTATTGGTTCTACCTTAAATACAGCTTTTGATAGATATGAATTTGAGACTGCAGCGGCTGTTCTTATCGTAATTATTTCTATCGTGATGATTGTTGAATATACATCTAGTCATCTCAGAAAATTAATAAAGTAATGCCAATAATAAAACAAAAGGATTACAAAACCTGGAAAAAATTTGATCGAAAAAGAGATTTACAAAACTGGCTTTGTTGGTTCTTAGGTACTTTAATTTTTAGCTTTTGTTTCGGTTTGATTAGTAGTAAAACAATCTGGTTTTATGTTTTCGATTCACATAATGAGGCTTTAGATCTATTAGGTAGGATGTTTCCTCCAGAAACTAATTATTTCTTTACTTTAATAAAACCTATTTGGGACACTTTAAATATCGCGACTATTGGTACAACGATTGGAACTTTAATTGCAATACCATTAGCTTTTTTATCCGCAAACAATACTACCCCAAGTAAAAAGTTTTTAAGACCTTTAGCCTTATTTTGCATAGTTTCAAGCAGATCAATTAATTCAGTAATCTGGGCATTACTTCTGGTTGCAGTTGTCGGTCCGGGAGTCTTGGCTGGCATAATTGCTATCGGATTAAGATCGATTGGATTTTGTGGAAAATTACTTTATGAAGCTATAGAGGAAATTGATGAACACCAAATTGAAGCTATTGAGGCAACAGGGGCAAATAAAGCACAAATTATGACCTTTGGCATAGTGCCTCAAATTCTCCCAGCATTTACGAGTATTTCTATTTATAGGTGGGATATAAATATTAGAGAAGCAACTGTTGTTGGCTTAGTTGGAGCAGGAGGTATAGGGATAGAATTAGATGCTCAAATAGGAGACTTAGCTTGGGCTAAGGTATCAGTTATTTTATTAGCAATAGTAGTAGCGGTTGTTTTTAGTGAATGGATTACAGCAAAAATAAGGAGATGTATTATATAGAATAGACTCGATACTATTTTGTTTAAT
>CABYTO010000022.1 GCA_902521995.1 uncultured Prochlorococcus sp. | reverse complement strand
ATCCATCCAAATTTGATCTTAGAGGTATTTTTTCGCTTATTGAAAACGATATATTTGATAATTCAATCTTTTTAAATTTTAGTTATTTGTTTATTTAATTAAAAACTTCTGAGCTTTTAATCTCTTTCAATAAGTTCAATTTTATAACCATCAGGATCCTCAACAAAAGCCAAGACAGTAGTACTGTTTTTCATTGTTTTAGGTTTGGTTGTTATTTTACAACCATTTTTTTCTAATCCTTGGCAAATTAGATGAATATCTTTTACTCCAATAGCTATATGACCATATTTATCTCCAAGCTCATAGTCTTCAGATTTTTTGTCCCAATTATAAGTTAATTCAATTACTGAATTTTCTTTTTCTGAGCCATAACCAACAAATGCCAAAGTGAATTTTCCATGAGGGTAATCCTTTTTTCGCAATAAATTCATTCCTAATCTATTGACGTAGAAATCAATCGATTTATCTAAATCTCCAACTCTCAACATTGTATGTAAGATACGCATTTTGAATTATGAACCTGAGTCAATTATCTAATATTTAATAACCATCTGCCAAAATTGATTTTTTCGAAAGTAAGTCTTTTTATTAAGTTCAAAAAATTAGGTTAAAATATTAATACAAAATTTCAATAATATATTGAATCAAATATTCCAAAGACTCTCATCAGTATTTTTGTATACTTTGCCATTAAAGGCATCAATACCTTTTGGATATTATTTGTTCTATAAATATTCATTTTTAAAAATACTATTATTATTAACTTTTCCGATAGCAATAATTGAAAAATCTTTGCCTTTTGGTAGTTTTTTATTATTTATAATTTTGTTTGCTGGATTAGTAAGAAATCCAAATGTTCCTTATTTCGTTAGATATAACGCATGCCAAGCTTTATTAATTGATATTGCTTTAATAATAATTTCATATCTCTTGAGAATATTTCCCATAGTTGAATTAGGCTCAATAATTTTTATATTTACATTATGCATTTTTATTTATTCGATTTCTCAATGTATTTATGGAGTTGAACCTGAAATTCCCTTAATTAGTAAATCTGCAAGAATGCAAATTTAAAAAGATTTATAGATGTACTGACTTTCTTCAGCACTCATTCAGAATAGATTCCCATCTTTGTTGACTTGCCTTTATTGTTTGCATTGGTGGATTAGCTCCCTCTATTTCAAAGGCTTTAATTAATGATTTATTAGCTAATAGACCTAATCTTGCCGCCTCTCTTTGCCTAGAGCATACTTTTTTTCTTGATCCTTCTTTTAGACTATTTTCGATTTCTTTAAGAATCTGGCTAGCTTCATTCGATTTAGAATAAAAATCATTCATGTACACATCAAGTGCCGTATCAGCAAGGATTATTACTGGAGAGATTATTGTGATTAAGCACACTATAAAACTTGTAAATACAAATATTTTCATAAGAATCTTAAGTAAATTTTTTGCCCGATCTCTTTAATACTAAATAAAAGGTTAGAACGCTAATTGTTCCAGATGGGCCTATTAAAACATGCCAAAATTGATCGCCACTAATTGAGAGCCTTGTTCCAAAGAAAGTCGTAAAAAAAATACCAAATATTGGGTAAAGGATAAAAAGCCAATCTTTAAAAACTCTTTGCCAATGAATAATTAGAAGGATACTTATTATTACTTGAAAAAGAAGAGCAATAGATTTATCAAATAATAAATATGAGATTATTGAACATAAAGAAATACAAAAATTAGCTTTTTGAATAAATTTATTTTTTATAACTGATATCGATAAACATGTTAGACCTAAAGATAGGAAAGAATAAAATAACCAATTAAATAAAGAGGAATGATCTACATAAATCCAAGATGTTTGGGTATGATCAATCATTTCGGAAATCGATGCCAATCCTAAAAAAATAAAACCGAAAGGTAGCAATTCGTTCTTGCGAATGTGTTTGAATTTTTTGATAGATCTAATTCCTAATAATATTGGGATTATTGCTGCCTGAAAGTGGGCTAATAATAAAATTGAAAAAAACAAAATAAATTCTCAAACTAAATTCATCTAAAATTTAAATATAAAAAATTAGTTTCAAGTTACCTTAGTAGAGATAGATACCATTGCCCGATAACTACAATCAATATTGTAAGAACAAAAGGGAAAGCAGGATATCTTGTCTGAAAATTAGCTGGTGGCCAAGGTGACCAAGATATTAATCTTCCTTGAGGTTCATTTGAGATAATTTTTTTTTTCGATTTTTTGGGTACTAGGTTATCTGTGGCGAATCCTTTACTCATAATACAAATAAAATTTATCTTAACAAAGACGTACCAAAAGGGCGTTTATAGTATTTGGTTGAATTTCGGTTGCGTTTTATTTAGAACGGAGGGGGTGGGATTCGAACCCACGGTGCCCTTGCAGACACGCTAGTTTTCAAGACTAGAGCCTTAAACCACTCGACCACCCCTCCAGGTAAAAATTATTAAATTTTCAGCTTTTTAATTATAACAAAAGGTGGTTGATTTTTTCGGAAGCAGTTCGGAAACTCATGTCAAGTTAGATATTAAAGCTATTGCTATAACTACAAGTAAATCTAGCTTCAAGACTAGAGACTAAAATCACTTACCACCTCTACAGGCAAAATTTAAAATTTTAAACTTAAGGAGTAAAGAAATGAATGAGCTTTGTTCCAAGTGTCAATATCATCAGAGAAAGGAACAAAGATAATTTTTTCTTCATCTATGAATTTCATGAGTTGAGAATACTTTTTATTACCTTTTATGGATTTAACATCTTTTAACGATCCCATTACTCCTTTTAATCTATTTGCTAAATATTTTCTAAAATGGTAAATAATTTCGTCTTCCATACCCTCACAATTTAACCTAAGTATAACTTTTGAGTTTTCATGAAGATAAGTATTTTTTAGGATTTCCATTAACTCATGAGAGTTTAAGGACAAGACATTCCTGAAGTTATTTGTATTAACATTACCTTTTGAACTAAATATTGAGTTCCCTGCTGATTTCGGATCGTTATTAGCGAAGAAAAGTTTTATGGTTCTTGAATTATTATCAATTGTGCTCTTTATGGCTGCTGGCAATACCATAGATGAAAATTTATAGGGCTTTTCTTCGAAATGTAAAAAGTTGGGTTCAATTAGAATGAGAGTTATTTTTTTTGAAATATTTTTTAGTTTGAAATGATTTATTATTAAACTTTTAAAGCTACTTATATTTGGAGATTTTTTCTTATAAATATTCTTAATGATTCTTTTTATTAGCTTAAAAAAAAAGAATTTTGAGTTTGTGAAGCTTTTTATTTCTCCACAAGAATGTGTCCCAATATCAATCAATATGAAATCTCCGTCTTGAGAAAAATTTTTATAAGACATTTATCCGAAATTTACATTTTGTTGAAATAAACCAAATAAGTTGTTACCAATTATGGCAGCAATTATTAAAACGAAGGCAACTATAGCGAAAAGAGCACTAACATCTTTTATGTCATACGGAGCTTTAAACAAAGGTTTCTGGTCTGCCATCGTCATCAAATCTATAAATGCAATTAAATCATACTAGTTTAATGCTTGTGAGAAATATTAAGTGATTTTTTGTCTAAGATTGGACAATAAAAAAAAGCCACTAAAAGTGGCTTTTTTTTATTTAAGTAGCAAATTAACTAGCTTGTATAAGCTTTGCCTCTATAAGTTAGTTGGTTATGCTGCTTCTTAGCTGCTTCTTTGTTCTGGACGTACTTTTGTCCTCTGTAAATTAGAGTCATTTTTTAAGCTCCGTTGTCGCTTAAGTCCCCGTTCCATGGCTTAAGTCGATTTGCGGCTTGCTATAAGCAAGTTGAACGTTTTGGTAGCGGTTGCTACAAAAACATATTAACATTCCCAAAAAATATTTGTCTAGGTCTTTAATAAATAAACTTAATAATTTAATTATGAAATTAGGTTTCTTCTAAAGTATTTATGTTTATTTTTTTGTAATTTCTTGCAGGTTACATTTTGTTCGTTTTTGAGAAGTATTTTTTATTTAATGAACTTTTAAATGTAAAATTCTTAAGATTATAAAATTTGTTTTATGTTTTCTAGAAGCAAAAAACCTACGGTAAAAAAATCTGCGATAGTTGAAGAGACTCCATTATTTGCTCAATTACTACCATTCGCAAACAGAATGAATGATAAGGTCCAATTAGTAAACGCTTTGGCTTTTACTTTTATTATGGGGTTCTCAATTTTTGGAATTGCTCTATGGAAACTATCAGGGCTGACCTAAATATTTTATTTTTGCAAAGCATCAATTTTTGATTCTTTGTTTTCAATTATGGTTATTAACCATCTAGAGGCTAGCCCTCTGGAGATTGATCTATTTTTTAGAAATCTACATATATATATGTGTAGATTTTTTTCGTTTTTGGAGTTAAATTTTTCCTCAAAATCTAAGATATCCTCTTCTGATGTTCTTTTTCTTAGCTCATCCACCAATGCATGACTGGAGGAATCATTAAAGAAGTTCCCAATATTTAAGCTTATTGTCATAAATAATTTATGTCCCTATTTAAGAGGTAGCCATAAATTAAATTTTTAAAAACTAATTTATATTTTTTATTTACAAATTATTCAAAATTTAATCTTTTGGTTTAGCAAGAGGAAGCAAGCACTTATCTGAATCACAACCTGCTGGTCCTGCTTCAGATAATTCTCCAACATCATATTTATTAAGAGCGTCAAAGAAATCGTTATTTACTTTCCTTTCTATTACTTTATTCTGCAATAATATATATTCCTCTTTACTTATTGGTTCAAAGGGTAATCTCGGGAAAGTAGCGTTAGCACTAAATCTAGCTAGCAATGCAGCTGAAATATATCCCTCATTATTTTCTATTGCATTATGAATAGCCTTAGCTAAATCCTCGATTTCATTTTCTCTAAATTCTACGGTTGCAGAGGTATTATGCTCTGTGTAAAATTTCTGCACTTGCATGTAAAAATCAAATTGAGCTAATGCTGAGAAATTATTGATGTCTATTTGGTCTGCGCCGTCTATATTTGCCCAACTAACTTCTGTAGGGATTTCAACTAACCATTCTGTACATCTTGGATCAAATGGATTATCGAGCAAGCAACCATTTTCATCTTTATCAGATTGAGATGGAACAACTGAGTAACCATAATCCATGCAAGCTAACGCGATTGGGTCATTTTTCCTGAAAGTTATTCTTCTTATGAATCTTTGAGCCTTTGGAGGATGCCAACCTGGAGCTGCTCCAGTAAGAAGACTTTTAGTCCCAGCTGGCTGAACTGTTGTGCATCTATTTGGTCTCCTTAGATTATGCTTATCACAATATTCCCATACAGTTTCTTTTACTATTTTTCTCCAAGAATCTAAGAATTTAGCTTCCTTTTCTTTGAAGGCCTTCCCTTCTTCGCTATTTGGCCTTCCTGCTTCCCACCATTTCAACCATGGCGTCCCAAAGGCATGGACACAAAAATCAAATAATCCAGTGAAACTTACTCCTACGATAGGATCATATTCCCTACTTTTTCTGTAACGCTCAACTTCAAATTCATGATTAAGTAAGCATGCTACAGAAAGAGCGGCTGCTTTGAAAGCTTTTTTTTGCTCTTCAAAATTTCCTGGATCAATCTGGTTTAAATGAACTTCAGCCAAATTGCAATGGAAATCATTTCCCAAGATCTCCCCACAAGGGTTAAGTCCATATCGACTCATCCTATGGTCTAACTCTTCATCTGAAAAAGGACCATAACAACTATTTATCCAATTTCTCGCTTCATCCTTGCCTTGTTCTGAGTAGATTTCAATAAATTCCTTTCTCAATTCATCATCTTTGAGAATATCGGCATTTGACCTTGCGATTGCTTCTGGTGCAAATTGAATGGCTCCCTCACCTGAATGGAATTGTTTTGTTACTGCATCCAAAACAGTTTGGTAAGTGGGTTTTGTATGGTAAACCCTAGTATGATTGGCCATTCTGAGGGCATCTTTTTCAGGATCTATTCTCCAATTACCATTCTCATCTTGACTCCATAAATTTTCTTTTGCTGATGCGGCTTCCTTATCATCTGAAGCAAATTGTCTCATTCCAGCACTTCTTCTTATATTCCCAGCAACTATGGTTACTGCAGCTTCATCAATTAATAAACAACACTCTACTGTACTTAATTTCCTACCGATTGCCTTTCCAAGAAGTGATGCGACTCTAGAGTAAAGATCTTTCAATTTGATAGGATTTGCCATACCACCAAAACCTTTTAATGATTCTCCCGCAGGCCTAATATCTTCCAAATCAATATAAACATCAATTTCTCTTTCAAGACTCTCGTTACTTGATGCCTCAAGAAGATATTTATAGCTATCTACCCATCCTCTTCTGCTATCTCCAACTTTGATATGAAGATCTTTTCCATTAATTTCTAATGATGTCTTTTCTTCTCTTTGATCTTTAGGAGTTATTCCAACTTCACTGACTGATTTAATGTTTATTTTGTTAATTACTGTAGGTAGATTATTTATAAAATGAGGCTCAATTATTGCACCTGTTCCACATCCCATCATTGCTAAGTCCATCATTAATGCGAAGGCTTCCCAATCAATTAAGTTTGTTGAGGTACAGTTGTATGCTCCTGAGAAATTTTGGTTTTTATTAATCCAAGGGGTTCCGCCTATCCATAACCATCTTCCTGAAGGTTGAGCTTTTTGGTTACTTTGCATCTCTCTCATTAGGATTAATTCTTCTTCAGAAAGTTTTCCTAACTCTTTTAATCCCGATAAATTCCTTTCGCCTACTTCGCTCCAGTTCTCCCTTTTGCCAGATGAAGTTTTTCTACTATAAGATCTGAAAAAAACTGGGTAAGCAGCTGGCGCAGTCTTTGGAAAATCATCTTTTTTAAGATTATTGGAATTGCTCTCTGAAGAAGCTTTATTTGGTGCAACAGTCACGATAAAAAAAACGTATGTAAATAACCCGTACTGGAAGAATAACTCTACCTGTGGCGTCTGCAACTATTCTTACCACTATTTAACGGTTTGTGTAGAATTATGTTTAATATGAAATCTTTGTTTCAAGAAAAGATATGGAAAGAGTCCCCGAACCTGAATTAATGGAAGAAAAAGAGCAGGTCATTTCTTATGACGAAGCTGATTTTTCAGAAGGTGAAGTTAATCTAATTAATCAAATAAATCAATATCTTTTGAAAAAAAATATTTCTTTAGGTGAAAAAGATTTAATAGTTGATTTAGGATGTGGCCCAGGAAATATTTCTGAGAAGTTAGCAATAAAATGGCCTAATACTGCAGTCGTAGGAATAGATGGTTCTAAAGAGATGATTTTGAGAGCAAAATATAATAAGAGTATTTCTAATAATCAAAAAAAATTAAAAAATTTACGCTACATTTGTTCTGACATCAAAGACATTAGATCAAATAATTTTTTATTTAAAAAAAGAATTAGTTTACTTGTAAGCAACAGTTTGATTCATCACATTACCAATCTTGAAGATTTCTTCAACACAATAAGAATTTTATCTAGTGAAATTACTGTAAATTTTCACAAGGACTTAAAAAGGCCATTAGATGAAAAGTCTGCTTTAGAACTCAAAGCACAATGTTCAACTAAATATAATGAGATTTTAACTAATGATTATTATGCCTCTTTAAGAGCATCTTATACTTTTAAAGAGTTAAAAAATTTCATCTTAGAGAATGATCTATCCTCTTTAGATGTGTTTGAGGAAGGTGAAAATTATTTAATAGTCTATGGTAATGTTTAAGAACTAAGTGAAAGGCCCTTATATTATATAAATGAGCTTAGATACTAAAATTCTAAATAATAAAGAAATTCTGGATGCGGTAAATAAAAGAAGAAATTTTGCTATTATTTCACATCCAGATGCTGGGAAAACGACTCTTACCGAGAAGCTTCTTTTGTATGGAGGTGCCATTCAACAGGCAGGAGCAGTAAAAGCTAGGGGTAATCAGAGAAAAGCTACCTCAGACTGGATGGAACTTGAGAAACAAAGAGGTATTTCTATTACATCAACTGTATTGCAATTTGAATATGAAAGATCTGTAATTAATCTATTAGATACACCAGGACACCAAGATTTCTCCGAAGATACTTATAGAACATTAGCTGCCGCTGATAATGCAGTTATGTTGGAAGATGCTGCTAAAGGACTAGAACCTCAAACTAGAAAATTGTTTGAAGTTTGCAAGATGCGAAAAATACCAATATTTACTTTCATAAATAAAATGGATAGACCAGGAAGAGAGCCATTTTCTTTACTTGATGAAATTGAATCAGAACTTGGATTAAATACCCTACCTATAAACTGGCCAATTGGGAGTGGCGAGGAATTTAGAGGGGTTATTGATAGATTTTCGAGAGAGGTGATTTTATTTGATAAAGCAGTGAGAGGGAAACAATCGAATGAGAAAAGATTAAGTCTTGAAGATAAAGAGCTATCAAAATATGTAGAGAGAGATTTACTTGAAAACTCACTTGAAGAATTGGAGGTTCTTGATGAGGCAGGATCTAAATTTGAAAAAGAAAAAGTTTTTAATGGCTCTTTAACCCCAGTTTTCTTTGGATCTGCCATGACTAATTTTGGCGTAAGGCCATTTTTAGATAGTTTTTTAAAAATGGCACAAAAACCAACTTCAAGAAATAGTAATAAAGGGGATATTGAACCTGCAAGCGATGAATTTAGTGGGTTTGTTTTTAAGCTTCAGGCAAATATGGATCCAAAGCACAGAGATAGGGTTGCTTTTATAAGAGTTTGTAGTGGCAAATTTGAAAAGGATATGTCAGTTAAACATTCCAGAACTGGTAAAACAATTAGATTATCAAGACCACAAAAAATATTTGGGCAAGATAGAGAAGTAGTTGATGATGCCTATCCTGGAGATGTTATTGGTTTAAATAATCCAGGGATGTTTTCTATTGGAGATACTCTTTATACGGGTGCTCATCTGGAATATGAAGGCATACCATCCTTTAGTCCTGAAATATTCAGCTGGTTAAGAAATCCAAATCCCTCAGCATTTAAAAACTTTAGAAAGGGTGTTAATGAACTTCGAGAAGAAGGAGCTGTTCAGATTCTTTATGACTTTGATGAGAGTAAAAGAGACCCTATACTCGCAGCCGTTGGTCAATTGCAGCTGGAGGTAGTAACTCACAGATTAAAAAGTGAATATGGTGTAGATGCAAATCTTGAAGCAATGCCATATCAATTGGCTAGATGGATTTCTGATGGATGGCCGGCCATTGAAAAACTAGGCAGAATATTCAACTGTAAAATAGTTAAAGATTGTTGGAATAGGCCAGTTATTCTTTTCAAAAATGAGTGGAATCTAAATCAGTTTGTTGAAGACAATAATCAATTAAATTTAAACAAAGTTGCGCCGGTTGTTAGTGGAGTCGAACCAATTGTTTTATAAAGTCTTAATGGATTATAAAATTAGTTAATCTGTTAGTATTGGTAAAAAATTTTGGATTCAAACAGTAATAAAAATAATAACGAAAAATCACCTTATGAAATTTTAGGTGTAAAAGAAGGTGCTGCTTTTGAGGATATTCAGAAGGCTAGAGATATTAAAGTTAAAGAGGCTGGTGAAGACTTAATTTTAAAAGCGAAAATAGAATCTTCCTTTGATCAATTACTCATGGGTAGTTTGAAAGCCAGGCAATCAGGAAATGTAAGCTATGAAGCTGTGAGTGCCTCAAAAAAAGAAAAACAAATTAATCAATTTACCAATAATAACTTCCCACTTCTTTCTAAGATAAAAAATTTAAATAATAACTCTAACAATTCAAGACAGTATAGTCTGCCAAAAATAACTACCCCCTCATTTGATAATCTTTCAATAAAAATATCTGTTGGGCTATTATTTTTAATTTTGTTAATTATAAGTCCAGACTCAAATAATAGACTTTTACTCTCTATCTCAACATTAATACTTACCTATACTCAAATTAAATCAGGGAAAAGATTTATAGGTTCTCTAGGTTGGAGTGTTACCTTTCTCTCGATAGGATTAATATTTGGTGGATTGCTTGAAAATAATTCTTTCATTCAGGAAGTATCAAACAACTCTTTATCAATACAAAAAATTCAAAGTATTCCGGCAATAGTTATTTTATGGCTAGGCGTAATTTTTTTATGATTGATTTTCTATCATAGATTTAATTTCTTCATAATTTATAAGATATTTATTTTTACAAAATTCACAAACCAACTCTGCTTTGCCATCTTTCTTGAGGATGTCCTCTAACTCGCTCTTATCAAGCATTTTCATCGCATTTAAACTTCTTTGTTTGGAACACTTGCATTTAAAACTCACTTCTTGAGAACGAGCTTTTTCAGAGATTGATTTATCGTCAATATCGGGAAATATATTTCTAATTAACTCAAGAAGATTATCTTTTGACTTAAATAGATCTTCGCTGAAGGAATTAATTTCTTTGCATCTTTCTTCAAGTAGTGAAACTAGCAGAGGGTCAGTATCTTTTTTAGGTAAAACTTGAGCTAATAAGCCACCACTACAAAGAACACTTTTATTTTGAATTTTTTCTCCAATAAATACAGCAGAGGGAGTTTGCTCTGAATGATATAAATATGAAGCTAAGTCTTCAGCAATATTTCCATTTACTAATTCAACAGTGCTTGTAAATGGTTCTCCAAATCCACTATCTCTAATCACATTTAAATATCCTGTACCTAATGCTTTTGTGAAATCAAAAGAATATTTATTATTATCTATTTTGACTAGGTCCAATTCTAAATTAGGATTCCCTACATAACCCCTTACTTTCCCGTCTCTACCTGCATCAACTAGTAATCCCTTTAAAGGTCCGTCAGATCTAACTCTTAAAGTGACTCTCCCATGCATTATTTTCATCGAGCTTGCTAAAAGCAGTGAAGCACTAAATGCTCTGCCTAAGATACAGGTGGTTAAGTAAGAAAGGCCGTGTCTTTTTTTTGCTTCTAAAGAAGATTCTGTTGTTAAGACCGCAACTAATCTTATTCCTCCATTGGCTGCAGTAGCTCGAACTATCCTATCCTGCATGATTTTCTTTCATAAAATTTTTGATTTTCCCTTTTTCCAAGAATAATATCCTAGAAGGAATTCCCTCAAATAAGGCAGGTTCATGAGTAACGATAATAATTGTATTTTTATTTTTTAAATCAAGAATTAAATTCTTCACATCATTTCTCATTGAATAGTCTAATCCAGCGGTTGGTTCATCAAGTAAAAGAATTGAGGGGTTTCTAAGTAGTTGAACTGCTACAGCTAACCGCCTTTGTTGTCCGCCACTTAGCTGTTCTGGTGGTTGAGTCAGATTAATTTTTTTTAAACCAACTTTATTTAAAACTATTTCTATATTTTTTTCTCTTAAAGATTTATGGCCTATTTTTAATTCTTTACCAATGGTTGTACCTATAAAGTATCTTTCAGGAAATTGGAATACTACTCCACAAAACCATCTTCTTTGTCTAGAAGACAAAATTTTATTCTTCCAAGTAATTTTTCCCATTTGCGGATTTGTTAATCCGCTTATTATTTCGAGTAGTGTTGTTTTCCCAGAACCACTACTGCCGCAAATTAAAATGATTTCATTTTCATGAACTTTTAAATTTAAATTGTCTATTATTTTTCTTTGACCAGTTTGGGGTTGATAAGATATTTCTTTTAAATCAAGCATTATTAATTTAGTTATAGGTATGAATTTGAATCTAGTAATAACTTACTTATAATAGCTTTAGATATAAAAAGATATTAGTCAATATGAATATTATTTTTAGGGAAGTTGATCCTTTTAATTGTTGGATATGGATCAGGTTTTCAGAATCACCAACTCAAGACGAAAAAAATTATTTAGATGGTGTTTTTGATAGTTGGTACGTTTTAGGAAGGTTAGGTGGATTTAATTCTGAAAATTTGCAAACTCATGAAGAGGGTTCCGATCTAAGTTGGATGTCCTATGATAATGACCAAAAAAATTCATCTCTTCCAGCCTTAATGCATAATTTAGGGATTATGGAATATCAAAATCTTTGGGGAAGATGTTGGGTTGATTTTGGAACTTCAGACTCCATCTCAATAGATATATTAATTAATTCTTTGAATGAGATATCAAATAATTATGTAAAAATTGAAGAGTTAATTATTGGGGGTGAAAATAATGACTGGTCAGTTGAAGAACATGAAGATTTAGTTTTCAAAGATTAAGTGTTTTAGATGGAAGACTTAACAAGATTAATTATTTCCCATGAAAGAATTGAACATATTAAGAACAATAATTTAGAACTTTCCAAAGAAGAGGCTCATTATTTAAATAAAGTAATGAGGATAAAAAATGGTAAAAAAATATTTATAGCTAACGGAGAGGGTTCATTATGGAAAGCTATAAAAGTTAAAAATGATTGCTTAGAAATAATTAAATCAAAAAAACCTTACTTATTTCAAGAACAAGAAATTCACTTATTAGGAATAGCTGTTGTTATACCAAAGAGTGGTTTTGAGGATATTTTAAAAATGTGTACTGAAATAGGAATTGATTATATACAGCCATTATTTTCAGAAAGACAGGTAAACAAAAATTTAAATTTTTCTAGAAAACTTTTGAGATGGAATTTAATTATCAATGAAGCTGTTGAGCAAAGTGAGAGATTATGGAAACCATCTATTTTAAATGGAATGGATATTATTGAATGGCTAAAAAGTAGAGATAATCAAGAAAGAGTTTCAATTTCTATAACTAGAGAAGAAACACTATATGACTTAAATCAATGGTTAAGAAAACAACAAGAATTTGGAAATAAAAAAGGAGGTATGTTTTGGAATGTAATTGGTCCTGAAGGAGGTTGGTCCGCTAAAGAAATTGATTTTTTTAAAAAAAATAATATTACCTTTGTTAAGCTTTCCGACACTATCTTGAGAACTTCAACCGCTAGTATTAACGCATCATCAATTCTAAATCAGTGGAGAATTGATTTGAAATTAAAGAATTAGATAAATATGGATTTAATTAGAAATCAATTTTTTATAGGTTTTTGCATTAATTTTATTTTGATTTATATATTTTGCAGGATTCCTTTGATGACGAAAAGTGGTTGGGTAAGTGCAGGCATCTTAGGCACATTTTTGTGGGGATGTTTGTATTGGCAGGGATGGATGTCAGTTGTAATTTATTTATTATTAGGATCCCTCGTTACCAAAATAGGTTTTAAATTTAAAAAAGCACAAGGAATTGCTGAAAAAAGAGGCGGGAGGAGAGGTCCTGAGAATGTATGGGGCTCAGCAGCTACAGGATTATTTCTTGCCATTATGACCAAATTTAATGCTGCCAATGTAGTGATGTTTAAAGTAGGTTTTGCTGCAAGTTTTGCTGCAAAGTTGGCAGATACTTTTGGTAGCGAAATTGGAAAAAGATTTGGTAAAGACACATACTTAATTACTTCACTTAAAAAGGTGGATAGGGGAACTGAGGGAGGAATAAGTTTAGAAGGAACATTAGCTAGTGTTTTGGGATCAATATTTATGGCTTTTATAATGCTTTGTCTATCAATTATTTCTACAAAATATCATTTTATAGTTGTTGTAGTTTCTGGATTCTTGGCAACACTTTCCGAAAGTATTATTGGTGCTAAATTTCAAAACAAATTTAAATTAAGTAATGAATTGGTAAATGCTATTCAGACAAGTATTGCTTCAGTTTTTGCTATCTTTGCTCTTATTTTATATTCATATTTTTTAAATAAATAATATTTGGAAAGACCTAAGATCCCTTCCATTTTGTAAGAATCTCCCAGCTTTTAAGTCTTTGGAAAAGCCAGAAATGACCTTCGGAATTTAGATGAATTCCATCATGCGTAATCCAATTTTTACTCCTTTTATCAGAGTACATTTCTCTAAAAGTAGGAAGAAATGGGACATTCTGATTGAGGCATACTTCCTCCATTCTCCTTTCATAAGAATTACAAAAATCATTTGAGTACCATAGACATCCTGCGAATGGCATTTTGCTTTCGTCAACTGGTGTTAAACCAATAACAAATACATTTGTTTGAGAGTTCATTTCATTAATTAGCCTCTCTAATCCATATTCAAATCCATCTATATCTAATTGATGTCTTCCATTTATCTGACCAATTGCTGCAGTGTCGTTAAGACCTACATTTAGTAGGATTGCTTTAGGTTTATTTCTTCTAGTTTCTCCTCTAGATGACCATTCTTTTTCCCATCTAGAGGAAACTTTTTCAATCCCATCTCCCCTAACGCCAAGTTGATAAATAACTGGCCCATTTTGGTTGTTACCCCAATCTTTTCTAAGCCTCTCACACCATCCACCACCCTCATTATCTCCCCATCCATAAACTGAGCTATCTCCAATTACAACAAGCTGTTTTGGTAAACTAATCACTATCACCGGAAAAAAATTACTTGATTTAACAAATTATTCTTACAAATCAAGTTAAACTATTTTTGATTTTACCATTTATTAATTCTCCAACTATTGCGATGGAGCTATAAGCAATCAAAACTATTGTGACTTCTTGCCATGCGAAGGAACTCAGTGATTCTTGCAATTGCCAGCCTAGACCAACACTTCCAATAACCCCAACAATTGCAGTTTCTCTAATAATGATGTCAGATCTATAAGCGCAATATGCTAAGTAACTTTTCGCTTGTTGCGAAAATAAACCAAAAAGCCAACTAGTCTTTTTTGAGATTCCTAGAGATTTCATCGCAATATAATTTCTCTTGTCTTGGCTATCTAGATTTGTAAAAAGTAATTTGCTAGTAATACCAGCGTTGTGGAGACCTAATGTTAAAGCTGCTAAAGATAAAGAAGGATTATTAAAAGTTAATAGAGTTAGAAGTA
>CABYTO010000021.1 GCA_902521995.1 uncultured Prochlorococcus sp. | reverse complement strand
TAATGTAATGAAGGTTTTCTGATCCCAATCATTGCTAAAGTTTCCCTCCCTTCGCGAATATCTAAAATTAATTTAGAGATATTCCTTAAAGGTAATTGCCTTGAAGTATCTGCTAATTTTCTTATTGGCGACATCAAATAAGATTGTCCAATTAAAAGTAAAATTTGAAGAAAAAGAATGATATTTCTGGATTTTAAAGAAAATAAGATTATTGCAAGAAGAGTGAATGAAGAGAAGAATAATTTGGCTTTAAAAACTATACCGGAGCTTATTAGTTCAGATGCAAGATTAGGCATTTCGGGATCATTTATTAAACTTAACCAATAATTTGAGAAATAGAATGCCATTGAAACACCGAACAATATTAAAATATTAAAAATCCATAAATATAAATAACTTTTACTTGAATTTTTTAAGTTTATAAAGCTATTACTAATTAAGATTGAGGCTGCTGGAATTGCTGGTAACCAATAGCTCGGTAGTTTTGTAGCAGAAAGGCTAAAGAAAATTAAAACTGATATTAACCAACATAGAGAATAAGTATAAAGGGTGTCAGTGATATTGAAACTTTGTTTTGAACTTTTCAAGAAATCCTTAAAGGCCTTGAATATACCGTGATACAAAAAAGGAGTGAATGGTAATGAAGCCAATATCATTATGTAAAGAAAAAACCAGAATGGTTCGGCATGATTATTTACAACTGAGGTATATCTTTGAAAATTATGGTAACCAAAAAAATTGTCCCAAAAAGGCTTTCCCTCTTTTATGAGTTCTAATATGTACCATGGAACACTTATAAGTATTGTTATTAAAAAACCTTTCTTAGGGTTGATCTTACAGAGCAACGTTTTCCAATTCTTCTGACTAAACAAGAAAGATGTAATTGTCAATAATGCTAGAACAAATGCAACAGGTCCTTTAGTTAAAATTGCAAAACCTAAAAATACCCACGCTGAAATACATTGGTCATTATTTTCACTTGCCATTCTTCTCCAAAACAAAAGGAGGCTAATCCCCAAGGTCCCAGTTAAAAGAGCATCACTTACGGCAGTTCTACTCCAGATAATCATTATTGGAGATAAAGCAAAAGCTAATGATGCAACTATTGGAGTGAGGAATTGCCTATCACTCTTTTGTGGCCAACAAAATAAAGTATCTCCAATCATCAACATTAAAAATAATGATCCCAAAGCTGAAGGAAGTCTTGCTGAGATTGTCCCGTAACTATCCCAGATCTCGCTTTTGGGCAATGAGTAAAAAAAACCCATTAGCCAGTATATTAATGGAGGCTTATCAAAACGGAACATTCCATTGACCTTTGGAGTTATCCAGTCACCAGATTCACTCATCGCCCTAGCCGCAGCAGCAAATAAAGGGGGCGTTTCATCTACCAGTCCTGTATTACCTAAACCTAAAATAAAAATAATGATCCCAGAAACTAAAACTATTAATGCGTTTAAAAGCCTTTTTTTTGAGTTCAGAAGAATCATTTAATATTATTTATATCCATGCATTACCTTATTAAGCCAGTTCACAACCTTGTTAGCAAATATTTCTGTGGAGGCATTTTTTTCTACCCATTCTCTACATTTTTGACGCTTTATTTTTTCAATAATCTCTACATAAGAAAGCATATTTTTTTTATCATCAGGATCAGCAAGATAACCTGTTTGGCCATGCTGAATAATTTCACTAGGTCCTCCCCTTTTATAAGCTACAACAGGTACCCCGCAGGCCAAAGCTTCAACAATAACGTTCCCATATGCTTCATTCCATTTCGGAGTATTTAGTAATCCTCTGCATTTCCCAAGTTCTTTTTGTAATTCGTCTGTTGATAAAAACCCCATCCAATCTATAGCTCCTTCAGGGAATGATTTTTCTATCTTTGAGGCATACATCTCATCTTCTATAAATCCCCAAACTTTTAATTTTTCGCCAAATTGATTTGCCACATATACTGCATCCTCCAAACCTTTCTCCGGCGCCACTCTTCCAACCCATGCCAAAGGTCCATTCACTGAATCTTGAAAAATATAGTTATCTAAATTAAACCCATTCCCAATAATTATTGGTTTTTTTATGAATGGATAATCATTAGCCTGCATTTTCGAATGAAAAGCAAAATTATTAGGATATTTATCATATACCTTGGAGATTAAATTACTAATTACTGAACTTTCAGAACCCATACTAATAATGTGTGCGATGGGTATCTTTAAATTTAGAGTCATCCAAATAGGCAACCAATCATAGGCCATGTTTAACAATACATCTGCATGTTTTGCAATTTCCAATCCCTTTTCAAGCATTCCTGCTAAAAGAGAATTATCTGGGATACTCACAGGAGAATTGTAATTTTGATGCTGCCAACTAATTTGATCTTCACCTTCTACAAAATGTAATTTTGCTTTTACATTACTTTCATGTAACTTAGAATTTTTTGGAGCTACAACCTCAACAGAATGACCTAAAGAAATTAAACCTGAAACTAATGAATTTAAAGTTAATTCAACTCCTCCACCTTTTCCACTCCCTAAGAACCCTATTGGAGTACTAATCAAAACTATTCGCATTATTAGACTTTTTACAAAAAGACACTAATTAAATAGTAGTATCAGAAAACTTATTTTCCCATAAACTCTTTCTCTGGCTAACAAAAAATACCGAGATAAGAACAAACACCACTCCTATCCACTGCACAATAGTTAGTCTTTCATCTAACCAAAAACCTCCACTGAGAAGAGCAAATACAGGTGTTAAAAATGCAAGAGTGCTAAATCCAGTTATTTCTTTATTATTAGCAAAATAGAAAAATAATCCATACGCTATTGCCCCTCCAAAAATACTTGCAAATGACATAAGTCCCCAATCAAATATTGACCAATCAGGAATAATTTTGAAATTTGATTGTAAGCAGTGCTTAATAATTAGGGGTAAACTCCCTAAAACCATATGCCAACCTGTAACTGCAACTGGATCACTTTTAGTACAGGTGAATCTAATTAAAATTGTTCCTAATGCCATAGCAAGAGAAGCTGCAAGCATCCAAAGTTCTCCAAAATTAATAGAAATTTCATTAATAGACTCATCAGACATCAACCACCAATTCCCCAAAAATTCTTGCGGAACTCCTAAAAATACTATTCCTCCC
Source organism: uncultured Prochlorococcus sp. (assembly GCA_902521995.1). Classification (GTDB taxonomy): domain Bacteria; phylum Cyanobacteriota; class Cyanobacteriia; order PCC-6307; family Cyanobiaceae; genus Prochlorococcus_A. The sequence continues at coordinate 12,666 of CABYTO010000021.1, read as the reverse complement.
AAGCCAAAAAGTAGTCCTAACCATCCTATTGGATTAATTAAATTACCAAAAATTGCTCTCGCTAAAATAGCTACCAAAAGAGGTTGAGAATCAATTAAAACAGAACCTAAACCTGCTCCAGTTTTTTCAATACCATAAGTCAAAAACAACTGAAAAAAAGTTGCATCGACAATCGTAAAAACAAAAAACCACTTCAGATCGCACTTATAAATTTTTAAATCTCTTTTAAACAAATATGTTGTTATTAGAACAAGAATCCCTGCAGGAAGTAATCTTAAAGAAGCCACAAACTCTGGCCCTGCACTAGATACTAAAGGAGTCATGGCTGCCATTGAAGTACCCCAAAGTGCAAAAGGGAGTATCATTAAAAACCAATTTAGGATTGAATTCATTAGGTCTGCTGATAGTCTTTTTAAAGTAGTTTTATGAATTTACCTTAAAAGAATGATTTGGCCTTTTAGACGAAAGTCAAAAAAAAGAATGGCTCGTATAGTAATTGATGAGCCCATTACAAGTTCAACAAGAGTTTCAGTCCTTAAAGCTCTTAAACAAATTGAGGATAGAGAATTTCCTGCTTTAATCGTGAGAATTGATTCTCCAGGGGGTACTGTTGGGGATAGCCAGGAAATATACTCTGCTATTAAAAGACTAAAAGATAAAGGATGTAAAGTCATCGCTAGTTTTGGGAACATCTCAGCATCTGGAGGTGTTTACATTGGGGTTGCATCTGACAAAATAGTCGCAAATCCAGGCACAATTACAGGATCTATTGGTGTGATTATAAGAGGAAATAATTTGTCTGAATTATTAGATAAAATCGGCATTAAATTTGAAACTGTTAAAAGCGGTGTATTTAAAGATATACTTTCCCCAGATAAACCTTTAAGTTTAGAAGGAAGAGATCTACTTCAAGGGCTCATAGATGAAAGTTACAAACAGTTTACTGAAGCTGTTTCTGAAGGAAGGAATTTACCTGTTGAAGAAGTAAGAAAATTTGCTGATGGGAGAATTTTTACTGGAACTCAAGCGAAAGAACTAGGACTAGTTGATGAGGTTGGAGATGAATTTGTTGCAAGGGAGCTTGCAGCTGAAATGGTTAATATTGATCCTAAAATTCAACCTTTAACATTTGGGAAGAAAAAGAAAAAAATACTTGGACTAATTCCTGGAAGTAGAATGATTGAGAAGCTTATCAATAGTATCTTTTTTGAGTTTGACTCATCTAATAAAGTACTTTGGTTATATAAGCCTTAAATCGATATGTATGAAAAAATGAAAGATGATTATAAAATTACATTTATTCGTGGGGCTACTTCAGCATCTGGGAATTCTGTTAAGGAAATAGAAGTAGCTGTAGTGGAATTAATTGATGAATTAATTTCACGCAATAATCTAATTAAGACAAACATATTATCCATTACATTCACCGCAACAAAAGATTTAAATGCATGCTTTCCCGCTTCAATTGCAAGGAAATTTAATGGACTTGATTCAGTAGCCTTTATAGACTGCCAACAAATGTACGTACCCAATGATGTTGATTTTTGTATAAGGATAATGGCTCAAGTTTTATTGCCACCAAATAATCCAATAAAGCACCCTTATTTAAGAGGAGCTTCAAAACTAAGGACAGATAGATGTTAACCTTAGGAAAATAACTTTTCTGCTTTAAATTTTGAATAGCACGAACTAAACCTTAAATCTCTTTCCCTTAATGCTAAAAATCACAACGAATTTTAATTTTAATCCCAAAATTTTAAGATTTTTTATCATCCCAACAATTTTATTTTCAACTCCTTTTTTTAATTACATCCAAGATGCTAAAGCAGGGTTAGAATTTCAGTGGGATCAAGACTCAAGCTTTAGAAGACTAAAGTGGTTTCAAAAAGAAAATAAAAGAAGATTTAGAAATACAATTTATTTTTTCTTGCGGCCATCTGACAGAAAAACTGATCTTTTAAAAATTAATCTAGCAATCCCAAAAACCTTTAAATCCACTTTAAAAAAAGAAAAAATTAGTTTTTGTAAAGTAAGAATAGGTGGTTTTGAGAGTAGAACAAAATGTTTAGAAGACATTCCAGCTGATATAGAAATAAATACTGATAAAACAGGCTTACGTTCACTAGATATTTACCCCTACAGCCCAATTTCTTCTGATAAAGACAATTATGCAATTGCCTTAAAAATCTTTAATCCCAAAAAATCAGGTTTATATCAATTTCATTCATTTGGGCAACCTAAAGGAAAATCATTTTCAAATTACTTAGGAAGCTGGACTATAGTGATAGATTAAATGATAAATTAAATAAGGATAATTAAACAAATGACTAAAAGAACTTTTGGCGGAACTTCAAGAAAAAGAAAACGTGTATCTGGTTTTAGAGTAAGAATGCGTTCTCATACAGGTAGAAGAGTTATTAAAAGCAGAAGACAAAAAGGTAGAGAAAGAATTGCTGTATAACTTTAAAATAAAATGGCCTTACCCAAGGATATGCGTTTAAAAGGACATAGGACTTTTAATTACATTCATAAAAATTCCAAAACATATCATGGGAAATTAATGACTTTTAAAGTAGCAAGATCAAATCCAGATATTCTCTTAACCCATAAACTCACAAATACCTCAAACAATTTTAGGGTTGCAATTGCTATTAGTAAAAAAGTTTCAAAAAAAGCTGTAGAAAGAAATAAATTAAGAAGAATCCTGCAAGAGTGGTTATTAATAAACATTCAAAAAATAAATAACCACAAACCATGTTGGTTACTTGTTAACCTAAAATTTGGGGATTTCTGCAATGATAAAAGTAGACTTTTGGAGGAATTTCAAAACTTAATGTTCCAATCTCGTCTAATTAAATGATTAACATGAATGAAGAAATTTTTTATGAGGGTGGGCCTGCAAAAAGTGATTTAATAATAAATCTACTTGCAGGTATAACAATCCTTGGATTACCATTTACATTCGCCGCAATTGTTAGGGCATTGTGGTTGAGATATAAAATTACAAATAAAAGAATTACGATTGATGGTGGTTGGTTTGGTAAAAACAAAACACAAGTTTCATTAAGTAACATTGAGGAAATCAGATCTATTCCAAGAGGATTTGGTTCATATGGTGATATGGTTCTTATCCTTAATGACGGATCAAAGGTCGAAATGAAATCATTACCTTTATTCAGAGAAAAACAAAAATTTATAGAAGAAAACATAAATAAAAAATCACAAATCCCAAATCTCAATGCAGTAGAGGGATTTGCTACTAAATCCTAAATAAATTAATTACAAAAATCTCTTTTTCCTGTAAAATAAAATGTCTAGCAAAATTACACTCTTTTTAATATCGTGATAGGGTTCATTTCTGAAAAACTACTTATCCCGATTCTAGATTTTTTCTACGGTTTAGTTCCTAGTTATGGTTTAGCGATTGTTGCATTAACAGTCGTAATTAGAATTGCACTTTTCCCTTTAAGCGCTGGTTCCATTAGAAGCGCTAGAAGGATGAAGATTGCCCAACCAGTAATGCAAAAAAGGCAAGCAGAAATAAAATCAAAGTTTTCAGGTGATCCAAAGAAACAGCAAGAAGAACTTGGAAAACTAATGAATGAGTTTGGCAGTCCCCTGGCAGGTTGTCTTCCATTGATTGTACAAATGCCTGTACTATTCGCATTGTTTGCGACTTTGAGAGGCTCTCCGTTTGCTGATGTACCTTACAACATAAATCTCAAGGTTGTTCCACAGGATCAAATTGCAGCTATTGATCCAAAACCTTACAAATCTCCAAGACATTCTATATTCATTACAGAAAAATCTCATTTTCCTGTAATAGCTACCATACCTAATGGAACAAAATTGGGGACTCAAGAATCCGTAAAAATAAATTTACAAACAACAAACGGTAATAGCTATTCTGAAGTTTTATCTAAATACGACAATGGATCAAAATTTCTCCCTACTTGGAAGGTTTCTAAAGGATCCGAAAATCTTAAAGTTTCCCAAGACGGTACAGTTACAGCAATTAAACCGGGGGATGCCACAATCGAAGCAAAAATTCCTGGTCTAGCAGCCAAAAGTGGATTCCTTTTTATCAAAGCTCTTGGTCAGGTTGGGTTTTATGTAGATGGGGTAATTAATTGGGATATTGCAGCACTGGTTGGCGCCTTTGGATTAACACTACTTCTTTCTCAAGTCTTATCCAGTCAAGGGATGCCTGCTAACCCACAGCAATCAACAGCAAACAAAATTACACCAATCATGATAACTGGTATGTTTCTGTTTTTCCCACTACCTGCAGGAGTTTTACTATATATGGTTGTTGCCAATATATTCCAAGCATTTCAGACTTTTCTGCTTAATAAAGAAGCTCTTCCTGAAAATCTACAGAAAATATTGGATCAACAACTATTGGCAAAAAATGCGGTAATAACAACTTCTGCTTCAACTACCTCAGATAAGAGATTACCTTTTGAACCTAACAGTAAAAAATAGTCTGAACCTTAAATAATGAATTCTTGGTGTAGAAATTTAGAATTACTCATAAAATCAAGAACCTCATTAATTTGGATCAAGACTAAAGAAGAAGAAAGATTAGAAAAATTGATTAATTCCTCTTGTGAAAGACTAAATATAAAAAGATTAATTTGCTGGGATTGTGTGAGTGGTATAAAAGGATTAATAAATGAAGAAGGTAAATTTTCAAACAATCCGTTAGGAGTGCTTAATTGGCTTAAAGAACAAAGTTCTAAAGAACCCACAGTTTTATTAGTAAAAGATTTTCATAAATTCTATGATGATCCATCTATCAATAGAACTATTAAAGAACTATCTTCAGCGCTTAAGAAAACTAGTCATAATTTAATTATTAGTTCTCATTTATTTCCATCTTCAGAAGATTTGGATGAATTAATGACAATTTTAAATTTACCTTTACCTGATCAAAAAGAATTGAAAACTCTAATAAAAAAGATTGCTATTAATACAAATTCAAATCTTGAGGAACAAGACTTAAATGAACTTTCTATAGCCTCAAGTGGACTTACCGAAATAAAAGTAAAGCAAGTCACTGCAAAGGCCCTTGCTCAAAGAGGAAGAATAAGTAGGGAAGATATTAAAGACATTCTTGAAGAGAAAAAACAAGTGATCGCTAGGAGCGAAATTTTAGAATTTTTCGAAGCTAAATCAAGTCAAGATGATATTGGTGGTTTAAATATTTTAAAAGTTTGGCTTAATCAAAGATACAGGGCCTTTTCAAAAGAAGCTAGAGAATATGGATTACCTATTCCCAAAGGTGTCTTACTCCTTGGAGCACAAGGAACTGGGAAATCGCTTACTGCAAAATCAATTTCCAAGAGTTGGTCGATGCCTCTACTTAGATTAGATGTTGGGAGACTATTTTCTAGCCTTGTTGGTTCAAGCGAGGCAAGAACAAGAGAAACAATATTAAGAGCTGAGGCCATGTCTCCTTGCATCCTTTGGATCGATGAAATTGACAAGGGCTTTGGTGGCGATGCTAGAAGTGATGGAGGCACAAGTCAGAGGGTTTTGGCAAGTTTGCTAACTTGGATGGCAGAAAAAGAATCCTCCGTTTTTGTCATTGCTACCGCTAATGCTATAGATAAGCTTCCTGCTGAATTATTAAGAAAAGGTAGATTTGATGAGATTTTTTTTCTTGATTTACCAAATTCAGAAGAAAGATTAAGCATTCTAGATTTGCATTTAAAAAAAAGAAGACCAAGTTACAGTTTTCCTCTCTCCACTATCATCGATAGAACAGATGGATTCTCAGGCGCAGAACTTGAACAAGCAGTAATAGAGGGGATGCATATTTCATTTTCTGAAAAAAGAGAACTTATGGAGAAAGATTTAATAAAGGCAGTATCGGAATTAGTCCCCTTATCAAGAACAGCTAAAGAGCAAATTGATTTACTAAAAGAATGGGCATCTTCAGGTCGAGCTCGTCCTGCATCTTAACTAAAATTTTCTTACTAAAAATTCTCTAAAAGTTAGGAATCATTAATTTAGTTAATTTTTTCTCAAAAATCTCTAATAATGAATTGAGATTAACTATCTTAATTAAGGTATTAAATAAAAAGAGTGTTAGATCAAAAATTAATAAGAGAAAATCCAACATATGTTGAAGACAATTTATCGCCACGAGGAAAAGTTTATAAGATATCTTATATACATCAATTAACTCTACAAAAAAAAGAAATTGATATTGTAATATCCAGCCTCCAATCTGAAAGTAAAAAATTAAGTAAATTAATTGGTCAAGAAATTAGCAAATCTCAAAACAGAGATTCTCTTGAACTTAATAATTTAAAAAAGAAGGGAAACGAATACAGAATCAAAATTTCTGAATTTGAAGAGAAAAAAAGAATCTTAGATCAACAAATACATAATGAGATTTATGATTTACCAAATTTACCTAGCAAAGATGCACCTATTGGTAAAGATGAAAATGATAACGTCCAAGTAAAAACTTGGGGAGATCCGTTGAAAACAAAAAATCTTAAATCTCATTGGGAAATAGGCGAAAATCTTAATTTGTTTGACTCTATTAAGTCAACAAAAATATCAAAAAGTCGTTTTATTACTCTTGTGGGTAATGGAGCCAGACTAGAAAGGGCATTAATAAATTTCATGCTCGATATGCATACTAAAAATGGGTATTTAGAGTTAATGCCTCCAGCTTTAGTAAATTCAGAAAGTCTTATGGGATCAGGACAATTACCTAAATTCTCAAATGAAAGTTTTAGATGTTCTAATGACGATTTATGGCTTTCTCCAACAGCCGAAGTCCCACTTACTGCTTTTCATAGAAATGAGATAATTGATTCCAAAAAGTTACCTATTAAATATGTTGCATATAGTCCATGTTTCAGAAGAGAAGCTGGTAGTTATGGGAGGGATACTAAAGGTTTAATAAGACTTCATCAATTTAATAAGGTTGAACTATATTGGTTTTGTGATCCAAGTAAATCTATTGAAGCTCATAAACAAATTACTTGTGATGCAGAAAGTATTTTAAAGAAGCTCAATCTACCATACAGATTAGTAGATATTTGTACTGGAGACTTAGGATTCTCTTCAAGTAGAACTTTTGATCTTGAAGTCTGGCTCCCAAGCAGTAACTGTTATAGGGAAATTTCAAGTTGCAGCAATTGTTTGGACTTCCAAGCACGCAGATCATCAATAAGGACGAAAATTGATAAGAAAAATACATATTTACACACTTTAAATGGCAGTGGTCTTGCTATTGGAAGAACAATGGCCGCGATTCTTGAGAATGGCCAACAAATAGATGGGAGCGTTAAGATTCCAGATGCTCTAGTTCCATACTTTGGATCAAATTTTTTAAAAACTACCTAGTATATATTAATGAATGTTTTAACCTCAATTACAGTTCTAGGATTTCTCATTTTTTTTCATGAGATGGGTCATTTTCTAGCAGCGATTTTGCAAGGCATATATGTTGATGGATTTTCAATTGGTTTTGGACCCTCAATAATTCAGAAAAAATATAAAGACATAACTTATTCCTTTAGAGCCTTTCCTTTAGGAGGATTTGTTTCATTTCCTGATGAAGAAATAAATAATATTGATCCTAAAGATCCAAATCTTTTAAAAAATAGACCAATAATTCAAAGGGTTATTGTAATATCTGCTGGAGTATTTGCAAATTTAATACTTGCTTATACAATTTTAATTTTAAATGTAACTACTGTTGGAATTCCATTTAATCCAGAACCCGGAATTTTAGTTATAGCAACTCAACCTGACAATGCTGCATCTAAAGCTGGCTTGGAGCCTGGAGATAAAATAATAGGGATTGAAACTCGTACTCTTGGAGTAGGAGACGAAGCTGTTTCCACCTTAGTAAAAAGGATTCAGAATTCTTCAGATGAAACAATTTCAATAAAAATTGAAAGAGATGGGATCTTTAAAGATTTAATTTTGGTACCGAAGAATGTCAATGGGAAAGGAACCATAGGTGCTCAATTACAACCTAATATAAGAAAAGACACTAAAAAGACAAAAAACGTTTACGAACTTTTTAAATACACTAATAATCAGTTTTCATCACTTTTGGTAAAAACAATTCAAGGTTATAAAGGTTTAATAACAAATTTCTCTTCAACAGCTCAACAATTAAGTGGACCGGTCAAAATTGTTGAAATCGGTGCCCAACTTTCACAACAAGGAGGGACAGGGATATTATTATTTGCGGCTTTAATTTCTATCAATTTAGCAGTACTCAATTCTTTGCCTTTACCCCTATTAGATGGTGGACAACTTGTGTTCACTTTAATTGAAGGGTTTAGGGGAAAACCTGTTCCAGTTAAGGTACAAATGGTTGTTACTCAGTCTAGTTTTTTTCTTTTAGTTGGACTAAGTGTTCTTTTAATAATTAGAGATACAAGCCAGCTTTTAATCGTACAAAAATTTTTAAACCAATGAATAAATTTTAAAAATTGATTGGCAAGCTGTTAATATATTAAATAGTTAAAAAATTCAGATAAATGGCGAAAAAGTCCATGATTGCGAGAGAGGTCAAACGCAAAAAACTTGTGAAGAAATATGCTGCAAAAAGAAAATCATTATTAGATGAATTCAAAGCAGCAAAAGACCCAATGGAAAGATTAGAAATACACAGAAAGATTCAAGCTCTGCCTAGAAACTCTGCTCCAAATAGAGTTAGAAATAGATGTTGGGCGACAGGTAAACCTAGAGGAGTTTATAGGGACTTTGGTCTTTGCAGGAATCAGTTAAGACAAAGAGCTCACAATGGTGAACTTCCTGGGGTAGTTAAATCAAGTTGGTAATTAAAAATTTACTAAACACTTTATCTTTTATAAAGAAAAATGATAATTAAATAAATTAATATTCATTTATTAGGGACATTTTTAAGAATTTTTATAGCTTATCTAAATAATTTACTCAATATGTCCCTATAAAATGTAAGAATGAATTATGTATAGATTTATAATTTAAAAAGTGGAAGGACAAAATAAGTCGATCACGTTTGACGGACGAGAGATACGACTAACTACAGGACTATATGCTCCTCAAGCAAATGGATCAGTAATGATTGAGTGTGGTGACACTTCATTATTAGTTACAGCAACAAAAACAACAAAAAAAGAGACTTCAGACTTTCTACCTCTTATTTGCGACTATGAGGAAAAACTTTATGCTGCAGGAAGAATTCCAGGCGGTTTTATGAGGAGAGAAGGTCGCCCTCCTGAAAGAGCGACTTTAATTTCGAGGTTGATTGATAGGCCAATGAGACCTCTTTTCCCCTCATGGATGAGAGATGAGATACAAATAGTTGCCTCTTGCCTTTCTCTAGATGAAAGGGTACCTGCAGATGTATTCGCTGTTACAGGGGCATCAATTGCAACTTTGCTTGGTGAAATACCATTTTATGGGCCAATGGGTGCAGTTAGAGTTGGGCTCATAGGGGATGATTTCATTTTAAATCCAAGCTACAGAGAGATTGAGAAAGGAGATTTAGATATTGTTGTAGCAGGATCACCTGACGGTATTGTAATGATTGAAGCAGGTGCTAATCAATTATCAGAGCAAGACACTATCGAAGCTATTGATTTTGGTTATGAAGCAGTTGTCGAACTAATTAAAGCCCAAGAAGATTTACTAAAAGATTTAGGTATAAAACATGTAAAGCCATTGACCCCTGAAGAAGATAAAACATTGCCCTCTTACCTAGAAAAAAATTGTACTAAAGGGATTGAGTTGGTTTTAAAGAAATTTGACCAGTCTAAAGATGAGAGAGATCTTGAACTCGAAAAAATAAAAGTTGATACTCAAACTAAGATTGAATCTTTAAAAGATGACAATGAGTTAAAAGTTCTTCTTTCGGATAATGATAAGTTGTTAAGTTCTGACTTTAAAAAACTCACAAAGAAATTAATGAGGTCCCAAATCATTAATGATGGCAAACGAGTTGATGGCCGTGACTTAGATGAAGTAAGAAAGATCTCAGCATCTGCTGGGATACTTCCAAAAAGGGTCCATGGATCTGCACTATTCCAAAGGGGATTAACACAAGTTTTATCTACTACGACACTTGGCACGCCAAGTGATGCGCAAGAGATGGACGACCTAAATCCTAGTAATGAGAAGACTTATCTACATCATTATAATTTTCCACCATTCTCGGTAGGAGAAACTAGACCGATGAGGACACCTGGCAGAAGGGAAATTGGACATGGAGCATTAGCAGAAAGAGCGATAATTCCAGTTCTCCCTGGTAAAGAGACTTTCCCCTATGTCTTAAGAGTAGTAAGCGAAGTCTTGAGTTCTAATGGATCTACTTCCATGGGTTCAGTATGTGGAAGCACACTGTCATTATTAGATGCTGGAGTTCCTCTTAAAGCACTAGTAAGTGGAACAGCAATGGGTTTAATAAAAGAAGGTAAAGAAGTTAGAATACTTACAGATATTCAAGGAATTGAAGATTTCCTTGGGGATATGGACTTCAAAGTTGCTGGCACAGACAAAGGTATCACTGCATTACAAATGGACATGAAAATAACAGGCCTACCAGTAACAATTATTTCTGATGCGATAAAAAAAGCTCGCCCAGCAAGATTATATATTTTAGAAAAAATGCAAGAGGCAATTGACAAGCCTCAAGAATCTTTATCACCACATGCACCTAGGCTTCTAAGCTTTAGGATTGATCAAGAATTAATTGGAACTGTTATTGGGCCAGGAGGAAGAACAATTAAAGGCATTACAGAGAGAACAAATACTAAAATAGATATTGAAGATGGAGGTATTGTTACTATTGCTTCACACGATGGAGCTGCTGCTGAAGAAGCACAAAAAATAATAGAGGGATTAACTAGAAAAGTTCACGAAGGTGAAATTTTTTCAGGAGTTGTCACTAGGATAATCCCAATTGGAGCTTTTGTAGAAATTCTTCCTGGGAAAGAAGGGATGGTTCATATTTCTCAATTATCTGAAGCAAGAGTTGATAGAGTGGAGGATGTTGTAAGACAAGGTGATGAGGTTACTGTTAGAGTCCGAGAGATAGACAGTAGAGGAAGAATTAACCTTACATTAAGAGGAGTCGCGCAAAATGGAGGTATGTCTTACCCAGAGCCAACTCCAACCCCAGTAGCACCTCTTAATTAAGAATCAAAGTCATATAAATCATTTTTCATAATTATCTCTTTAATTTGTAAACATATACTTTTATGTTTGTGCTTATTATTTGATGCAATAATTATGCCCTCTTGTTTAAAGTTTAATTTTCCATAAGAAAGTTCTTCATTTTCTAAATTTGTGATGGAACCCCCAGCTCCCCTCAAGATAGTTTCTGGTGCAGCAAAATCCCAATCTTTTGGGGAACTTTTACCAGGTAGACTTAATGATATATATATGTCACATTCACCCCTAATAATTGAAGCAATCTTACAGCCAATACTTCCCATTACGGTAACTCTTTTAAAGCCAATTTTATTTATTAAATTCTCTAAAGTATTTTCTTTATGATTTTTACTTATTACTAATGTCATCTCATTTAAAGATTTTTTAGGATGAAAATCTACCTTTTTTTGTAAACCATTTTTGTCCTCACACCAAACATTTTTAGAATCTGCAAACCATAATTCTTCTCTCTCTGGTATTAAAACAACACCAAGATAAGGTTTATTTTCATAATTCAAAGCCAAATGCATAGCGTAATTAGGTGTGCCTTGTATAAAATCCTTAGTACCATCTAAGGGGTCAAGAACCCATAACCACTTGGACTTTTGGAAAAAATTTTTAGAATCTTTTTTTACATTTTCCTCACTTAAGATATCCCAATCAACTCCTTTATAATTTTCATTGATTCGTTTAATTATTAAATCATTCACTTTTAGATCTGCAGATGTAACTGGATCTTCCTTACCTTTACTTTTAATAATATTTTTTGAATTAATTGGGTTCTTCAGAATTTGAGAATAATAAAGGAAAATATCTGCAGCTTCCCAGCTGAAAATCCTTAGATCATCGATAAGATTATTAATATCAACTCCATTTGGTAATTTAAACACAACATGAAAGCTAATTCCCTATCTTCTCATACAAGAGAAGAACCTCAAAGTGGTGTTTTATATTTAGTTGGAACTCCCATAGGTAATTTGAATGATATTTCCTTTAGAGCGATAAAAATACTTACAGATGTCTCTTTAATTGCATGCGAAGACACCAGACAAACAAAAAAAATAACCACCAGATATGAAATAAGTAACAAGCTAATTAGTTTTAACAAACATAATTCAACGAAACGAATTCCTCAAATAATAAATTATCTTAAAGAGGGAAAATCAGTTGCACTTGTAACTGATGCTGGACTTCCAAGTATTTGTGATCCAGGAGAAGATTTAGTGAAAATTGCTAAGAGCAATAAATTTGAAACCATTTGCATACCTGGCCCATCCGCTCCTTTAACTGCTTTAATTTCGAGTGGCTTTCCTGCATCAAAATTTATTTTTGAGGGCTTTTTACCAAAAAAAAAGAGTGAAAGAGAGAAAATACTATTTGAGATAAGTAAAAATGAAAAAACAACGATAGTTTTTGAAGCTCCTCATCGTTTAAATAAACTTTTAAATGACTTGAGAGAATACTGTGGCGCTCACAGAGAGGTGGTTGTAT
>CABYTO010000020.1 GCA_902521995.1 uncultured Prochlorococcus sp. | reverse complement strand
CTAAACCCAATCCAAATAAAATCTTTTCATTCCAGGAAAGCATATCATTGTTACTTAATATTGCTGAAACTCCATTAACGGGAGCGGGGATATCGGGAAAGTCAAATCTACTGTAAGTTCCAGGCTCGGATGGCTGATTAAAAATCATTGAATGACTTTTCCATTGGAGTCTATCTTCTATGTCTAATTCCTTGAAAAGTTGCAACATATTTGGGTAAGCTCCAAAAAATATATGCAAACCAGTTTCATACCAATCTCCATCTTCGTCTTTCCATGCAGCAACTTTCCCACCTAAAACATCTCTGGCTTCAAGTACAATCGGAATGTGTCCATTATCGACTAGATATTTAGCGCAAGATAAACCTGCTAAACCAGCACCAGCAATTACAACACGCATTATAAAATCAAGAAATAAATTAACACTTACTAATAAGCTACATTAAAGTTAGAACATAATAGTTTTTTTCGTTGATTATTTCGTAAAATTATGGAAAAAATGCTTTTAAAATCGACTACTAGGCACGTAAGAATTTTTACTGCCGAAGTGGTAGATGAAGAATTAAAGTTTCATCCCAGTAAACTAACTCTTGATTTAGATCCAGATAACGAATTTATTTGGAACGAAGATTCTCTGAACAAAATAAATGAAAAATTCAATGAATTAATTAAAGAGAGAGCAGGAAAGGATTTAGATGATTATGAACTTCGAAAAATAGGATCAGAAATCGAAGGTTTAATTAAATTATTGCTTCAAAATGGTCAGCTTAGTTATAACCCTGATTGTAGAGTAATGAATTATTCAATGGGTTTACCAAAGACTAATGAAGTGCTGTGAATAGACCACCATCAAATAGAAGGCCAAGAAGAGGCTCAAATAGAAGTTATTATCCTTCAAATCCAAGGGACATGGATCTGTATGCTCAAAGAAGCAATAGATTGCCTGCTTCTTCTGAACAAAAGATCAATTTTAGTACAGGAACCATTGCCGTACTTGCTGGAGTATTAATTTTAGGAGTTGGTATCGGGAGCGCTATTACCAGTACAACCGATGGCGGGCAGGGAAATATAGCAAGTCAACAACAATTAGATATGGCTGTTCCAGATCCTGAATTTTGCAGACAATGGGGAGCTAGTGCTTTTGTAATTGATGTTGAAATGTATACGACCCTAAATCCATCTACTAGTTTTGTAACGCAACCAGCTCTTCAGCCAGGGTGTGTGATTAGAAGAGAGAATTGGACAGTGTTACAAAAACAGGGCGCAATCAGTAATGAAGATGTAAGAGAATGCAAGCAAAGGATGAATACTTTTGCTTATATTGGTTCTATAAGAGATAAGCCAATAGTTAAGTGCGTTTATCAGACTGATGTAAATGAAAATAAATTTATAATAAAAGGAGATGGACAAGCCGAAGACGGCGGGGTAGGTATTAACAAAGAAGCAATTCAGTTTTGATCAAAATTATATATGCCTCAAAGGACTTTCTAAACTAGCAAATTGTGGAAGAATGTTTTTCTTAAATACTTCTGATGCTCTTGATGTATATCTTGATGGATTAGTAATTAATTTGAGTTCTCTTTTAACCTCTAAATCAGCAATGAATGCTTTGTGGATTGTTCCAGCCGATAATTCTCTTTCAATAGAAACAACAGGCAAAAAGGAAGCTCCTAAACCTGATTGAACCGCATTCTTGATTGCTTCAAGAGAGTTAAGTTCCATCTCAATTTTTAATCTTTGAATATCAAGCCCAGAATCTTGGAGAAGTTTGTCAACAACTTTTCTTGTTGTGGATTGTGAGTCTAATGTTACAAAATTTAATTTGTATAAGTCTTCTTTTAGAAGCTCTTTTTTGGTTGAAAGTGGATGTTTAGATGGTAAAACTAATGCCAATTCATCAGTGGCATATGGAATTACTTGTAGCAAATTTTCCAAATCTCCAGGTAATTGTCCGCCAATAATGGCTAAGTCAATTTGTCCATTGGCGACACTCCAACCAGTTCTTCTCGTACTATGAACTTGAAGTTGAACGGATACATCAGGGTATTTTTGTCTGAATAGTCCTATCATTCTCGGCATTAAATATGTACCCGTTGTTTGGCTCGCTCCAATAACAAGAGTTCCACCTTTTAAGCTATTTAAATCTTCAATAGCTTTGCAAGCTTCGTCGCATTGATTCAAAATTCGTTCACAATATTCAAGTAATAGTCTCCCGGCTTCAGTCAATAGAGCCTTCCTACCACCTCTGTCGAAAATTGTGATTTCAAGTTGTTTTTCTAAATTTTGTATTTGTAAACTCACGGCAGGTTGGGTTACGTATAAGAGATCTGCAGCTTTTTTAAAACTTCCTTGAGCTGCTATAGCTTTTAATATTCTTAATTGGTCTAGTGTAAAAGGTAATTCTGGCATCTATTATGTCTACAATTTCTTATAATTCTAATGCTTTGGAGCATTCTTGTTAAGAACAAAAATTATTTGAACATTTTAAATATATGGAGACTCATAAAACTTCCCTAATCATCTTACTTTTGATTTTGATTTTTGCGGTTATTCATAGTGGAGGAGCTGCTTTAAGAATCAAAGCAGAATCTATTATGGGTCCGAGATTATGGCGGTTATGTTTTGTTTTTTTCAGTTTGCCATCTGCAATTATCTTGATCAGTTATTTTTTGGCTCATAGATATGATGGAATTAGATTATGGAATTTACAGGGTAATAATTTAGTTTTTATGATCGTTTGGTTCTTAACTGCAATAAGTTTTTTATTTTTATATCCCGCTACTTACAATTTGCTAGAAATTCCTTCGGTTTTAAAACCTAAAGTACGAATCTATGGAACTGGGATAATGCGAATTACAAGACATCCGCAAGCATTTGGTCAGATAATTTGGTGTTTTGCTCATACTTTATGGATTGGTACATCATTCACATTAGTGACTTCTATTGGCTTAGTTTTGCATCATCTTTTTGCAATCTGGCATGGTGACAAGAGATTAGCAAATAGATTTGGAAAAGAATTTGAAAATTTTAAAAAAAATACTTCCATAATCCCCTTCATGGCAATACTTGAGGGGAGGCAAGAATTTAAGATTAAAGAATTTTTTAAGTTATCTCAATTTGGCATATTAATTGCTATTGGCGTACTTTGGTGGTCTCATCAATATATAAATATTGCTGTTAAAACATTTAATTCATCATTTTTGTCTGAATTTTTCAATTGACAGTTTAAAATCTTAAATATTAGTTTTTTAAAACATGCCTCAAGCTTCAGAAATTGCCTGGTTAATCCCTGTTTTCCCACTTATTGGAGCAGTGATTTCTGGTTTAGGCCTAATAAGTATTAACAAGAAAATTAATAATTCTAGAGAAATTGTTTCTGTAGGTCTAATATCTTTTGTTGGCATTTCTGCAGTAATTAGTTATAAAGCTCTGATTGAACAAGTTAATGGTTATCAATCTGTAGAAAAATTATTTGTATGGGCTAGTGCTGGGGATTTTACAATCCCAATGGGTTTTGTCCTTGATCCTTTGGGGAGTGTAATGCTTGCTCTTGTAACGACTATAACGTTGCTGGTGATGATTTACTCTCATGGTTATATGGCCCATGACAAAGGTTATGTCAGATTTTTTACATATTTAGCATTATTTAGTAGTTCAATGATGGGATTAATAGTTAGTCCGAATTTGCTAGAAATTTATGTTTTTTGGGAATTAGTTGGAATGTGTTCTTATTTATTGGTTGGTTTTTGGTATGACAGGGATGGCGCTGCCCACGCTGCACAAAAAGCATTTGTTGTTAATAGAGTGGGAGATTTTGGATTATTATTAGGAATTCTTGGCTTATTTTGGGCAACAAATAGTTTTGATTTTGATGAAATAGCCACTGGAATTTCCCAATCAATATCTGATAATTCGATACCTATTTGGGCTGCTTTATTGCTTTGTTTTTTAGTTTTTTTAGGGCCAATGGCAAAATCTGCACAGTTTCCTCTTCATGTATGGTTGCCTGATGCGATGGAAGGCCCTACACCTATTTCTGCGCTTATCCATGCTGCAACAATGGTAGCTGCAGGCATATTTCTTGTAGCAAGACTTCAACCTTTGTATTCAATATTCCCTTCTATTCAATTCATTATTGCTTTAGTTGGTACCATTACTTGTTTTTTAGGAGCCTCTATAGCTTTGACCCAAATGGATTTAAAAAAAGGTTTAGCTTATAGCACAGTCTCTCAGCTTGGGTATATGATGCTTGCAATGGGTTGTGGAGCACCAGTTGCGGGAATTTTTCATTTGGTGACTCATGCTTGCTTTAAAGCAATGCTCTTTTTGGGATCTGGTTCAGTAATACATGCTATGGAAGAAGTAGTTGGTCATCAGCCTGTGTTAGCTCAAGATATGAGATTAATGGGCGGTTTAAGAAAAAAAATGCCATATACATCAACAACATTTTTAATAGGTTGCGTAGCAATTAGTGGTATTCCCCCATTGGCAGGATTTTGGAGTAAAGACGAGATCCTCGGAAATGCTTTTATATCATTTCCAGCTTTTTGGTTTATAGGACTTCTAACAGCTGGTATGACTGCTTTTTATATGTTTAGGCTTTATTTCTTGACATTTGAAGGAGATTTCAGAGGGGAAAATAAAGAATTGCAAAAAGAGCTTCTAATAGCCTCCAAAACAAACCAAGATGAAGAAAATGAAGAACAACATGAAGAACATGGCTCTATTCATGAGTCACCCTGGTCAATGACATTTCCCTTGGTATTTCTAGCTGTACCGTCTCTAATTATCGGTTTTATGGGACTTCCATGGGATAGCAAAATTGCAATTCTACTAGATCCTGCAGAAGCAGAGACTGCTGCAAAAGCTTTCGAATTAAAAGAATTTTTGCCTTTAGCGATAGTTTCAGTTCTTATTGCATCAGCTGGAATCATTATTGCTTATCAGGCATATTTTGTGAAAAAAATTAATTTATCAGTTTTATTTGCCGAAAAGTTTCCTAGTATCAACAGGTTTTTATCCAATAAATGGTATCTAGATGATATTAATGAAAAACTTTTTGTTAAGGGTAGTAGAAAACTTGCTAAAGAAGTCTTAGAGGTTGATTCTAAGGTTGTTGATGGCGTCGTAAATCTTACCGGACTCGTAACTTTAGGTAGTGGAGAAGGTTTAAAATATTTTGAGACTGGTAGGGCTCAATTTTATGCGCTTATTGTTTTTGGAGGAGTAATTCTATTAGTCGCTATATTTGGTATTCAATCTCCACAAGTATCTTAATTACAATTGTGTGTCTTCACTGTCCATTGGGGTGAAAAAATAGAGAAAATTTCTAGACTTTATTTAAGATAAATTTCTTATTAAATTGAGTACTTATTTTTACACACATTTTGCGACACAAATGTTGGGAACTTTGGGAGCTGGATTGTCAACTTTTCCTTGGTTATCTGCTTCAATTTTATTCCCAATTGGTAGTGCATTTGTGATACCTTTTTTCCCAGATAAAGGGGATGGTAAAGAGGTGAGATGGTTTGCATTGTCTATTGCATTAATAACTTTTTTAATAACTGTAGGTTCATATATAAATGGCTTTGATATTAGTAATGAAAATGTTCAACTGAAAGAAAATATTAGCTGGCTCCCTGATTTAGGTCTTACTTGGTCTGTTGGCGCTGATGGCATGTCTATGCCGTTAATATTATTGACTAGTTTTATAACTGCTTTAGCAGTTCTTGCTGCATGGCCAGTCAAGTTCAAACCAAAGTTATTTTTCTTTTTGATATTGGTTATGGATGGTGGGCAAATCGCTGTGTTTGCAGTACAAGATATGCTTTTATTCTTTCTAACTTGGGAACTTGAGTTAATTCCCGTTTATTTATTATTGGCTATATGGGGTGGTAAAAATCGACAATATGCAGCAACAAAATTCATTATTTATACAGCTGGTAGTTCTATCTTCATTCTTTTGGCAGCGTTAGCAATGGGTTTCTATGGTACAGAAATTCCTAACTTTGAGTTTTCTCACTTGGCAGCTCAAGATTTTAGTCAAAAATTCCAAATATTATGTTATATCGGGCTTTTAATTGCATTTGGAGTGAAACTACCAATTGTTCCTCTTCATACTTGGCTTCCAGATGCTCATGGAGAGGCTACAGCTCCTGTTCATATGCTTTTAGCAGGAATTTTATTAAAGATGGGAGGATATGCTCTTTTAAGATTTAATGCACAATTATTACCCGTTGCTCATGCTCAATTTGCCCCATTATTAATAGTTCTAGGGGTAGTCAATATAATTTATGCTGCATTAACTTCTTTTGCTCAAAGAAATCTTAAAAGAAAAATTGCATATAGTTCGATAAGTCATATGGGTTTCGTTCTTATTGGTATAGGGAGTTTTAGTAGCCTTGGAACAAGTGGAGCTATGCTGCAAATGGTTAGTCATGGATTAATCGGTGCAAGTTTATTTTTCCTTGTTGGTGCCACCTATGACAGAACAAAGACTCTGAAACTTGATGAAATGAGTGGTGTAGGACAAAAAATGAGAGTCATGTTTGCCCTATGGACTGCTTGCTCCCTTGCTTCCCTAGCTTTGCCTGGTATGAGCGGATTTGTTTCCGAATTGATGGTATTTACAGGATTTGTTACTGATGAAGTGTATACACTTCCGTTTAGGGTAGTGATGGCATCTTTAGCTGCTATCGGTGTAATTCTTACTCCTATTTATCTACTTTCAATGTTACGAGAAATTTTCTTTGGTAAAGAAAATCCTAAATTGATCGAAGAACGAAAACTTATAGATGCAGAGCCAAGGGAAGTTTATATTATCGCTTGTTTACTTTTACCGATTATTGGAATAGGTTTGTATCCTAGATTAGTTACTGAAAGTTACATTGCGTCTATCAATAATTTGGTTGATCGAGATTTAACTGCAGTTAAAGGTGCTGTGAAAACAAATATTTTTGCTGGAACCAAAACAAATGACATCCTAAAAGCTCCAACAATATAATTTTTTAAATTAAGTCAATATTGTTTGGCAATAAATAGATTAAAAGATATCTTGTGAGTAGATTTTATCTATTTCAAATATCTTATTTCAATCCTATTGATAGGCAACAATTAGGACCTAGATTGTTGATTAAGTTTCTTCAAGACGCCGCAGGTAAAGGTGAGCTTGATCCATGGGATATTGATGTAATAAGTGTAATTGATAGTTTTTTAGAGCAATACTCACATACTTTTAATCAATCTTCAAATGGTAAAGTCTCATATCATAAAGATTTAGCTGAGACCAGCGAAGCATTTTTTGCGGCTTCTGTACTAGTTAATCTTAAGGCTCAGGTTTTGGAATCTGATGTTTTCAAAGAAAATTCTTCCGAATTTGAAGATGAATTTGATTTGGATGATCAAGATTGGATTGATAAAGAATTTGATATTCCAAAATATCCTGAAAAATATTTAAGGAGAAGATCAATTGCACAACCAATTCTTAAACGTACAACAACATTAGGAGAACTTGTAAGTCAGTTAGAGTCCATAGCAGAAGTTATAGAATCCCAAGATCTTCTGCTAATGAAGAGAAAAAGAAATAAAAAATATTCTGATAAGGCTTTGATTTCTCAAGTAAAGTCTTTAGCGCATCGTGAGAAACTTCCAGAAACAACTAAAGCATTAGGGAAATTTATTGAAGGATGGGAAAAAGCATTACAATGGACAGATTTTGAATATTTAGTCAAGAAATGGCAAACAGTAGTAAAAAATGATTTAGATAAAGATCGTTTGGGAGTTTTTTGGGCTTTGTTATTTTTATCATCAGAAAATAAAATTGAAATTAAACAAATTAATTCCTTATATGGCCCAATTCAAATAAAAAGAATAATACCTGATGGTGGCCTAGCTCAATTGCCTATAGAAAATCTTGAGGTAAGTAATACCTCTTCCTCGGCTGCTTAGAAGCTTCATAGTAATAACGTATAATTTTAAAAAATGGTTTTGAATTTATGAAGGCAATGATACTTGCGGCAGGTAAAGGTACACGTGTTCAGCCTATTACGCATGTTATTCCGAAACCGATGATTCCGATTTTGCAAAAACCTGTTATGGAATTTCTCTTGGAACTTTTAAGAGAACATAACTTTAAAGAAATAATGGTAAATGTTTCTCATCTGGCGGAGGAAATTGAAAATTATTTTAGGGATGGACAAAGATTTGGAGTAGAAATTGCTTATAGTTTTGAGGGAAGAATTGAAGATGGAGAATTAATAGGTGATGCTTTGGGATCCGCAGGAGGATTAAAAAAAATTCAGGATTTTCAAAATTTTTTTGATGAAACTTTTGTTGTTTTATGTGGTGATGCTTTAGTTGATTTAGATTTAACTCAAGCTGTTAAAAAACATAAGCAGAAAGGAGCTATTGCGAGCTTAATTACAAAGAAGGTAACTAGAGATCAAGTATCAAGTTATGGTGTCGTAGTTTCTGATAAAAATGGTCGGATAAAGGCTTTTCAGGAAAAGCCAACAGTTGATCAAGCTTTAAGTGACTCTATAAATACAGGAATTTATCTTTTCGAACCCGAAATTTTTAATTACATACCTTCAGCAGAGAAATTTGATATTGGAGCTGATCTTTTCCCTAAACTTGTTGAAATGGATTTACCATTTTTTGCATTACCAATGGATTTTGAATGGGTAGATATTGGAAAAGTTCCTGATTATTGGAGTGCTATTAGAAATGTATTGCAAGGAAAGGTAAGACAAGTGCAAATACCAGGCAAGGAAATAAAACCTGGAGTTTTTACCGGTTTGAATGTAGCGGTTAACTGGGAAAAGGTTAATATTACCGGGCCGGTTTATATAGGAGGCATGACTAGGATCGAGGATGGAGCAACTATTATTGGCCCTTCCATGATTGGACCAAGTTGTTGTATTTGCGAGGGAGCAACTATAGATAACTCAATTATTTTTGATTATTCTAAAATTGGTAAAGGTGTAAGACTTATGGATAAGCTGGTGTTTGGTAAATATTGTGTTGGGAAAAATGGAGATCATTTTGATTTGCAAGATGCATCCTTAGATTGGTTAATAGCAGATTCAAGAAGATCTGATTTGACTGAGCCATCCCCTCAACAGAAAGCTATGGCAGAATTATTAGGTACTGATTTGATTAATATTCCAGACTAAGATCAGCTTTTTCAATAATCTCAGGAATTAAATGTTCTGCTTTTACGGCCATTATATGAACACCGTTTGCGATATTAATAAAATCATGAGCTTGTTCAGCTGCAATTTTAATACCTTCTTGTAATGGGTCTTTAGCATCTTTAAGACGATTTAAGATATTTTCAGGGATGTTTGCGCCTGGAACGTATTTGTTTATAAATAGAGCGTTTTTGTAAGACTTTAATAGGAATACACCTGCAATTGTAGGAATTTCAAGAGGATTGCTAATTTTTTCGCAAAATTCTATCAAATTCTCTTTTTCCATAACCATTTGAGTCTGTATAAATCTCGCTCCAGCCTCTTTTTTCTTTCTCATTCTATTTTCTATACTTCTTTTATTTCTGCAACTTGGATCAGCTGCAGCACCTGCAAAAATAAATGTTTTCTTATCGGAAAGTTCTCCCAAAGTAGGATCAATTCCTTTATTGAAAGCCTGAATTTGTTGAAGCAATCTAACTGATTCAAAATCATGTACGGCCTTGGCATCTTGCTGATCCCCAGCTTTTACTGAATCACCGGTAATGCATAAGATGTTCTTAATTCCTAAAGCATTTGCTCCCAGAATGTCTGATTGTAAAGCAATTTTATTACGATCTCTGCAAGAAATTTGCATTACTGGTTCTATCCCATTTTCCAGTAATAGTTTGGACATTGCCAAGCTGCACATTCTCATTACAGCTCTGCTTCCATCGGTAATGTTAACAGCATGTACCTTATCTTTCAAAAGTTGTGCTATCTTAAGAGATCTTATGGGGCTTCCACCTCTTGGCGGCATTAACTCTGCCGTTATTACCTTAGATCTTTTTTCTAAAGTCTGCTGAAGTTTTGATTTCAATTGCTTTTGTTTCCTAGTTGGTTAACAAGGGTACTGAGATTGCTAAACTTAATTAATATAAAAAAGGAACTGTTTAAATGCAAATGGTTGAAGAAGAAGTAAACAACATTGACATGATGGGTCTCTCAGCAAGAGAGATGGAAATCATTGATCTCGTAGCTGATGGGCTGACAAATCAAGAAATTGCCGTAAAACTGACTATTAGTAAAAGAACTGTTGATAATCATGTAAGTAATATGTTTACAAAAACTGGTTCTAAAAACAGAGTAGCACTTTTGAATTGGGCAATGGACAACGGCAAGATTTGTAGAGATGGATTTAATTGTTGTACCCTCCCAGACTCTGATCAAGATTAGTATTAACCTTTACATTTTTTGTATCATTAGCCAAATTCATTAGACAATAATTTGTAGAACCTAATTCGAAGAGTTCAGCATATGCAATACATGCATCCTTGTCTGAATCAACAAATCTCAATATGCCTTCTTTGTCGTAAAGACCATACATCTGAAGAAAATAAAAGTTACTTTGATTAAATATAAAGAAAATATAAAGGATGATTGGCTCCTTTGACTAGTTACTTTTGAAAGTTGTTAGATAGTCATCTTTCCACTTTGAAAAAGGATTGTTAGAGAGACTGAAATTGGAGTAATGGGTCAGCCCCGTAATTTCTTTTGAAATGAAAGATGGAAGAGATAAATCTTCCTCTTCATTAGAAATTTCAATTTCTGCAATTTCAAGTGGGTAATTATTTCCTTTAAAGCAATCTACAATCCAGGTTTTTTTTTCTATTTTTAAAAAGAAGCGATCTTTTTTAATTGTATTTGAAAGATTTGTCATTATTGTTTCAGCATCGCTTCGTGGAATGGAGTATTCAAATTCAAAGTTGGTAAAGCCCTTGATATGTTTTTTAAGAGCAATTTTAGAGTTTTTGCCTATGAGCCTTACCCTAATAATCCAATCATCTAAACTTTTGGATAAATATCCTTGTTCAATGTAAATTTTTTTAATGATGAATTCTTTCCATTTGTCATTTTTTATTAGAAAACGTCTTTCTATTTCTAAAGCCATCTAATTTTCTGGATTTTTTGGAGACAAATCGCCTTTCCAATCTAGTTTTTTTATTAAGGTATTATAGTAACTTGTGCTTTTTTTAAACTTTATTATTTTGCAGGGTGATTTCCCTTTCTTGATCTCACAATAATAATTTTCCTTAATGGTCATACATTTTGAACCGTCAGTCCATAATTTAATTTCCCCTTTACTTTTTTTTATTGGCTTAATGATTACCTTACTTGTATTAGGTATGACGATTGGTCTACTAGCCAAACTCATTGGGCATATAGGGTTAATAATCATACCATCTATACTAGGATGTACAATTGGACCCCCTGCAGCCATTGAGTAGGCTGTTGAACCTGTAGATGTAGATACAATTAATCCATCACCTTTATATTCATTTACCTTCTCATTATCTATTTCAATTTGTATTTGGTTGGTCGGAGAAATATCTTCTTCAACGGATTTAAAATAAAAATCATTTAAGGCGTTGTAGCTAGTTATGATTTTTTTTTCAGAACTTGTCCCCTCAATACAAACATTGCAATTTAATCTACTACGAAAGTCAATAAAATATTCTTCTTTTTCAAGGATTTCAATAAAAGATTTGTCAAATAAAAATTCTTTCTCTTGAGTAAGAAACCCCAAATTACCTCCAATA
Organism: uncultured Prochlorococcus sp.; assembly: GCA_902521995.1. Taxonomy (GTDB): domain Bacteria; phylum Cyanobacteriota; class Cyanobacteriia; order PCC-6307; family Cyanobiaceae; genus Prochlorococcus_A. The sequence goes on along the minus strand of CABYTO010000020.1, from coordinate 4,450 downwards.
TTAATACTCAATAAAGGAATATCATAATCAGCTAATGCATTTGCACATTTTAGGAAGGTTCCATCTCCACCAAGAACTATGCCAATATTTGATTGTGATTCTGAATTAGAAAGATAATTTTCAATTTCATTTTTATGAAAATCACTTTCAATCCTGTTTGATTTAATATTTTTTGCTTTAAGAACTTCTTCACAGAATTTTGAAGCCTCTTGAGCTATAGAACTATCTGAACGATATACAATGAGCACTAATGAAAGTTTCATTTAATGCTTTTACCATTTTAATAAATTAAAACTTTCCATATCTACAGTCACCCTATTTCTATAAAGAGATAACAATATAGCTAACCCAACTGCTGCTTCTGCGGCAGCAACAGTAATCACAAAAATTGTAAAAACTTGTCCCTGAATTAAATTATTATCAATAAAGGAAGAAAAGGCCATCAAGTTTATATTTACCGCATTGAGCATTAATTCAATGCTCATAAGTACTCTGACTGCATTTCTGCTATTTAATAATCCCCAAATACCAATGCAAAATAGTGCTGAAGAAACTATTAAAAAAGCTTGAAGAGGAATTGATTCTAAATTCATAGTAAGAAACTCAAAAGGTTAATTTTTATTGGTAAGTAATGGTTCTGATGATTTTTCAATTAACTCTTGATCAACAGGTAGTCCTGTCGAAATATCTTTGCTCATTACATCTCTTCTAGCTAAAACAATAGCCCCAATCATTGCCATTAAAAGTAAGACTGAAGCCACTTCAAATGGGAGTAAATAATCACTAAAAAGATGTTCACCAATCCTAATAGTTGATTCTTCTCCAATAGAGTTTTGGGGACTTGATAGCCTCCATACATTGGTCAAGTCAACTCTTATTAGGAGGCTTAGAAGAGTTAAACATATCGATAATGATATAACTCTTCTCGATTTAATGTCATTGATAGGCTTTAAATCTTCTTTTTTATTGACTAGCATTATCGCAAAAATTATTAATACATTCACTGCACCCACATAAACTAAAACTTGAGCTGCAGCAACAAAACTTGCATTTAATAAAAGATATAATCCTGCAACACTCATGAAAACTCCACCGAGCAGAAAGGCTGAATAAACAATACTTTCGAGCAACACAACACCAAGTGCTCCAATAATGACAACTAAAGATAAAATTATAAAACAAATAAATTGTGTTGTTATGGCAATGGACATAAATTATGGAAATTAATTAGTTGGATTAGAAACTTTATCTTTATTTTCATTGGATTCAGGCCTCATCCAATCATAAACTTCTTCAGGTAATTTACCAACTCTTGCATCTGAAGCTGGGATTTCATGAGGGTCCATGACACCTTTAGGAAGATAGGCAAGTTCTCTTAGAGGTTTAACTGAAGGATCTGTTGTAACATTTGTGGGTAGTCTTCCAAGTGCGACATTATCGAAATTTAAATTGTGTCTGTCAAAAGTAGCTAATTCATATTCTTCGGTCATTGACAGACAATTAGTTGGGCAATATTCAACACAATTTCCGCAAAAAATACAAACTCCAAAATCTATTGAATAATTTCTAAGTTCTTTTTTTTTGGTTTCTTTATTCATTACCCAATCAACTACGGGGAGATTTATGGGACATACTCTCACACAAACTTCACAAGCAATACATTTATCAAATTCATAATGTATCCTTCCTCTATATCTTTCAGATGGTATTAATTTTTCATATGGATATTGAACAGTAACAGGTCTTCTTCGAAGATGATCAAAAGTTACCGATAAACCATTGTATAAATATTTACCAGCATTAAATGCTTCTTTGATATAGCTATTTATTTGTTGAAGGAAATTGTTCATTTCGAAAAATTTACTTAGTTATTTTATTTTAGTGGAATAATTTTGGATTTAAGTATTTTTACTTAAATTTAACCACCAAAGAATTGCGGAAAAGCAAGTTTTAATCCTGCTGTTATCAAAAGATTAGCAAGAGAAATTGGCAGAAGAAACTTCCATCCTAGATCTAAGAGTTGATCTATTCTTACTCTAGGAGTTGTCCAACGTAATAATATTGCAATAAAAACTAAAAGATAAGCTTTCAATACAGTCATTACAATTCCTATTGATGCAGTGAAAACTTGTATCAAGGGTGCATTAATTGGCAAATTTAGAAACTTAGCTATTAATTCAACTGGAATAGGAAACCCCCATCCTCCTAGATAAAGTATTGATACCAACAAAGCAGAAAGGATTAAATTAATGTAACTGCCAAGGTAGAACAATGCGAATTTCATTCCTGCATATTCAGTTTGATATCCTGCAACTAATTCTTCTTCAGCTTCAGGCAAGTCAAATGGAAGTCTTTCACATTCTGCAAGAGCACAAATCCAAAAGACTATAAAACCAACTGGTTGCCTCCATATATTCCAACTTAGGATTCCAGCACCACTTTGTTGGTTGACAATGTCAATAGTGCTAAGAGAATTTGTCATTAGTACGATAGCCAGTACAGATAAAGCTAAAGGAATTTCGTAACTTATTGATTGAGCTGCTGCTCTTAAACCTCCTAATAAAGAATACTTATTATTTGATGCATATCCGCTCATGAGAAGTCCAATTGGCTGGATACTGCTTAAAGCGATCCATAGGAAAATTCCAATACCAACGTTACTTATTAAAAGGTTTTGTCCAAAAGGAACAATTAGCCAGGACAGAATCACTGGAACAAGAACTAATATAGGTCCGGCAGTGAACAGAATTCCATCTGCTTTAGCAGGAATAATATCCTCTTTTACAAGTAACTTAAGACCATCTGCAATTGGTTGAAGGACGCCAAGCGCTCCTGCATATTCGGGACCTATTCTTTGTTGAGCAGCAGCAGATATTTTTCTTTCAAGCCAAACTGTTACTAACACTCCAACTACTGCCGCCACCAAAACCAAAAGCATAGGGAGAGGGAGCCAGATTATATGAGCGATTTCGCTGGACAGGCCAAAACCTTTTAAAAATTCATTAAAACTATATTCGAGATCTAATCCGTATTCCAAAATTTTTATGTTATTTACTTAATAGATTAACTCTTCACAAACAATATGTGTGTTTTTTATGAAAAGCTGCAAATATTATTCTCTGTTTTCTAGGCTGATCCAATCTCTTGGTGCTGAACCTGTGTAGATTTGCGATGGTCTGAAAATTCTATTTGCTCCAAGTTGCTCTCTCCAATGAGCTAACCAACCAGCTACTCTAGATATGGCAAAAATTGGAGTAAATAAATCACGAGGAATACCAAGTTTTCTATAAACAAGACCAGAATAAAAATCTACGTTAGGGAATATACCCTTAGGACCGAGTCTTGGTATTGCCTCTGCCTCAAGTGATTTAGCAACTTCATACATTTCATCTGCTCCAAATCTTATGAAAAGCTCTTCTGCCAGTTTTTGAAGAATTATTGCTCTTGGATCTTTGACTTTATATTCTCTGTGGCCGAATCCCATTATCTTACTTTTATTTTTTATTGCGTTATCTAAAAAAGACCCAGCATTTTCTGGGGTTTTAATCTCTTCTAACATTGCAATCACATCCTCATTCGCTCCTCCATGCAATGGGCCAGCAAGGGTTCCTACTGCAGAGGCGATGACAGCATATGGGTCTGTAAGAGTGCTTGAAGTAACTCTAGCGCTAAATGTACTGGCGTTTAAACTATGTTCGGCATGTAGAATTAAACACCTATCAAAAACTTTTGCAGCTATAGGATCTTGTTCTTTTTCAGTCAGCATGTAAAGAAAATTTGATGAGTAAGTTAAATCATCTCTAGGTTGAATTGGGTCTTGTCCTTTTCTAATAAGTTGAAACGCAGCAATCATTGTGGGTATTTTTGCTATTAGCCTTATGACTGCGTTGTAGATGTAATTAGGATCATCTATTGCCCTGCGCGAATAGAAGAGCCCCAAAGAAGCCGCGCTAGATTGAAGAGCATCCATAGGATGACCTGTCGCAGGGAAACATTTCATCATATCTCTAACTCTAAAACTTAACCTTCGATGCATCTGAACTTCTTGTTCAAAATCCCTAAGTTGAATAGCTGTGGGCAATTCACCCCAAATCAATAGGTATGCAGTTTCTAAAAAACTGCTTTTTTTGGATAGTTCCTCAATGGAGTAGCCTCTGTACAATAATTTACCCTTGTTGCCGTCAATATCACAGATAGATGAATTAGTAACTGGGACACCCTCTAATCCTGGTTTTAAAATTAGTTTTTTATTGTCCAATTGCTTAATTCAATATCAAATACTTATAGATTAAAGATAGTCAAATAATTTTTAATTAACCACAAGTTTTTAACTTCACAAAAATTTCAAATGATTGTCTTTGAAGCTTATTTGAATAACTTTATTAAAGTATTTTTAAACTTGTTTCTGTATAAAGGATTGGAATTTTTTCTGGAATAGATTGACTTATGA
>CABYTO010000019.1 GCA_902521995.1 uncultured Prochlorococcus sp. | reverse complement strand
AATTTTAAAAAAACAAGCTTTAACACAAGCAAGAGCTGGAGCAGATTTTATTGGTCCTAGTGACATGATGGATGGGAGAGTTGGAGCAATCAGAGCTTCTCTTGATACTCAAGGATTTAGTGATGTAGGCATTATTAGTTACACAGCAAAATATTCATCTGCTTATTACGGTCCATTTAGAACTGCTTTAGATTCGGCTCCTAGAGAAAATAGTAAGAAAATAATTCCAGACAATAAGTCTACATATCAAATGGACCCTGCTAATTCAAAAGAGGCTTTAATTGAATCAGCATTGGATCAGTATGAAGGAGCTGATATTTTGATGGTAAAACCAGGAATTTCATACTTGGATATAGTTTATAGATTAAGCACTTTTTCAAATAAACCGATAGCTGCATACAACGTTAGTGGGGAGTATTCCATGGTAAAGTCTGCTGCTATGAAGAACTGGATTAACGAAAAAGATATTGTTTTAGAGACATTGCTTAGTTTTAAAAGAGCAGGAGCAAAATTAATACTCACTTATCATGCTTGTGATGCATCTCAATGGTTGCAGGATACTTAAAAACTCATTATTAACAAAAATTTGGTTTATTCTTAGATAAGTAATAAATTAATTGCTTTGTTTTGAAGTTTTCACAAGGAGTAAATAGGATTGGTCACATTGCACTTAGAGTAGAGAATCTCGAAAGGGCGAAATCTTTTTATATTAAGCTTGGTATGAATTTGGTTTGGGATGATAAAGATTGGTCTTATTTAGAGGCTGGTAAAGGTAAAGATGGACTTGCATTGTTAGGCCCTAGCTACAAAGCTGCCGGACCTCACTTTGCTTTTCATTTTGAAAATAAAAAAGAAGTGGAAAATATTCAAAATGATTTAAAAAATTCTGGTGTAAAAGTTGGTCCTCTACATGAGCATAGAGATGGAACAGCATCTTTTTATATGAAGGATACTGAAGGAAACTGGCTTGAAATGCTTTATGTTCCTCCTGAAGGGATTCAATCGAATGTTTGATTCTTTTTTTTTGTATGCAAGAGAAAAGTTATTCTAAAAAATCATATTCAAATAACACCTTAGAAGAGGAATCTATAAACCTTTTAGAGTGGGATACATTAAAAACGCATTTATCTTCATTCGCCTCAACGGAAATGGGTAAACGATCAATTTTAAGTTTTGTTATACCTTCAGAATACAAGGCATCTAAAAGACTTTTGAATGAAACTATTGAAATTAATGAGCTAGAAAAAAATTTAGATAAATCAATAAGTTTTTCTAGTGTTTTTGATATTAGTAGAAATATTGAAATTTGTTCCAAGGGAGGTGTAATTTCATCTTCTGAATTGTTAGAGATAGCGAAAACAATCGCTGCAGCAAGAAATTTAAAAAAAATCTTATTAGATTTTGAACAAAGGCCTTATATTTCATCATTTACAAAAAATTTAATTGACCACCAGAATATCGAAACGATTTTTAAAAAAGGCATTGAATCAAATGGCAGGATTTCAGACAATGCTAGTAATGAACTATCTATTCTTAGAAAAGAATTTTTATCTAAGAAACTTGAAAGAAAAATATTAGTTGAGAAATTTATTCAAAAGAATTTAGCTTATTTGCAAGATACTACTATTGGTGATCGATATGGAAGGCCTGTTTTAGCATTGAAAGTTAATAATGTAGATAAATTTAAAGGAATAATTCATGACTCTTCATCTTCAGGAAATACAGTATATTTTGAGCCTGAAAGTGTAGTAACTAAAGGTAATAAGATTGCTTCTTTAGAAGCTAGGATCACAGCAGAAGAATTTAAATTACTTAAGAAATGGTCTCAGGTTGTTAGTGATAATTCAGAAAATCTTATTGAAATGGCATCGATTTTATTGAGATTAGAAAATGCCCTAACTCGTTCAAGATATTCGAAATGGATTGGAGGTAAAACTCCTACCCTTGAGAAAAATCCTATTATTTCTTTAATTGGTTTTTCTCATCCGTTATTGATTTGGGAACATAAGAAAAAAGGAGCCCCTCCACCAGTAGCTATAGATTTTTATATAAATAGAAATATTAAGGTTGTAGCTATTACAGGTCCAAATACTGGAGGTAAAACAGCAGCTTTAAAAGGTTTGGGCTTGTCTTTACTTATGGCTAGAGCAGGATTATTGATACCTTCAAGTAATAATCCAATTATCCCTTTTTGTCCAAATTTATATGTGGATATAGGAGATAATCAATCATTAGAAGAAAATTTATCTACTTTCAGTGGACATATATCACGTATAAAAGAGATATTAGATTCACTTGATTATAAGAAAGGATTATCAATTGTTTTGTTAGATGAGATTGGATCTGGAACAGATCCTCATGAAGGAAGTGCTCTTGCGATGGCTTTATTAAAAGAATTTGCAAATAAATCTGATATCACTTTGGCAACTACACATTATGGAGATATTAAGGCTTTAAAATATAACGACTCAAGATTTGAAAACGTATCAGTTGCCTTTGATGAGGATTCTTTGAAACCTAAGTATATTCTCAACTGGGGTATTCCTGGGAGAAGTAATGCTTTGTCAATTTCAAAGAGAATTGGTCTCGATGAAAGCATACTCAATGAAGCTGCAAATTATCTTAAGCCAAAAGAAGTTGACAATATTAACAGTATTATTAAAGGACTTGAGGAAGAGAGGATTAAACAACAAAATTCTGCAGAAGCTGCTGCAGAATTGATTGCAAGGACTGAAATATTACATGATGAACTGAAGAGAAATTATGAATATCAAAAAATAAATGCTGAAAAAATTCAGGAAATTGAAAGGTCTAAATTATCAAAACATATTGTATCCGCTAAAAAAGAGGTGATAGATTTGATTAAAAAATTAAGAGATAAAAATGTTAATGGAGAGGATACGAGAATAATTGGAAAAAGATTAAAGGAAATTGAGACGGAACATTTAACCCAAAAAAAATCTGAAAAGTCAATATCATGGAACCCTCAGGTAGGCGATTTTGTAAAGATTAAAAGTCTAAATAGTACGGGACAAATTGTAGATTTAGATAAAAAAGGTGGTTCTTATGAAATTAAATGTGGTTCATTTAGAAGCACATTATCTGTAAATGACTTTGAAGGTATTAATGGAGAAAAGCCTAATTTCAAAAGGTCAAAAATTGAGATCAAGTCTACAAGAGATGATTTTTCTTTTTCTAAAATTAGAACTAGTAAAAATACAATTGACGTGAGAGGGTTAAGAGTTCATGAAGCCGAAATAATTATTGAGGAGAAAATTAGAAAATTTCATGGACCGCTATGGATTGTTCATGGAATTGGCACAGGGAAATTAAAGAAAGGACTAAGAAATTGGTTATCAGGTTTAAATTATGTAGATAAGATTGAAGATGCAGGTAACAACGAGGGTGGCCCTGGTTGCAGTATTGCGTGGATAAAATAAAATTTAAAATACCAAGAAAACAATTTAATAAACGTATTAAGTGCAATTTATTGATCAAGCCAACATTATTCTTAAAGCTGGAAAAGGTGGAAATGGAATAGTTTCATTTAGAAGAGAAAAATTTGTTCCTGCTGGAGGACCTTCGGGGGGAAATGGTGGCAGAGGGGGTTCAGTTATTTTGATGGCTGATAATAATCTACAAACATTATTGGATTTCAAATTCAAACGTGAAATAATTGCTGAAGATGGATGCAAAGGAGGTCCTAATAAGAGATCAGGCGCTTCCGGTGAGGATACAATCCTCAAAGTACCCTGCGGTACAGAAATAAGAGATATTAAAACCGGCATTATTTTAGGAGACTTAACTAAAGATAAACAAAGTTTAACTATTGCCATTGGAGGAAGAGGTGGACATGGTAATGCTTACTATTTAAGTAATCAAAATAGAGCTCCAGAATCATTCACTGAAGGAAAATATGGTGAGATATGGGAGGTTAAATTAGAGCTAAAACTTCTTGCAGAGGTTGGGATTATAGGCCTTCCAAATGCTGGGAAAAGTACCTTGATTTCTGTTCTATCATCTGCCCGTCCAAAAATCGCAAATTATCCTTTCACAACTCTAATACCTAACTTAGGTGTAGTAAGAAAAATTGATGGGAATGGTTGCCTTTTTGCGGATATTCCTGGATTAATATCAGGGGCAGCTGATGGAGTAGGTTTAGGCCATGATTTTTTAAGGCATATCCAAAGAACGAAGATACTTGTTCACTTAATTGATGCAATTTCAGAAAATCCTTTACATGATTTTGAGATAATTGAGCAGGAATTAAAAAAATATGGAAAAGGTCTTTTAGATAAAGAGAGGATAATAGTATTGAATAAAATGGAGCTGGTAGATGATGTTTATTTGAAAATAATTTCAAAAAAGTTAGAAGATTTATCAAAAAAGAAAGTTTTAGTTATTTCTTCATCTTTAAAAAAAGGTTTATCTTCACTGCTTTCTGAAATATGGAAAAGGATCTAACTCAAATTTAAAATTTTTTTGTAAAAAAAACACTTGATTTAATAATGAAAATTAGTCATAAATAAGATACCTCTTTAAATACAGTATGAATTTCTATACTTGCTTTGATCAACAAGGAAAAATAATAGCTAGATGTCAAACCATTCAAGATATTGAGGTTTTGAAGAAAATGGGAAGACCAATTGTAGAAGTCAAGGAAATGAAAAATGAAGAGTCGGTTGTATGTTCACTCACAGGAAGTCCATCCGACTTTAATAGAGATTACTAATGGAATTAATAAATAAAAAAAGGGCTTTTAGAGCCCTTTTTTTATTGTGAATTATTTATTAAAAGAAGACTTAATCATCATAAACAAGACATTCTGGTTCATCTGGGTTGGCATCGCAGAATAGTTCCAAAGCATTAGGGTCATGTTTATCATCTGGATGATGATCTTTATATTCTTCGAGTTCTTTTAGCTCTTCAGTTAAATGTCTGACCTTTGGAAGGTTGCCCTCTGCTTTTGCAGATTCGATTTCCGATTGATCTTTTTGGATGTGTTCGTCAATGGATTTCATTTTAAGCTTTTCGTACTTTAGTAGACATCCTTAACATAGTTAATTTCTAGTGAAATTGCATTATCTATGAACTAAATAAGTGTTCATTACAACATCATTTTTTTTTTTTAAATGATTAATCTATTTTTTTAGGACTATGGTTTCATTATTTCCATTAGCGATGGCAAAACTGGGATTAGTTGATTTGGGTTTAAGGGGAATAATGCTTTGTAGTAATCTTTTTTCCATTTACTGTCGAAGCATGTTCTATTTACGTTAGATAATTTAAAGAATTTTAATCTCCATTCAATAATCTTTTCGAAACTTGATAGTTCTTGTTCAGTACATTTGAAAAGTTTGCTATATATCAATTCCCATCTTATAAGCGTTGGAAAAAGGTAAATATCTGCGTAGGTTAACTCTTCTCCAAATATCCAGTCCCCTTTATTTTTCTGTAGTAAATTTTCAATTTTATTTATAGCTGCGAAAAGATTTTTACTAGCTTTTTCATAAGCTGACTGGTTTCTGGCGAAACCACATTTATATACGCCATCACAAATGCTGTTATTAATTAAATCTAAAAATTTTTGATTACCATCTTTAATACTTAATGCCTGATATTTCGATTCACTTTTTATTGAATTGAGTAGTCTTATAATCTGTGAACTTTCGTTGGATATTATATTTACTTCATCTTTTACAAAACTAATTAAAAGAGGTAATGTCGCTCTAAAAATAATCTTTTCATTAACTTTTTTGTAAAGGTCTGAAAGTCTTATACAACCTTTAATCTTTGTATTGAAAATCCATTCGCCATGCTCAACATCTGCCTTTAAAAAAATTACTTTAACTTTTTTAGATAAATCTTTTATTTCGTGTACGAGTAAAGTTCTTTGACACCATGGACAAGAATGACCTACTAATAAATAGATTTGTCCATTCTCATTATTAATATTGTATTCACCATTAATGGTTATACCTTTAGGCCTTTTATAATTACCATGTAAATCTGATGGCGCGAAGCCATTCATTAATTGGGTCCAAAACCAAAACCAGAATTTTCTGGAGGCCTTTATGAGGTATTTATTTTGCATAAAATTTTATTTTTAAAGAAAAAATGACTGTTCAAAGAATACTTATCGTTTCAGGCACTCATGGGAATGAAATTAATCCTGTTTGGGCTGTTAAGCAATTTAATAGTAAGGAAAATAGTTTAAATAATGGTATTGAGTATGAGTACATCATAGGTAATCCTGCTGCCTATGAAAAAGGTTGCAGATATATAGATGTAGATTTAAATAGATCTTTTAAAGAAAGTGAGAATTTTGATCAACACAAGAATAGTTTTTATGAAACTAATAGAGCCAATTTTTTAGTAGATGAATTTGGATTTGACGGATCTAAACCCTGTCAAATTGCAATAGATTTGCACACCACTACTGCAAATATGGGAACAAGCATTGTGATGTATGGGAGGAGATCCAAAGATTTTTGTTTAGCTGCATTACTGCAGAACAAATTTGGATTGCCTATTTACTTGCACGAAAAAGATAAAGCCCAAACAGGCTTTCTTGTAGAAGCTTGGCCATGTGGTTTAGTTATTGAAATAGGAGCTGTCGCACAAAATTTTTATGATCAAAACATTATAAATAGATTCCTTCTAATAATTAGCTCCCTGAGGGAAGAGATAGATAAATTAAAAAATAAACTCATAGAACTTCCAAAGGAATTAGTGGTTCACGTTCATCAAGAGAGTATAGATTATCCAAGAGATGAAAAGGGAGATATTGATGGCATAGTTCATCCTGAGAGAATAAACCAAGATTGGAAAATGATTAAAAAAGGAGATCCATTATTTCTGGATAGCCAAGGAATAATCCACAAATATGAACGGGACCAATTGATTTGGCCTGTTTTTATTGGAGAAGTTGCTTATAAGGAAAAAAAAATTGCCATGAGCTACACAAAAAAAGAAGTGATTTGTTCCAAAAAACAATGGGTTCGAGAGTTTGAAAGTTTTTAAATTAAGAAACCGGAACAATAATTCGTTGAAAACTAATAAGGATTTTTTATTTTATAGATAAGTTTATTTAATATTTGATACTTTTATTTTTTTTTCTAATTTTTTAAACTTTAAAACCTAAATTCTTTCACTCCAATAAATAACAGCTCCAAAAGCCTCTAATTGCAGTCTCCTATGCTTAGCATCTCTTAAGGAAACTACCTCTCTAGATCGTTTTCCGTTAAGAAGCCATTCGATTATTACCAAGTTGAATCCTCAATAACAAAGAAAATCTTAAGACATGGAAGTTCTTTCTCCTGTTTTCCAAAAAATAAGTTTACTTAAAGAAAAAATATTTACACATTTTTGGCGATTTTGGTCTAAAATCTTCGAAGCGGAGTTTATTTTCCGTTTTTATTTACACGTCTCACTTTAGAGACATACTTTACGAACTCATGACAACTATTCAGCAGCAGCGTTCTTCGCTGTTAAAAGGTTGGCCACAGTTTTGTGAGTGGGTAACATCAACTAACAACAGAATTTATGTTGGTTGGTTCGGCGTCTTAATGATTCCATGCCTTCTTACAGCAGCGGCTTGCTTCATCGTTGCATTCATTGCAGCACCACCAGTAGACATCGACGGAATTAGAGAGCCAGTTGCTGGTTCATTCCTATACGGAAACAACATCATCTCAGGTGCAGTTGTTCCTTCATCTAACGCTATTGGTCTACACTTCTACCCAATTTGGGAAGCAGCTACTGTAGATGAGTGGTTATACAACGGTGGTCCTTACCAGCTTGTAATTTTCCACTTCCTAATTGGTATCTCAGCATACATGGGAAGACAGTGGGAGCTTTCATACCGTTTAGGTATGCGTCCTTGGATCTGTGTTGCATACTCTGCACCAGTTTCAGCAGCTTTCGCAGTATTTCTTGTATACCCATTCGGTCAAGGTTCATTCTCTGACGGAATGCCTCTAGGTATCTCTGGAACATTTAACTTCATGTTTGTTTTCCAGGCAGAGCACAACATTCTTATGCACCCATTCCACATGGCTGGTGTTGCTGGTATGTTCGGAGGATCTCTATTCTCAGCTATGCACGGTTCACTTGTTACTTCATCTCTAATCAGAGAAACAACTGAGACAGAGTCTCAGAACTATGGTTACAAGTTCGGACAAGAAGAAGAAACATATAACATCGTTGCAGCTCATGGCTACTTCGGTCGTTTGATCTTCCAATATGCAAGTTTCAACAACAGCAGAAGTCTTCACTTCTTCCTAGCTGTATTCCCAGTTGTTTGTGTATGGTTAACTTCAATGGGTATCTGCACAATGGCATTCAACCTTAACGGTTTCAACTTCAACCAGTCAGTTGTCGATGCAAACGGTAAGATTGTTCCTACATGGGGTGATGTTCTTAACAGAGCAAACCTTGGTATGGAAGTAATGCACGAGCGTAACGCTCACAACTTCCCACTTGATCTAGCAGCAGCTGAGTCTACAACAGTAGCTCTTTCAGCTCCAGCTATCGGTTAAGCTTAAAGTTCTTAAATTTACAAGCCCCCTTTTTGGGGGCTTTTTTTTGTTTAATTTTCAATTGGTTTCATATAATGTTTATATATAGATAAAACATTTGATATTTCTATGAGTAGTAGTTTTGGAAAAATTTTTCGTGTTAGTACTTTTGGAGAATCACATGGTGGTGCAGTAGGAGTTATCCTTGATGGATGTCCACCTAAGTTAAAAATAGATATAAACCTGATACAAAATGAATTAGATAGGCGCAGACCTGGCCAAAGTGACATTACAACACCCAGAAATGAAGAAGATAAAATTGAAATATTAAGTGGAATAAAGGAAGGGTTAACACTTGGAACTCCAATAGCAATGTTGGTAAGAAATAAGGATCAAAGACCAGGAGATTATAATAATTTGGAGCAGGTATTTAGACCTTCTCATGCAGATGGTACATACCATCTGAAATATGGAATTCAGGCAAGTTCTGGCGGTGGAAGAGCCTCTGCTAGAGAAACAATTGGGAGAGTAGCTGCTGGTGCTGTAGCAAAACAATTATTAAAAACTTTCTCTAACACTGAAATACTATCTTGGGTAAAGCGTATACATGATATTGATTCTGATATAAATAAAGAGAAGATTTCTCTCAAAAAAATTGATTCTAATATTGTTAGATGTCCTGATGAAAAGGTATCAACAGAAATGATCGAGAGAATTAAGGAATTAAAGCGTCAAGGAGACTCTTGCGGCGGCGTTATTGAATGTCTAGTAAGAAATGTTCCCTCTGGCCTTGGAATGCCTGTTTTTGATAAATTAGAAGCTGATTTAGCAAAGGCTTTGATGTCTCTGCCTGCCACGAAAGGCTTTGAGATAGGTTCAGGTTTCTCTGGAACTTATTTAAAAGGAAGCGAACATAATGATGCCTTCATCAAGTCTGATGATATTAGTAAGTTAAGAACAACATCAAATAATTCAGGAGGTATACAGGGCGGAATAAGTAATGGTGAAAATATCGAGATGAAGATAGCTTTTAAACCTACAGCAACCATCGGGAAAGAACAGAAAACAGTAAATGCTGAAGGTAAAGAAGTACTTATGCAAGCAAAAGGGAGACACGATCCATGCGTTCTACCAAGAGCAGTTCCCATGGTTGATGCTATGGTAGCTTTAGTACTTGCTGATCATTTGCTTCTAAATCATGCTCAATGTGACTTAATAAATAAGTAGTAGTTTTGTTGAATAAATTATATTAATCCTTTACTTAATTATTTTTGAGCCATTCATATATTTTTGGATCAAATTTTTTATTTTTGATAGCTTTATCTCCAATTACAACTGCTTTATACCCTAAAGATTTATAAGTTTTTAAATCATTGATTGATAGTCCTCCAGCAGCAATGAAATCAATATTTTTATAGTTGAGTATATTTATCGAACTATCTTTACTTTTTATTGGGTAAATTTTGATAATGTTGCAATTTAAATCTATCGCTTCCTTAAGATCTTTTAAATTATTAATTCCAGGAATTAATAAATAATTTTTTGACTGCGAATAATTGAAAAGATCTTTATCCCAAAATTTCATCATCGAAAAATTTAATCCAATTTTTAAAGAATCTTCTATTGATTGCTTATTAACTATGGAGGCAGAGCCTAAATTAATTCTTGGATATTTAATTTTGATATCGGATACAAAATCGAACCAATTTTCGTTGTTAGACCAACTTATTTCAATATTCTTTAATCCTAATTTTACTAAGTTTTCTAATTCTTCAAAAAATGATTTTCTTATAGAGGTATTTGAGTAAATATTATCTTCAGGTTTTATAAGTAAAAAAAAAGATTCAATTTTCAGGTACTCCGAAAAAGAATCTTCTTTATTATTCATTAAAAATTTAAAATTCCGCGTTAAATATAGTTTGCGACTTTTACTTCTGAGCGGTTGAGCAAGTCTTGGATATCTTCAGTATCTATAGTTTCTCTTTCAATTAGCATTTGAGCCATTTCGTCAAGAACTGTTCTATTTTCTGTTAAAACTTTTGTAGCTCTCTTATAGGCAACATCAACAAGTTCTGAAACCTCTACATCGATTGTTGCGGCTGTGTCTTCAGAGAAGTCTCTTGTAGAACTCATATCTCTTCCGAGAAACATTCCACCTTGAGATTGACCTAGAGCGACTGGACCTATTTTGTCACTCATTCCGAATTTAGTGATCATTTGTCTTGCTACATTGGCAACTTGTTGTAAATCATTTGAGGCTCCGGTTGTTACCTCTTCTTCGCCATAGACTATTTCTTCAGCAACTCTTCCACCAAGAGCTACAGCCATTTGATTTTGAAGGTAAGAACGAGAGTAAAGACCTGATTCCATTCTTTCTTCACTTGGAGTAAAGAAGGTTAGACCCCCAGCTTGACCTCTTGGAATGATTGAGACTTTTGCCACTGGATCATAATCAGGCATTAATGCTCCAACAAGTGCATGACCAGCTTCGTGATAAGCAACTAATTCTTTTTTCTTATCACTGATGACTCTATCTTTCTTTTCTGGGCCAGCCATAACTCTTTCAATGGCATCACCGACTTCGTCGTTACTTACTTTATCTAAATCTTTTCTAGCTGCTAATATTGCTGCTTCATTTAAAAGATTAGCTAAATCTGCACCAGTAAATCCTGGAGTTCTTCTGGCAACTTTATCTAAATCAACGTCCTTTGAAAGAGTTTTATCTTTCGCATGAACATTTAATATCTGCAATCTTCCAGCATAATCTGGTCGGTCAACTGTTACCTGTCTATCGAATCTTCCAGGACGCATTAAAGCTGAATCTAAGACATCTGGTCTGTTAGTTGCAGCAACTATTATTATTCCTGAATTACCTTCAAAACCATCCATTTCGGTTAAAAGCTGATTTAATGTTTGTTCCCTTTCATCATTTCCTCCGCCCATACCAGCACCTCTTTGTCTTCCAACTGCATCTATTTCGTCAATAAACACAATACAAGGGGCATTCTTTTTAGCTTGTTCAAAAAGATCTCTAACTCTACTAGCTCCAACCCCAACAAACATCTCTACAAATTCTGAACCAGATATTGAGAAAAAAGGAACACCTGCTTCTCCAGCTACTGCTTTAGCTAACAATGTTTTTCCAGTACCAGGAGGACCAACAAGAAGAACTCCTTTTGGAATTTTTGCTCCTACTGCAGTAAATCTATCTGGGCTCTTAAGAAAATCAACAACTTCTGTGAGTTCTAATTTTGCACCTTCTACGCCAGCAACATCTGAAAAGGTTACCTGTGTAGATGGTTCCATTTGAAGCCTAGCTTTGCTCTTGCCGAAACTCATGGCAGGGTTACCACCTCCAGCATTACCACTTTGGGATCTTCTGAAAAGAAAAAATAGGCCTCCAATTAAAAGTACTGGGAAGATTAAGCTACTTACAGCCTGTTGCCATGGATTGGCTAATTTTGTAGGAGTTACAGCGATATCTACATTATTCTCAGTCAGAATTTTTAACAAATCTTTGTCAGGGGCTAAATTGACCTCAGACCTGCTCCCATCATTTTCAACAACTTGAGCTGTGGCATTATCTGGAGATATTAAGACTCTACTGATTTCTTTATCTTGAACTGCCTCGATAAAATCACTATATCTCAAAGTCTTTGTAGAACTTTCAGTACTAGGTTTATCAAAAACTGAAGTACCTATGAAAATTACAGTAATGACAGCTAGAACATAAAGTCCTACGTTTCTCCAACGTTTGTTCACGATAAAAAATCTTTAATAAATCTATAATACTAATAATAAAACAATATTAAGAGCGTCTTAGAACATCTACTACACTTTTGAATGCAAACCATTCAGGAATCGGTTCGCCATTCCTCAATTTCTTTCTAAATTCAGTACCACTAAGTTTCATAATTTCATAATTAAATTCTTTGGCTTCTTCAGCTGTTATATATCCTTTTTCCTTCGTATAAACTAAATTTTTTGAAGGAACAGTTTGCATCATCAATTCATCTGCACACTTATTCGCAAAATTTTGGGCATCATATGGACCATAAAAATCTTCACCAGTTGACGACGACTTACACCCAGCCATATCTCTACCAATAATAAAGTGGGTGCAACCATAATTTCTTCTTATTATCATATGTTGAAGAGCTTCTCTTGGCCCTGCCATATGCATTGAATAAGGTAAAAAGGCCCATTTTATTCTTTCATCAGATATTTCCTCTTCTAATTCTTTGTAGGTCAAATATCTAACTTTTCCAGGAATATCATCTTGTTGAGTTGGCCCACAAGTTGGATGAACTAAAACAACTGAGTTAGAGGAGACATTATCTGAAAGTAAGGCATTAGTAAATAATTCATAATGTGCTCTATGAATTGGATTTCTGCATTGAAATGCAACTACATCATGATTTGATGGCAGTGTAGATCTAACTTCTTCAGGGGTTTTGCAGGGGAATTCTCTAATTGGTAGTTCGAAACCATAAACTCTTCCTCCTATATAAAATCTACCTCTCTCGTTAAAAATCATCTTAACAGCAGGATGATCTAAAGAATTAGTACCATAACAAAGTTCAGCTTCAAAGGATTTGTCAGGCTCCCATTTAGAACTAACTTCTAAAACTGCTATTTTTTGTTTTTTATAGGTAAGTAATATTGTCTCTCCAGTTTTTACTTTTTCATTATTTGAATCAAATACAATAGGCAAGCCAAAAAGCAACCCGCTTGTATTTCTATTATTTTTAATGACCGAATTGTAGTTATTTTCATCCATAAAACCTTCTAATGGAGAAAAAGCTCCAACCATCAAAAGTTCTACATCGCATGCATTCCTTTCGCTACATTCAAACTCATAAGTAGCTTTAGAAATAAGTTCATTTTTAAGGTTTTTATCTTTGATAATTAAATTTTTTAGTTCCCCTCCATAAGGCGGTATTAGTCCATTAGTATCTGTTTTAGTTTTTTGTTGTAATTCCATTTTTAAAATTGATAAAAAAAATTTTTGAAAAAAAAAGAGGGGGTTAACCCCCTTTTTCTCTTGAGTTGGATTTATGCCTTTCTTCCGTAAAGCTCCCCAATTATTTTTACATCAAGTGGATCCTTTGAACCCATATCTGTATCTGAAGGTTGGATTGCTTCAAAAGTACCAGCAAATTCGTCTGTGTCAGAATCTACATTGTTGATTGAAAGAGTAATAACGCCAGTACCGTTTACATCAACTTTAATATTTTCTTTTGCAAGTTCTTCGTCATCGCCTCCTAATGCAACTAAACCTTGAGCATATTCAACACCAGTATTTTTAGCTCTTGCCTTAGGATCTAGAAAGTCACCAGTTCTGTAGTTAGGTGTAAATGTTGAACCACTAACTTCAGTGCCTGGCTCAATTGATGAAGGTAAATCAGCTGTAAGATCTTTTGCTGAGAATGCAAATGGCACCTCTAAACCACCAGGAGTTAATACAGTAATAAGTTGAAAATCAATACCACCTTTTTCAGTGAAAGTTCCTGAATCTATATCTCCATAAACTTCTGTAACTGTGGTGTTATTTCTAGGACTAATAATTTTTGTAGAAACAAATTCTGCTGCTTTTCGTTTTGTCCCTGGCACTTTCACATAAACTTCTGTTGGATGCATGCATATTCCTTTAAGGCTATCTCCATTCCCTAGAGATATTGATCCGACAAGAGATGAGTCTAATGTAGGGCAATCATTAGCTTTTCCTGTGTTAACAACATCTGTGAATTGTGCATTTCCTCTTTCAGAAAAAGCAAATGTTTTAACAGGTACGAAAGCAAAAGTTATACAAATTGAAATAACAAAAGCTAAGAAAGAACGAATTCTCATAATTAAAGTTGCAGTAAAGTTCTGTGACGATAGATTAAAGGTCATCTAATAAGTTCAGTACGGATATTACAAGGGAAAGGACCATAAAAGATAGGACTATTAAATCCTCGAAACAACCCGTAGCTTTTTAGATTTTAAAAAACTGGAATTATTTTAAGCTATCACATTATTTTTAATGATTAAGATTACAAAAAAATACAAATTAAAAAATTTTTTTTTATTTTTTTAATGAAATAATTTGGGTTATTAATTTATTTGCTAGATCAATTTTTGATGTTTTGTTAATGTAGTGTTCCATATTATTAGTATCGAACAACCAACCTTCATTTTGTGCCAAAAAGCCAAATCCTTGGCCTTCAAGATCAATTGGATTTGCGAAAAGATAATCACAACCCTTTTGGATAATCTTTTCTTTAATTGTTATTCGTGCTTCTTCTATAGATCCTGTAAAAGCACAAAAGCCTACAAAAACTTGGTTATCTTTTTTTGATTTACTAATTGTTTTTAAAATATCTGGGACTAACTCAAAGTTTTTATTCAAATGAGCATTAATTTGATTTTTTGGGATTTTAGCTGAAGTATCACAGGTTATTTTGAAATCAGATACTGCTGCATTCATAAAAAAATAATCGCAATTTGATATTTCATTATTAAGTGTCCTAATTAAATCAACACTAGTTTCAATTTCATATCTTTTTATTCCATCAGTAAGATTCTTATCGATTTTCAGAGGACCATGAACATATTTTACTTGTGCTCCCCTGAACCTCGCTACTTGAGAGAGAATTAGGCCCATAGCTCCAGAACTTTTGTTAGTAATATGTCTTGCCGCGTCAATTTTCTCTGAGGTACACCCTCCAGTTATTAAAATTTCTTTGTTAAGTAAATCTTTGCGATATTCATTTTGTTTATGTGAAGCTATAAATTCAAGAGCTAATTGGATTAGATCATTAGGAGGTATCTTACCTATGCCAATAGCATCACATGCTAAGAGGCCTTCACTTGGTTGCAAAGACAAAACATTTTCGTAATTCTGTAAATTCTCATAATTTTTTTGGACAGCTTTATTTAGCCACATTTGTGTATTCATTGCTGGTGCAACAATAATGGGCTTTATATTTGCTATTAAGATGCTTGGGATCAATCCCTCTGCATTTCCAGTTACCCATTTTGCTAATGTTGTCGCTGTTAAAGGGGCGATGATTAAAATATCAGCCCAATTACTCAGTTCTATGTGAAGAGGTGTTGATTGACCGTCAGACCATTGATCATTTTCTAAAATGCACGGGTTTCTACTTAAAATAGAAAGAGAAAGCGGCTTTATTAATTTTTCTGCATTTTTTGATAAAACGCATCTTAATTCATAATTTTCTTTCGTTAATTGGCTAACTAATAATGGAATTCTTACAGCTGCAATACTTCCAGTTATTAATAAAAGAACCTTTATTTTTGATTCCTTACTTTTAGTTTTCATCGAAAGGTTCCTGATCGAGGAGATGGGTATAATTAGATGTTAATTCAGGCCTATTGATTGCAAGTGCCCTCAGTAAGTGCCAGTCTTTTAAACCATCAAATGGAGTATTATAATTATCTTCCTCTAGCCTTTTAGCGAGCTCAAAGGTCATTTCTTCATCAAAAGAATTTACTAATTCCTCACTTATTTTATTTTCAGAAATGAATTTCATATTGAGTAAAGTCAATATAATCTAATAATAAAGCCTCAAGTAATTATTTAAAATTGATATAAAAATTAAGTACATATTTTCAAGGATATGATAATTTTCAATTTTCATAATCTTTTTCAAATTGTTGTTAGGTCATTTATCTTCATTCTCAGTCATAAATATGCAAACTCTCCTTTTCAAAAATATTCTTTCTTAATATATATCCAAAAATTTATATCATGTCGCAAACCAAAAGAGAGCAAGTCATTAGTCACATTCGCTATTTAAGGCAAGAGCTCAGAGAAATGCATTTAGGAATAAAAGAAGATGACCTTTTCCCTGAGCCCGGCGAATTAAGAGGGTTAATGGCTCAGTTGGAAGCATTACTTGAATTAATAGAAGGAAATACTAAAATTCAATCAAACTCAGAAGCGGCTTAGTTTAATGCAAAATGGTTGTTAAACCTCAAAAGACAAAATTTCAGCTAAAAATTGTGGAAAATATTCAGACAATAAGTATTTGGGCTAATAATCCATGGCGAAGATATTCAATATCATTGATTACACTTTTAATCGGATACTTTTTTGGAAGTTCTCTTGGTATGGTAAGTGCCGTTGTGGAACTCATGGATCCAGTAGCCGCTTTTTTATCAGTAGTTTTTATTGAGTTTTTAATAGTTTTGAGAAGAAATTTTAGATTTGAAAGGAAAAAGAAATTTTTAGTACTTTTATTAGATTCTTTAAGATTAGGATTATTTTATGGTTTCTTCACAGAAAGTCTTAAGTTGCTATAAATTTACTTGTTGTGTTTCTGTAATAGATAAAGCAAAGCCATTCTTATAGGGATACCATTTGCAACTTGATTATTAATTAAGCAATTAGGATATTGATCTACCACTTCGCTGCTAATTTCAATATCTCTGTTAATGGGACCGGGATGTAGAATTGGAATTTCTTTTTTATTTAAAGATAATTTCTCTGGGGTTAAGCCATAATCCAAACTATATGAATCAATGCTACTTAGTAAATTTTCCATCATTCTCTCTTTTTGGAGTCTTAAAACAATAATCGCATCTGCAATTTTTATTGATTCTTCCAATGATCTAGAAATTGTTATGGAACCTCTTGATTTGACGGGATCTTTTGTTTGATTTGGCGCGGGGGTTTTTAAAAAATTGATAAATTCATCAGGTATTAATGTCTTAGGACCACATAAGATTATATCGGCGCCGAATGCACTCAAAGCCCAAAGATTTGACCTGGCAACTCTAGAATGATTAACGTCGCCAATTATTAAAATTTTTTTGGAATTTAAAACCTCTGGATTCAGTGTTTTTTTGGAAAAGAATTTTATCAATGTATAGATGTCAAGCAATCCTTGGCTGGGATGACTATGTAATCCATCTCCTGCATTAAGAACCGAAGTCTTGGCATTTATTGCATCAAGTTTTTTTGCGATCTCAAAGGTTATGTAACTTGATGAGTGTCTGATAACTAATGTATCTGCCCCCATAGCAGAATAAGTTATGGCTGTATCAATTATTGTTTCGCCTTTTGTTAAAGAGCTGGAGGATGGCGCAAACGTTTGAACATCAGCAGAAAGTCTTTTTGCTGCAAGCTCAAAACTATTTTTTGTTCTTGTACTAGCTTCAAAAAATAAAGACGTTACCAAAGTCCCTTGTAAAGCCGGTATCTTTTTTGTTCCTGCATTCTTTAGTGCATCAAATCTATTAGCTAATTCAAATACTGACTCATAATCTTCAATTGAAAAATTAGCTAGTGTGTGGATATGTTTATGAGGCCAAATTTGCATTACGCTTAAAAAGATAAATGATTATTGAAATTTAGGTGTTCTGTCACCTTTTAATCTTTTACTTACACTCCTACTATTTTTGAGATACCAACGCCATTTTATATTTTTTGCCTTTGATATGCCAATTCTCGTAGTTTGAATAAGATCTTTTTCTTCTAGAGTGGAGGCTCGTGGAGAAATCCATAAAGATTTGTTATTAAGAACTTCAAGTGAGTTAAATGAAATGTCTATACTGAATGTTTTTGTTACTAGGCCAGGTCCAGAAGCTAATCTTTCATTTTTATTAGAGATAAAAACTGATCTTATCAAAACACCACTCGCAAAATTTTCTTTATCAGTAACTATGTTTAAACAATGATGAATGCCATAAGATTTGTAAATATAAAATGTGCCAGGTTTGCCAAATAATGATTTGTTTGATTTAGTCATTTTGCGGTAGCCATGACAGGCCTCTTCTTCCTGAGAATAAGCTTCAGTTTCAACAATCACCCCTGTAACTTGATCTATCTCATTATTTTTTTTTATGAGGTAACAGCCTATTAAATCAGGAGCAACAAGTTTAGAGTGCCGATAAAAAAAATTTTTTGGAAAGAATTCTTCTTCTATTTTTCAATATCTATCTAATAACATATTTAGCTGAGAAAAATAATTAAGGCTATTAATTGATATTGATTTTCAAAAAGATGTGATTATTTTTTTTAAATTATTTGAAATTAATAAGGATATGTAAATAATTTGTTCTTAATAAACTATTATTTAATAAGAATGATATTAAATGTATGACAAAAATAACTAAAGAGGAAGTAAAAAAAGTTGCTCATTTAGCGAGATTAGAACTTAACGAGAATGAAATTAATAATCATGCACAACAATTAGAAAAGATATTGGATTATATAAGACAACTTGAAAAAATTGATACAGATGATGTCCCTTGTACAACGAGAGCCATAGAGGTTGTAAATGTATTTAGAAAAGATGAAAAGAAACATTCTGATTGCAATGAAGAACTTTTAGAATTGGGTCCATCTAGAGAAGATGAATATTTTAAAGTACCAAAAATTATTAGTGAATGAGTAAGTTAGTTGCTTCCAATAAATGTTTTGTTGACAAGCTTTAATAAAAATTTTTTTATCTTAAAGCTTGGATATAAATTTATGATTTTTCTTATTTTCCCCCTCTTTTTGCTATGACTCCTAACACCTATTAATAAATCATAAATAAAGTTAAATACGTCTTCTTTACTTTCAAAGATCCCAACCCTTTGAGGGGAGCCTTTTATATCCAATAAAGGCTTAGTTTTTTCATAAGCTATTTTGTATTCAAACCAAGGAATCGAAGGCCATAAATGATGAATGAGATGGTAATTTTGTCCCATTATTAATAAATTCATAAATTTACTTGGATAAACTCGAGAATTTATCCATTTATTTCTTGATCGAAATGGTCTATGGGGTAAATAATCAAAAAATATTCCTAAAGTGACTCCTACCATTAATGCTGGACCGAACCATAAATTATAGATTAAATTCATAAAGTCAAATTTCAAACCTGCCAAGATAATTGTCAGGAATATGGATCTTTCAATTCCCCATTGTAGTAATTCATATCTACGCCAGAGTTTTCTTTGAAAGAAAAACACCTCATGATAAAAAAATCTTGGAGCAATTAGCCAAATTGGACCAAAAGTACTGACAATATGGTCTGGATCATTTTTGGGGTGATTTACGTGAATGTGATGTTGTAAATGAACTCTCGTAAAAACTGGGAAGCTAAACCCTAATAGAATAGCTGAGCCATGGCCCATTGCTTGATTTATCCAAGGAACTGGATGAGCAGCTTTATGACAGGCATCATGAATAACAGTACCTTCAATATGTAAAGCTAAAAAAGCTGTGGCTACAAGTAAAGGTAAAGGCCAAACACCTCTATACCATTGCCATATGCTAAGAAACGCAAGAAAATAACCACCAAAAAATAAACCTAATGTTGGATTCCAAAAACTTGGCGGATCTACGTAATTTTTAATCTCTTTTTGCCAATTAAATGTTTTTGAAGAATTAGTATTTTTCGTTGTATTTTTACTGGTTAAGTTTGAAATCGTTTCTTTTATTCTTTAAATAATATAACTAATATTTTAAGATGATTGCATGCTTAAAGATAAAAAATTTCTTTTATGAGATTTTTTAATTCATTTTTAATGTGTCAAATTAATCATCTTAAGAAAAAAAATTTTTAAAATAAACCTCTTTCAATTATTATTTTATTTGAGCGGTCGTGGCGGAATTGGTAGACGCGCGAGTTTTAGGTACTCGTATCTTCGGGTGTGGGAGTTCAAGTCTCCCCGACCGCACTTAAGGAAATTCTGATAGATAGTTTGTTTCTTGATATCAACTCTTATAATTTAACTAAGCTGCTAATTTAATGAATAGTTTGATATTTTATTTGGGAACTTTTTATATTTTGGTTGGGACCATTTTTCTAACTGTACCGATAATTTATCTTGAGCTCGGTAAACCAAAAGACTTAATAAAAGCTTTTTTAAATTTATTAATAGGTTTGATATTAATAATTAAACATA
>CABYTO010000018.1 GCA_902521995.1 uncultured Prochlorococcus sp. | reverse complement strand
AAAGCAAAGAGAAATTGAGGATGAAGCTATAAATCTTGTCATTAAAAAATATGGAAAAGGCCTAGAAAATAGATTAAAAGGAACGGGAGTAACCCCCAGTTATCGAAGTTGGTATGAAAATGATTGTTTTGTAAGTATTGCAGCAGGTACTTACCAAGAAGCTACTTGGTCGGCAATAAAGTGGTTTAGCGTTAATGTCTGTTCTGAATCAGCTGAAATAATGGAAAGTGAATGAGGGAAATAAGACGCCTATTAGTTTTGCAGCATTTAGAAATAGAGGGGCCAGGTCTTTTTGAACAATTTGCTAAAGAAAGAAATTTAAAAATTGAAATTATTCGTTTAGATAATAAAAATGCTTTGCCACAAACAAAAAATGGTGACTTAATTTTAATTATGGGTGGACCAATGGGAGTTAAAGATATTGGAAGCGAAAGATATCCATGGCTTGAGTTAGAAAGAGATTTTATAAAAAAAGAATTAGAAAATGAGAGACCTATAGTTGGTGTTTGCTTAGGTGCTCAGTTGCTTGCGAGTGCTGCGGGAGGAGATGTAGAAATTCTTAAATGCGGATCACCTCCAAAAGCATTACCAGAAATTGGATGGTCTCAAATTTTTATAGACAAATCGGATAAAGACTTTAAAGCACTGTTTGAAGACCCTTTTCATGTATTACATTGGCATGGAGATAGGATTTTATTACCTGATAAAGCAGTACTAATTGCTAGTAGTGCACGTTGTAAGGAACAGTTTTTTAGGATTGGTAATTTTGCTTACGGATTACAATTCCATATAGAGACTACGGAGGGAATGATTAATAAATGGATTAAAGAAGATAAAGAGTTTGTCCTTAAAGGATTAGGCTTAAATGGTCAAGAAATTTTAAAAGAAGAGAATAAAAAATATATTGATAAAACTTTTTTCAAAAGAAAGCTTTTAATAAATAAATTATTTGAATTATTAGATAACTAAAAAGGGAATAATCATCCAGTAAAAAAGGGCTTGATAAAGCCCTGAAAAAAATATAAAAAGGATTTTTACTAGAAAATACCTGGAAGAATTTGACCAGTAAAATAATAAGCTCCCACAAGAGCAAACATTCCAAGCATTGCCGCTTTACCATTAAGCTTTTCAGCTTTTTCGGTCATGATTTTTTTTGCGAATTCCATAATAAAGTGAAATAGATTATATCTAAAAACTAATTATTCAAATTCTATAATGTAGTAGTGTTTCATACCTAATCACTTTTTTTCTAAGAATTTTATTTTTAATTTATTTTTCATTACTAGTATTAGAAATTTAAGAACCCAAAAGAGCTTTGCACTCAAGCATTTCTTTAGTAGCCGCAGATTTATTTGATCTCAATGAAATAATATCTGCTAAAAAGTTTGCATCATCTTTTACTCCACAAAAACGTCCTGAGCCCCATGTATACAGCCAAGGCAATCCAAGAAAATACAGCCCAGGAGATTGTGTTACACCTCTCTCATGAACTGGGATACCAGCTCCGTCAAAAACTGAGACATCTACCCAACTAAAATCACTTTTATAGCCTGTACACCAAATCACTACTGCTAAGTTTTTGTATTCAATTTGAGTACCTTTGAAATCTTCAGTTGGTTCCCAACATGGAACATATATTTCTTCTTTAGGAGCATCTATATTATTTTTTGAAATCCACTCATCAATACTATTTCTTATTCTGCAATAAACAGAATCTGCTCCATCAAGATTTTTTGAAAGATCATTTGAGAATTGAATATTATCAATAGTTAAATCTTTAAGTCGCCCATGAAGAATCATCCCTTCTTTTGCTCTCTTTCTAAGGTCTATTTCTCTTCCATTATCTCTTCCAGTTAAATAATGATTAGTTTTATTCCTTACACTTTTAGGATCATCGTGTTCACCAATAGGCATTGAATAATAACCCATTCTGTCCAGCCAATCTACAACATCTCTTCCTCTATACCTTCTGGGAGATCTTGGAGCACTCCCAACACTTAGATGAACTTTTCTTTTTTCAAAAAAAAGATCTTCAGCTATTTGACAACCTGATTGACCACTACCAACAACTAAGACAGGTCCGTCCGGTAATGAATTTGCATTTTTATATTCTCTCGCATCAATTTGCAGGATATTAGTTGGTAATCTCTCAGAAAGAGGATGTCGGTTCGGAACATGATAAGCTCCAGTTGCTATAACAACTTGATCAGCTTCAAAAGTTCCACGGTTAGTTGAAATAAAAAACTTTTCATTTTTTTTAATTAAGTTTTTTACTTCAATCCCTTCAAGAATATCAGCCTTTACAAATTCAGAATATTTTTTTAAATACTTAACTATATTTTCTTTATCCATAAACCCATTAGGATCTTTACCAGAATATTGATAATCAGGAAGTGTGCATTGCCAATTTGGGGTCACAAGGCAGAAAGAATCCCAACGTTGTTCTTTCCAAGAAAACCCAACATAATTCTTTTCTAAAATAAGAGGTTTTATTCCTTTTTTTTGTAGTGAATGAGCAATAGACAACCCTGCTTGTCCCGCACCAATGATAATGACAGAACATTTAGCAGAAATTTGATTTAAAAATTCTTCAGCCATCTTTTTATTTATTAATATAATTCTGTCATATTTATGAGATTTAATTTGTTATCAAACTCACTAAAAATTTTTTTTATCTGAAATCTTAATTTAATTAATTTGGTGATATCGGTTACATTCTTTTTGAAAATCAAGTCAGAAAATAATCAAAGTTTTTAAAAATTTCATGCCATCCGTAACTCGTCCCGCGAATCAGCCTGGAGAATTCTTAGTTGATTATGAAGAAAAAGTATTCCCAGATGTTAAAGCCGAACCAGGTGAGAAAGCCTTACTAACTTTTCATACTGTCGCTTTTGAGGGATCTATTGGTCTTGTAAATCTTTTGCAAGCTAGTCGTCTTATAAACAAGGGTTTTGAAACTTCAATATTGCTATATGGTCCTGGAGTGACTTTAGGACTACAAAGAGGCTTTCCAAAACTTGGAGATGCAGCATTTGATGGTCATTTAAACTTTAATGCTCGCTTAGAAAAATTTATGGGTCAAGGCGGTAAAGTTTATGCCTGTCGATTTGCATTACAAGCTTTGTACGGACATGGAGAAGGAGCTCTTACTCCGGGGATAAAACCAATAAGTCCTTTAGATGTACTCGATATCGTTTTAATGCATCGCAAAGAAGGAGCATTTATTTTAGATACTTGGACTCTGTAAAACATAAGATCCAAAAAAATGACTAAAACATTTAAAGTAGCTGCTGCTCAAGTTAGACCTGTACTTTTTGACTTAAATGGTTCATTGAATAAAGTTCTTTTGAAGATCCAAGAGGCAGCTACAAAAGATGTAAAATTAATTGTCTTTCCCGAAACTTTTCTTCCTTACTACCCATATTTTTCATTTGTAGAGCCGCCAGTTCTAATGGGTAAATCTCATATGAAGCTATACGAGCAAGCAGTAGAAATCCCGGGTCCAGTTACAGACATAGTTGGGAAATCAGCTAAAAAAAATAACATTCAAGTTCTTTTAGGAGTTAATGAACTTGATGGTGGAAGTTTGTACAATACTCAAATTCTTTTCAACGAAAAAGGTGAAATTGTTTTAAAAAGAAGAAAAATAACTCCTACTTTTCACGAAAGAATGATTTGGGGTCAAGGCGATGGTTCTGGCTTAGAAGTTGTAGATACTCAACTTGGCAAAATAGGATCTTTGGCTTGTTGGGAGCATTATAACCCTTTAGCTAGATTTGCTCTTATGGCTAAAGGTGAACAAATACATTGTGCTCAATTTCCTGGTTCATTGGTTGGTCCAATATTTACCGAGCAAACTGCAGTCACGATGAGACATCACGCTTTAGAGGCTGGCTGTTTTGTGATTTGCTCAACAGGATGGTTAGATCCAGAAGATTATGAAAAGATAACGTCCGAAACCAATCTTCACAAAGCATTTCAGGGAGGATGTCACACAGCAATTATCAGTCCAGAAGGTAAATATTTAGCAGGACCACTTGATGATGGAGAAGGATTAGCAATAGCAGAAATTAATTTATCACTTATTACTAAAAGGAAAAGAATGATGGATAGTGTTGGTCACTACTGTCGTCCAGATCTTCTTTCTCTAAAACTAAATACATCCCCTAAAAAGGTATTTGAGATGACAAATGAGAAAACTTTCATACCAAAAGATCTAACTGCAAAAGACTATTTAGAGGAAATAAATCATGTCTGACATAGGTAAAATTATTACTGAGTTGCAAGTTAATGGGATAAGTTCTACTCCTAAAAAGGGCAACAGGGGTAGGAAAGGAGGAGCTGGTCCATCGGACCATAGAGCTTTAACAATTGAAGGGAAAACTGTAATGGTACCGGTTTATAATCACGTATCTAAAAATTCTAATTATCAACTTTCAGAGGAGCCTGACGGACAACTTATTCTCCAGAATAGTGAAGATTCGATCATCAAGGAATTATCCACCACAAAAGAACCAAATTTTTATTCTTTAAAAACAAAAGACGGTATACCTTACAAATCGATTGCTCTTCTTCATAGCAAGGATGTATTAGCCACAACTATTCTTCAAAAATGTATTCGTTTCAGAAATAGAGAAGAATCTTGCCAGTTTTGTGCAATAGAACAATCTTTGGAAAACGAACAAACCATCGTAAGAAAAACTCCAAATCAAATAGCTGAAGTTGCAGAAGCAGCTGTAAGACTTGATGGAATAAAGCAATTAGTAATGACAACAGGGACCCCTAACAGTAGCGATAGGGGAGCAAGAATAATGGCAGAAGCTGCTGAGGCTGTTAAGGCTAAAGTTAATATTCCAATCCAAGGTCAATGCGAACCGCCTGATGATCCTATTTGGTTTCAAAAAATGAAAGACTCAGGTATAGATAGTTTAGGCATGCATTTAGAGGTTGTAGAGGAGGAGATAAGAAAAAAAATTCTTCCCGGCAAATCTGAAATTTCTCTTGAAAGATACTATAAATCTTTCGAAGAAAGCGTAGCAGTATTTGGAAGAGGAGAAGTTTCTACATATCTATTAGCCGGATTAGGTGATAGCAAAGAATCTCTAATAAATTGCAGTAAAAGATTAATATCTATAGGAGTTTATCCTTTTATAGTTCCATTTGTGCCAATAGCAGGAACTCCTCTAGAACATCATCCCTCCCCAAGTACTGATTTCATGATTGATATTTATCAATCAGTTTCACATTTACTAAATGAAGGAAACATAAAATCTGATGAAATGTCAGCTGGTTGTGCCAAATGTGGTGCCTGCTCAGCTTTATCCCTATTTGAGAGTTAAAATTATGTTTTTTATTGACCCCTCAAGTCAGGATATAGGCAGAAGTTTTAGCTCTGCGCCTTACTATTTCACACCCTCTGTAAGATCAGGTATCGGGATTGAAGAAGAAGATTTCATGCTATCTCCAAATTCAAATTCAGAAAACTTTTCATTTCATTTGCTTGAAGAGAATTCTCCCCTTATCAAAGACTACTGGGGATTACGAAAGAGAATATTTTGCGAGGAACAAAATATTTTTGCTGAATCAGATATTGATGAAATTGATCAAGTTGCGTACCCAATAGTTTCTTTGAATTATGGATATGGCACTCAAGAGAGAGTCGTTGGAGTAGTAAGAATTTACGAAACAGAAAAAAGACAATGGTACGGTGGCAGACTAGGTGTTGATTCTACTTTCCGTAAATTCAACCAAATAGGAAAAGGATTGATCTGGAAAGCAGTAACTACAGCAAATGGATGGGGATGCGATCAATTTTTAGCCACTGTTCAGATACAAAATGTTAGGTTTTTTAAACGACTCAAATGGAATTCAATTAAACAAATTGAAATCAAAGGAATAAAACATCACTTAATGGAGGCTGACTTAAATTATTACAAGCCATCAAAATTAAGCAGACCTGGCTCATATTTAGTGAAAAAGTGATCGCAAAAAATGTTAGATAAACTTATCAAAAAATTGCAAACACATAGTGGTATTGAATCTAAAAAAGACATTCAAAGTGCAGCAAAAACTTTCTCACATAGCCCGTTCAGTCAACTTGGCAAATCTGCAATGCTTGGAGATGATGCTGCAGTAATCCCTAAACAATCAGGTTTGTTATTAATGGCAAGTGAAGGAATTAGTCCAAGCTTGGTAGAAAAAGAGCCGTGGTTCGCAGGCTGGAGCAGTGTATTGGTAAACATCAGTGACATCGTTGCGATGGGCGGTAAACCTTTAGCTTTAGTTAACAGTATTTGGAGTGATAAAAATGATTTAGAAAAACATTATCAAATTCTTTCTGGGATGAGTTTTGCGTGTGAAAAATTTAATGTCCCAATGGTTGGTGGTCACTCAAATCAAAAAAGTCCTTATACTGCTTTATCAGTATCAATTCTTGGACTGGTAGATGGTCCTATTCTTTCTTCAAGATTCGCAGATTCTGAAGATGAATTATGGATAATAGCAAACAAGGATGGATGCTTTTTTAAAGATTATCCCTTTTGGGATGCAGCTACGAAAGCATCTGCAACTTTACTTAGAAAACATTTTTCATTGATACCGTTTCTTGCTAAAAAAAATATCATTCATGCGGCCAAAGACATAAGCATGGGCGGTATAACAGGAACTGCAGTTATGTTTGCTGAATCTGCTGGAAAAAAAATTGTAATTGATCTTGAAAAAATTCAACGTCCTAAAGGAGTTACAGAATTCGACTGGCTTACTTGTTTCCCCAGCTATGGGTTTCTTTGTGCTATCAAGCCATCTAAAGCTAATTTTTTAAAGGAAGCTTTAAGAGCATATGAAGAACTAATTTGCTGTCATGTCGGCGACTTTAAAAACGGGAATAGCAGTGTTTATATCAAAAATTCAAATGGAGCAAAATTACTTTGGGAAGAAGATACCCCTCTCACTGGATTTACTCATGCAAATTAAATCAATAATGCTCCAATCAACTAAAATTTTCATATAAAACAAAGGAAACTAATTTAAAAATGCCAGAAATTAATTTTCAAATAAATTTACCTGACGGTAAAAAAGCATCTCTATATTCACCTTCTACAGTAATTTTAGAATATTTGAAACCTGGAGATTCCTTGAAAATGTCAGATTTTAAGTCTCTTGCTATTCAAGCTTTGCATAAAGCTTCTGAAAAAGTCAGAGCAAAATATGGTTTTGCGTGTACTAGAACATTAGAAGAAGAAGAAAAAATACTAAGTTGGATTTCTAATTATGATCCTGACCAACTTATTTCAATATCAATGGAATAAGCTATTCAAAATTAGATTTACTTAAGAAAATAGAAGCCTAAATCAAGCCTTTCCTTCATAGACCTATTAATAAAACTTTTAAAAAAGTATTTTTTCATCTCTTAAACCGAATAATTGCCTATTTATGATGCTAAGAAAATAAAAAAACAATCCTAAAAAACAACTATTTAAAGACTTATGTCACGTTTATGTAACGTATATGTAGTAGATATCTTGAAAATAACTTAATTTCGGCTTAATACTTTACATTTGTTAATAGTAGTGTTACATTAATTAACAATTACACAACTTCAATGGCTAATTCAAACGTTACTACTGAATCAGGTGGTAGACAGAATATGTTTCCTACTGAAACACGTCCTTACATAGATGAGTCTGTTTCATACGACAGCTACCCACAAAATGCAGAAAAAGTTAACGGTCGTTGGGCGATGATTGGCCTCGTTGCTTTAGTAGGTGCTTACGTTTCAACTGGACAAATTATTCCTGGCATTTTTTAATGAGTCCGCTTTTAGGTTTTTTAGCCATAATTGTATTCTTTACAGCCCTCCTCGTTGCTTATTTAACAAAGCAATTTCAAAACGAAAATTTAAACTATTCATCTTCTAATCAAATGAAAAACACAAACACAAAAGTTAAAACAATCGAAAAAGAAAAAGTTGTTGCTGAAACTCTTAACGGCAGATTCGCAATGCTTGGATTAATTGCTGCTGTTGGAGCATACCTAACAACAGGTCAAATAATTCCTGGTTTCGTTTAAAACCTCATATTTAGCAATTCTACAATTCTGAAAAAATGGAAAATTCAAAAACAACTTATTGGCAAAACGCCGAGAGAACTAATGGAAGAATGGCAATGATGGGCTTATTTGCATTAGTTGTAAATTACGGCTTGTTCGGATGGATAATCCCAGGAATTTTTTAAGATGAACTTAGGCTTACTTTTTCTTAAAGTAAATACTTTGGGAGTTATAACTCTTTCTGAACTTAATTGGATAACTAACCATCAATCTGGATTTTCAAGGCAAGATATGGCTTTAGTTATTAAAATCGGCCGTCTTATGGATTCTGGAGTAGTGGAAATTGATAACAGATTGCCTGTTTAATTTTTAAAAGTGATCGTCATGAGTGTTTGTCAATAGAGATACTGACAAACACTTTTTTATGAGAAAAAATATTTGTAAAAAAAAAAAAAAGAGATTGTTTCTTAGCTAAAAACAATCTCTCAATTACCTAATTCTTCATGAAAATTTCAAGTAAGCTTTCAGATCTTAACTGATTTGTTTTTATAGTAAATCCGTAAAAATGCTTTTGTAATTTATCTTTTTAAACCACCTCTTTTTATCCAAAGGAACCATGTAACCCAAATAGGAGGAAGGAATCTGATTAAAAAAGAAATTTTATATATATAAAATGGGGCATTTTCACTTGGAAATAAATTAATCAAAAAGGAAGATATAGTTAACCAAAGTAAAATTATTAATATATTTGCTCCCAACAAAGCGAACTTATTTTGTTTGAATATTTTTGGCATAAAATAATTTTTTTATATTCTTAATTTTAAATAATCTCGGGAAATAAATTATACATTTTCAAAAAAACTTCAAATTTAAAATCCATATCCAAATAAAAAAATTACTAAATTTCAATCCCTCTCCTAATAACAATCCAAAAGCGATAGGAGGAGAAACTATTAAAAAAAGAATAGAGAATAAACTAAATAACGCAAATGATCCTCTTAGAAAAAAATTCTTTCTTTTTGTTCTTCTTAGATTTTTTAAAATATTCCACTCCCATTCGATAAACTTATAGAACTTTTCTGATAATAAAAAAAAATACTTCATTAATATTATTAATTTCTATCCGCTTTTCTTATTTATAAAATTAATTTCACCTGTTAGCAATAAACCTTATCCCCTTCTTCAGAAAGATAGTAAATTTTATTTTCTGAACTCACGAAGAAAGTTAATCCCTTATATTGTGATCTTTTAAATTTATCTAATCTAAGTTTGTGTAAATCCCAATTATCAGTACTTATGTCAGGATTAAATTCTTGTTCTTTTAAGAAAGGTACATAAGTTGGACTAATTGTTGTTTTTTGGGCTAACCCTCTATTTCGTTTTGAATAAAAAAGTAATAAAAATAAAAGTAGAAAAAAAAGAATTAATAATATATTTGTCATTGTCAATTTTTCTAATTTGAAAAAACTTTATTTAGAGAATCAAGAACTTTTCACAATAAATTTCTTAGTAAGTAAAAAATCCTATTTATATATTCTTGTATTTTTGAATACTTATCAAGGGGTTACCTAAATCAGATTATAAAATGAGTCGCATTTTCAACATGACTCAAAATTCCATGAATACTCCTTATGCAAAAAGAGTAGCTGAAAAATTTAGAGAGGCTCAAAACTATTTAAAAACTAATGGTTTTAGTAGATCAACTAAACATTTACTAGAAGATATTGAAAATTCTGTTGAAAAATAATGCCAATACCCCCTCACTTACCACAACTACAATATGGCTACGATGATGGCTTTACAACCATTGTTTTTGGGTTAATAGGAAGTTGCTTAGGATGTATCTTAATTTTATTAATTTCATTTTTTGAATTTAAATTCAAAAAGCAAAATAGTAAGCCTTAAGAGACTTACTAAACGTTAAATAAGAATTCCATTACATCACCTTCGTTAACAATATATTCCTTACCCTCACTTCTTAAAAGACCTCTAGTTTTTGCATTGGCAATTGAACCTGAATCAATTAAATTTTGATACGAAATAGTCTGAGCTCTTATAAATCCTTTTTCAAAATCAGTATGAATTACTCCTGCTGCCTGTGGCGCAGTCATCCCATCTTTTATTGTCCAAGCTTTTGTCTCCTTTTCTCCGGTAGTGAAATAAGTTTTTAATCCCAATAATTTATATGTTGATCTAATTAATGAACTTAATCCCCCTTCTTCTACTCCTAAGCCAATAAGGTAGTCTTTTTTATCTTCTGGTTCTAACTCTATTAATTCAGATTCGACTTGCGCTGATATTTTTATACATTCTGTATTTTCATTGCTTGCAAAACTCTGAACTGTTGATGAAAAATCATTACCTTCAGCTAAATCATTTTCATTCAAATTAGTTGCGTAAATAATTGGTTTAGCAGTAAGGAAACCTAATTGCTTAATTATTAAATTTTCTTCTTCATTCAAAGATATTGATCTAACTGAAAGGCCTTTCTCTAGCTCTTCTTCAATTTTTTCTAGTAAGGTATCTTCTTTAGCTGCCTCTTTACTAGTTCTAACCTGTTTTTTAATTCTTTCTCTTCTTTTTTGGAGTTGAGATAAATCAGCTAAATTCAATTCCAGATTAATTATTTCAATGTCATCTAGGGGATCTACCTTTCCAGAAACATGAATTACATCACTATCTTCAAAGCACCTTACAACATGAACTATTGCATCAACCTCCCTAATATTTGATAAAAATTTATTTCCCAAACCTTCGCCTTTACTAGCTCCTTTTACTAGTCCTGCGATATCTACAAATTCAATTTTTGTTGGGATAATATTTTGGCTAGAACTTAAATTACCTAACTCTTGCAACCTTTGATCTGGGACTGAAACTATGCCTTTATTAGGTTCTATAGTACAAAAGGGAAAATTAGCCGCTTGGGCCTTAGCATTTTCTACAAGTGCATTAAATAGAGTTGATTTTCCAACATTTGGTAATCCAATAATACCTGCTTTTAACATTTGAAAAAACTTATGGGAAAATTATCAAGAAAACATCTTCTAGTAATATAGTATTTACTTAACCAATCTTGGATAAGTTAATTATAATCGTTTTGATTATTTATTTAGTTCCTAAATATTCTCTACTTCTGCTTTTAAAAAGAAATGTTTGATTTAATAAAAAAAAATATAAATCTAAGAAGTGGAATCATATTGCTTTCTCTAGCTATATTTTTCGTTTTTATAACCAATTCCTTCAAGAAAAATAAGTCAAAAGATATTTCTGATTTTGTAGTTCAAGTTGAAAAAGGAATCCTCTCAGATTCAATTAATACTAGTGGTGAAGTAAAAGCAATAAGGACAAGCAATATTGGGCCTCGGAAGCAAGGCGTAATAAAAGAAATCAAAGTAGATGAGGGCGATCTTGTAAAAAAAGATCAGGTTTTAGCTTCTCTTGATGATGAAGACTTTATCTATAAAATTGAAGAACTTGAATTAAATGTAGAAAAACAAAAATCTGAATTTTTAAGAAGGAAATATTTATATCAAGAAGGTGCTGTAAGTAAAGAAGACTATGAAAGTTATAAAAATAACTACAACATTAGTAGCGCAAAACTTAATGATGCAAAAGCTGAAAAAAGTTTCTATCTAATTAAAGCTCCTTATGGAGGAAAGATAACTGCAAAATATGCTGAGATAGGATCTTATGTCACACCAAGTACTAACTTAAGTTCAGACCCTAAAACCAAAAACTTTATTTTTGAACTATCAGAGGGCCTAGAAATTGTTGCTAAAGTTCCTGAGAGTGACATTGGCAGAATAAAAATAGGTCAAGAAGCCTCAGTAAGAATTGAGGCTTATCCCTCAAAAAAATATAGTGCCATAGTTAAAAAAATAGCTACAAGAGCTGTAAAAGATAATAATGTAACCTCATTCGAAGTAACTTTAAATTTTAAAGATATTTCTGAAGAAATTAAAATTGGAATGACTGCAGATCTTGAATTTAGAGTCGAAGGTAATGAAGAAAAAATCTTAGTACCAACAGTTTCTATTGTTACTGAAAAAGGTGAAAAAGGAATTTTGAAAGTTGATAAAAACAATTCTCCCAAATTTGAAAAAATTGAAATTGGTATTAGTAGTGGAAATAAAACTTCAGTAATTGATGGATTAGAACCTGGAGATCAAATCTTTATTGATATTCCACCATGGGCTAAGAAGAGAAAATGAGTTTAAAATCTGAAAACTCTAAAAAACCAATTTTACTTTTAGTCGATGGCCACTCACTTGCTTTTAGAAGCTTCTATGCATTTAGCAAAGGGATTGATGGAGGTTTAACTACCAAAGAGGGATTTCCAACAAGTGTCACTTATGGATTCCTAAAAAGTCTTCTGGATAATTGCAAAAATATTAGTCCTGAGGGTGTTTGTATTACGTTTGATACCGAAAAACCAACTTTCAGACATGAATTAGATCCAAATTATAAGGCCAATAGAGATGTGGCACCAGATGTTTTTTTTCAGGATATTGAACAACTAGAAATCATCTTAGAAGAAAGCCTTAATTTACCAATTTTTAAATCTCCAGGATACGAAGCAGATGATCTCCTAGGCACAATTGCAAATGATGCTTCTTCTAAAGGATGGTGCGTGAATATTCTTTCTGGGGATCGGGACTTATTTCAATTAGTAGATGATCAAAAAGATATTTATGTACTTTATATGGGTGGTGGTCCATATGCGAAAAGTGGAAATCCAACTCTTATGAATGAAAATGGAGTAAAAGAAAAATTAGGTGTTGCACCAGAAAGAGTAGTTGATCTTAAAGCCCTAACTGGCGATAGTTCTGATAATATTCCAGGTATTAAAGGGGTAGGTCCAAAAACTGCAATTAATCTACTAAAAGAGAACGACACGCTTGATGGAATCTATCAGGCTTTGGACAAGATTCAGCAGAACAACGATAAGAAATATAAAGGATTCATCAAAGGTTCGGTTATAGAAAAGCTAATAAAAGATAAACATAATGCTTTTCTTTCCAGGGATTTAGCAAAAATAAATACTGAGGTGCCTTTAATTTTAAGTAACGGTTATGAATTAAAAAATATAAATCAAGAACTACTTTCAGACTCACTGAAAAAATTAGAACTATCAACACTACTTAGACAAATTGATATTTTCAATTCAACTTTTAGTAAAGGTGGTTTTGACCAAAATAACGTGTCCAAAGAGAAGGAGAAAGATCCAAAGGTCTCTAGTAAAAGTGAATTAGAAAATAGTGAAAATAAAATCCCTAAAATCAACGTAACTGTTGTAAACGATTTCGAATTACTTGATAAATTAATTCAAAGATTAGACAAGACTAATCAAATAGTTTCTTTAGATACAGAGACTAATAGTTTAAATCCAATCGATGCGGAACTTGTTGGGATAGGGTTATGTCTTGGAGAAGAAAATGATGATTTATTTTATATACCTCTTGGTCATCAAACAAAAAAGGAGACCTCCAATCAATTATCAATAGAAGATGTTTTCTCAAAGCTAAGAAATTGGATAGAAGATCCAAAAAAAGAAAAGGCACTCCAAAATTCAAAATTTGATAGGCAAATTTTTTTTAATCATGGACTTGATCTTAAAGGCGTAACCTTTGACACCTTGTTAGCAGACTACCTTCTTAATAATCAGGAAAAACATGGGTTAAGTGAAATTAGTTTTAGATTATTTGGATTTAAGCCTCCTTCATTTAAGGACACAGTTGGAAAGAATAAAGACTTTTCATTTGTTGATATTGATGAAGCAAGTATTTACTGCGGTTATGATGTTTTTCTAACTTTTAAGATTGTCAAAATTTTTAAAGAAAGTTTTTTAAAGGAAAAAGATGAATTAATCAAATTGTTTGAAGAAATCGAGCTGCCTTTAGAGCCGGTTTTGTCCCAAATGGAAATGAATGGCATAACCATCGACACCCCTTATTTGGATAAACTCTCAAAAGAATTAAAAAGTACCTTAGAAGATATAGAAAGTAAAGTTTATGAGTTAGCAGAAGAGAGTTTCAATCTATCTTCACCAAAACAACTTGGTGAGATCTTGTTTGAAAAATTAAATTTGGATAAGAAAAAATCACGTAAAACAAAAACAGGATGGAGTACAGATGCAGTAGTTCTGGAAAGATTAGTCGACGAACATGAAATAATCCAACATTTAATAAAACATAGAACTCTTAGCAAATTACTTAGCACCTATATTGATGCTCTTCCAAATCTTATTAACGAAAAGACAGGAAGAGTTCATACAAACTTTAATCAAGCTGCTACAGCGACTGGGAGACTAAGTAGTAGCAATCCTAATCTTCAAAATATCCCGGTTAGGACTGAATTTAGTAGGAGAATCAGAAAAGCATTCTTACCTGAAAAAAATTGGAAACTTTTATCAGCTGATTATTCTCAGATCGAATTAAGAATACTCGCTCACTTAGCGGATGAAGAAATACTAATAAATGCATTTCATAAAAATGATGACATTCATTCTTTGACTGCAAGATTAATTTTTGAGAAAGAAGAAATTTCCTCTGATGAGAGGAGAGTTGGGAAAACAATAAATTTCGGAGTTATCTATGGTATGGGGATAAAAAAGTTTGCACGTTCTACAGGAGTAAGTACTCCAGAAGCAAAAGAATTCCTAATAAAATACAAAGAAAGATATTCAAAAATTTTCAAATTTCTTGAACTTCAAGAAAGGCTTGCTTTATCAAAAGGTTATGTAAAAACAATTTTTGGTCGAAAAAGAGAATTTAAGTTTGATAAAAATGGACTTGGAAGACTAATAGGAAAAGATCCTTACGAAATTGACTTGCAAGCCGCAAGAAGAGCTGGCATGGAAGCACAGTCACTAAGAGCCGCAGCCAATGCCCCAATTCAGGGTTCAAGTGCAGATATTATTAAAATTGCAATGGTTCAACTAAATAAAAAATTCATAGAAATGAATGTTCCCGCAAAAATGCTTTTGCAAGTACATGATGAATTATTGTTTGAAGTTGAACCGGATTCTTTGGAAATTACGACGAAATTAGTAAAGAAGACTATGGAAGATTGTGTAAAATTAAATGTGCCTCTTTTAGTTGATATTGGAATTGGCGACAATTGGATGGAGACAAAATAAACCTTAATGAAATACTTAATTTAAGATGATCAAACTTTTTAATACTTTAAGCAAAAAAGTTGAGGTTTTTAAGCCTATTGATGATGTAGTAAAAATTTATTGTTGTGGAGTAACTGTTTATGATTTATGTCATCTTGGTCATGCCAGAAGTTACATCGCTTGGGATGTATTGAGAAGATTTTTAATTTACAGTGATTACAAAGTAAAGTATGTCCAAAATTTTACAGATATTGATGACAAGATCTTAAAAAGAGCTAAAGAAGAAAGCAGTTCAATGAAGGAAGTATCTGAAAAAAATATCATTGAATTTCATAAAGATATGGATTCTTTAGGAATAATGCGTCCAGATAGCATGCCAAGAGCAACGAATCATATATGCAATATCTGCTCCTTCATAACAATCCTCGAGGACAAAGGTTATGCATACTCTAGGGATGGAGACGTTTATTATTCTGTTTTCAAAAATAAAAATTATGGAAAGCTAAGTAATCAAAATTTACAAGAACAAAATATCAATCAGCAAGGAAGAATGGTTAATGAGGAAAATAGTAAAAAACTTAATCCGCAAGATTTTGCGCTATGGAAAAAAGCCAAAGATGATGAACCATTTTTTGATTCGCCATGGGGCAAAGGTAGGCCAGGATGGCATATTGAATGTTCGGCAATGGTTAAAGATGAATTAGGAGATACTATCGATATCCATTTAGGTGGTTCTGATTTGATTTTTCCACATCATGAGAATGAAATCGCCCAATCAGAAGCAGCCAATGGCAAAAAGCTAGCGAACTATTGGTTACACAATGGGATGGTCAATGTAAATGGACAAAAGATGAGTAAATCCCTTAAAAATTTTAAAACTATCAGAGAGCTAATTAATTCAGGTATAAGCCCTATGACTTTGCGATATTTTGTTATGACTGTGAATTATAGAAAACCACTTGATTTTACTGAAGAAGCTCTAAAGAGTGCTTCAGAAGCTTGGAAAAATATTAATGTAGCCCTTTCTTTTATAGATCTTACTAAAGGTGTTTTTAGATCTATTGATAAAGATGAATCTATCGTAGATGATTATAAAGAAAAAATAAGCTTTGAATTATCTCAAAAAAAGCTTAGATTTTCTGAGGCTCTGGGAAATGACCTTAATACAGCAGGTGCTATTGCAATTATTTACGATTTAGCAAAACCATTAAAAAACTTTTTAAACCAATTTCAAAGGGTCGAAGGTTTTAAAATAGACCTAAATGAAAAATTTTTTCTACTTGAGAGTTTTAAAACTCTTGAAAAGTTGACTGAGGTACTTGGTCTTAAAAAGGAGGTTTTAGTAAAAGAAAGTAAAATAGCAGAAGAAGAAATATCAAAGCTTATTAATGAAAGATTGAAAGCAAAAAAGGAAAAAAATTATGCGAAGTCCGATGAAATTAGGAATTTGTTAAAAGAAAAAGGTATTGAACTTATAGATCAATCAAAGGAAATAACAACATGGATAAGGATCTAAATTTTAAGAAAAAAACCAATTTGAAATTTTTGTTTTTTAAATACACCTTTAAATGGGAAGATATTAGAAATATCAGAGAAAATTGAAATACATTACTGTGCTCGGTTCTACTGGTTCAATTGGGACTCAAACTCTCGAAATAGCTAGTGAGCAGCCTGATAAGTTTAAAGCCGTAGCTCTTTCGGCAGGAAGAAATATTAATTTATTAACCGAACAAGTTAAAACACATAAACCAGAAGTAGTCGCAATTGAGGATGAAAATCTTATAGAAGATTTAAAAGATAATATTAATAACTTAGATTTGGATAGTGCTCCCTTGGTCTTGAGTGGGAAGGAAGGGATTAACACTGTTGCAGCATGGGATAAGGCAGATACTGTGGTTACAGGGATAGTAGGATGTGCAGGCTTAATTCCAACAATGTCAGCGATTAATGCGGGGAAAAATATTGCACTTGCTAACAAAGAAACTTTAATTGCGGCAGGGCCAATTGTTATTCCTGCATTAAAGAAAAATAATAGTAGGCTTTTACCTGCTGATTCAGAACACTCTGCCATTTTTCAATGTTTACAAGGATTACCCAATTATGAAAATGCAGATTTTTCAACAGGAGAGATCCCTAAAGGTTTAAAAGCCATACATTTAACAGCTTCTGGTGGTGCTTTCAGAGATTGGGCCGTTGAAGATTTAAAGCATGTCACAGTGGAAGATGCAACTTCACATCCTAATTGGGATATGGGAAAAAAAATAACTGTAGATTCTGCAACTCTTATGAATAAAGGATTAGAAGTTATAGAAGCTCATTATTTATTTGGGACCTCTTACGAAAATATCGAAATAGTTATCCACCCTCAAAGTATTATTCATTCAATGATTGAGATGGAAGATTCTTCAGTATTAGCTCAATTAGGTTGGCCAGACATGAAACTACCCATTTTATATGCGATGAGTTGGCCTGAAAGATTTAAAACAAATTGGAAAAGATTAAACCTAAGTGAAATTGGGAAATTAACTTTTAAAGAGCCAGACGAGTTTAAATATCCATGCATGGGACTTGCTTATGCCGCAGGAAAATCTTCAGGGACGATGCCTGCAGTCTTAAATGCTGCTAATGAAATGGTTGTTGAACAATTCCTTAAAGAAAAAATTTCTTTTCAAGAAATTCCAACATTTATAAGTAAAGCTTGTGAATCACATATGGAGAATTTGAATTTGAATCCCGAATTGGAGGATATTCTTGAAGTAGACAATTGGGCCAGACTTTTTGTTGAGCAAGAAATTAAAAAAGGGAAAAAATACGTAAGTATTGGATAAAAGTGAATATTAAAAGTCACCTAACTAACGATTCTTACGACTATTGGATGCTGAAATTAAAAGCAAAGTCTTTCATCTTTAAACTTTATGCCACTCTAAATTCTTGTTTCATATTCATTTCAGGCAAGTCATTCATTGAATCTCTCCATTCCTGGGCCCATTCACTTTGACTATGTCTATAAATTCTAATTAGTTCATCTACAGAAGAATCATGATAATCAACTCTAAGATCTAAAAGGGGAAAGCCTAGTTCTCCGCTCACCTTTAAGGCGCTTGAGGTTGAACGAAGGCTTCGTCTATCTCCACCTATACTTTCTCCTGCATTAAGAGCATCAAGAAGTCTTTTCCCTAATTTGATATTTGGATCACTTTGTTTAAAAACATCAGCCATCAACTCAAGAACTTCAATATTCTCTAGAAAATTGCCAGCTACAGAAAAGTTTTCTCCACTTATATGTCCGCTTGTCTGAAAACATTCTTGACCTGTCCAGCATGCGCTTCTCCCATACTTGTCAATTAAGTGAACCTGTCTTTTTTCCCTGCCAAAATCTTCTTTAATTAAATCTTCCAAAACAATTTTTGAATCAGAGCAGGATTGGAGTAACTCAAGACTTCTTAATCCTAAATAAGGATTAGTTTGCCCTTGAGTTGCAACAGCACCAACCTGTGATCTAACAAATGAAACTGTTGAGCCAACAGCTATATGACAAGAAGAAACTGCAACACCAAATCTATTTTTTAAAGGATCAAAACCAATAATTGAAAATGTCATTTATATCATTAGAGGCTTGTCTAAAAAATTCTTATCAATGGAAAATATTGTATTCAATAAAACCTCAATACCATTAGCGCATTGATCAAGAGAAGTATATTCCTTATAGGAATGACTAAGACCATTCCTACTTGGGACAAAGATCATAACCATAGGACAAATCCTACCTATTTCTTGTGAGTCATGACTTGCTTTGCTTGGTAAGATTCCAGTTTTAAATCCCAACTTTTCAGATTCATGAAATGAAGATCTCACTAATTTAGGGCATGACTTAGTGGGAATCACTTCAAATTGAGGTTCTATCTTTACTACGCATCCAGTAATTTCTTGAATTTCTGAACATAGATTCTCAATTCTTAAACTCATTTTACCAATTACATCTTCATCCAAATCTCTCATATCTACAGTGAATACTGCCTCTCCTGGAATAACATTTGCCGCATTGGGATGTAATTTCAATTTGCCAACTGTTGCGACTGCACTCTCAGAAGTAGTTTTAGCAATCTGTTCAATGCCAACAATAATTTTAGAAGCGGCCAAAAGTGCATCATTTCTATTTGACATCGGTGTAGTTCCTGCATGATTTGCCTGGCCTGTAACCTTAACCGTTATTCTTTTTTGACCTACTATTCCATTAACAATTCCAATATCCAAACCACCATCTTCTAGAACCTTTCCCTGTTCAACATGTAATTCAAGAAAAGCGAATATATCTTTTTTACTTCTTGCCGCACTTTTAATCTCAAGCCAATTTCCACCAATCCTAGAAAGATTATGAATTATTGAACAAGAATTACTGGTAATAAAATCTTCTTCGTTTACGGTTAAATTACCTGTAAAGCCTTTACAACCAATCATTGTCGATTCTTCATCAGCAAAGACAATTATTTCAAATGGTCTATTTAATTTAATGTCATTTTCCTGAAGGAAAAAAGCAATTTCAATTCCTGCAATTACTCCTAAAGTTCCGTCGTACTTACCACCCTTTGGAACAGTGTCGAGATGAGATCCAGTAACAATTGGAGGTAATTTATTATCATGACCATCTAATCTTGCAATAATATTTCCTGCAGTATCTATTCTTATTTTTAAACCTAAGTCTATAAGGGTTTTCATAAAAAAATCTCTTGCATATATATCTTCATCAGAAAAACCTCTTCTTGAAACAGAGCCGTTCTCAGAAGCTCCGATTGAAGAAAAAGAATTTATCA
Organism: uncultured Prochlorococcus sp.; assembly: GCA_902521995.1. Lineage (GTDB taxonomy): Bacteria > Cyanobacteriota > Cyanobacteriia > PCC-6307 > Cyanobiaceae > Prochlorococcus_A. The sequence goes on along the minus strand of CABYTO010000018.1, from coordinate 3,967 downwards.
ATTCTTGGATTCTCTCCCTATTTATTACCTGTGGCTCTAGGATGTTTAATCCAGCGCTATAGCTCATAAGTCTATTACTTAAGCCTATTTAAGGTCTCTTATTTTTCAAATAAAACCTGTATTGGTTTACACCTTTTTAGAAATTAATTTAAGTTACGAATTCAAACTTTCCAACCCAAATTATCAGCCAACTTTTGAGCCTTATCTGGGATATCTTCAATTATAAAAATCTTATATAAGATCTGAACGCTTAAAAGATGATTGATTATTGCATCCAATTTTACTTTTTCTGAGGCATCAAGCTCTGAACTAAAAAATTTATTCAGCAAATTATTTACTTCTGTTTCATCCAAGATTCCAAATTCTCTTATCCTCTCAGGACTTAAAAACTCATCCACAATTTCCTGCATAGAACTTAAATTATCTTTATCTGCATGGGAAGGGGGAGCCATAAAAGGAAATTTTTCACGTTTATACAATGATTCAGGCAGCAATCCTGACATGGCTTCTCTTAAAATATACTTCTCGACGTTGTCTTTAATCCTTAATTCAGGGGGAACAGCAACAGCAGCTTCAGCTAGGTAATGATCTAAAAATGCAGGTCTTGCCTCCATTGAATTTGACATATCCACTCTATCTCCTCCCCATGTGAGAATTTGGCCCTCAAGCATAGTCTTCATCCAAACGTACTGAGCCTGATCAATTGCGTATCTATCTTCTAACTGTTCAAGATCAAGTTCTCCAAAAATTGCTGCTCCAGGATCATAATCTTCCGTTAACTCTTTATATTTACTTGAGACTAGACTTTTTGCATAAGTTTCACATGCAAGCCAAGGTTGAAGGCAACTTGGCGTAAATCCTAAGAATTCCTTGAAAGATTGATTACTTATCTCTTCATTAGCTAGCATCGCGCCCTTGAAAATATCATTTGAATTTTCTAGATTTTCTTTAAGATTCTCAGATTCTGCATTAGAAATTCCTACCCCATAGGTATACATATCTTTTCTAAAAGCGGGATAGCCACCAAACAATTCATCTGAACCCTCTCCTGTCATAACGACCTTATAATCGAGCTCATTCACTCTTTTACTCATAAGGTATTTGGCAATTGCAAGGGTGTTATAAATAGATCTTTCAGTAAACCATAGAACCTTTTCAAAATTCCCATACAGATCATCCCCATTTATTTTTAAAATCTCATGATCTGCATTTGTGGCGACAGCCATTTCTTTTGCTATCGAAGTTTCATCATATCTTTCATCACTGAAACCAATCGTGAATGCCTTTACTGATTTTTGACTTATGGCAGAAGCCAATCCCAAAATTGAGCAACTATCAATTCCACCGGATAAATAACAGCCGACCGGCACATCAGCGACCATTCTTAATTCGACAGCTCTCAACAATTCTTTTCTAATATTTTCAATAAAATATTCTTCACTTTTTTCTCTTTCATAAGCGTTTTTCTTTGGGAAATTTATATCCCAGAACTTTTCCTCTGTTATCTGAAATTTATTATTTAATCTTTTGACCTTAAGAATATATCCAGGCTTAACTTGTTTAACACCTGCAAATGCCGTAGAGCCAGGGACCATAACCTGCATCAGTTGATGAACCAGTCCTTCTCCCGTAAATTTTCTTTCAACTGATGGATGGGCAAATAGCACTTTTAATTCAGAGCCAAATATTAAGGAATCATCGGTCTCAATCCAGTATTGAGGTTTAATCCCAAATCGATCTCTTACAAGATAAAGACAATCCTGATCTGCATCAAACAACGAAAAGGCAAATTCTCCTCTCAGATAAGATAATGACTCACGAATGCCATATTTCTCATAAAGTCTAAGCAATATTTCCGAATCACTTTTTGAAGAAAAGCTTACGCCCTGAGCAACAAGATCAGCCCTGATTCTTTGAAAGTCATAAAATTCTCCATTATGTGCCATCAAAATATTATTTTCAGCACCTCCAATAAAAGGCTGTCTAGCTCGATTTTCATTCAAATCTATTATTGATAGTCTTGCATGACAGAACCCTACAGAAGCATCATCTGATAATTTATATCCGAAACCGTCCGGTCCACGATGGCTTTGAATAGCAGCCATATTTACAAGAATCTGAGGTACAACAGATTTATCTTTTGATTTATTAAAAACTCCCCCTATTCCACACATCTATTTAAATGACATCCATTACTCTTGTTGTTCTATCCATCAAACAGGTAAGTAATGCCATCCTTACAAATACTGCTCCTCTTGACTGAGCAAAATACCAATTTTTTGAGGTCTGATCAAGTGATGTTGACAATTCAGGTCCACGAGCAAGTGGATGCAATATTATGGAATCTTTTTTAAATGGCAACTCACTGTGCAATTTAAATGCACTTCCATGAACCTCATAATTTTCTCCCACCCATGCAATTGCATTTATATAGGTAACGTCCAGAGAAGGCAATACTTTTTGCATATCCGTCTCCAGCTCAATCTTTAGACCAGATTCAATAAGTTGTTCCAGCTGGCCTTCATCAAATAGATCGTTCTGATCGATGGATTTATCATCGTAAATGACAATTATTTTTTTTATGAAATATGAAAACTTGCAGAATAATTTCAGAAGAGATCTTACTGTTCTCATGCGTGATGGAACTCCGATAATACCAATAGTTATTTTTTCACTATCATCAATTGATTTGTTAACCAGATGCGGTCTCCATTTAAAAATTGTATAAAGATCTGACATCGCCTGAGTGGGATGTTCATCAATTCCATTGCCAGCATTGATTATTGGAATTCTCAATGATTTTGTCATTTCAAAAATCGCCTCATTGTCACTTTCTCTAAGGACAATGCAGTCACCATAATTATTAAACATATGAGCAATATCCAGATGGGTTTCTCCCTTGGCAATTCCAGTGGAACTTTTATCGGTGATATTAATTGAATCGCCACCCAGCCTGTGCCATGCGCTGTCAAACGATAATCTTGTTCTGGTGCTTGGTTCATAAAAGGCATTTATGAGTATCTTCCCCTTGAGGGGACTGTTATGGGAAATATATCTGTTTGGATTACTTTCAAATTTTGCCGCCAGCCTAAAAAGTTGTAGAAGACAATCTTTACTAAAGGGGTCTATGGAAATTACATGCCTGTCCAATAACTCATATAAAAATTCCGCTCTTTCCTTTATTTCAGATAATAAATTCTGAGGATGAGTGGAGCCGTAAATATCGGGTCCGATTCTTGAAAAAGAAAATGATTTTTCCTTATGTAAGGTTTTTACTTTATATGATCCCAAAATATTAAAGTTCCGAAATTTGTGCCGATAACTACATTTTTATAAACAAAAATCAATAAAGACAAGTAATTTCTAAGAAAAATCTCAGAAAATGTCTAATCAATATCAGTTTCTGTATAGAACTAATACAGGAAATGTTTATTCAGCTAGGAATTTAACAGCAATACTGGTTGCCTAAACCTTTGAAATAGAAGTTTTAAAGGATGCTTGTGTCATGCCTTAGAATTGACTTAATGGCAGTATGGCAAAGGGATTTTAAAATGACAAAATGGGTAAATAAACACCTTCTGCTATGCGCAACACCCACAAAACAGAAATGCTTTAAAGGCAATGAAGGGCAAAAAACATGGGAATGTCTGAAAAAGACTTTAAAAAAATTTGAGAACGATCCCTGTACAAAAAACGTTTATATATTAAGATCAAAAGCTGACTGTTTAAGGATATGTAAGAACGGCCCAATTCTACTTATTTGGCCTGATGGTATTTGGTACGAGAAAGTTTCTCCAGAAAAAATTTCAGAAATTTTTACCTCACATATTATTAACGGTAAGCCAATAGAAAAATGGATTTTTAAAAAAACACCATTTTTAAATAGTCCTAGATACTGATAAACCAATTCTTCACAACTTCGTCTGACCAGCAGCCATTAATAGAGTGAAAACCATTATGACCTCCT
>CABYTO010000017.1 GCA_902521995.1 uncultured Prochlorococcus sp. | reverse complement strand
AATGCGAAAGCTACAGTACTTGCAAAAATTGAAGGTAGAAACCCTGCTTATAGCGTCAAATGCAGGATTGGCGCCAACATGATCTGGGATGCCGAGAAAAGTGGGAAGCTTACAAAAGACAAAACTATTGTTGAGCCAACTTCTGGAAATACAGGCATTGCTCTAGCTTTTACTGCTTCAGCAAGAGGTTATAAACTCATCCTTACAATGCCAGAATCCATGTCAATTGAAAGGAGAAGGGTTATGGCAGTGTTGGGTGCTGAAATTGTTTTAACAGAAGCATCTAAAGGTATGCCTGGAGCAATAGCTAAGGCTAAAGAAATCGCAGAAAGTAATCCTTCTCAATATTTCATGCCAGGTCAATTTGATAATCCAGCAAACCCTGAAATTCATTTCAAAACTACTGGGCCAGAAATCTGGGATGATTGCGATGGTGAAATTGATGTCTTAGTTGCAGGGGTTGGAACTGGCGGCACAATTACAGGAGTTTCAAGATACATTAAGCAAGAAAAGGGCAAAAATATTACTTCTGTAGCTGTAGAGCCATCACATAGTCCTGTTATTACACAGACAATGAATGGAGAAGAGGTTAAATCTGGACCACATAAAATTCAAGGAATTGGAGCAGGATTTATTCCTAAGAACCTTGACTTATCAATTGTTGATAAGGTCGAACAGGTGACAAATGACGAGTCAATTGAGATGGCTCTTAGATTAGCAAAAGAAGAAGGTCTATTAGTCGGAATATCTTGTGGAGCTGCTGCAGCTGCCGCTGTTAGATTAGCTGAACAAGATGAATATGCGGGAAAAACTATTGTAGTTGTTCTGCCGGATTTAGCAGAGAGATATTTATCATCAATTATGTTTACAGAAGTTCCAAGCGGAATCATTCAAGAACCAGTGAAAGCTTAAATCTATTTTTTATCCAGTAATGAATCTGGTGAAATATACATCGCATCGCCATAAGAGAAAAATCTAAATTTTTCTTTTATGGCTTTTTTATACAAATCTAATAATCTTTCTCTACCAATCATTGCACTTACTAAAAGTAATAATGAACTTTTAGGAAGATGAAAATTAGTTAGTAATCCATCAACTACCTTAAATTTATAACCTGGCTTAATTACTAAATCCACGTACTTCGCTATGGGAATATAGTCATTAATTTCATGAGAATAACAACTTTCAAGAGCTCTCACGCTAGTTGTCCCAATAGCAATTATTCTTCTATCTGTTTTCTTTATTTTTTTTATTTCCTCCACAACTTCCTTATTAACACTTACCCATTCTTTATGAAGTTTTAAGTTACTTAGATCTTCTTGATCAATTGGTTTGAATGTTCCATAGCCCACGTGCAAAGTTATCTGTAAAATTATTACTCCTTTTTTTTTTAAATTGGAAATAAGACTTTTGCTTAAATGTAAACCAGCAGTTGGCGCAGCTACAGCCCCTGGATTAGTTGCATACTCAGTTTGATAACTATTCTCATGAAAAGATTCTTCTTCAGTATTTTTTATATAAGGCGGGAGAGGGATTTCCCCGTATTTATCAAGAAGGTCATTCATTAAATTGAGATCAGTTATATTTTCAGGAAATTTAATAAATCTCCCTCCAGTTTCTTCATCAATCCCATCAACCATCAAATTAATATCTTGCGCAGAAGGAGATTTTAATATTATTTTTCTATTTATTTTTAACTTTTTTGCTGGCTTTGCCAAACATAACCAAACACATTCATGGGATCTTTCTAAGACTAATAATTCGACTAACGTCCCATTTTCTAATTCAACCTTTAACCTTGCCTTCATTACTTTAGTATTGTTTACAACTACAAGATCGCCTTCTCTAAATTCATCTAAAAGATTCTTGGTAAATTTATTAGTTAAGCAGTTTTCTTCTAAAACACTATTTCTAACTATCATCAATCTTGAATCATGCCTAATTGCAGAAGGTTTACTTGCAATTAATGAAGGATCAAGTAAATAATCATAAGATTCAAGCCTATAATCTCTTTCTTCTTTATTAATTTGATAAATCAATTAAATTTAAGATACAAGTGTCTCTGGCTCATTCTCAATCAGGTTAGCCAAGTCTTTCAAGAATGATGCTCCATCAGCTCCATAGATCACTCTATGATCGGCTGTAAGATTTACTTGCATTATTTTTTTAACAGATATTGAACCATCACTATTAGCTACAACAGTTGGTTTCGATGATGCTATCGCTAAGATCGCACCGGTCCCTGGGGGTAGTATTGCGTCAAATCTATCAACACCAAACATACCAAGATTAGATAAGGTAAATGTCCCCGTTGAGTATTCATCTGGTTCTAATTGTTTTGATCTCGATCTTTTTACGAGATCTTTCCATTCCCTAGATAATTCAAATAAATCAGTATTGCATGGTTCTTTTAATACTGGAGTTATTAGTCCACCATCTTCCATTGCAACAGCAACAGCAATATTTATATTTTCTGGATAAGAAATTCCATTTTCTGAAAAGCTTGAGTTAACTTGAGGATGTTTCTTTAGTGTCTTTGCAACTGCCTTTACAAGTAAAGCAGTCATAGTAACTCCGTTCTGTTTTACCTTTTTGTAGAAATTATCTAATTTATCTGTATTTATAGAGTAACCCACCCTAAAACATGGCACATCTAAACTAGATTCCATATTTTTATTTACCGCTTTTTGAAGAGTATTAAATTGAACTGTTTCTCCAGGATTACCAAAACTATTTCCTGAGGTTTCTGGTTTTCTTTCAACTCCCAAATTTGCACCAGGAATACTTGCAGGAGAACCGCCTTCTCCTATCCATGGGATAGCAACAGGTTGGCCATTAGCATTTAAAATATCATCAGCTTGAATCCTTCCGTGAGGGCCAGATCCATGAACCTTTGCTAAATCAACACCCATTTGAGAGGCTAGTTTTTTAGCTCTTGGAGATGCAATTATCCTCGAGGAAACATTACTTGTTGCGGCATTAATTTGATCGACATTAAGAGATGGGACAGGCTTTTCACTCTTTAAGACGACTTCTTCAGCTTCTTTCTTGATATTTTCAGTATGGACTACCGGTTTTTCTTCAGTTTTATTGCTTACCAATTCAAGTTGGTCTGAAGTTGAGACTTCGGCTTGATTTCCTTTATTTTGTTCTTGAACAGAAGCTATCTCATCCTCATTTTCTACAATGAGACCGATAGTTTCTCCAACAGGTGCAGTGCTTCCGGCTGGCATTAAAACAGCAGCAAGATATCCATCTTGAAAAGATTCAACATCCATATCTGCCTTATCAGATTCAACAACCAAGACAGATTCTCCTCTTTCAACCTTATCTCCAGGATTTTTCAACCATTCCACAATCTTGCCCTCTGTCATAGTAGAACTCAAGGCAGGCATAAATATTTCGTGAGACATAGGAAATTAGTTATAGCAATGGTTTTCAAAGACTGTCTACCAAAGTGTCTACAATTTATGAGGTTAGACGCCTTTTAAACACTTGTTATTATTATACGAAATCATGTTCTCAGTGGAAACTCTTAAAACTAAAGAAAGTAATAATTTAGATCGATTAGAATTTAAAACTTTTAGCCAATTCAGATTTACTTATTTTTATCAAAAATACTAAATCTTCTCTTTAATTGTTATCTATAGATTGAATAACTCCATCTTTAACAGTTATCGAGACTTGCATTTTTTCAATAAGATTGTCGCCAACAGTGACATCACAGAAACTATCCACTTGTCCTTGATCAACAATTTCATCCATTTTTAATTCGCGAACTTGACTCTGTTGTTGCAGTAGATTTCTTTTCTGTTCTTCAATTTCGTTTCGTTTTGCTGCTACTTGTTGTTGCACCTGACTAACCTGTTCTTGAACCCTTGGATCTAGAGGATTAACCGATTGGGATCTAATGTTATTTACTATTTGCTGCCCCTCCTGCTCAAGTTGAGATAATTGCTGATCAATGTTTGAAATTGCTTTACTTAATTCTTTTTCAGCATCATCCTTCCAAGATGGAGTAACTACAGCTTTAATAGCTATTGAGCGCTTTATAGATATTGAGTTTTTTGTTTCCATAAAAAATTAAATTACTTTTTCAATATAGGAAGAACAAATCAATTTTTCTTACTAAATTTCTGTTCATACATATTTTCTATTTGTAATGAATACTTTCTTTCTATTTCTTTTCTTTTTTGTTTAAGAGTTTGTGTTAATAACCCATTTTCTAAAGTAAAGGCATCAACGAAATAACAATCTAATATTTGTTCTTCTGATCTTGCTCCTAATCGACTTTTAAGCAAATTATTAATTTGTGATTTAAAAAATGTACCAATATTCTTATCCAGGTTTAACTTTGAAAGATCTTGTTCCAAAAAATTATTTTTAACTAATTCGACATTAGGCACTACAAGGGCCGTTAAACATTTCTTATCTTGTCCAACTAGTTGGATTTGATTGATAAATTCAGAACTAAGGATTTCGGTCTCTAGCGGATTCGGTTCTATATTTTCACCGCTTGATAGCACTATTGTATCCTTAGCTCTTCCTGTTATAAAAAGGGAACCGTTTGGTATTAGAAAACCTAAATCACCAGTATCAAACCAACCATCCTTGGATAAAACATCTTTTGTAGCTAATTCATTATTAAGATAACCTTTCATTACTTGTGGTCCCTTAACAAGAATTTTTCCGACTTCTCTGAACTTGAGAATCTTTCTTTTATTATCATTCACTATTTTGATTTCGGTAAATGCTAGAGGCTGACCGGATGATCCTCTAACATTCAATTCTCTTCTCCTACAAGTTAATACTGGACTAGTTTCTGTGAGTCCATATCCCACCAAAACATCTACACCCAAAGATTCAAAAAAAAGATCCACATGTTCTGGCAATGCACCTCCACCATTAATGGGAAATTTCAGTTTTTCTCCGCATAGTTGTCTAAGAATATTTGGCCATAAAAAAATAGAAGATAATTTATGTAAAGGATATCGGCCAATAACAGTAGCCAGTAAGGGGATTTTTGATTTGAATGTTATTTGATTAATATCTAAATTTCTTATCTTTCTTAAACTTCTTTTAAAAACAGAACTATTACTTATCAAAAACTTAATAAGTTTTTGCTTTTTGGAAGGCATTTTTTTCAACGCCTGAAAAAAACCATCATGTATTGCCTCCCATAGTCTTGGTACAGTAGCCATGACAACAGGTTTTATTTGTGTAATATCATCTTTCAAGAATTTAGGAATTGTATAGTATTGAGAACAACCACATGAAAAAAAGAAGTATTCGGCACTCCTCTCATAAGAATGCCAGATAGGCAACACACTTAATACAGAGGTCCCTGGTTCTGGATCAGCAATATAGGCTAAATTAATTATTTGATGCAAAAAATTTGCATGAGTCAAAGGGACACCTTTAGGTTTTCCTGTTGTCCCAGAAGTGTAAAGGATAGTAGCAACATCATCAATTTTTGGTTTAAATTTTTCAATATTGTTAGTTTGTGAATTTTCTTTTTCTACTGAACTTATGAATGTACTCCAACTTATTAAACTTTCAAATTGTTCATCTTCTAAATTGATTATAAATTTCAGTCTTTTTTTTAATTCTTCTTTGTTATTTAACTTTAGCCAAATTTCCTTAGATTCAACTATTAATCCTACTGAATTAGAGTGACCAATAATATAGTCTAATTCTACTGAAGGAGAATTAATACCTCTCACTGCATTGATAGCTCCTAAACGCATTAAGCCTTGATCTACTGCTAGCCATCTTGGAGAGTTTTCAGATATTACAGTAACTACATCACCCTTTACTAAGCCATAATTTTCAAAAGAAAAAGAGACTTTTGTTATTAAATCAGCCAGCTCAGAATAAGAAAATTTTTCTTTGTATTTCCCTCTTAAATCGCAAACCGCTAAAGCATCACCACATTTAAATTTTAATTTTTCCCAGATTTGATCTATATGATCAAGGTTCTTAATAAAATCTCTATTTTTGGCAAATTTATTTTTTTTAGAAAGAGGTTTGGCTGCAGGCCAATACGCTAAATCACCCATATTAAATTGATTTTGTAATTTTAATTTCTATTTTGATATAAAATCAAAACTAAATTCTTCCTCGATGGTTTTTTTAACAATTCTCTTGACTTCTTGAATATTTAAATTTCTGTTGTAGTCAATCATATTTGCCATAAGACAATTTTCTATTCCGCAAGGAACAATCTTATTAAAGTTTTCTAATTCGCAGTCAATATTGATTGAAAATCCATTTATAGTAATCCATCTTTTACACCCAATTCCAATTGATGCGATTTTCTTATTTCCTATCCAAACACCAGTAAACCCTTTTCTAGAGTGACAATTTATATTAAAAGCTCCAAGGATTTTTATAATAATTTCTTCAATTTTTCTTAAGTACCAATTTAAATCTTTATTAAAATTTTTCAAATCTAAAACCAAATATGTTACTAATTGTCCTGGCATATGACAAGTTACCTCACCACCTCTATCAATCTTAAAAACATCATATTTAGGATCATTCAGAGAAAATAGTAAATTATCGTAATTAGATCCTCTCCCTAATGTATAACAGAGTTGATGCTCCCCTATCCAAATAAAATCAGGGTTAGAATTATCTAAAATCAATGCCTCCTGATATTCTTTTTGTAATTTATAAACATCATTAAAAGAAGAAATTTTATCAGGTTGGTTAATTATTGCTGTTCTATTATCCATATTTAAGTAGATTTAGAAAGTAAGTAAATATTTTTAGATTTGTTATGAAAATTTTAATCCATGGAAAGAATCTTGAGCTCACTGGAGCATTAAAAGAATATACTGAGGCAAAGATAGAAAAAGCAACACATCACTATAAGGATATCGTTAAAGAAGCTGACATACACCTTTCAATTGAAAAAAATCCAAGAGTATCGTTCCAAACTGCAGAAGTTACTATTTTTGCAAATGGAACGGTAATAAGAGCTGAAGAAAAAACTGAAAATCTATACTCAAGCATTGATTTAGTTTCAAATAAACTTTGTAGAAAATTACGCAAATACAAAGAAAGAAATAATAAAACAATTCATAAGAAACAATTTAAAAATAAAGATTCTTTACCAATTGAAAGTATGGAATCAAATTTTTTAGATAAAGCTTTACTTAAAGAAGGAACTGAAGCAAGTCTTCCTGAGCCATCTATAAAAAATAAATACTTTGAAATGACTCCAATTTCATCAGACGAAGCAAGAAAACAATTAGATCTAATTGATCATGATTTTTATGTTTTTCGAAACAAGAAAAATAATGAACTTCAAGTTATATATAAAAGGAATCATGGAGGTTATGGACTGATTCAATCTAAATAAGTTTTAAATGCCCAATATTGAATATGAATTAAACGAGAAAATTCATGCGATTATTATTAACCCTTATTTATCATGGAAAGATTTCTGTGTGAATTGCGATTTAATAAGAAAATACAATATCAAAAATATTTCTACTTCACTAAATTATTTAACTGAACTTAAAAACTGTTTGGGTAATTACAGTGCGGATATAAACGCACTTATTTCTTACCCTTTAGCAGATTTACCAGTTTCATTTATTGAAGAATTAGTTTGTTTTGCAAAAGATAAGGGTGCAAAAGGAATTGAATATATCCCAAACTTTATCAATTTATCCAAAAGAAATTTAGAAACTTTCGCCGCTGAAATTGAGCAAGTTAAATTATCTGGATTACCAGTTTCAATAATCATAAATAAATCAAAACTACAAGAAGAAATTTTTATTAATGCGATAGAAATATGTTTGGAATTAGGAATAAAAAATTTTCAAATTGGGGACGGGTTTGGATCTCCTCTTACATCTAATGAAGTCCCCGAAATACTAAAAATAACAGGCTCTCAAAATCAAATCAAAGTTGTAGGTGGTATAAAAAAACTGACGCAAGTAATTGATTTGTTTGATACCGGAATTAGTTGCGTGGGAACTTCTAATTTTTATGAAATTTTTGAAGAAGTTAACGTAATTTAAATGTCTGGTTCTGGTGAGTGCAGACTAAAAGGTCTCTGTATTAAAGCTTCTCCATTAGGCGAGAATGATAGATTAATAACTATCCTTACCGATGAGCAAGGGATTGTTAGATTAGCGGTACCTGGTGCTAGGCGTCCTAAAAGTAGTCTTGCCGCCGCTACTCCTTTAACATATTTAAGTCTGCAGATTTTTGGGAAAAGAAATCTTAAATCTGTACGTCAAATTAAAATATTAAAAAGCTATTCTGGTCTAGGAAAAAATATTGAATGTCTTGCAGCCGCGCAAGCAATAACTGAATTAACATTTTTATTAGTAGGTAATAATGACAAACAACAAGACTATTTATCTTGCGTTCTTGCACATCTTGATAGGATTTATTTATTTAAAGAGTCTCAAGAAGAAGATATTAAAATGCTCTCAATGAGTATTCAATCTTTAATCCATCTATTAGCCATCGGGGGTATTAATTTACCAATTCATCATTGTTGTAAAACTGGAGAACCTATTATTCCGCCTATAGGAAATTGGGAATGGAGTTGTTATTTTTTACCAAGTGAAGGGTTTTCATCCATAGAAGATCCTCAAAGTAATCTAAAAATAAATGCATCTGAAGTTGCTCTATTACAGAGACTTCTTTTCCCAGAATTACCAATAAAATCTAATGGAGAGTTGTTGGGTCCCAAAAAAGTCTGGCTTAAAATATTATTTATTATTCAGACATGGATCTCTACTCAATTAGAGAAGGAGCTATCTTCACTAAAAATGTTGAGAGAAATATATAGTTAGCATTTTCATGAAGCATTAAAAAATTTAGAAAATATGATGATGGCGCCTTTGCCTGTTAACTTAATAAATAGTTAATTCAATTAATGTGGTTCATATTGCATGGTTGGGAAAAAAATCCCCTTTTTGTGGAAATGTAACTTACGGTAATTCAACTACTCATGAATTAAAGGCCAGAGGGCATAAAATTAGTTTTATTCATTTCGACAATCCCTCTAGTTCAAATTCATCAAACCCATTATTTCTTGCAAATGATCCTGATGTAAGTCTCCCATATTTAATTAAATCTCAAGTTTATACAATACCCTCGCCAAGGGCAGAAAAAGAGCTAAGGCTATCATTGGAAAGATTAAAACCTGACATAGTTCATGCAAGCCTAACTTTATCTCCTTTAGACTTTAGACTTCCGGAACTTTGTAATGAAATTAATGTTCCTCTTATAGGAACATTTCATCCACCATTTGATGCAAAAAATAGAAATCTAACTGCGAGCACTCAACAATTAACATATCAACTTTATGCTCCCTCTTTAGCAAAGTTTGATAAAATAATAATCTTTTCTGAACCTCAAAAAAATGTTCTTGAGAAATTAGGTGTACCTAAAGAAAAACAAATAATTATTCCAAACGGTGTTGACGAAAATATTTGGAGACCTTCTTGCAAAAAAAGTAAAAAATATGATCAGGTAAAAAACAAACTTGGAAATGAAAGAATCTTCTTATATATGGGAAGGATTGCAAATGAGAAAAATATCGAGGCACTTTTACGTTCTTGGCGCCAAACAAAAACTCAAAATTGCAAATTAGTTATTGTTGGGGATGGACCAATGAAGCCAACACTTGAAAATAGTTTTTCTAACCTTGGTAATGAGAAATTAATTTGGTGGGGTGCCGAATTAGATTTAGAAACTAGGATAGCAATAATGCAAATAGCAGAAGTATTTTTCTTACCAAGCTTAGTAGAAGGTTTATCATTATCACTTTTAGAGGCAATGTCCGCTGGTACTGCTTGTGTAGCTACAGATGCCGGAGCTGATGGTGAAGTTTTAGATAAAGGCGCAGGGATAGTAATTTCAACTGATAATGTGGCTGCACAATTGAAAACTATAATCCCAATTCTTGTGGAACATTCTTCATTTACAAAAGATCTTGGTGAAAAAGCTAGAGAACGAGTACTTGAGAGATATACAATTGCTAAAAATATAAATTCACTTGAAAAAGTTTATACGAACTTAAAAGATAATTATAAAACCTAACGAAACTCTTTACTTCTATTACTAGCTGAAACTATTGATTCTATTAATGCTGACCTTACACTCTTTTTTTCTAAAACCCTTAAAGCAGAAATAGTTGTTCCACCTGGAGAGGTCACTAAATTTTTAAGCTCAGAAGTAGTAAGTTTATTTTCCTTTATTAGACAAATAGTCCCTAGTATCATTTCCATAACAAGTTCCTCTGAAATTATTTTTGGTAATCCCCCGCTTAATCCTCCATCACTTAATGCTTCTATAATTAAAGCAATAATTGCAGGACCTGATGAAGTTAAAGCTAAAAATATATCAAGGTAATCTTCAGTAAATTCATAAATCTTACTTGTATTTTCAAATAATTTTTTTGTAAATTGTTTCTGATCTTCTGTGATTTCTTTTCCCCAAGAAATCCCTGTTAAACCTTTTCCAATAGTTATAGGAATATTTGTAACCACCCTTACACATTTATGATTAGGGAACTTTTGAGAAAGTCTATTTATTGAAACCCCCGCAAGAATTGAAACTATTATATTGTCCTTGTTTTTTATATGATAGACCTCACTAATATCATTAAATTGTTGGGGTTTTATCGAAAGAAGTTTATATTGACAATCCCATATTATTTTTGACTCTTTAGAACCTGATCTATAAACATTTATATTATGCTTATAATTTTTTTTTATATTTTCTAAACTTTTTTCTGAATTTACAACACAAAAAACATGCTCTGGATTAATTAATTTTTTATCTAATAGAGGAGTTACTATAGCACTTGCAATATTTCCAAAACCAATAATCGCAATTTTATCAGTCACAAATTAATCATGAATAAGCACTTAATTTAGAATTACCCCATGCTGGTTCAGGAGTAGTATTTTTGCCCAAACTATATTGTGGTGTTTTTTCTGTAGGAACAGAAGAAGGAGACGCTTCTTCTTGTGAAGAGCTAGTTACATTTACACAACTTGGCGCAAAAAGAAAAATACTTTCACCGACTCTTTCTTGATGTCCATCAATTGCATATGTACCCCCAGCAATAAAATCAACCGCTCTTTGAGCTTGATCAGGATCCATCATAGTTAAATTAAGAATTACGGTTTTTCTCTCTCTTAATATTTGTATCGCTTGAGGCATCTCATCAAAACTTCTTGGTTCCATTAAGCATACTTCTGAGGATGAATTTGAAATTCCAGGCATACCAACCACTTTTGATGATCTGTTGTTATTCATAAAATCGAATGGATTTGAATTTGCAAGGGCATTTGCATTCTTTGAATTTTGTTTGTAATTATGAATATTATTTAATTCATCCTCTGACGCATAATCCAACTCATCAAAATCATCATCGAGATACTCATCCCCTGCAACTACTGCCTTTAATCTAGAAATAAGTGACACCTTTTAAATCCTCTTAAAATTGATTACTAAGGTTTAAGAACCTTAAGTAATAAATTCATTTTTTAAATGAATAAACTACCTATACTTAAATAACGTTAGTTGAACTTTACTGCAAGTTTATAGATAAGATTTTTATAAAAAATAACTAATTAGGATCTACCTCCAAAAATCAATGATCCTAATCTTAACCAAGTTGATCCAGCGTCAATAGCTTCCTCCCAATCACCAGACATCCCCATTGAACAATCTCGTAGTTGCAGTGAATCAGCGAGAGCACGACATTTTTTGAACAACTCTGAATTTTCTTTAGAGCTAAGTCCTTTAGGATTAATAGTCATCAAACCGGTTAATGAAATATTTTTCAACTCTTGAATTTCTCTCCATTTCATTATTAAATATTCAGGATTAAATCCTCCTTTAGTAGGGTCATCACTCAACTTAACCTGCAACAATATTGATGGATTTTTCTTCTCTTCACGTGAAATATTAGAAATCTTTTGCAACTTTTCAAATGAATCTATTGAATGAATGTATTTAAAATTTTGAACTATTTTTCTTATTTTATTACTTTGTATTTTTCCAATAAAGTGCCAATTTATTTGTTTATAATCCTTTAATGTAAATTGTTTTTCAAGCGCCTCTTGAACCCTACTTTCACCAAAATCGTTCTGACCTATATTTTGAATAGTCTTGATTTCTTGACTTTTAAATCCTTTACTTACCGCAAGAATATTTACATTTGAAGGTATTTTATTTTTTATTTCTAAATAATTTGCAGGGTTCACATTTTATAAGAAAGTTTGCGTAAATAAATTCTCCCATTTAGATAGTTCTTCAGATCCTATTCTTCTAGCTTTTTGAAGGTTTAATTCCGCCTGATTACGAGCATCTAAGTAAGGTATAACTTCAAAAAAAACTTCTCTCTGTCTAACTTCTACCAAAAAAAACATTTTTTGAGCGTATAAAGTCGCATAAATATCTCTCCCATCATTTCCAGGAGAAACTTGGTACAACATACCAAATGTTGGATGGTTTAAATAACGCTCAGAACTCAAACCTAAATATTGTGTTATTTATAATGCACCATACAGTTTTCTAAGAAAAATTGCTATGCAAATAAAACAAATCGATAATGTATTAACAATTACATTGAGTGATTTTGAAGGATAAAGAGTTCTAAATCTCTTGGTTTTAATAATGATATTTTTTTTTGAGAGTAATGATTCTGCTCCATGATCAATTCTCAGAAATATATTTTGAAATAACCTTTCTACTAAGATTAACAAAACATTAAAAGATTTCTTTAATCCTAAATTTCTAAAATTTATTGATCTAACTGAAACTGATTTAATGATATTTTGAAGTTCTTCCTGCACTAGAGGAATAAAACGTAATGCAATTAACAACTGAAAGAGCCACTTACTAGTTGGCAATCCAATCTTTCTTAATGGATACATAAACCAACTTAATCCCCATACAATGTCTTCCTGCAATGTGGTTAAAAGCATCAAATTCACACTATGAATAACAGTAAATATCAAAGTGGAGGTTTTTATTCCTAGTTCAAAGGCTTTTCTTGATAAGTTAAAGGGACCAAAATTAATAAACCATATCTTCTGCGAAGTAATTTGCAAAATATTCCATTCTTTTTGGCTTTCCAGTACTACTTGCAACTCATTGGGATTTCTCAAGTAGCCATCAAGAGATTGAATATCAGAATAGGCAAGTATTGATATACATCCAATTAAAAGTGACAAGCATGATAGAAAAAATAATGATCGCCACCATACTCTTGATGGCAATAAACTTAAAAAAGTAATTAATAGTAAAAAACTAACTAAACTCAATCTCCATACTGGACCTGCCCAGATTGGAGTGATTAAAAATATCATTACGATAATTATTTTTAATCTACTATCTATAATTCTTAGCCAACTTCTATTACCATGAACGTATTGACCAACAGAAAATTTGGTTAGCAAATTCATTAATCTTTTTGAATTAACTCAATATTTTCTCTTTCGACTTCTTTATTTAAAGCTCTTTGCTGTTTTCCTCTCCATAGTAAAATGAGGGGTGTGCCTTCAAAGCCTAAATTCACTCTAATTTGTTTTTCAATATATCTTCTATAAGTTATTCCAAATAATTTAGGGTCATTTACAAAAAGAGTAAAAGTGGGAGGTTTGTTCTTTACTTGAGTACCGTAATAAAGCCTACCTTGCTTGCCGCTTCTCTTCGTTGGAGGACTTTTCCAACTGATTGATTCTTTTAGTACTTCATTAACTACAGATGTTGTAACTCTTCTTCTATGTTGATTTACAGCATTAAGAGCATGCTCAAAAATATTATCAACTCTTTGACCAGTTAGGGCAGATATAAAAATCATTTTTGACCAGTGTAAAAAATAAAGTTTAGATCTAAGTTCTTTTTCTACTTGATAAATTGTTGAACTATTTTTTTCTACAAGATCCCATTTATTAACAACAATTATACAAGCCCTACCTTGTTCTTCTATGCGCCCAGCCAGCTTCTGGTCTTGATCAGTTACTCCATCTACAGCATCTATAACTAAAACACAAACATCACTTCTATCTATAGATTTGAAAGCCCTATTAATACCAAAGAATTCAGTGCCATATTTAACATTTTTCTTTCTTCTAATACCTGCAGTATCAATAATTTTCCAATGATTATCACCTTTTTCAATAAGCGTATCTATTGAATCAGTTGTCGTGCCACTAATATCACTAACTATTGCTCTTTTTTCTCCACAGATTGAATTTAACAAACTAGATTTACCAACATTAGGCCTACCAATAATTGACATCATTATCTTTTCTTCATCATCCTGGATATTATTTTCAGGAAGTTCGCCAATAACGAGATCTAAAAGATCTCCAGTACCTGAACCATGAATAGCTGAAACAGGGTTAGGTTCGCCCAATCCTAATTTCCAGAACTCTGAAGCTAGGGATATTCCTAAAGTAGTCGATTCGCATTTATTAACTGCAACAATTGTTTTGCAGCTTGAGTTTCTTAACCATTTCGCTATTGATAAATCACCATCAGTAACGCCTTGATTTCCATCTACCACCAGTAACGCAAGTGAAGCCTCTTCTAGAGCTAAGAAGACTTGTGTCCTTATCTCTGGGAGAAATTCACTGTCGTCATCAAAAACTAAACCTCCAGTATCAACTATTTGAAATTCCTTACCTCCCCATGAAGCATTTTGATAAGTTCTATCTCTTGTAACACCAGGCTTATCAAATACTATTGCATCATTACTTTGGCAAAGACGATTGACTAAGGTAGATTTCCCAACGTTCGGTCTTCCGATAATTGCTATTGTAGGAAGAATCAATTCTTCTCTCCAAAGAAAGTAGTATCTATTACAACTATACCTTTAATAGAATCATTTACCTTATTCAAAAAAACTTATTTAATTTCTGGATCGCCAAAATGTCCTTTAACTGGATTAGCTGGGGGTGAACTTAGACTTGGCATTAATCCATTATCTTCTGAAAAACAATCATTTTCAGTCGCCCAATAAATTAACCAATTTACTGCCGTCGCTCTTCTAGTTCTTCTTGGATAGAGTTCATTAATCT
Organism: uncultured Prochlorococcus sp.; assembly: GCA_902521995.1. Classification (GTDB taxonomy): domain Bacteria; phylum Cyanobacteriota; class Cyanobacteriia; order PCC-6307; family Cyanobiaceae; genus Prochlorococcus_A. Next base: position 13,564 of record CABYTO010000017.1, on the reverse strand, counting down.
TGTAACCTTTAAAATTAAGAAAATTTTTCAATCCCTGTTTATATTTTTTTGGAATTGATCTAGTCAAACGTACTGAGGCTGGTCGCTCTGCAATGATTTGAGGAGCTTTTTCAAATTTTTCTGACCAATAAGAAGGAGTTAATGGGCTAAAGGCCCAATCATTTATAGATAATTCTTTAGTATAAAAAAGTCTTTCCCAAACTAATTCACATACAAATACATCACTAACTTTATCTTCAAGAATAAGAAATAATAGTTTTTTACATATTGGCCATGTAAATTGATTTTCAACTAATTTTTCTTTTTTATACATTAATCGAACCTTACCAAAATTAAAGAAAAATAAGGCATAAATTCCTTTTTATATTGTGATGCATATTGAATAATTTGATCAGGCATCCCAACACTTAAAGCTATTAATGTTGTATTGATGATATCCTCTTTTTTCAAAATTTCCCTGACTAAATTCCATCTTTTGCCAACTTTCATAATGGCCAGTACCGTTCTTTTATTTGCCTTACTTTCCCTAATTAGGGTTGTTAATTCAGATTCTGAAGAAGAGCATTCTTTGATGATCAATGTCTCGCCTTTTTTTACTAAATCAAAATCATTCAAAGCTGCTGCTGCTGAAATAGAGGAAATACCAGGTATGGTTTTGGTAATAATTTCAGCATGATTATTTTTTATTAACCTCAAGATATTAGAAGAACTTGCAAATAGTGAAGTATCTCCAAGACAAAGTAAAACAACTGATTCACCATTTTGTATAAATTTCACAATTTTTTCTACAGCATTAGACCATATTTCATCTGGATCAAAATCCTTCCTTGCCATTGGAAAGATGATAGGGATATTTTTTTTAAATTTGGTGTATTTCTTGACTATTTTCGCAGCAAAACTCTTTTTATTATCATCTGATATTGGGAAAACTATAACTTTCGCTTTTTTTATTGCATCCACAGCAGCTATTGTTAAGAGCGATGGATCTCCAGGGCCTACACCAACGATGGTGAATGTTGGCAAATCAGTTTTATATGGATTAAGTAAACTTAAGAACTTTTTTATTATCATTTTTATTTTATTAACTTTAGCTATGTACCCTTGGCAATAAGAAAGTTTCAGCCAGTATTGCTGACTCAATTTCAGACAATTCCTCTAACCTTTTGAAAGTTTGATTTTTAGAGAATTTAGTTTGCGCTAGTTTCCAGTAAACTCCAAAATGTCTTGCTTCACTCTCTAGCAGAGACTCATAAAGGGATTTAAACGATTTATCTTCATAATTCAGTGCAAGCAAGCTTAATCTTTCATGACTTCTTGCTTCAATAAGTCCTGCTATTAAGAAACTATCAAGCATTCTATTGGGCTCTTCCTTTCTTATATTCTTGGACAATTCAGCTCCATATGGAGGCGGTTTTAAGGACTCAAGAGAATGTCCAAGATCCTTTAAAAAATAAAGTATCTTTTCAAAATGCTCTAATTCCTCTCTCGCAATTGGACTTAAAACTTCTGCCAGATTTGGTTCTGATGGATATTTAAACATCAATTGAATAGCTACTCCTGCTGCTTTTCTTTCACAATGAGCATGGTCAATAAGAATATCTATTGGATTAGATAATGCGAGTTTGATCCACTCATCTGAGGTAAATGACGATAAATATTTAATATGAGAAGTGGGCCTTTTAAAATCGACTGGCATTTAATCTTTAATACTCAAATATCCAATGATTCCTTCAAGAGCTAAGGAATAACTTAATATGCCGAATCCACTAATAATTCCTATAGCTTTATCTGTAAGAAAAGATTCTTTACGAAAATCTTCTCTACTGAAAATATTTGAAATATGTAACTCTACAAAAGGAATTTTCGATCCAATTAAAGCATCACGAATAGAAATCGAGGTATGAGTAAAAGCGCCAGCATTTATAAGAATACCTTGGATATTTTTTACAGACTCCTGAATTTTATCTACTATTTCTCCTTCGTGATTACTTTGAAAACATTCAAGATTAATACTTTTTTCTTTAGCAACTTTAGTTAAATCTTTTTCTATATCACTCAATGTTTTATTACCATATATTTCAGGTTCTCTAGTGCCCAAAAGATTTAGATTTGGTCCATTTATCAATAAAATATTCATCATCAATAAAGTCTTTTCTTTACAAATGCTATCTAGAAAGAAACAAAAAAACCAAAACAATTTCACACAAAGTGTCCATTAACTGATAAGTTCAAATAGTGGGGGTCGGTGCCCGAGTGGTTAAAGGGGGCGGACTGTAAATCCGCTGGCTCTGCCTACGTTGGTTCAAATCCAACCCGGCCCACTTAAAAATTGCCCTTGTAGCTCAGCGGTAGAGCACTCCCTTGGTAAGGGAGAGGTCTCGGGTTCAAGTCCCGACGAGGGCACTCGCGGGATAGCTTGGTATCAGTGAGATTACCACTATCGCACAAAGAAATTATTCAGAAGTGGACGTCCGTTTTCGGGTCCACTTTTCTGTTTTAAAGGTAGATATCTGGAGGTGCATCACACAATTGATGACACCGAAATGGCAACAATCAGAAGAAGCGGCAGCGGCTGGCAGGTCCTTATCAGAAGGAAGAATTATGTAGGCCCCAGGTCAAGAACTTTTCTTTCCAGAGATCTGGCGGAATCTTGGGCGAATGCAGTCGAAGAGAGAACAAAAAAGGTTTTAAATGATATCCCCGTCACCCTGGGAGAGGCAATCAATGACTATATAAATGGTCCTCTGCTTATGCACCGCAGTGCAGAGAATGAAAAATATCCTCTCAGGGTGACGGCAGAAAGCTGGCTTGGAGATATTCCCCTCAAAGATCTTCAGATAAAACATTTCGCAGTCTGGCGAGATGAACGATTACTGAAGGTGAAACCAAATACAGTGATGAGAGAACTGAGGATATTGAGAGTACTAATCGACTGGGCAAGAGATGAAAGAGGATCAGTCATAAAGGATAACCCCGCAAGGCACATGAGAGTAAGAGGGACAGGAGATGCTCGAGCACCCTTTTTCACTGATGAAGACGAAAAAAGACTTTTATATGAACTGTCTCAGATGTCCAATAAAAATCATCTGAGACTCACAAAGCTTGCCCTTGCAACTGGCTTCCGTCGCTCCGAACTATTGAGTTTGACCTGGAGGAATATTGATCTGAAAAAAAAATTACTTTATATATATAGAAAGAATTGTGCTGCCACAGATAATTCATCTGTGCTGAGGCTTGTTCCTTTCCCTGAAAAGGCGCAGAAGATTCTCGAGGAATTAAATGCGAGAAATGGGAAAGTTATAGAACTATCAAAAGGTGCGGCGAGGCATGGATTTGATAAAGCCAGAAAAAGGGCCAGTCTTGAAACTCTCAGATTTCATGATCTAAGGCATATAGCCATAAGCAGAATGTGGAGTTCAGGAATGAATGCCCTGGAGATAAGTGCATGCAGCGGCCACAAAGATATTAAAATGTTGATGAGATACAGTCACTATCAATTAAGTTTTTAAATTAATAACTTTCCCCCCTTGGGGGGGTATTTAAAGGGATTGGACGTATAAAATGAGAACAAATTTTTTTAAAAAAAAGTGAATAATTTAAATAATTTTTAATGCTTAATTTTAAAAAATGTACAACACTAAAGCAAGAAGTAATATATAGTTAGCCAAAAATTAAAACCTCATTAAATTACAAAAAATTTTATGACTAAATTTAATGAGGACTCAAGAGTAAAGATACCAACTCTTATTCATCTAGTACGTCTTGGATATAAATATCAATCTTTGAAAAATATTAATTGGGATGTAGATACAAATATCTTCCCGGACATATTTAAAAAAAGTATTAAAAAAATAAATCCTGAATTAAATAAAGATGAAATCTCTAGATTTTACGACGAAGTTAAAATTTCATTAGATAATGAGGACTTAGGTAAAAGTTTCTATGAAAAATTAATAGATCAATCAAATATTAAACTTATAGATTTTGAAAACTTTAATGAAAACAACTTCCATGTATTAACTGAACTACCATATAAAAATGGATCAGAAGAATTTAGACCAGATATAACATTATTGATAAATGGTCTCCCTTTAATTTTCATAGAAGTTAAAAAACCTAATAATAAAGAAGGCATTCTTGCAGAGAGAGAAAGGATTGTAAAAAGGTTCCAGAATTCAAAGTTCCGAAGATTTGTCAATATTACTCAGTTCATGATCTTTTCCAATAATATGGAATATCAAAAAGATTCAGCTCTGCCTTTGCAAGGTGCATTCTATGCAGCACCATCTTATGAAAATCCAATATTTAATTTCTTTCGAGAAGAAAAAAATACTAAAAATTTTGTTTTTATTTCTCAAAACAATGATGACTTAGAAAATGAAATTCTTAAAGACAATAACTTAACGATTATAAAAAATAGTCCGGAATTTATAACTAATAAAGATCCATCTACTCCAACTAACAGAATCTGCAATTCTTTACTTTCAAGGGACCGAATTTCATTTGTCTTAAGATACGGATTTGCTTATGTAAAAGAGATAAAAGGAATTCAAAAACACATAATGCGATACCCCCAAATGTTCGCAACTTTAGCTATTGAAGAAAAATTATCCCTTGGAAGCAAAAAAGGAATAATCTGGCATACGCAAGGAAGTGGTAAAACCGCTTTAGCATATTTCAATATAAGATATCTAACTGATTATTTCCAAAATAAAAAAGTAATTCCAAAATTCTATTTTATTGTTGACAGATTAGACCTACTAATACAATCTCAAAGAGAATTTTCTAGTAGAGGCATAGTAGTTCATATTGTAAATTCAAGAGATGAATTTGCTAAAGATATTAAAAGTTCGGGAGCAATACATAATGTAAGTGGCAAGCTAGAAATTACTGTAGTTAATATTCAGAAATTCAAAGAGGATCCTGATGTTATTAAAAATATTGATTATTCATTAAAAGTACAAAGGATTTATTTCTTAGATGAAGTTCATAGAAGCTATAACCCAAAAGGGAGTTTTTTAGCCAATCTTAGTGAGTCAGATAAAGATGCCATAAAAATCGGATTAACAGGTACTCCATTATTAGGAACGCAATATAATTCAAAATTACTTTTCGGAGATTATATTCATAAATACTATTACAATGCTTCCATAGCAGATGGATATACATTAAGGCTAATTAGAGAAGAAATAGAATCAAATTATAAGATGAAACTAAGAGATGCATTGTCTGAGCTAGAAGTACTAGAAGGTGAAATTAATAAAAAATTACTTTTTTCACATAGACGTTTCGTCAAGCCTATGCTCGATTATATAATCGAGGATTTTAATAAAAGCAGGATCACTCTAGGAGATAAATCTTTCGGGGCTATGGTAATTTGCGATAGTTCAGATCAAGCTCGTGAAATGAATGATATCTTTATGAACGAAAATTATGAAAATTCAAAATATATAAAGGGAGCAGCTTTAATACTTCATGATGAAGGGAGCAAAGAATCTAGGAAAGAGAAGGTTGAGCTTTTTAAAGAAGGAGAAATAGATATTTTATTTGTATACAACATGTTAATAACAGGATTTGATTCCAAAAGACTTAAGAAACTATACCTCGGAAGAGTTATAAAAAGGCATAACTTACTTCAAGCTTTGACTAGAGTAAATAGAACTTATAAGGATTTTCGTTACGGCTACGTAGTTGATTTTGCAGATATCAGGAAGGAATTCGATGCGACCAATAAAGCTTATTTTGAAGAGCTTCAAGAAGAGCTAGGCGATGAGTTAGACAACTATTCAAATCTTTTTAAATCTAAGGAGGACATTGAAAATGAAATAGAGGAAATAAAAGATATCTTATTTCGTTTTGACATAGAAAATGCTGAGAATTTTTCAAAACAGATCAGCCAGATAGAAAACAGGGAAGAAGTTCAATTGATAAAAAAAGCCCTATCAAATTCGAAAGATTTATATAATTTAATTCGACTTTTAGGGGAGTATGAAATTCTTGATAAATTAGATTTTAAAAAGTTAGGTCAACTATATAGAGAAGCTAGTAATCATTTAGACCTTTTAAATTTAAAAGAAAATCTAGAAAATAATTCTGACACCTCAAATCTCTTAAATGTAGCTTTAGAGGATGTACTGTTTATGTTTAAAAAAGTAAATGAGGAAGAGCTTATATTAGCTGATAAATTAAAAAATACTTTGAGAACAACAAGGGAGGCTCTTGGAAATAATTTTGATCAAAAAGATCCATTATTTATAAATCTTAGAGAAGAACTTGAAAGACTTTTTAAAAAGAAAAACTTAAATGAAGTTACTCAAGAAGAAATGAACGCTAACATAGAAAGTCTTAATGAAATATATAATAAAACAAAGGAATTAAACTATCAAAATGAGCTCCTAGCCGCAAAGTATAAAGATGATAAAAAATATGTAAGAGTTCATAAAAGAATAATGCAAAGTAATTTATTTGAAGCTAGTGAAAGAAAAATCTATGATTCATTAATTGGTTTGAAATCAAAGGCCGATGAACAAGTAATCAAAAATTCGCAAATTATTAATAATGAAAACTATTTTGATCGAATGCTTATTCCCATAGTTATTAATGAATTCCAAAATGAAAATAAGATTAAACTTAACCCAAAATCTTCTAAGTATATAAATAACCTTATTGTTCAAGAATATATGAATGAATTTCATTATGGATTAAATTTATGTTAGTAAAAGAGTTTGAAAAAAAAACGAAGGTTCTTATTGACTCTTTAAAAGCAGTTTGTGCCTCTTACGGATTAGGAAATGATGGTAATGAATTTAAAATAATTACTCAAATTTTTCTATACAAATTTTTAAATGATAAATTCATATCTGAAATAAAAAAAATTAATAAGAACCTTAATAGTTCATTAGATTTGATTTCAAAAATAAAAAGTTTTAATGAGGAAGAATTAGAGATGCTTCTCCTTCAGCTTCCACCAGGAACAGCTAATTTAAAAACAGATAACTTAATTCAAATATTATTTGAAAGACAAAATGAAAAAAATTTTTCAAAACTTTTTGATGAAACACTTTTAGAAATATCAAAAATAAATAATGATATTTTTTCTGTAAAAACAGATGGCGGAGCGAAAATTAAATTATTTGATAGAGTTAGTGAATTCATAGCTGACATATCAAAACGCGACGAATTCTGTAGAGCATTAATTAATAAACTTGTAGAGTTTAGTTTTGAGAATATATTTACTGAAAAGTATGATTTTTATGCAACTATTTTTGAGTATTTAATATCTGATTACAATAAAGATAGTGGTGGGAAATATGCGGAATACTATACTCCTCATGCTGTAGCCAAAATAATGGCTTCGATTTTAGTCCCAGATAAGAGTTCAATAAGCAATGTCAGCTGCTACGACCCTTCTGCAGGATCAGGTACATTATTAATGAACTTGGCACATGCAATTGGGGAGAATTCTTGTGCAATATATTCTCAGGATATTTCTCAAAAATCATCTAGTTTGCTTCGCCTAAATCTCATTCTAAATAATCTTGTTCATTCTATACAAAATGTAATTCAAGGTAATACCCTATCTCTTCCTTTTCATAAAGATGATAATGGAATTAAAAGGTTTGACTATATAGTATCTAATCCTCCTTTCAAGATGGATTTTAGTGATTTCAGGAATGATTTAGATACTAAACAAAACAATCAAAGATTTTTTGCAGGAATTCCGAATATTCCAGCAAAAGCAAAAGATAAAATGCCAATTTATCAATTATTTATTCAACATATAATTTTTTCTTTAAGTGATAAAGGTAAGGCAGCAGTAGTTGTTCCTACAGGATTTGTAACAGCAAAAGGAATTGATTTAAAAATTAGAAAGAAACTGATTGATGAAGATATTCTTAGCGGTGTAATATCAATGCCAAGTAATATTTTTGCTACTACTGGGACAAATGTATCAATATTATTTTTTGACAAGTCAAATAAAGAGGAAATCATTTTAATTGATGCATCAAATCTTGGCACTACAGTGAAAGAAGGGAAAAACCAAAAAACAATTTTAAGTATTGATGAAGAAATTAAAATTACCGAAACTTTCAAAAATAAGGAATCTATAGAAAAATTTTCAGTTCTTATATCTAAAGAAAAAATTCAGGAAAAAAATTATAGTTTTAGTGCAGGACAATATTTTGACGTCAAAATTGATCATATAGACATAAGCTATGATGAATTCTTAAAAAAGATAAATAACTATTCGAATGAATTGAATGATCTATTTGAAAACTCAAAAGAATTAGATAATGAAATTCAAAATCAACTAAAAAGATTAAAATTAGATGAAATTATATAAAAGAAAATTCTGCGAACTTTATGAGATGAGTTCAGGGATTTCAACAAAACCTGAACAATCAGGTCATGGATCACCTTTTTTATCTTTTTCCTCAGTTTTCAAAAATTATTTCTTAGAAGATAATCTTAAAGATTTAATGCATACATCTGTGAATGAACAGAATAAATACTCGATAAAAAAAGGAGATATTTTTTTAACCAGAACAAGCGAAACTATTCATGAATTAGGTATGAGTTCTGTTGCATTAAAAGATTACGAAAATGCTACCTATAGTGGTTTTCTAAAAAGATTAAGGCCGATACAAAACGATCAAACATATTACAAATATATGGCTTTTTATCTTCGTAGCAAAATATTTAGAGATACTATGACTAATAATGCTGTTCTTACTCTTAGGGCAAGTCTTAATGAAGATATATTTTCTTATATAGATTTATTATTACCTCCTTATGAAGAGCAAAAGAAAATAGGGGATTTTTTATTTTTAATTGAAGAAAAATTAAAAACAAATAATAAAATATTTTCAAAACTAGAAAATATTATTGAAGAAATTTTTAGACAATGGTTTATACAATTTCAATTCCCTGATTCAAATGGGAAAGCTTATAAATCTAATAATGGAGAGATGGTTTATAGTGAGACCTTAAAAAAAGAAATTCCTATTGGGTGGGATTGTTTAACTTTAAGTGAAGTTATTGATAATGTAAGAACAGGTCTTAATCCAAGAAAACATTTTTCTTTAGGAAAAGGTAAAAATTTTTATGTGACCATAAAAAACATTAATCAAAGTAACGTTATCCTTGATGATAAATGTGACATGATAAATGATGAGGCCATTAAGATTATTAATAAGAGATCTGATTTAAAATCTGGCGATATATTATTCACAAGTATTGAGCCTGTTGGAACAACCTATTTAATTAGTAAAAAACCTAAAAACTGGAATATAAATGAATCTGTCTTTTCTATAAGACCTGATAAAAATAAAATCAGTAGTGAAATTTTATATTTGTTATTAGGATCAAAAGAAATGAAAGCTTATACAAAAAATGTATCTGCAGGAAGTATTCATAAAGGAATAAGAATTGAATTACTAAAAAACTTTAACTTTTGCTTTGGTCCAAAAGAAATCATGACTAATTTCACACAAATAATTAAACCAAAATTTGATTATTTAAAAAAAATAGAGGAAGAAAATTCTAAATTAATTAATCTAAGAGATTGGATACTCCCAATGCTGATTAATGGGCAAATAAAGATTTGATTTTAGTACTTTTTAAGTATCAGAATCTAAAATACTTGATACTTGATAGTTGATAGTTGATAGTTTTTACGTGCTTAAACTTAATTTTCTGATAACACACTAACTAATCATTACCTTTTATAAGTTACGTGCATTATGTGTTTACACACATACCCACGTATCAGATAAAAGTTGTTTAGTTGTAGTTGGGAGTGGTTTATTTTAGTACTTACATTGATGATTTACACACATCCAGTAAGTAGTCCCCACTCAATTTCTTGTCTTTTTACCCCCTATTCCCGTGTTTTATGTAGGGGTTGGATAAATCGTTGCAATAACTGTGATCTCAGAGGTCAGCATTTTGCCTTAAATTCATATATATTTAACAGATATTGTCTTCAGTAATGCCACTATCGTCATACAGGATGCACAGAATTTATCTTGCAGCGACCATGAATTATGGTCTTGGTTCTGATGATCCTGAAGAGTTGGCCTTCTACAACAAAATCAGAAAAGAGATGGATGATATGAAAAAAGAACCAGTTAAAAAAGGGATACCCCTTAATTGGGATACCCCCGAAGGAATTGATAAATGAATCTGAACACTTTTTTATTAATTGATGGGAGTCTGATGCTTATTGGTCTGCCCTTGCTGATGATTTTCAAGGGCAAAAAGAAGACACCCTAGTTACTTCTTAACAGCAAAAGTTACTCCCATAACCGCAGTAATATCTTTCTTGATAGTAGTAGTGTCATAAGACCCCCAGCTGCTTACTTTCGTGGAATTTGGAACAGTTATCTGAAAAACTCCAGTATTCACTCTCTTTAAACCACCTACTTCAGAACCTGCCTGTAGAGCGATAGCTTCAGCCCTAACTCTTGCATCCTTTGCTGCCTTAGCAAGCATGTCAACGCGTTTATCAGCCAGCTTTGAATAGGTGAATTCAGGACGACTTGGTTTAACCCTTACCCCTTTTCCAAGCAATTCTGTTATCTGACTGTGAGTCTTCTGGATGTTATAAACATCCCTACTTTCAATCTCAATATTCTGATAAGTAATCCATTCAGTTCTAATGATTTCATTAGTCTTGGGATTCCTTGTTTTATATTCACTGATGCTTGCAGGTCCAAGATAAACATCCTGCTTTACGCTGTCCTCTATTCCATTGGCTTTAAGGAATTCCATTGTCTTATTAATGGACTGCTTATGCTTGGTAAATGAGTCAATCTGGGTTTTACCTGAGGTCTTTACCTGGACTGACCATTTTGCGATATCACTCTCAAAACTTTCAGTACTTGCACCTGTAACAGTGATAGTATTCTCGATCGTTCTGAACCCTCTTACAAGGACCGTGGAGGCACCTATGAATCCCCCGAGAGATAAGACAGCCATTGCGAAAACAAGTGGCGGAGTGCGGCGTATAACACTCAGAGAATCGCCTGGGAGCGACCTGAGTCTCTTAATAATTTTCATTGTCTATCAGTATGTGTGTAGGAGCTTTTTAACAGCTGAACCGAAAGAAAAATATTAGAAAATCCCTGACTTTTATTCCTTCAGTTCTATCTGGCCATTAAGGGCAACATCTAAGTTTGATGTGCCAATTTTGGAGTCGGTTACTAATATTGCCAAATAAAATCACAGCTCGCAAGAGTCTTATTTTTATGGGTACAACTTTTTAATAGCTTTTTGTTGTTCTTGTTTTTTTATCTCTTCAGCATCATAAACAGGACAAGTATTCTGATTAAGTGATAAGAAAAAAGTACTTTTTTTAAAACGTTTGAATATAGGAGTCAGTAGTAAAAGTTTCACTTTTTAGATTTGCTTAATTGCTCCAACATACTTAAATACTGCAGAGGAAATACACTGGTTAAATTCTCTATTCTCTCTTCATCCAATACAACACCCTCCGGCAATTTCTTTATTAACTTTGGAATAGCTTTTTTTGTTTCTTCTCTGCAGAAGTTAATTCTATAAGTGGCTTCTTTTTTTATATTCGCTTTGATTAATCCATCTTTTTCAATAATTGATTTTAAATCAAGATTATTTCCTTTCAGAAGAGCAATTAAAACAGTGTCTGCAATTTTTAAAGCTTCGCCAGTTTCTTTATCTTTATTTATCTCAAATATCCAGGTACAGGCACCGACACCTAGTGCTCTTGCAATACAATCATCATTTCCAATTTCATCACAGGGTAATCTAAAAGACTCTTCAATTTTTTTCAGATCATAGCCATTCTCACCTTCTGGGAAGCCTGCTTGAGCATTGAAAGGAAATAAAAATAATATTGTGGCAAGAAATAAGCGTTTCATTTTTCTTTTTTTACTTCAGGGAAGCAATCTGGAAAGATATCCAGGACTTTCCCAATAGCATTCATTTGATCTTCTTGTATAGTTTGTTTATTTCCATGAGCACGTTCATGGAGGTTTAGAGCAAATCCCAGCATATCTATTTTTTGTTTCATGGTTATGTGATTTCGATCAACTGCATAGCAAACAGATAGAACTTGACCAAGAAGTATTTTATTAGCTTCAATATCATTCATTTCAGATAAAACTTTTTCATTGGCATTAACAGCTTTAGGTAATGCCAATGCAGCTAGCAGTGTAAGTAGAAGGCGTTTCAAAATTAATCAGAAATCCAGCGGTTTATTATTGTCCCTTCATAAATATGGCCCGATGCTTCAACTATTGGTTTAGTTTCTGGGTTAACAAAGATGTCGTAACAAGTATTTACTGGACCTTGAAACATAACAGTGGCTCTTTTGGGGTCTTCCAATGATTTACCAATATAAAAAGTTTTTACTCCCATCTCTTTAAACATTGCCTGTTGTTCAGGAGCATTCATATGAGCTTCATACTCCTCAAAAGTATTGCTTAATTTAAAATCTAAAACGGTTGTTTCAATTGACATAAAAAAAGGAGCTAATTGCTCCTTATTGTAGATCGACTGTCAAACATATTTCATTAGAGTCTGCTGTAACCTAATTTTGACTGAAAAACCTTAAAGGGAACACCAGTTCCTTTCATTACTTCGAGACACTTATCCCCAACTGTTCCATATACTTCAACAGTAAAATCATCCGCAAGTTTTGGATGCTCTTGTAAATATTCACCAATTGCTGGATTAGCCAAGTGAGCGATAAATGCTTCATCGTTTTTATAAGCCTCAGACCACACAAAGATCAGAGGATTTTCTGGATCCTGATCAAAAGTATGATGTAGCATTCCAGGCTCAGCAGCCTCAACGGCTTTATCTGTTTTTTCCGCAAGTTCTAAATACTCAGAAACTTTATCTTCTTTTACCGTGATTTTCGCTAAAAGAATAAAAGGGGTATCTGCTCCAAAATTTGTCATAAATAAAAAGTAATCTAAGTGTATTTTATTTGTATTTTACGAAAAAAAGAGCTTAAAAAGCCCCTTTATCGATCGACTATCAATTTCTAATACCTATTAGCTAATCCCATAAAGACAAATCTGAATCACCCGTTGATCTTTGCATCCAATGAATTTTCCAAATCCCATCAATCTTTTTGAAGATAGAAGTGACCGTTGGCAAATCATCATTAGGCGTTCCTTTATAAGAAAATTTTGCCCCAAGTGTAAAAACACACATTGCCACATCAGAAGAGAGAAATTCAAACTTATGAATTTTTGTAATTTCCGCTTTTTCCTGAACCACGTCGCCAGAACTCATCATTTCCTCGAATCCCTTCGCACTTATTGGATTCCCACTAGGCCTTATGAGTAGAAAATCTGAAGTAGCGTTATTCACAAAAAATGAGCCCATTTTTTGTGGTGTAGCTAACTCATACAACATTGACTCAATTGTTTCTTTATCAGTCATAAAAAATATGCGAATTAGTAAATAAACCTACTTCGAATTTGTAAAGAGAAAATTAATTTATTTTGAATTCCTAAAAAAAGGAGCTAATTGCCCCTTATTGTAGATCGACTGTCAATCAATATAATTATCCCAC
>CABYTO010000016.1 GCA_902521995.1 uncultured Prochlorococcus sp. | reverse complement strand
GATCTTCAGAATTTACATTCTCATCGCCTCGAAGAGCTGCATTAGCCTTTGCTACTTTTACAGCAAATAATTCTGACCTATGACCTTCTACTCCTCCTCTAAGAGCTTCATTAACTAAATAAGTTATTTGCTCTTTTGTTATCTTGACATCCTTTAACCATTGCCTTGCCAAAATTAATTGAGTGGATAAATTATCAGATTCTTCAGACCATTTTTCTGAAAATTTAATATTATTTTCAGCGTGCGATAAAACAGATTTTATAATCTCAACTCTTTGAGCATTATCAATAGATTGATCTGCGGAAAGCACGATAGCAAAACGATCTAAAACATGATCTCTCAGAGGACCTTCTTCAGGATTATAAGTTGCTATTAAAAGTGACTTACAAGGATGGGAAAGGCTTAAACCATCTCTTTCAATATTATTTTTCTCTCTTCCTGTGGCTTCAAGAATTAAATTTACAATGCCATCATCCAATAAATTTATATCGTCTACATAAAGAACACCTCTATGAGCCTCAGCTAAAATTCCAGGTTGAAAAACTTGTTCCCCCGTACTTAATGATGCAGCAACGTCGATTGATCCAACAAGCCTATCCTCAGTTATACCAATAGGAACTTGAATAAATGGAGCCTCTCTTACTTTTTTCGGAATTTCTTCAATTTGACTCAAATAATCATTTCCAATTACCTCCTCCAACAATTTGTTGGTACTAATATCCCATTCCTCTGGTTTATCTGGATCTAGGTTCCTACCTATAGGTCTTAATGAAGTTCCAGTATTTTTTTCAGTTAGCTTTTCCAGTATTAATTCATTATCTAATACCTCAATAGGAGGAAGTAAAGTATGTAAACCCCTTGCTAATACTGACTTACCAGTACCTCTTCCTCCAGCAATAATCACTCCCCCTAAACTGGGATCAACTGCTGCCAAAAGTAAAGATAATTTCAATAAGCTATGACCTGTAATTGCGGCCAAAGGGAAAGCTCTAAAAGAATCCTTTGACTTCATTAAATCTTTTATTTCTCCTTTTTCTTTTAACTCGGGGTTCAAAATCACTTTAAAAATGCCTGATATAGAATTTATCCAATAACTTTGTTTTTTGTAGTGGAATTATCAAATCTTAATATCAAAAATGGACTATGTATATCCCTCGGAGCAAATATTGATAGTAAATTCGGAAGCCCTCTTGAGTCACTATTAATTTGCAAACCAAAAATAGAGGGAATAATAAGTGAGTGGGGAGATAGTTCCAACGAAAAAAAAGAAGAGAAAAGCAAATTTCATGCAAACTTTTTTTGGTCTTCAATTTACGAGACATTACCTCATGGTGTTGAAAATGAGCAGCCAAATTATCTAAATACTCTATTACTTATAAAAAGTAATTCTTTCCCTAAACCATCAAATAAAAACGCGAAATTACTTTTAAAAGAGCTAAAAAAGTTAGAAAGATTTTTCGGACGACAAGATACGCCAAAGGGTAAGAAATGGCTATCAAGATGTCTTGATTTAGATATTCTTTGGTGGGAAGATTTTCATACGGTTGACGAGGAATTAATATTACCTCACCCTAGATTCATGAATCGGAATTTCGTTATTACACCACTATCTGAAATCTTAAGTAGAACCCAAAAAATCACAAAGTTTGATGACCCAAAATGGTCTATTTATTGATTTACAAAACCAAAAAATAACTGTTAGGCTATTTTTATTTAAAAATTATGGTCAACAAAAATCTTATAAAAAGATCCATATTTAAAGAAAAAATATCTGAGTTAAAGGCAAAAAAATTTATTTTCGAAATAAATAGAATTGAGCTTCCAAATGGACATGAAGGTGAATATGGATACATTAAGCATCCTGGGGCGGCATTAGCCGTACCTATTACAAAAGACAATAAAGTTATTATTCTTCGGCAATATAGATTTGCTGTTTCAAGGTATTTATTAGAATTTCCAGCAGGTACATTAGAAATAGGTGAAACACCTATTAATTCAATTCAAAGAGAAATACAAGAAGAGACTGGATTCAGTGCAAACAAATGGGATGAATTAGGAACTCTCGTCCCTGCTCCTGGGTATGCAGATGAAGAAATTTATTTATTTTTAGCTCGTGATTTAAACAAACTCAATTCAGAGGTTAAAGGAGATTTAGATGAAGATATAGAAGTATTAATTTTAGATCCCTACGAACTAGATGATCTTATTTCTAGTGGGGATGAAATTCTTGACGCAAAAACCGTGACAGCTTGGTTTAGAGCTAAACAATTTTTAGATAAATTATGAATAAACCTAGAATACTTTTTTGGCATAGAAAGGATTTAAGAATATTTGATAATCAAGCTTTAATCAAAGCATTTTCATTATCAAATGCTATTACTTCAACTTATATATTTGATAAAAATTACTCACACGATTTCAATGCAAGTTCAAGAGCTTGGTTTCTAGGAAATTCGCTTAGAGAATTAGGAAATAATTGGAAAAAAATGGGTAGTAGATTAATTATGGAAGAAGGAGATCCGGTATTAATAATTCCTCAATTAGCAAAGACAATAGATGCTAAATTTGTTTTTTGGAATAGATCAATTGAACCTTATGAGATTAATCGCGATTTACAAATAAAAAAAAATTTAAAAGAGCAAAATATTCAAGTTATTGAAACTTGGGATCACTTATTAGTAGAACCTTTAAAAATATTTACAGGGAATAATAATCCTTATTCAGTTTATGGACCTTTTTATAAAAACCTTAAATCAAAAATTGATTTATTAGGTTCATATAAACAAGATAAAGTTGGTTTCCAGTTTAAAGATATAGATAATAAACTCAAAGATAAGACAATAAATTCATCTGATGCGGTACTAGAGAAATTTATTAAAAATATCAAATTTCCTGGTTCGAATATTTGTCCATGTAGACCTGGAGAGAATGCTGCAGAAACATTATTAGAAAACTTCATTAACCAAAAAAAAATATATTCTTATAATTCTTCACGAGATTTTCCTTCCCATAATGGGACATCTTTTCTAAGTGCATCTCTAAGATTCGGCACTATCAGCATTAGAAAAATTTGGAACGCCACATTAAATTTAAATTCAGATTTTGCAAATCAAGGAAATTACCTATCAATTGAAACTTGGCAAAAAGAACTTGTTTGGCGTGAATTTTATCAACATTGCTTATTCCATTTTCCAGAGCTAGAGAAAGGTCCATTTAGAAAAAAATGGGATCACTTTCCATGGCAAAACAATAATGAATGGTTTCATCATTGGAGCAACGGAGAGACCGGCGTACCTATAGTTGATGCTGCAATGCGTCAACTGAATAGTACTGGCTGGATGCATAACAGATGTAGGATGATAGTCGCTTCATTTCTGGTAAAAGATCTTATATGCAATTGGCAAATGGGAGAGAAAAAATTTATGGAGACTTTGGTTGATGGAGACTTAGCTTCAAATAATGGGGGATGGCAGTGGAGTGCCAGTAGCGGTATGGATCCAAAGCCACTTAGAATTTTTAATCCATATACCCAAGCAAAAAAATTTGATCCTATTTGTGAATATATAAAATATTGGATTCCTGAATTATCTAAAGTTTCAAATTCAGAATTATTAAATGGGGAGATATCTAATTTAGAAAAAAATAATTATTCAAGCCCTATTGTAAATCACAACATACAACAAAGATTATTTAAATCACTTTATGCTGAAATTTGAATTTCCTCTATACAATTCTTTAAAACATTATTTAAATTTGCTGCTACATAAACTTGCTCTTCATAAGAAATTTCAGGAAACATTGGAAGACTAAGAACTTCTGTACAAATTCGCTCTGTATTAATGAGTTTTGTTCTAGAAAAATTTTTATTTTTGTAAGCTATTTGTGCGTGTATTGGAATTGGATAATAAATAATTGAATTAATACCTTTATCAAAAAGTTGTTGTTTTACCAAATTCCTTAAGGAATAGTATTTTTTGCAATCAGTATCAAATAAATTTGAAAAATCTTCATTTAAAAAATATTTATCGTTTCTTAATTTGATGACAAATTGATTCCAAGAATGGGAAATTGAATCAGAGCTAATTTTTGGAAAACTAATAAATGGATTTTTTTCTAATAAATCAAGGTAATTATTAGCAATTTTTTGGCGATTATTAATCCACTTAGAAATATATTTAATTTTAATGTTTAATATGGCAGCTTGAATGGTATCAAGTCTGCTGTTATATCCAATTTGGGTATGATGATATCTTATTGGGCTGCCATGAACAGCCAGTTCTCTAATTTTTTTTGCAATCTTCTGATCTGAAGTAGTTACTGCTCCACCATCTCCAGCAGCTCCTAAATTTTTAGTAGGGAAAAAGCTAAAACAGCCTATATCGCTGATACTACCAACTTTGGAATTTTCCCACATTGTGCATGTTGCCTGAGCACAATCTTCGATTACTTTTAAGTCATATTTCTTAGCCAAAGATTTTATTAAGGTCATATTTACTGCATTACCAAATAGATGAACTGGCATAATTGCCTTGGTATTAGAATTTATTTCTTGTTCTATTAGTTCAGTATTAATGAGATAAGTTTCTGGATCTATATCTACCAAAACAGGATTAGCACCAACTGCACTAATAGCCTCTGCAGTGGCAAAAAAGCTAAAAGATGAGGTAATAACTTCATCACCCACACCAATATCTAATGCGCGCAAAGCTAATACCAAAGCATCAGTTCCACTATTACATCCAATAGTATTTTCAACACCAATCAGATTTGAAAAACTCTCCTCAAATTTGGCAATCTCTTGTCCTCCAATATACTGGCCCCCTTTTAAAACTTTAGAAACCGCACTCTCAATTTCTGAGCCAATTTCGTGGTACTGCCTATTTAAAGTAAATGGAGGTATCTGCATAGTAAATATATTAACCTTAAACCATATTTCTATGGGAAATAAAAATTTTTAATTCATTTAAACCAACTTGGTTCTTTACCAGGAGTCCATTTTATATTGCAACCTAAAGAGGGCTTTTGATTTGAAGGATAAGAATTATCTTGATTTAAATCTTTTACAGCAGAGCGCAAATCTTTTCCAGATAGAGGGATATTATTACCTGGTCTACTATCGTCTAATTGGCCATGATAATACAATAAAAAATCACCATCTCCTTCATTTGAAAAAAGATAAAAATCTGGGGTGCAAGCCGCTTTTAAGTTCTTGGCAAAATTTTGATTTTCATCATATAAATAAGGAAAACTCCATCCCTGTGTTTGTGCTTGTAATCTCAAGTTTTCAGGTGAATCTGAAGGATAAGTGACAATATCATTACTAGAAATTGCAACTGTTTGAACTGAATTTTCAATTTCTTTACTTAAGGTGAAAATTTGATTCTCAATATATTTAACAAACGGGCAATGGGCACAAATAAACATTAAAAGTAAATGCCGATTATCTAGATTATGAGAATTAAAATATTGATTATTTGGAGAATTAGCATTTAACATTTCGAAATTCGGTAATTGAAAACCTAATTCCAAAACCATAGAATTTGTTCTTACCATGTTCAAGTTAAAAATTCTTTGATATTTGAAAATTATTGTATATTTTGCAGTAATCCGTAAAGATAGGTACTTTTATATAGGAGAATAATAGAAAAAATAAACAAAATGCTTCTAAATCTAACTGGCAAAAAAATTCTTGTTACGGGAATTGCCAACAATCGTTCAATAGCATGGGGTATCGCTCAACAACTTTCAAAAGCTGGCGCAGAACTTGGAATCACATATTTGCCTGATGATAAGGGAAGATTCGAGTCTAAAGTTAGAGAACTAACTGAACCTTTAAACCCATCGTTATTTTTGCCTCTTGATGTTCAAAATCCAGCTCAAATTGAAGAAATCTTTAAAAATATAAAAGACAATTGGGGGCAAATTGACGGATTAGTTCACTGCCTAGCATTTGCAGGACGCGATGAATTGATTGGAGATTATAGTGCTACCACTTCAGAGGGTTTTGATAGGGCTCTAAATATAAGTGCGTATTCGTTAGCACCTTTATGTAAAGCAGCAAAACCACTTTTTAATGATGGTGCTGGAGTTGTCTCATTAACTTATTTAGGTTCAGAAAGGGCGATTCCTAATTATAACGTGATGGGAGTTGCTAAAGCAGCTTTAGAAGCTTCAGTAAGATATCTTTCTGCAGAACTAGGTCCTAAAAAACAAGTCAGAGTTAACGCAATAAGTGCTGGGCCTATAAGAACACTTGCGAGTTCTGCTATAGGTGGCATTTTAGATATGATTCACAATGTTGAAGAAAAGGCTCCTTTACGTAGAACAGTCACTCAAACAGAAGTAGGTAATACAGCTGCTTTTTTATTAAGTGATCTCTCTAGCGGCATTTCAGGCCAAACAATTTATGTTGATGCGGGTTACTGCATTAATGGAATGTAAACAAAGTTTTTTGCATAAAAATGTCATCTCTAAGGCAATCTGAAATAAAAAGAAAAACGAATGAAACAGATATTTCTGTATTTATAAACTTAGATGGAAATGGAATTTCTGAGATTGATACTGGGATACCATTCTTAGATCATATGCTTCATCAAATATCCAGTCATGGTTTGTTTGATTTAAAAATAAAAGCAATTGGAGATACCCATATTGATGATCATCATACAAATGAAGATGTAGGAATCGCATTAGGCAAAGCATTTTCAAAAGCCTTGGGAGAAAGAAAAGGAATAAGTCGATTTGGACATTTCTTTGCCCCATTAGATGAAGCATTAGTTCAAGTCACTTTAGACTGCTCTGGTAGACCGCATCTATCTTATGATCTTCAATTAAAAGCTCCTAGAATAGGAAATTATGATACTGAACTAGTAAGAGAGTTTTTTATTGCCTTTGTAAATAACAGCGGTATTACTCTGCATATTAATCAAATACGAGGAAGTAATTCACATCACATAGTTGAGGCCTGCTTTAAAGCTTTTTCAAGAGCAATGAGAATGGCTACCGAAATAGATCCAAGAAGAACTGATTCAATTCCAAGCAGTAAAGGAATGTTAGAAAAACAATAAAATAGGAATTTCTTCTAATCAGCCACAATTCAATTGATTTTTGGCGAAGATAGATAAAGCGATCATTTTGTTGTGACTAATTTACAAGATAAAAAAATTGATAAATTTGATATTTTTAAAAAAGAAGATTGGTCAAGTGCTTATCAAAATGTAGAAAAAGAGCTAACTAAAGAGCCTCTAAAAATTAGCAAAGGTAATAATATTAAAAATTTAAATGGAACATTGTTAAGAAATGGACCAGGAATATTAGAGAGAGGTGGACAATGGGTTCATCATCCATTTGATGGTGATGGAATGATAACATCCATAAAATTCGAAAATGGTAAGCCATTCTTAACAAATAGATTTGTTAAAACTAAAGGCTATTTGGAAGAAGAAAAAATAGATAAATTTATTTATAGAGGTGTTTTTGGAACTCAAAAAAATGGAGGAATTTTAAATAATGCATTAGATCTAAAATTCAAGAATATCGCAAATACACATGTCATTAAATTAGGAGATGAAATTCTCGCATTATGGGAAGCAGCAGGTCCTCATGCAATGGATCCTGATAGTCTTGAAACTATTGGTTTAACAACATTAAAAGGTGTACTCAAACCTAACGAAGCATTCAGTGCTCATCCTAAAACAGACCTAAATTCAAATTCATCTTCAGAACTTTTAGTCACTTTTGGAGTACAAACTGGCCCAAGAAGTACCATTAGATTAATGGAATTTGATAATGCTGGTACAAATTCTGGAGAGCTCATTTCTGACAGAAAAGATACCTTTAATGGCTTTGCATTCCTTCATGATTTCGCGATTACAACTAATTGGGCAATATTTTTACAGAATGCTATTGATTTCAATCCTCTTCCATTTGTAATGGGTCAAAGAGGAGCAGCACAATGTCTAAAGTCAAATCCAAATAAAAAGGCAAAATTTTTTATTATCCCCAGAGAAAGTGGATTATTTAGAGGACAGCCTCCTTTAACAATAGATGCACCAGAAGGATTCGTTTTTCATCATGTAAATGCATTTGAAAAAGATTCCAAAATTCTATTAGATAGTATTTTTTATGATGATTTCCCATCAGTTGGTCCAGACGAGAATTTTAGGGATATTGACTTTGATAAATATCCAGAAGGAAAACTGAAAAGATCAACTATCGATCTAAAGACAAAAACTTGTGAACTTGAAACTTTCAGTGAACAATGTTGTGAATTTGCTGTTGTTAATCCTAAAAAATTAGGATTAAAAGCAAATTTTAGTTGGATGGCAAGCACATCTCAAAAGCTGGGGAACGCTCCACTTCAAGCAATAAAAAAAATAAATTTAACTTCTAAGGAAGAGATATCTTGGTCAGCAGGTCCAAGTGGATTTGTTAGTGAACCAATTATGGTTCCATCAGAAAACTCTTCAAAAGAAGATGAGGGATTTTTATTTATACTTCTATGGAACGGAGAAAGAAGAGGAAGTGATTTAGTGATATTAGACGCAAAAGACTTAAAAGAATTAGCTGTTTATGAATTACCCATTTCTATTCCACATGGCCTTCATGGATCTTGGGTTAATTAAATTTAAGAAAAAATTTTAATTAAATCTGGAATAATTTTTTTTAATGCTTTACCTCTATGACTACAAGAGTCTTTAACATCATTATTCATTTCTGCGAAAGTTAATCTGGTAGAACTCTCCTCAAAAATTGGGTCATAGCCAAAACCACTTTTTCCTCTAGGGTTTAAAATAATATTTCCATGACATTTGGCCTCAGATTCAATAATCACTTCACCATTTGGGGAACAAACACAAATATTAGCAATAAAGAAAGCTCTTCTATTTTGAAATCCATCAAGTTCTCTTAAAACTCGTTCAATTCTCTTCTGATCATTCTCTGCATATCTAGATGAGTAAATACCAGGTTTACCACCTAGTGCTTCAATACAAATTCCTGAATCATCTGCTATCGAAAAATTATTCGTTTTTCTCGAAACTTCACTCGCTTTTTTAATTGCATTATCTCTAAATGTCAATCCATCCTCTTCAACTTCTAATGATTCTGGCTGGAGTAACAATTTACAATTAACTCCAGAAAGCAATTTCTTATATTCTTCAATTTTACCTTTATTCTTACTCGCTAAATATAAATTTTTCATCCTTATTTTCCTGCCAAATTTATAAATTCCTGACCCCACTCTAAGACCTCAATTAGATAAGATTCTTTTGGTGCTTCACAATATAACCTTAAAAGAGGTTCCGTTCCTGAAAACCTAAATAGAAGCCAAAAATTTTTATCAATTCTCAACTTTATTCCATCGATCTTTGAGATACTTTTTAACTTGTGATTATTAATATTCTCAGGAATATTATCTATGATAAATTTTTTTACGTTATTTTTTTCTGACTGATTTGGAAATTTAATATCAATTCTTTTATAAAAACTTGGCCCAAAATCTTCTTGAATTTCATCTAAGGTTTCATATAAATACTCAGATTTTTCAGCAATTCCATTTAATAAAACCATCGCTGCATATAGAGCATCTCTTTCAGGCATAAAGTCACCAAAACCAACTCCTCCAGATTCCTCTCCTCCAATAAATATTTTTTCTTTAATCATTTTTTCAGCAATATATTTAAAGCCAACTGGAAGTTCAAAAACATCTCTATTTTGACTCTCTGATATATTTTTAATAATATCTGAACCACTAACAGTCTTTAAAACTGAATAAGAATTATTTTTAATTTCACCCAAATAGCTAATAAAGTATGGCAGTAAATCTTGAGTACTAGAGTATCTTCCTTTTTCATCAATTGCCGCAATTCTATCACCATCACCGTCAAATATAATTCCTAAAGTTTTCACTTCATTTGTTGAATTTTTAATTAGTGTTTGTTTGAGATCATCTGCATAATTCAAAAGAGGTTCAGGAGGTTTTCCTCCAAAAAAAGGATCAGCATCTTTCCTGATCTCTGAAATAACTTCTAAATCATTAGAAGCAAAAATCTCAGTCATACAATTTGCAGCTGAACCATGCATAGAATCTACAAAAATTCTCAATTTCATTTTTTTTAATCTCTTGGAAATATAGTCAATATCAAAAAGGGATTTAATTCTATCTAAATGAAATTTCTTAATATTTACCAAATGATTAACACCATCTATTTTTTCAATTGAATTTCCAAGCATTAATCTTTTTTCAACTTCTCTTGAAAAAGATTCGTCAACAGAACATCCATTAAAGCTCTTTATTTTCAGACCTAGCCAATTATATGGATTATGACTTGCTGTAATTACTAAAGCTCCAAGACAACCGACTTCTTTGGCATAGAAACTACAAGAGGGTGTTGTGACAAAGCTATCAGATAAGATCGGTTCGAAACCACATCCTCTTACAAAAGGCACTATTTGCTTGGCGAATTCGCAAGCCATAAATCTACGATCATATCCAATAATAATTTTCTTTGAATTAACTTCTTTATAGTACTGATAATGCAACTCCTGACATGCAGCGACAACAACTCTTGAAAGATTGGACAGGTTAAAGTCAAAACCAATAATTCCTCTCCAACCATCAGTTCCAAATTTTATCTTATCTAAATAATCAGCTCTCAAATTTCAAATTTCCTAGATTTCTTTTAATTATCTATACTAATTTATATGAGTAAATTTTAAAACCACCCTTAAAAAAAATAATTTGAATTCTCTTCATTTAAAAAGTTTTACAAGATGCAAAAGAAAAGCATGGCTCGATTTTAAGGGTAAAAAATCTTATGAAGTTTGGTCTCCGCATAAAGCTATAGATAAAATTAATCATTTTCAAATTTTCTCTGAATTTTGTAATGGTGAAATATATACAGGATTAAAAGCCTGTGAAAATGGTTATCAAGGGGTAATTGGATTAAAAATCAAAGGGAATCTTTTCCAAAATATAAACGGAGAGATACGTCCACAATTACTTGTAAAGACTAAAGGTAAAAGCAAATGGGGACAATATAAATATTTACCTGCTGTTTATAAGTTAGGCCACAAAACAACTAAAGAACATTTATTTGACTTAGCTTTTTGTTCTATACTGTTGGAATCTTTTCAAGAATCTAAAATTGAAAAAGGATTAGTTATTTCAACTTTTTATAAAAAAGTTAAAGTTGAAGAAATTTATTTAAATAAAAAATTAAGAAAAAAAGTTTTAAATGTTTTATTAAATTTGAATGAATGCTTAGAGGGATCTATACCAGAAATAACTCAAGATAGAAAAAAATGTGCTATTTGTTCCTGGCAAAAATTTTGTGACAAAGAAGCAAAAGAAAATGGATATCTAACAGATATAGATGGAATAGGGTCCAAAACGGCCTCTATACTCAAAGCAAACGGAATAACTAATACTCAGACATTAGCTTCGCATAGCGAAAAACAACTTGGAGAGAAATTATCTAAATTCAAAGATCAGAAGTATGAAAAAGCATCCATATTTGTAAAGCAAGCACAAGCATATATCTCTGGAGAACCATATTTCATTTCTAATCAAAATAATACGGAAGATCTATTAGAAAAAATATGTTCGGGATTTTATATATTTGATATTGAGTCAAATCCAGATGAAAAGCATGATTTTTTATATGGATTTTTAAAAGTAAATAATTTGTTTATAAAAAAAGAAGATCTTATTTATGAACCAATCCTAAATCTTAAAAACAATAAAGGAGAATCTTACAATCAAATTATTGAAATACTTTTTTCACACAAGGAATGGCCAGTTTTGCATTACGGAGAAACTGAAAAAATATCAATAATTAATATTGCTAAAGAACTAAATTTTAGTTTTGAAGAAATTGATTCACTTTCCTCCAGATTTATTGACTTACATACCTTAATAAGAAAGTCTTGGATATTACCACTAAAAAACTATAGCTTAAAAACTGTTTCTAATTGGCTTGGATTTGAATGGGTGCAAAAAAATGCAAGTGGCTCGAAAGCACTTTATTGGTGGATTCAATATCAAATTACAGAAAACCAAATATTCTTAAAAAAAATTATCCAATATAACAAAGATGATTGTTTAGCTACTCTACAAATTGCAAAATATTTGATCCAAAATAGATTAAAGAAAAATTGATCCTACAGATTTATTTATAATAATTTTTCCAAAAATTTCTGAAAAAAAATAACTTTCTTCCTCTAAATATTTTCTTTTTATCATAGCTAAACCTTTTATTTGAAAATCAGATTTGAAAAAACTAGTGATTTTGCCTACAGAAATATCCTTGGCAGAATTTATATATAAATTTTTATCTTCTAAGTCTAAATTCAAAT
Source organism: uncultured Prochlorococcus sp. (assembly GCA_902521995.1). Taxonomy (GTDB): domain Bacteria; phylum Cyanobacteriota; class Cyanobacteriia; order PCC-6307; family Cyanobiaceae; genus Prochlorococcus_A. The sequence continues at coordinate 22,963 of CABYTO010000016.1, read as the reverse complement.
TAGATTCAATTGATTTCCAAATTCTTATTTCCTGTTTTAAAGAAGAAACATTTTTTATTTTTGAAATCGTTTCTTGTCCTAAATAACAACCTTTACTAAAATCTATAAGATCTTGTAATCCAAGCTCAAGAGGATTATTTTTTCCGTTTATTTCCATTTCAAATGAGGGTATTGCCTGATTAATCTTCCAAAGTTTTAAATCATTGGGATTTAGTAAATTTAGTTTATTTTTATATATTTCAAATTCTTTATCTTCTGTTTTGAAGAAAATAGGTTGGTAAGTTCTCCATGAACTAGATTCATCAATTTCCTGAATTCTATTTATCAAAGAAGGTTCACTCAGAAGTACATCGTCTGCTGGAAAAATAATTTGATTAAAGTAATCAATTATTTCATTTGTATTACCCGCCAAGATAATTACTTCTAATCTTTTTTCTAAAAAAATAATTTCAATTAATGATCTTAGAACTCCATTTGGAGTTAACCAACAAGTTTTGATAACTTTATTTTCTGAATTAAGAATATTACTAGTTGTTATTCCATTCAAAAATTTTCTGGCATCTTTTCCAGTAATTGAAAAACAATCAAATTTTTCAAGCCAAAACTTTTTTTTTATATCTTTCATTTTGAAATAATTATAAAAAATCTTTTATTGTAAAAAGACTCTTTAATTTAACATTTTCATCTTCAAGGGCTTCTAATCCCCCTTCTTGCCTATCAACTATAGACAAAACTTCCTCAACAACATAATTATTTTCTCGTAATTTTTTTATAGCTTTTATTACTGAACCAGCAGTTGTAACAACATCTTCTAAGACAGTTACCAAAGTTCCTTCTTCTAATATAGGGCCCTCTATTCCATCTTTGGTTCCGTATTTTTTGATTTCTTTCCTAATTATTAAACCATCAAGGTCTAGTCCATTCAAAGCTGCTTTAACAATTAATCCACTTACTATAGGGTCTGCACCTAATGTCAATCCTGCTACAGCTTTTGACCTTGAGTCCTTTAAATCTAAAAATAATTCACTTATTAAGTTTAAGCCTTCTCCATTTAATGACACTGGTTTACAGTTCAAATAATGACTACTTTTTTTTCCTGAAGATAAAGTGAAGTTTCCTTTCTTGTAAGATTTTTCAATTAACTGTTTTAACAATTTTGCTTTATTTAAATCATAATTATCAGAAAATTTGCCCATTAGTGAAAGTTAAATTTATATTTAAAGATTAGAAGAAAAAAAAGAAATCTCACAAAAACTTCCAAATGAGGTGTTTTTTGAAATATTATTTTTATATTGTATATTGAAATTCAATGTAATTAAAATTACATAAATTCCCTTGGGGGTGTAGCAATCTGGTGAATGCACCAAACTCATAATTTGGCTAAGGCGAGTTCGATCCTCGCCACCCCCATTATCCATTTGTCATTGAATGAAAATAACTATCCTTTTATTTCTTTTATTTCTACCAGCTTTTTTCGCAGCGAGTGAACTCTCTTTTTTATTAATAAGGCCAAGTAAAGTTTTAAGGTTAATTGAAGAAAAAAAGCAAGGAGCATTTTCAATTTTAAAAACTCAAAAACGCTTTAGATCTTCACTAATTGCTTCTCAATTTGGAGTAACAATTTCATTAATTGCAATTGGGTGGCTAAGCAATAACCTAGCTAATGATTATTGGAAAAAAAACACTTTATCAAATAGATTTTATGATCTTCTATTATTTTTATTTGTTGTTCTAGTTGTTACTCTTATTTCTGGACTAATTCCAAAAGCTTTAGTAATTAACAATCCAGAATCTGCTGCATTAAGATTAACCACAATATTCGATGCCGTGAGAAAAGCTATGAATCCTATAGTTAAAACAATAGAATTCTTTGCTAGCGCCTGTTTAGGCTTGTTCAATTTAAATAATAAATGGGATTCTTTAAACTCGGGTTTATCTGCTGGAGAATTAGAAACTCTTATAGAGACAGATAACGTAACAGGTTTAAAACCAGATGAGAAGAATATTCTTGAAGGAGTTTTTGCTTTAAAAGATACACAGGTTAAAGAAGTGATGATTCCAAGATCTGAAATGGTAACTTTGCCAAAAAATATAACCTTTTCAGAACTTATGAAACAAGTAGATAAAACTCGACATGCTCGCTTCTTTGTGATTGGTGAGTCTTTAGATGATGTATTAGGTGTATTAGATTTACGATATCTAGCTAAGCCAATATCAAAAGGTGAAATGGAAGCCAATACATTATTAGAGCCATTCCTTTTACCAGTAACAAAAATAATAGAAACATGTTCACTAGCGGAAATATTTCCAATAGTAAGAGACTACAATCCTTTCTTACTTGTAGTTGATGAACACGGTGGAACAGAAGGACTTATAACTGCAGCTGATTTAAATGGCGAAATAGTTGGAGAGGAAATGCTCAATAATAGAATTTATTCAGACATGAGAATGTTAGATAATTCCTCTAAAAAATGGTCAATAGCTGGAAAATCAGAAATTATTGAAATCAATAAAAAGATAGGATGTTCTATTCCTGAAGGTAATGATTACCATACCCTTGCTGGATTTATGTTAGAAAAATTTCAAATGGTTCCAAAAATTGGCGACGTTTTAAATTTTAGCAACATTAAGTTTGAAGTTATTTCTATGTCAGGTCCAAAAATTGATCGTGTTAAAATAATTCTTCCAAAAAGTTAAATGTGACTCCCCATAGAGGATAATGATAATTAATATATGGATTTGAAATTATGCAACCAACCTCATCACCCGTAAAGGTTGGAGTCATAGGTATTGGAAATATGGGCTGGCATCATGCTCGAGTACTAAGTTTACTCAAAGATGCAAATCTCATTGGAGTCGCAGATCCAAATGAAGAGAGAGGCAAATTAGCTATTGAGCAATTTCAGTGTGAGTGGTTCAAGGATTATAAGGACCTAATTCCAAAAGTTGATGCTATCTGTATCGCTGTCCCTACATTACTTCATCAAAAAGTAGGACTAGATTGTCTCAAGGGAGGTGTTAACGTTCTCATTGAAAAACCCATTGCAGCTAACGAGTTGGAAGCAAAATCTTTAATAGAAGTCGCTAATGCAAGTAACTGTCTATTACAAGTTGGGCATATTGAAAGATTTAATCCTGCTTTTAGAGAATTAAATAAAATAGTACATAATGAAGAAATTGTTGTTTTAGAAGCAAGGAGGCACAGTCCTCATGCAGACAGAGCAAATGATGTATCTGTAGTAATGGATTTAATGATTCATGACATTGATCTTATTTTGGAGCTTGTAAACTCAAAAATACAAAAATTAGCAGCAGTTGGGGGAAGAAATAGCGAAGGATTAATTGATTATGTCAATGCTACTTTAGTTTTTAAAAATAATGTTATTGCAAGCCTAACTGCAAGCAAAATGAGTCACAAAAAAATTAGAAGTTTAAGTGCTCACTGCCAAAATGGCCTTGTAGAAACAGATTTCTTAAATCACTCTTTACAAATCCATCGAAAGTCTCGTGAATCATACACAGCAGAGCATGGAGAATTAGTTTATAGAAATGATGGATATGTCGAAGAAGTTAGCACAACCTCCATTGAGCCTCTTTATGCAGAGCTGGAGCATTTTCTTAAATGCGTTCAGGGCAAAGAATTACCTGAGGTAGATGGTGAACAAGCCTCAAGAGCATTAAAAATTGCTGATTTTATAGAGAGTGCTGTAGATAATTCTGGAGATGCAATTTTACTTGAAAATCCCTTCTAATAAAAACAATCTAAACTAAAAGAACTTTATTTAAATCCAACTGCAGCTTGCCAAACAAATACCAATAAAAAGAAAAATAAAGGGATAAGTGGAAGAACATCAACAGTTGGAGCAAAGGCCTTGTAAGCCTCGGGCAATTCAGCGAATGTATTAAATAGAATGAGCACCTTTTTTGATAATTTAGTTAATTATGATAAGACGTTACCACGTATAGTGAGCAATAGAGGATGTTTTCCAAGGAGCGAAATCATTTGTAAAACAATTATCTCTAATTGCAGTAGAAATTGCATTGGTAAATCTAATTAAGTGAGCAATATTATGCAAACTTATAAGGGTTAGACCTAATATTTCGTCATTTCTAATTAGATGATGCAAATATGCTCGAGAATAGGATTTACATGTCTCGCATTTACAAGTTTTGTCAATTGGAGAAAAGTCATTTTTAAATCGAGCATTTCGCAAATTCAATCTTTCATCATTAAAAAATGCAGTCCCATGTCTTCCTAATCTTGTAGGCAAAACACAGTCAAATATATCGAATCCATTTGCAACAGCTAAAGAAATTTCTCTTAAAGAGCCAATTCCCATTAAATATCTTGGTTTATTTATTGGTAAGAATTTCGGAACGTAATTAATTACGCTATGTATTTCTTCAACTGACTCGCCAACACTTACACCTCCCACTGCTATTCCAGGCAGATCAAAAGAACTTGTATATTTTGCGCTATATTCTCTTAATCTCGGATACTTGCCACCTTGAACTATTCCGAATAATGCTTGATTAGATTTCTGATGAGTCTCAACACATTTTTGCAACCATGAATGAGTTCTTTGTAAAGAGTCCTCAATATCATTTTCGTTAGCTGTATGCGGAGGACAATGATCAAAAGCCATCGCAACATCCGATCCAAGATCCATTTGAATCTGTATTACTTTTTCAGGTGATAAAAATACATGACTACCATCTCTTGGATTTTTAAATTCCACTCCTTTATCAGAAATATTATTTAATTTGGCCAAACTAAAAACTTGATATCCTCCTGAATCAGTAAGAATAGGCTTAGACCAATTCATGAACTTATGTATTCCGCCAGATTCTTTAACTAGTTTTTCTCCAGGTTGTAAATGAAGATGAAAGGTATTTGAGAGAATCATTTCTGCCCCTGTAGAGGTTAACTGCTTAGATGAAATTCCTTTAACCGTTGCCAAAGTACCCACAGGCATAAATTTTGGTGTCTTTACCTGACCATTTGGCGTATGAAATATACCAGTTCTTGCCTCTGTATTACTGCAATTCGATGTAATTTCAAATTCAAACACGATAATTTATAAAAATTTTTGATCCTTTTTCATTAATCTACCCTATTATTTAATATCGAATCTATTTTTATCTCATCAAAAAATATTTAATAAAAAATTTGGCAGGATCTTGGATTTTCTATACGACATTTCCAAAGATACCTTTAATTAATCCCGAATTTAAAAATATTGCACAATTTGCCCCTCCTTTAGGATTTTTGATTGGAACAATACAGAGTTATATCTTTCTTTTTTTTAGAACAAACTCTTGGTCAATTTATGCATCTTCATTAATTTGTTTGGCTTCAGGATATTTAATTACTGGTGGTTTGCACATTGATGGTTTAATGGATACTTTCGATGGTATTTTTGCGGGTAAAAAGAAACGTTTAAAAGCCATGAAAGATAGTAAAGTTGGTTCCTTTGGCGTTCAAGCTTTAGTTTTTGTAACTTTAATTCAAATTGCTTGCATACTAAAAATTCAAAACCTAATAATTTTTGTTTTACCTATATGCTTATTTTGGGGAAGATTTTCAAATTTATTTTTTATAGAAAAGTTTAAATATATGAGTTACAAGAAAAAATCTATTAGTCACAAAAAGTTTTGGAATGGATTTAAAAAAGAATCTTTGATCTCCATTTTTTTTCTTTTAATTTTTATTACATATCAATTACTTTCAATTACATCCCAAGCAATATTAATTAAATTTTTAATTCTTATTTTGATTGGTATTTTTTTAAGCTATTCCGTCCCAAACATACTGGGTAATAAAATTGGAGGGTTTAATGGAGATGCTTGCGGTGCTAGTGTTGTACTAGTTGAAACTGCAATGTTGTTTATGCATGCAATTCTTTTATAGGTAGTTCTAAATAGAAAATATTTTTCTTCTTAAGATTTTTTAATTTCTCAGTATTTTTAATTGAGTCATTTTCCAGCAATCTCAATTCCCCTCCAATTTGTTTTGCTAATTTTCTCGCTAAAAAAAGTCCCACACCAGTGCCGTCCTTCTTCTTAGCGGCAGATCCTCTAAAACCTTTTTCAAAAATTTTCTCTTTTTCATTTTTAGTTATTTTTTTACCATCATCAAATATACAAATTCCATTACTCGTAATTGCGAGTCCAATTTCAGAATCTTTTTGGGAATATTTAAACGCATTTTCTAATAAATTGGCCACAATTTCGGCAATTACTGCATATTTTGCCTTTAATGGCGATATAGTCCAATCTGGCCAAAGAGAAGGTTCAGTCCAATCTCTATTCTCTAAGTTCGCATTAGCTTTACCCCTTTCTAATATTGGCCTCAATAAAGTCTGAACAGTTATTAACTTTTTATTATCTAAATTTGGTGGTAATAATAATCTTTCCTCTCCAATTGCTATAGGCAGTTGAATAGGTGCATTTAATTGCGCAAAAGAATCCATATATTGATTAATTTGTTTTTGCTCTACTATCATGCGTTCGACTATTTCAATAGAGTCATTATCTGAACCAAGTCTTTTTATTAGTAATTTTGCATATGTCCTAATAGCAGCCAATGGATTCCTTAATTGATGGATAATGACATTCACCTGATTTTTTAAATAATTGATTTCTTCATTTTTATTTTGACGTTCTAATTCGATAGAGACGCATTTAGCTAAAGATATTGAAAGGGCTTTTAATCTAGAATCAAGAGATACTGGCCAATTCCCCCCTTTCAAATCAGTTTCTACTCTAAGCACACCAAGTAGAATTTCGTTTTCTTGAAGCGGATACCATCTTCTATTAGGCGATGAAACTTTTAGTGAAGGATCATCTTCTATTGATGTTAGTAGCATATCAATTTGTGGCCATTGACCAACCATTTCAAAAGATGCTTTAGTTCCTTGCTTAGCAGATGCAAGATACATAACTAAATTAGTCACGCCCATTGAGCAACCAAAACTCTCTAGCTGTTTTGTAATCAATTCTTCAAATTTTTTTGTTAGATTCATAATTAATAAAATTTGAGAAATTTTTTAAAAAAAAACTTGAAAAAGGGCTTGTAAAATATGAAAAAAGTATTAAGATATATAAAGAGGTCTGACTTTAGCCAGCCTTAAATATGAATATTTAATCATATTTTAAGCTACATCAGGGGTTGATGGGTCCTCTATGTAATTTGAAGTGAATTTAAAATCACATATATAAGATTAGTAAAATAAATAAGACTAATCTCATTAATAATTTCAGGAGTACCAATCAATGTCAAAAAAGAGAAAAAGAATCAGCAGAAGAAGATTGGCCGGCCAAAGAGTAATGGCACATGTACCTATTTATCATATCGAAACTGGCAAACACAAACCAGTTACAGCAGCAAGAAGATTCATAGCTGAAAATGGTCTCTCTGCACCTTCAGTTTTCAATGTCAGAAGAAATGAACATACCACCGATAGGTTTTTTTGGGGTGAAAAAGGCTTATTTAGCGCCCAATATGCTGAAGAAAATCATTTTCTATTTCCATCACTAAAAGTTGTAGTTGAAGGAATTGGTGAAGAAAAAATATTTGAAGGTCTAGAACTTACTGCTGATGATTGGGAAGAGATTGAAGAATACGAATATGCTTTTGTTTAAAAAATATTACTTATATTTGAACTTATAAATTTAATTAAATTTGAATCAATTTGATGAAATCCATCGAATTCTAATAATTCACAAAATTTAGAAGACTTACTCTTTACTTTTTCATAAATAGTCCTAGAAGCATCTATGGGCACGACATCATCAAATAGGCCATGACTAATAATCAATGGGGAAGATTTTTCTCCAGGGGACCAATTTGGATGAGGATAACCACTACAAGCAACAATTAATCCGAAATTTAATTTAAGTCCTGCATCAATTGCCATTGCCGCACCCTGAGAGAACCCCAACAAAATTGTTTTTCTTAGTGGAATCTGAGCAGTATCAAATTTTTTTAATGTCACTAAAAGTTTATTTACTTCAACCGCAGCTCCACTCCAATCATGTGGGTATAAGCCATACCACTGTCTTCCCTGGCCACTTGGATGTAATCCAGGGGCCCTCAAAGAAATTACCTCAAAATCAAGATTTATTTTTTCACTCATCTCCTTTCCAAATGTTAAAAGGTCATCAGAATCAGCTCCCCAACCATGCATCAAAATAATTCTATGCGTTGCAGTTTGAGAGCTAATCGAGACAAATTCATGATTGATAGCATATTTCATGTTTATATTCTTAAGTAAGTAAACTTTCCCATAATGTCACCATTAGCTTTAGTAAGTGTCTCTGATAAAAAAAATATAATCCCATTTTGTAAGGATTTGGTAGAGCAATTTAATTATAAAATCCTATCAAGTGGAGGAACTGCAATACATCTTATGGAAGCAAAAATTCCAGTTATTAAAGTTGCAGATTTTACAAATTCTCCTGAAATTCTTGGAGGTAGAGTTAAAACTTTACATCCAAAAGTACACGGGGGAATATTAGCTAAAAGAAATGACGAGGAACATAAAAAAGATATAGAAGCTAACAATCTTGAGTTGATTGACTTGGTAGTTGTCAATTTATATCCTTTTAAAAAAACAATAGATCAGGGAGCTAGTTGGGAAGATGCTATTGAAAATATCGATATCGGAGGGCCATCAATGATTCGTTCTGCAGCTAAAAATCATAAAGACGTTTCCGTTCTAGTTGATCCCAGTCAGTATCAAAATTTTCTTGAAGAAAGTAAAAAAGGTAAATTAAAGGACTCATATAAAGCAAAATTAGCCCTTGAAGCTTTTCAGCATACAGCGGACTATGACACTGCAATATCTAATTGGATAAGGAAAGAAAGAGGTTTACAATCTTCCAAATATATTGAATCTTATCCACTAATCAAAACCCTAAGATATGGGGAAAATCCCCATCAAAAAGCTTTTTGGTATGGTTTAAATAACATAGGTTGGAACTCAGCAGAACAATTACAAGGTAAAGAATTAAGTTATAACAATCTATTAGATCTAGAGTCGGCACTCTCAACAGTTTTAGAATTTGGCTACACAGAAAAAGATGAACTTACAACCGATATGTTTGCTTCTGTTATTCTTAAACACAATAATCCTTGTGGTGCCTCTATAAGTAATTCAGCTTCTAAAGCATTTTTGAATGCTTTGGAATGCGATTCTGTTAGTGCATTTGGAGGAATAGTTGCTTTTAATTCAAATGTTGATAGTGAGACCGCAATTCACCTCAAAGATATTTTCTTAGAATGTGTCGTCGCTCCATCTTTTGATGAGGAAGCTTTAGAAATTTTAAAAGTTAAAAAGAATTTAAGAATTTTAAAGTTTTCAAAAGATCAACTTCCAAAAAAGAATCAAAATTCTACTAAATCAATAATGGGAGGATTACTAGTTCAAGATACTGACGATAGTGAAGAAAAAGCTGAAAATTGGATTTCAGTAACAAATAAAAATCCGAGTAATCAAATTAACTTAGATCTAAATTTTGCATGGAAAATTTGTAAACACGTTAAATCTAATGCCATTGTTATCGCAAAAGACCAAAAAACTATTGGTATTGGAGCTGGACAAATGAATAGAGTTGGAGCAGCAAAAATTGCATTAGAAGCAGCTGGAAGGTTATGTTCTAATGCTGTCTTGGCTAGTGATGGATTTTTCCCATTTGCAGATACTGTTGAACTTGCAAATGAATACGGTATAAAAGCTATTATCCAACCTGGAGGGAGCTTAAGAGACCAAGAAAGTATTGATATGTGTAATTTAAAAGAAATTGCAATGGTGTTTACGCAAAAAAGACATTTTTTACATTAATTTATGATGATTTTGGATAGTATGTAATTTTGTTAGTTTTTCTGAACAAAGAAAGCCTACCTGGACCAGCGCATAGAAAGTAGAGAGAAATAGCTCCATATATAAAAGACAATTCGAAAGCATAATTATGACCTTCAACCACTGCTAGAGGGAACCCTTCTAGTCCAGTATCAAGGAGATGAAAATAAACAGCAAATGCCATCGTGGACAGCAGGCCAAGAGAAGAAAGTCTTGCAAAAATTCCTATAGCCAATCCTAATGGGCATATCAATTGAGTAATTGCTGCTCCAAAAGTCCATATAACAGGGTCACCTGGCAAAAATGGGAAGTACTTGCCAACTACAAACTCAGCAAAACCTTGTGGATCCTGAAGTTTCTCTAGGCCATGATGGATCATCAAAGCACAAAAACCTATTCTTAAAACAAAAATCGACAGTTCTCCAAGAATATTTACTTCTGATCCTGAAGATGAATTGGCAACTACAACTTCAACTTTTTGGGGCGCTTTGGTACTATTCATACTCGCAGTTTGAACCTGATTAGTTTGTGGTTTGTCTTCCATACTTCATAAATTTTTCATTATTCTAGTTAATAAAGTCGATCTTTTGGAATTATCTGACTAATAAATTAAAAAAACTAAGCAAATTTATAAATGAAGTATCAAATCTAGGAAGTAATATCAATTAACTTTTCAATAACATCTGCAACGACCTTATCAGGAGTAGATGCACCTGAGGTAATTCCAACATTAATTTTTCCACCAGGTAGAAAATTATTCTTAAGCTCTAAATCTGAACCTAGAGGTTTATGAAATATTGAGTTATCTTTAACTGATATCCTTTCCGGTGTATCAATGTGAAAAGAAGCAATATTTTTAGTAATTGCAATTTCTTGTAAGTGAGTAGTATTGGAAGAATTGAAGCCTCCAATAACCACTAGAATATCTAGGTCTTCATCAACCAAAGAGAACATTGCTTCTTGTCTTTCTTCTGTGGCATCACAAATAGTATTAAAAGCTAAAAAGTGACTATTTAAGTTTTCTGGTCCAAATTTTTTTAACATCGTCCTTTCAAAAACCTTCCCAATTTCTTCAGTCTCGCTCTTAAGCATAGTTGTCTGATTTGCAACTCCGACTCTATCTAAATCTTTATCAGGATCAAATCCACTTGAACAAGCTTTAGCAAATTTATTCATAAACTCATTTCTATTACCTCTCCCAAGAATATATTCAGATATGTAGTTTGCTTCTTCTAGATCAAGTACAACTAAATATTTACCTGCGAATGAACTTGTAGCAAGAGTCTCTTCATGCTTAAATTTTCCATGAATAATAGATGTGAAAACATGTTTTTTATGTTTTTCAACTGTATGCCAAACCTTAGAAACCCATGGACAAGTTGTATCAATGATATGACAACCTTTCTCATGCAACAGTTTCATTTCCTGAACAGTAGCTCCAAAGGCGGGAAGAATAACAACATCTCCTTTAGTAACTGAAGAAAAATCTTTAATTCCATTTTTAGCTGAAATGAATTTTACATTCATTTTTCTTAAATGATCATTAACCGAGGGATTATGAATTATTTCGTTTGTTATCCAAATATTCTCATTTGGGTAATGTCTTCTAGTTTCATATGCCATTGCTACTGCTCTTTCAACTCCCCAACAAAAACCAAAGGCTTTGGCCAACTTTATATTTAGTCTGCCTTTAGAATAAGTAAAACCATTATCCCTAATAGAACTTATTAAATCACTTTGGTAAGCTTCTTCTAATGCTTGAGCTCTTTTTGTTGGAGAATCGAAACCCCTTCTATTATATCTATCAGAATGATGAAGAGATCTTCTAAAAGCTTGAGTATCCATCTTCTTATATTACAACGTTTTTAAAAATTTTTCGTAAAAAAAAAGAAACCTGACATAAGTCAGGTTTCTAAAATCAATTTTTTAGTTAGATTATTTAGCAGATGCAAAGTCTGGATATGCTTCCATTCCATGCTCTCCTATATCTAAGCCTTGAGTCTCTTCCTCTTCAGAAACTCGGATTCCACCGAATAATCCTCCAATTACAGACCAGGCAATCCAGCAAGTAACTAGTGTCCAAATAGCATAAGCTGCGGCACCAAGAGCTTGAACTAGAAGAAGGGTAATTCCTCCACCATTGAACAATCCCATACCTGCTCCATCACCTTGAACAGCTGTACCCCAAAGACCGATAACTACAGTACCCCATACACCACAAACTCCGTGAACAGAGAATGCACCTACAGGATCATCGATCTCAGCGGCATCAAGTGCTGCAACAGAAAATACAACGATAATTCCACCTACTAGTCCTGCAAACCAGGCTCCAGCAAGAGTCATATCGCCACAACCTGCAGTGATACTAACCAAACCAGCAAGGATTCCGTTAATTATCATTGTAAGATCAGGCTTACCAGAAGTTAATGTTGAAACAATAGTTGCACCAATAGCTCCAGCTGCTGCTGCTAAAGTAGTTGTTACAGCAACATATGGAACCCATTGATCCATAGCAAGTTGAGAACCGGGGTTGAAACCATACCAACCTATCCATAGAACTAATGCACCTAAAGTAGCTATAGCCATATTGTGTCCTGGCATAGCCTGTGGTTTTCCATCAGAGTATTTGCCAATTCTTGGTCCAAGAAGCATAGCTCCTACAAGACCCGCCCATGCTCCAACTGAGTGAACAATTGAAGAACCAGCAAAGTCTACAAAACCTAAAGAATCAAGCCAACCACCATTCCATTTCCAGCTACCAGCAATTGGATATATAAATGCAGTTAATACAACAGCAAAAACAACAAATTCTCCAAATTTAACTCTTTCAGCAACAAGACCGGATACGATAGTTGCTGCAGTTCCTGCGAATGCAGACTGGAACAAGAAATCAACTGTTGGGACTAATCCAGCATCAGTTACCATATCTGCAGTAACTGTTGGATCAAAAAATAAGCCGCCAAAATAAAGCCATCCGTCAGCGACACTACCTCCGTACATTAATGAATAGCCGATAAACCAGTAAGAGGTTACAGCTAGAGCAAATACGAATAGGTTTTTAGCAAGGATGTTTACTGCGTTCTTAGAACGACACATACCTGCCTCAACCATAGCGAAACCGGCGTTCATAAAGATCACTAAAATAGTAGCGATCAAAAGCCATAAATTGTTAGCAAGAAAAGCTGCATTCAACTCAGGTAAATCAGCTGCGTGAGCTGAAAGATTAAAAATACCTAAACCAAACAAAGCTAAAGGAACAGTCGCAAGCCACAACATAGAGCGGTTTGAACTAAATCCTCGAATACTCCTCAAAAGGAGCATAGGTCCATTCACAAGACTTGCATCTTGTAGTTTGGACCTAGAGCGCCTTTGAGGCGTTTGCAAAGCAGTGGTCATAAAAAAAAATTAGATCTGCAAAAAAACAGTTTTACTGTTTCCTTTCAAATTTAAATTTATTCAAAAAACTTATCAGTGTCTAGTAGTTGTTGATACCATTTTTATTGTTGCACCTTAAAAAAATATTTGTTAGTTTAAAAAATTTATTTTTAGAAGTTTCAAAATATCAAGATTTTATTTATTTCAAAGGTTTAATTCCTTCCCATGATACATGGTCATTATGAAATTCAAAAGAACAAGGAATCGTTATCATTCCTGCACTTAAAGATTCTCTAAAAAGATTGCCGTATAAGGGATCTGCCTCATCTCCAGGGGCAAAAAAACAAGCGTCTTTTCTTGTCATACAAAGAACTAAAACACTTTTACTTTCAGGAATTAATTCCTTTAATTCTAGGAGGTGTTTTTGGCCTCTTTTCGTTACTGTATCAGGGAATAGAGCAACATTTTCTCTAATCCAAGTCGTATTTTTAACCTCTACGTAAATGTTACGTTTATCAGGATTTGAAGATTTTGGAGTTAAAAAAAAGTCAATTCTGCTTTTTTTTTCTTTTCCATAGGGAACTTCAGATTTAATTGTCTCTATTTCTCCTATTATTTCGTCGAGCAAATTTTTCTCAATAACCTTTTTGATTAACTTATTTGCAAATAAAGTATTAATACCAACCCAAACCTCCTCATTTTTTGCATCTAAAACACAAATCTGTTCCCAAGTAAAAGGTAATTTTCTTTTTGGAGAAGGAGAAACACTTATTCTTACCTTTGCTCCCTCACTCAAAAGTCCCTTCATTGGGCCCGTGTTGGCACAATGAGCGGTTACTACCTCTCCGCTCTCTAATTTTATATCTGCAAGAAACCTCTTATACCTCTTAATTAAAACCCCTTCAATTAATGGATCAAATTCAATTATCCGATCATTCATAAATATGTCGTTAGCTAAAAATCAAATATAATTGAAACTTAAACTTCTTGAAAAATTTAGACAAATCCAAATGCATTCATTTTTAAAAAATAATGTTTTTTCAATTTCATTTGGTACTAGTCTTAGTAAATTAGCTGGATGTATAAGACAAATATTTATAGCTGCTGCTTTTGGACTTGGGGTAACATACGACGCATTTAATTATGCCTATATAATTCCAGGTTTTTTGATAATAATTATTGGAGGGATTAATGGTCCCTTACATAACGCCGTCGTTGCAGTTTTAACTCCCCTTAACAAAAAAAATGGAGGGATTGTTCTAACTCAAGTAAGCATAAAACTTTCAATATTATTAATTGGTTTAGCTATATTGGTATACTTTAATTCCAGAATATTAATTGAATTATTAGCCCCTAATTTAAGTTACGAAGCTAAATCAATTGCCACTTACCAATTAAAAATACTTACGCCTTGTATCCCTTTGTCAGGATTTATAGGTTTAAGCTTTGGCGCCTTAAATTCGCAAAAAAAATTCTTTTTATCAAGTATAAGTCCAGCGATAACAAGCCTAACTACTATTTTTTTTATTTTATTAAGTTGGATTTTTAACCTAGAAAATGCATATTCTCATTTCTTTACTTATACGGGATTACTAGCTTTTGCAACTTTAACCGGAACTTTAATTCAGTTTGTTGTTCAAATTTCAGAAATAAATAATATCGGTCTTTTGAGATTAAAGTCAAACTTTCAACTATTTAATAATGAAGAGAGGAGGATTTTCAAACTAATTATTCCAGCATCTATCTCATCAGGTCTAAGTCAAATTAATGTTTTTATCGATATGTTTTTCGCTTCAAGTTTTCAAGGAGCAGCATCGGGACTAGCTTACGGAAACTTTTTGATACAAGCCCCATTAGGCATATTATCTAACTCTTTGATTTTGCCATTACTTCCAAAATTATCTAAATTGAAAAGTAATAAAGACTATATAGGCCTCCAAAAAAAATTGATCTCTGGAATAGATTACTGTTTCTTGACCACTATTTTTTTAACCGGATTTTTCATAACATTCAATAATCAAATAGTAGAGTTAGTTTTTCAGAGAGGATCTTTTGATTTTTCAGCGGCTTTAAAAGTTAAGAATATATTAATTGCTTATGCAGTTGGGATACCTTTTTATCTTTATAGAGATTTATTAGTAAGAGCTTACTATTCAATTGAAAAAACAAACTTCCCTTTCAAGTCATCATTGGCAGGGATAATATTAAATATTTTTTTTGATTGGTTTTTAATTGGTGCCCCAATTAATAATTTTGGGAATCTTTCTCCATATAATTTTGGAGTTGTAGGAATAATTTTATCTTCAGTAATAGTCAACTTTATAGTTTGTCTTTTGCTTTCTTTTAATCTGAAAAATGAAAATATCCACTTACCAAAGTTGGATTTATTGAGAAAAATTATCCTCATGTCATTAGCAGCATTTATAGATAGCACAATTTGTTTTACTATTCTTAAAACTACAAATAACTTAAATTCAAATCTCGGAGAATTTTTATTATTAATAATTGGATCTCTAACTTTTCTTGTAATCTATTTTTTTCTTACAAAATGTTTAAAAGTAAATAGATTTAAAGTTTATAAAAAATGATTTAGTTTTCAAAAAAACTTTCCAAAATCTCCTCTAATTCAAGAATTTGTGAGTTAGTTATTAGATTGATCAGTGGAATACTTTTAACACCATCCCCCACTTTTACATTTATAGCTTTCAAACTTATTTTCGCAGCCTCCAATGGGCCTTGATCTTTATTGCTGATACATTCAATAGCAAGATTTCTTGCTAGGCCAGCATCTCCAAGATATAAATTCCACTTTTCTATTTTTATAAAAACCTTTTCTGAAATAATATTTTCTAGATCACTTATTCGTATCTGAGAGTCCATAAATTAAAAATTAATTAAGTTGATTGTTTTGAAGTATCTTTAGGTTTTTTCATAATTACAAATAGTAAATGGGAGGCTAAAAGAATTGACCAGAAAATTGCAAAATTATTAAAAAAAGCAATTTCATATTTAATTTCTTTTAAAAGCCAAGTGCCACTTACTATCGCAGTAAATATCATGCAGTGAATAACAAAATTTACTATTCGAGAAAAATGTTTATAGATGGGATCTTCTAAATCACCATTTCCGTACCACTTTATAGGCATATTAATAGTTAGATTGTTAATAATAGATATTTTACCTGAAATCTAGTTGACTAAGAGACCCTGAAACAGAGATATTACATAATTATGCGCCTGTAGCTCAGTGGATTAGAGCACCTGACTACGGATCAGGGTGTCGGGAGTTCGAATCTCTCCAGGCGCGTTTAAAATTCTAAAATATTCTTTTTATATTTTTCTAAAAAATATCGTATATATTATAGGTATTACTTATCAAATTCAATGAATATCCTCCAAAATCTTAAAGAAAGTGATCCAGTAATATCCAATTTTATTAACTCTGAAAAAAATAGACAAGAAACTCATCTTGAGTTAATCGCAAGCGAAAATTTCGCATCAATTGCCGTCATGCAGGCTCAAGGATCAGTCCTTACAAATAAATACGCAGAGGGATTACCTCAAAAAAGATATTACGGGGGATGTGAATTTGTTGATGAAATTGAAGAATTAGCTATTCAAAGAGCGAAAAAATTATTTAATGCAAATTGGGCTAATGTGCAACCTCATAGTGGAGCACAGGCAAATGCTGCTGTTTTCCTAAGTTTACTTAAACCTGGCGACACAATACTTGGGATGGATTTATCTCATGGTGGACACCTAACTCATGGATCTCCAGTAAATATGAGTGGTAAATGGTTTAATGCAGTTCACTATGGTGTTAACAAAGAAACTAGTGCATTAAATTTTGATGAAATAAGAGAGATAGCACTTGAAACAAAACCAAAATTGATCATATGTGGATATTCAGCTTATCCAAGAACAATCGATTTTGAATCATTTAGAAAAATTGCAGATGAAGTTGGTGCATTCTTAATGGCTGATATTGCACATATCGCAGGTCTTGTAGCAAGTAAACTTCATCCAAATCCAATTCCTTATTGTGATGTAGTAACTACAACTACTCATAAAACATTAAGAGGGCCTAGAGGAGGACTTATCTTGTGTAAAGATGCAGAATTTGGAAAGAAATTCGATAAATCTGTTTTCCCAGGGACTCAGGGGGGGCCCTTAGAACACATTATTGCAGCTAAAGCAGTTGCATTTGGAGAAGCCTTACAGCCAGATTTTGTTAATTATTCCCAACAAGTAATAAAAAATGCCAAAGTTCTAGCTTCAACTTTAATAAATAGAGGTATTAATATAGTTAGTGGAGGCACTGATAACCATATTGTTCTACTTGATTTAAGAAGTATCAATATGACTGGTAAAATTGCTGATTTGCTCGTAAGTGAAGTGAATATCACTGCAAATAAAAATACTGTTCCATTTGACCCAGAATCACCTTTTGTAACCAGCGGATTAAGGTTGGGAACTGCTGCTCTAACTACTAGAGGCTTTAATGAGAATGCTTTTGCTGAAGTTGGAGAAATTATTGCTGATAGATTACTTAACCCAAACGATTCTCTTATTGAAAGTCAATGTAAAGAAAGAGTATTAACCTTATGTAGTCGTTTTCCTCTTTATGAAGGCAAACTTGAAGCATCAATTAAATGAGTCCTAATTCCAAGGGAGTTGAAATTCTTTCTATTGGAACAGAGCTACTTTTAGGAAATATTATAAACACAAATGCTCAATGGATTTCAGAACAGTTGTCACTATTAGGCTTAAATCACTTTAGACAATCAACTGTAGGTGATAATTGTGATCGAATTATAAAAGTAATTCAGGAAATATCGAAAAGAAGTAATCTTCTAATTACAACTGGTGGATTGGGACCCACCCCAGATGACTTAACTACTGAAGCAATAGCCAAATCTTTTGATGTATCTCTTTTTGAAAGACCGCATTTATGGGATGAAATTAAACAAAAACTTCCAAACGCAAAGCTCAAAGACGATTCCTCGAGCTTAAGGAAACAATGTTTCTTCCCAAAAAATGCTCAAATAATTAATAACCCTAGGGGCACTGCCCCAGGAATGATATGGGAACCAATAAAAGGCTTTACTATTCTTACTTTCCCCGGAGTACCTAGTGAAATGAAAACTATGTGGGAAGAGACTGCGTATGATTTCATTAAAACCAAATTCTCAGATAGTTATTCCTTTTTTTCAAGTACTCTTAAATTTGCAGGAATTGGAGAATCTAGCGTTGCAGAAAAAATTAATGATCTATTAAACCTTAAAAACCCAACGGTTGCTCCATATGCAAACTTAGGAGAGGTTAAAATTAGAATCACCGCGCGAGCAAAGAATGACATAGAAGCAAAAAATATAATTAAGCCTGTAAAAGAAAAATTAAAAAAAGATTTTTCAAATTTTATTTTTGGAGAAGATAATGATACTTTG
This sequence comes from uncultured Prochlorococcus sp., assembly GCA_902521995.1. Lineage (GTDB taxonomy): Bacteria > Cyanobacteriota > Cyanobacteriia > PCC-6307 > Cyanobiaceae > Prochlorococcus_A. Next base: position 4,279 of record CABYTO010000016.1, on the reverse strand, counting down.
CCAAGCGTTTTAATAAAAGAGTTAACTAAAAGAAACCAAACTATTGTTTTTGCTGAATCTTGTACAGGAGGTCTTCTATCTTCATCTCTAACATCAATATCAGGTTCATCTCAAGTTTTTCAAGGTAGCATTGTTTCATATAGTAATGAGCTAAAAAATTCATTATTAAATATTTCAGAAGAAAAACTTATAAAATATGGAGCTGTTTCTAAAGAAGTTTGTAAAGCCATGGCAATTAATATTAAAGAAAAACTAGGAGCAGACTGGGCAATAGCAATTAGTGGAATAGCTGGTCCTAACGGAGGCTGTCAAAACAAACCTGTTGGACTTGTCTATATTTCAATTGCAGGACCGAATAATCACATAACTAACATAAAAAAACTATTTAACTCAACCAGAAATAGAATAGAAATTCAAACACTAAGTGTAAATGTATGTTTGAACAGCCTCAGATTAATCTTATTATCGAAGAGTTACTAACTATTTTTACAAATTGAGTCAAGATACCTTATTTGATAAAGTTTGGGATTTACATAAAGTTTCAAGTCTTCCTGGAGGATCTGATCAAATTTTTATTGGTCTTCATCTCATCCATGAAGTAACAAGTCCGCAAGCATTTGGCGCTTTAAAGGACAAAAACTTAAAAGTAAAATTCCCCGATAGAACTGTTGCTACTGTTGATCATATTGTGCCAACAGATAATCAGAGCAGACCTTTCAAAGATAACCTTGCAGAGCAAATGATTGCAACACTTGAGAAGAATTGCTTAGAACATAAAATAAGATTTTTTAATATTGGTAGTGGAAATCAAGGAATAGTTCATGTAGTAGCCCCAGAATTAGGACTGACTCAGCCAGGAATGACAATCGCTTGCGGAGATTCTCATACTTCAACTCATGGAGCTTTTGGGTCAATTGCTTTTGGGATAGGCACAAGCCAAGTAAGAGATGTTCTTGCTAGCCAAACCATCGCTATGAACAAATTAAAAGTAAGGCAAATTTGGTGTGAAAATAAATTATCTAATGGGGTTTATGCTAAGGATTTAGTACTTCATATTATTAATAAACTAGGTGTAAAGGCTGGCGTAGGTTTTGCGTATGAGTTCGCAGGGCCTGCGATCGACGCATTATCAATGGAAGAAAGAATGACTATATGCAATATGTCTATTGAAGGCGGAGCAAGATGCGGCTACATAAACCCTGATGATAAGACTTTTAATTACATAAAAAATAAATTGTGCGCACCAAAAAATGAGCATTGGGGGAAAGCGCTCACATGGTGGAAATCATTAAAAAGCGATGATGATTCAATTTATGATGATGTAATTAAAATAGATGCTTCTAAAATAGAACCAACCGTTACATGGGGGATTACACCTGGCCAAAGTATAGGCATTAGTCAACAAATCCCTCTTTTAGATGACTTGTCACCAAATGACAAATTAGTTGCTGAAGAGGCTTATGAATATATGAGTTTCAATCCGGGACAATCAATAAAAGATATTCCAGTAGAAGTTTGTTTCATAGGCAGTTGCACAAATGGACGAATCAGTGACTTGAGAATTGCAGCTAAAGTATTAAAAGGGAAAAAAGTATCTAAGAATGTAAAAGCATTTGTAGTGCCTGGTTCAGAAAAAGTAGCTAATGAAGCAAAACAAGAAGGTCTTGATAAGATATTTAAGGATTCTGGATTTCAATGGAGAGATCCAGGCTGCTCAATGTGTTTAGCAATGAATTCAGACAAGCTAATAGGTAATCAAGTTAGTGCTAGTTCTAGTAATAGAAATTTCAAGGGTAGGCAGGGATCTCCTAGCGGAAGAACACTACTAATGAGTCCAGCAATGGTTGCTGCTGCTGCAATTAATGGCAAAGTCAGTGACGTTCGAGAATTTATAAACTTATGAAATCCAAGTTCTCCCCACCAATTGGAAAAATTTCACGAATAGACGGGCAATGTATCTCCTTGATTGGTGACGACATTGATACAGATCGAATAATTCCAGCACGTTTCTTGAAGTGTGTTAGTTTTGATTCATTGGGTGAATCTGTTTTTGAGGACGATAGAAAAACTTTAAAGGGTAGCCATCCTTTTGATCTAGAGAAAAACAAAAATGCCATAATACTAATTGTTAATAGCAATTTTGGATGTGGTTCCAGCAGAGAACATGCTCCCCAAGCGCTTATGAGATGGGGCATAAAAGCAATTATAGGAGAGAGTTTCGCTGACATTTTTTATAGTAACTGTATTGCAATTGGAATCCCATGTTTTACGCTACCTAAAAAATCCATAGAAGAAATACAAAACTATTGTGATAATCAATTTTTATTCTTAGAAATTGATCTTGAAAATTCGTTAGCAAAATCAAAAGATTTAACTTTAAATATTGAGATTAAAGAAACCACAAGAAAAATGTTTTTATCAGGAGAGTGGGATGCTACTTCAACACTAATGGAAAATGAAAATTTAATTGAAAATAAATTTAACCAATTACCTTATATAAAATTCAATACTGATTTAGCTATTTAAATCCAAAGAAACTATAAGAAATTCCTCCTGCTTGATTATGAGGTTGATAAAAAATACCAAATTCATAGGATCTTTTTTTCCAATTTAATGAGATCTTAGAATTTATAAATTCACCATAATTTTCTGAATCACTTGACAAATTTAATGTCCCAATAGTTTTAAGTAAAACTGGCCCATATAATTGCTGATCAAAAGCAATATTTAAAGTGAATTTCTCATAATTCTGGTCAAATTTAAAAACACTTTCTCCACTATTAAATTTATAAAAAGGAAAAAGACTAAAACGAGTATAGTCAAAAGTTTTATTTTTAAAATTCCCAAGTATATATTCAGGACCAGCACCTAAACCTAAATATTCTTGATGATCACCATTTTCATAGAAAGCATATGATAATTCTAATCTTGTGTTGAGACTTAGTCCTTTGGTTATTGGTTCAGGAATATAATTGTATGAAATATCAACAGATTTCTTTTTAGGAACTACAGTACTAATTGGAAATTTCTGATCAAGAGAATAAAACAAATTACCTTTTAGATTAGTTACTAATTTTTTAGTATTCAAAGCTTCTGCTGTTATCTTGGCCAAACCTAAAGATAAAGATTCTGACTTTTTAATGCCATCAACAATCCAAGAATTTTCTTTTTTTAATTTTGAGCCATAACCTGAATAAATTTCTGCTTCACCCAATGAACCATTCCAGAACCTCTCTCTATAAATTCCATAAAAACTTTTTTCCCATTTTGAATCTAATAACTCTATTTCTTTACTCAATTCAGTCTTGAATCTAAATGCATCCGAAAATTTATCCACATCCAATGAATTTAAATTCTTGTCTATTACTAAATCCCAATTTTTTATTTTCCCTTTCATCTTTGATTTTAAAGCAAAATTATCTTCAAAACTTGAATTTCTCTTCACCCTATCTGAAGTGATTGATTCGTCCTTCTTTACAAAACTTTTTGTATACCCCTGTAATGACCTCTGAATTAGGAATTGCGTCTCTAAATCCAGAACAAAATCATCAGCAATATCTATAGAGTTAAATTTCCTACCAATATAGTACCCATCCTTGTCTAATTTTTCATATCCTAAATTCCACCTATTTTCAAAGGCTAAGAATTCTCCAGACTTTGACTTTGTTAAAGTTCTGTCTCCAACCCAAAATGGAATTGAAACTTTTTCTTCAATTATTAAATTGTTTATTGATGACTTAAATCGTAATTTATCTTCTTCAGAAATAACTTTTAATGAATTGATGGCTATTTTAACCTGTTTCGATTCAAGTAAATCATTGCTAAGTACAGCTTTCTTACTTTCCCATTTTTGGCCATCTATTGATATTTTATCCGTAAAAAATAACCAACTTTCAATCTTACTAGGAGTATGTAAAACTTCCTTTTTTTTTAATTCAATTAAACTTTCTAACTTTTCAGAATCTGATGAACTGAAATTTGATGATAAATCATCCATTAATGTATCGGTATTAATAATACCCTTTACATCTAAAAGATAACCTTTTTTACTTATAAAACTATAGTCTAGTTGTTCAGCTTTGAAGAATTGATCACCTAATTCCAAAGATATATTTCCTTTAGCACTAATTTTTTTATTTAACTTATCGTAAATTAAATTATCTGCTCTAAGCAGTTTGCCTTTATAAGCAACAAAAACATTACCCTCTGCATAAATAACATCATTTATTTCAGACTGTTTATCAGATTGGATTATTAACTCCTCTTTCTTATCAGCTTT
>CABYTO010000015.1 GCA_902521995.1 uncultured Prochlorococcus sp. | reverse complement strand
AAAGTAATAAAGATAATAAAAGTATTATTGCTACTACTCTAATTTTCATTATCAATGTTTATTTTTATTTTTAACAATAAACTTATTACTGCAACTTAATTTATTAAATTGTAAATAACACATAATTTATCATATAAATTGGGAAGTTATCCAAAATCTATAAATGCTTCTAGTCTCAATGATTGGTTTAATTCTGAGAAAGAAGATCCAGTTTTGATTGATGTAAGAGAACAGTCAGAGCTTGAAATAGCTCGTTTCTCAAAAGAATTTTTACATATACCAATTAGTAAAGTCACATTTGAATATGTTGAAGAAATATTTGCTGGTTTATTAGATAGAGAAATTGTAGTTACCTGTCATGCAGGAATAAGAAGTTATAACTTTTCTCAATGGTGCTTGGATAATAATATTGTGAGCAAAATATGGAATTTGGAGGAGGGTATTGATGGATGGAGTAGATATATTGATTCATCAATCCCAAGGTATTGATTAAATATCTAATGAAGATGCAACAGTATTAACATCTTTGTCGCCTCTACCAGAGCAATTGATAACTATATGAGTATCTTCTTCAAGAGTAGGGCATAATTTATCTAACCAAGCAAAGGCATGGGAAGTTTCAAGTGCAGGTATAATTCCTTCTAGTTCACTAACAAGTTTTAAAGCGTCTAAAGCTTCTTGATCTGTGACTGATCCATATTCTGCTCTGCCTATATCTTTTAAATGGCTATGTTCAGGTCCTACTCCAGGGTAATCTAAACCTGCACTTATTGAGTGAGCTTCTTGTACTTGACCATTAGCATCTTGCAAGAGAAGACTCATTGATCCATGCAAAATTCCAACTGACCCTTTAGTGATAGTGGCAGCATGTTTGTCAGTATCAACACCGCTTCCTGCGGCTTCAACTCCAATAAGACGTACAGAAGTTTCTTTAACAAAAGGGTGGAAAAGCCCCATTGCATTTGATCCCCCACCTACACAAGCAAGCAAAATATCGGGCAAAGATCCAAACGATTCCAAACATTGTTTTTTAGTTTCTTCACCTATTACTGCATGAAAATCTCTCACAATCTTTGGGAAAGGGTGTGGGCCTGCAACAGATCCTAAAATATAGTGAGTGGTTTCGACATTAGAAACCCAATCTCTAATGGCCTCACTAGTAGCATCCTTAAGTGTTGCAGTTCCAGAATTTACAACTTTAACTTCAGCTCCTAAAAGTTTCATTCTGAAAACGTTAAGGGATTGCCTTTTTATGTCTTCAGCACCCATGTAGATAATACATTTCAAGCCAAATCTCGCACAAACAGTAGCAGTAGCAACTCCATGCTGACCCGCTCCAGTTTCTGCAATTATTCTTTTTTTACCCATTCTTATTGCCAATAAAGCTTGCCCAAGGGCATTATTAATTTTGTGAGCCCCAGTATGATTTAAATCTTCTCTTTTAAGCCATATTCTAGGAGTTGCTTGTTTATTTTTGTAATGTTCAGTAAGTCTTTTGGCTTCATAAAGTGGTGTTTCTCTTCCTACATAAGTCTTAAGTAGATGATTTAATTCTTCTACAAAATGTTTATCTTTCCATGCATTAGATGCGGCTGTTTCAAGCTCAAAAAGAGCAGGCATTAGCGTTTCAGGAACATATTGACCGCCATATTTTCCAAATCTTCCCTCTTTGGAGGGTTGATTTAAATCGTCATTTTTATAGTTTTGATCTTTGCGCGAAAATGTACTTACCACTTTTTCTATAGAATAAGTTTTAACTAACTATAGATTATATTGAAAATAATGGAAAAAAAAAATTGGATCGAATTTGATAATCAAGAAAAAAAATCTGAAGAAGTAGCTAAGGTAGATACTGTTAATAAAAGATCAAAAATAAGTATTTCAAAACAAAAAAAAGGTAAAAAGGGAAAGACTGTAACTTTAATTAGGGGTTTAGGCACTGAGGATGAAATCTTATTAAAAGAATTACTAAAAAAAATTAAAGTTTTTTGTGGGACTGGTGGAACATTGATTGATAGAAATATCCAGTTACAGGGTGATATGGTATCGAAATCAATTGAGTTTCTTCGTAAAGAGGGATTTCATAATTTATGAAGCAAGGGTTAGGATAGGTTTTTAATTTTCATGATGAAAAAAATGAAAGAACAAGAACAAACAAAGTCAACCAATATAAAGTGGCACAACTTAACTATTGACAGAGAAAAGTTAGAGAAAATGAGAGGTCATAAAGGTATGGTTATTTGGTTTACAGGTTTATCTGGTTCTGGTAAAAGTACTTTGGCCAACGCTTTAAATGAAGTTTTACACTTAGATGGTTTTTCGACTTATGTGTTGGATGGAGATAATATTAGACACGGTTTATGTAAAGATCTTGGCTTTTCGGATGAAGATAGAGAAGAAAACATAAGAAGAATTGGCGAAGTTGCGAATTTATTTATGAATGCTGGGATAATAACTATAACAGCATTTGTTTCGCCATTTATTAGCGATAGAGATAAGGTGAGAAAAATTATTGGATCTAAGGATTTTATTGAAGTCTATTGTGCTGCTGATATCAAAGTTTGCGAAAATAGGGATACTAAAGGTCTTTATAAGAAAGCTCGTTTGGGTGAAATTAAGGAATTTACAGGGATTTCTAGTCCGTATGAAGCTCCTCATAATCCAGAAATTGAAGTTGATACAGGTTCTTTAGATTTAAAAGATTCCATTGAAAAAGTTATTAACTACCTTAAAAAAGAAAACTTTCTTAAAAAGACCTAATAGAAAAATATAGTTTTATTTATTTTGAAGATAATTATCAGCTCCAATAGTTGATAACTTACTATTTTTTGTTCTTACCTGTGTATGAAGATTTTCTCTGAATTCTTTTAAATTTTTCTTTATAGATTCATCAAATAAACTGATCATCTCTATTGCCAATAATCCAGCATTCTGTCCTCCATTAATTGCAACTGTTGCAACTGGAATTCCAGCGGGCATTTGAACGATTGATAAAAGAGAGTCAATTCCCTTCAGTGTCTTACTCTCTACTGGTACTCCAATTACAGGAATGCAAGTTATGGATGCCAGCATTCCTGGAAGATGAGCAGCACCCCCAGCACCGGCAATTATTACTTTTATGTTTTCTGATTCTGCATTTTTTGCATATTCCATCATTTCAATAGGTGTTCGATGAGCAGAAAGTATACAAACTTCAGTTTTGATTCCAAATTCTTTTAAAATACCAATAGCAGGTTTCAATGTTTTTAGATCTGAATCACTACCCATTACGACAGCAACTTTATAATTATCTTTAGAATTAAATTCTGACAAAATAACAAATCAATTCTTTCCTATAATGGCGTGCAATTAATTTGGCGCCAGTTAGTTAGTATAAAAAGAATAAATTTTCATAGAATATTATGACGTCAAATAAGATTATCGAAAAAAGTGAAGTTAGGGAGTATTTTAATGGTACTGGCTTTGAAAGATGGAATAAAATTTATAGCAAATCTGATGAAATTAATACAGTTCAGAAAAATATTAGGAAAGGTCATCAAAAAACTGTAGATGATGTGGTCTCATACATCAGAAATTATCCTGAACTAACAAAAAAAAGTTATTGTGATGCAGGATGTGGTGTAGGAAGTCTTTCCATACCTTTACTAAGACTTGGTATAAAAGAAATACAGGTAAGCGATATTTCTTCTGAAATGATAAAAGAAACAAAAAAACGCATTAATGAATTAGGTTTGAACCAAGGTAGAATCAAGTATGAAGTTTGTGATCTGGAAAAATTAAAAGGATTATTTGATGTTGTAGTTTGTTTGGATGTGTTTATTCATTATCCTCAACCGGTTGCAGAAGAAATGGTCCAACATCTATGCGATTTAAGCAAAGAAAAACTAATCGTAAGCTTTGCTCCTTATACTCCAGTTCTTGCTGTTCTAAAAAATATTGGGAAATTATTTCCTGGGCCAAGTAAAACTACAAGAGCATATACATTAAAAGAAACGGGCATCATTAATGCTGCTAAAGAAAAAGGATTTAAAGTGGTTAAAAAGAAATTAAATCAAGCTCCTTTTTATTTCTCAAAACTAATTGAATTCGAAAAAATTTAATTATTTATTTTACTAAATGATTTTCAAGTGCATAACGAACTAATTCAGTTCGGCTAGATGTACCTGTCTTGATAAAAAGTCTACTTACATATTTCTCAACATTTCTAATAGATGTTTCAAGCTGTCTCGCAATTTCCTTGTTCATCAGACCTTCTGCTACTAGTTGAAGTACACTTGCTTCTCTTGGAGTAAAACTAGGAAGATTTATTTTGTTTTCTGGATTAGTCTGGTTTTGATCTGTGAGCATAGATTTTATTTCAGTAATTTGTTTCGCCATTTTGCTTACATCAATATCTGCGAATCGTGCTGCTTCTTTAAGTAAACGTTCTTGTCTGTTGATTACATTTTTAACTCTTGCAGCTAATTCATCAGGGTCAAAAGGTTTGGAAATATAATCATCAACTCCTGCAAGATAACCTTCGGTTCTGTCTAGGGTCATTCCTTTTGCAGTTAGAAAAATAACTGGAGTTCCTCCTAATTTTTCATCCTTTCTGATTTTTTCTAATAAAGCATAACCGTTGGCTCGGGGCATCATAATATCGCTAATTATCAAATCGGGGAAAACTGTTTGAGCTTTTTCCCAGCCATCCTCTCCATCAACTGCAATAAATATTTCAAAGCCTTCATCTTCTAGAAATGTTTTCACAGCTGTTCTTAAACCAGGCTCATCATCAACTAATAAAATTCTTGATTTTCTTACCGGTTCATTATTTATTTGATTAATTTCATCCATTTCTTAAATGCTTTAGTTTGATTTTCTAGTAATAAAGAGAATTTTATATACTAAACATAATGCTAACAACTCCCATACTACTAGACTATCAATCTTCGACTCCTTGCTCTAAAGATGTTGTTGATGCTATGAAACCTTTTTGGGTTGATATATTTTCTAACCCTTCAAGCAAATCTAATTTGGCTGGTATTAACGCAAGCGCTATATTAGAAGCCTCAAGAGAAAAAATAGAACAAAATTTATTACTTAAGAATAAAAAAGTTATTTTTACAAGTGGGGCAACAGAATCTAATAACTTAGCCTTATTAGGTTTTGCTAGGAATTACCATAAAAGAAGAGGAAATTATGGACATATTATTACCTTAAAAACGGAGCATAAAGCAGTTTTGGAGCCCCTAAACCAACTAAAAAAAGAAGGATTTATGGTTACAGAAATTAATCCTGAGAAAGATGGCTTAATTTCAGAAGAACAATTCAAAAAAAATATAAGAGAAGATACATTTCTGGTCAGTGTCATGCTGGCAAATAACGAAATTGGAGTTATTCAGCCTCTAGAGAATATTTCAAAGATATGTAAATCGAGGGGAATAACTTTGCACTCTGATTTCGCACAATGTTTAGGTTATATCGAATTAGATAATCTTTTATCAGACGTAAATATGATAACGATTAGTTCTCACAAAATATATGGTCCTAAAGGGATAGGACTTCTTTTGATTGATGAAGAAATTAATCTTGAGCCTTTAATTGTGGGAGGAGGTCAGGAATATGGTCTTAGGTCTGGCACATTACCTCTTCCTCTAGTCGTTGGCTTTGCTAAAGCAATAGAGATAGCAGTTCTTAATCAAAAAAATAATGCTGAGAAATTACTTTTTTATAGAAATAACCTTTTAGAGGGGTTGTTAAAAAATAATTCTGGTTTATTAATTAATGGCTCCATAGAAAAAAGATTACCTCACAATTTAAATTTGACTGTATTGGATTTGAACGGAGCAAAGTTTCATAAACTTTTAAAATCTAAAATAATTTGTTCTACTGGATCTGCATGTAGTAGTGGTGAACCATCTCATGTCTTACTAGCCTTAGGTAGATCTCTGAAAGAAGCAGAATCTTCAATAAGGTTAAGTATTGGATTAAGTACTAATTCAAAAGATATAAAACAAGCAATTCATATTCTTACAAATACAATCAGATCATTACGATAGAAATTATTGGCTTTTAATTTAATTGAGCAATTCTTAATTTTCCACTTCTAGCTCTTTTATTAAGTTCGACTTCTTCTTCGGAAGGAGTTATTGGCTTTTTTGTCAGGTTTTTTAGTCTTTGATCATTCTTAAAACAACTTTTAACTAACCTATCCTCAAGAGAATGAAAACTAATAATAGAAATAATACCCCCTGGCAAAAGCCATTCAGGTACAACTTGCAAAAATTTTTCTAATACTTCAATTTCTTTATTAACAGCAATTCTTAGTGCTTGAAATGTTCTTGTTGCTGGATGTATTTTTTTATATCTTTGTTTTGGTGGGAAGCAGCCTGCAATAGAGTAAGCTAACTCTTTTGTCCCAGAATATTTTCCATTTTCCTTCAAATCTAATTTTATTTTCCTAGCAATCTTTCTTGATAATCTCTCATCTCCATATTTATATATTAGGTTAGCTAGATCTTTTTCATTTAAAACCTCAATTAATTTCTCTGCATCAACATCAAGCAAAGGATTCATGCGCATATCAAGCGGACCATCTTTTTGGAAACTAAATCCTCTTTTAGGGTCATCAAGTTGGTTACTATTTACTCCAAGATCTGCAATCACAAAAGAAACTTTTTCTTTTGGTACAAAATCCGCAAAATTTGAAGCCCTTATATCAATCCTACTTTTAAACTCATCAAGTTTTTTTAATGCTGATTTTCTTGCGAATGGATCTTGATCAAGTCCAATTATATTTAAATCAGAATATTTTCTCAATAAATGATAAGAGTGCCCGCCTCCGCCTAAAGTTGCGTCTATTCCCTTAAGTTGATTGTTATGTATAAGTGGGTAATGTTCTAATGAGGCCATAATCTCATCTTTCATAACTGATTTATGATTGAAAAAAGATGAATCAGATAGGTCAGTTTGCATAACTTTCGACTAAGATTTGTGTAGAAGTTAAATTTCGAATGGCTCAGCTAGAGACTAGAACAGAACCAATGGTGGTCAATTTTGGCCCTCACCATCCCTCAATGCATGGGGTTTTAAGGTTAGTTGTAACTCTTGATGGTGAGAATGTCATTGATTGTGAGCCAGTAATTGGATATTTACATAGAGGAATGGAAAAGATAGCTGAAAATAGAACAAATGTAATGTATGTCCCTTATGTAAGCAGAATGGATTATGCAGCAGGAATGTTTTATGAAGCTATTGTAGTAAATGCTCCTGAAAGATTAGCTAATATTCCAGTTCCCAAAAGAGCGAGTTACATCAGAGTTCTTATGCTCGAACTTAATCGTATTGCTAATCATCTTTTATGGCTTGGTCCCTTTTTAGCAGACGTAGGAGCTCAAACTCCATTTTTCTATATTTTTAGAGAAAGAGAGATGATCTATGATCTCTGGGAAGCTGCTACTGGACAAAGGCTAATAAATAATAATTTCTTTAGGATAGGCGGTGTCGCATGTGATCTCCCATACGGATGGTTAGAAAAATGTATAGACTTTTGCGATTGGTTTGGTCCTAAGATAGATGAATATGAAAAATTAATTACAAATAATCCAATTTTTAGAAAAAGAATTGAAGGTCTAGGAACAATACAAAGAGACCAGGCAATTAATTGGTCTTTGTCTGGGCCAATGCTTAGAGCTTCTGGAGTTTCCTGGGATTTAAGGAAAGTCGATAGTTATGAATGTTATGACGATTTTGATTGGCAGATTGCTTCGGAAAAAGAAGGAGATTGTTATGCGAGATATCGAGTAAGAGTTGAAGAGATGAGACAATCACTAAGCATCATTCGCCAAGCCTGCAAAATGATTCCAGGAGGTCCAACAGAAAATTTAGAAGCTCAAAGAATGTCGACTGAAGATAAGAAAAGTGAAATATTTGGTATTGACTATCAATATGTAGCTAAGAAGGTTGCTCCAACTTTTAAAATTCCTAACGGAGAATTATATACAAGATTAGAGTCCGGCAAAGGAGAAATAGGTGTATTTATTCAAGGAAATAATGAAGTTACCCCATGGAGATTTAAAATCAGAGCAGCTGATTTAAATAATCTGCAAATATTGCCTCATATTCTTAAAGGTGCCAAAATCGCTGATATTATGGCAATCCTTGGTTCAATAGATGTCATTATGGGATCTGTTGATAGATAATTTCTTTAAATGAAACCCTCTGACTGGTTAATATTGCAGAAGAAAGTAAGGTTTGGTGATTGTGATTCTGCAGGTGTAATTCATTTTCATAACTTATTAAAATGGTCGCATGAAGCTTGGGAAGAAAGTATTGAAATCTATGGGATCCCTTGTAACGATATTTTCCCAGATTTTTCTATAAGTAAAAGTCAAATTATTTTTCCAATAGTAAATTGTGAAGCAAACTTTCATGCGCCTATAAAAATTGGAGATTTTTTAAAAGTAAAAATTGCCCCTCATAAAATTAATACTCATTTGTTCCAAGTAAATAGCTTTTTTATAAAAAATGGAAATCAAGTAGCCGAAGGGAAAATTATACACTGTTCTTTAGATGTTGATTCAAGAAATAAAATAGAAATTCCCGATCAGTTAGAAAGATGGATAGAGGCTTCTAATGTGAGTACAAATTTAAAAGAATGTTGATTATTATTTTTTAAATTTATAGTTTATTTTTTCTGTAATGCTATTTTTGTTTTTAACAATCCACTTTTCAGGCTTTTCATGTTTAGGCCAACTTTGAGAAAAATTTTTTAATAAATTTAAAGAAATTTCAATATTTTTATCATTTGTAAGTTCTCTAAATTCAACTATTACTTTAATTTTATTTCCCCATAATTTGTTAGATACTTTCGCAATATTGAATTTATTAATTGGGATATTTTCTTTCATAATGAAATCATTTAATCTAGATTCAATTACTTCAGGGAAAACAACTTCTCCTCCTGAATTAAAGGCATTATCACTTCTTCCAACAAATTTTAAATAGTAAGAATTATTGATTTGCTTAATTTCACCTAAATCACTTGTTTGCCACCACCCATTTTTATTTTTGAAATTTTCAGTTTTTAAAGAGTCTATTATTTCGATTCCAATTCTGGCTGATTTTATTTCGATTAATCCTTGTGCGTTAATTCTTATTTTTGTATCAGGTAGTATTTCTCCAACATTTTTAAAACCCATTAAGAATTCTTTTGGTTTTAAACTCGTAACCATTGCTGCTGTTTCAGTTGCGCCGTAACAAGGTGCTAATTTTATTTTTTCTTTTATGCATTGTTCTGCAGTTTCGTCTGAAATTGAAGCTCCACCTACCCAAATTAGATCAAAAATTTTTAGCCAACTAATTCCATCTTTTTGAGCTAAAAGTCTTTGTAATTGGGTAGGCACTAATGATGTAATCAAGTGTTTTTTGTTTTTTTTAAATTTAATTGTGAAAAGTAAAAGTTCTCGAGTTTTTTTTATCAAATTCGGAGAAATATTAATACAATCACATCCCCAAGTTTGACTTCTAAAAATTGGCATTAATCCACTTATATGGTTTAGGGGTAAAGTATTTAAAATTAAGCAGTTTTGTAATTCAAATCCTTGCTCTATTAGCCATTGACCTGATGTAGTTGCAGATAATTTAAGATTATTTAAATGGTGAAAACATTGTCTAGGTTTTCCAGAACTCCCACTACTGTTTAAGATAATTGCTGGCCCATTTTCAGTAATTGAATCTAATACATCTTTGTCTTCATAAAATTTGTTTTTTACATAAATAATTTTATTATCTCTAATTTTTTCAATAATTTTTTCTACAGATTGAGTTTCGTTATTTTCAACTTCAATAGTATGAATTTTATTTTTCATAGTTGATCCCATATCGTTTTTGCTTCATTTAAAAATAGAAACGAATTAGGGAATTTATTCATTGCTAAACCAGGAACTTTTGGTGTTGGTCCTTGTAATTGTAGAGAAGATAAATGATGGAGCCATCTCTTTCCTATTCCAGTTTCAAATGAGGTACTTATAGATATTAAAGCTTTTTTATTTTCTAATTCTCTTAAAAGCTTAACTGGATTATTTTCTTGAGAAGGCCTTCTAATTTGCCAACCCTTCCACTCATCAATCAAAGTTGGAAATTTTAAAAGTGATTCGTCTAAAGCTATTGGAATTTTTTTGTTTAGTTCTGTCAGTCCATCAATATCATCAACACAGAGAGGTTGTTCTAACCAATCTATATTTTTATTATCTTTCAAAATATCAGCCCATCTATTAGCTATCTCTCTTCCCCAAGAACCATTAGCATCTATTCTTAACTTAATATTATTACCTATTTTGCTTAAAATTTCTTCTAATTTTGCTTCTTCCTCATGGTTATTTTTTAGTGCTACTTTCCATTTTAAGGTTAATGATTTTCCAATATCACAATGTCTTTTTTTAATATCATTTAGATCTGAAACTACATTTTCATGATTTAACAATATGGCTGTTTTACCAATTTCATCAAAGTAGTAGTTTTCTTTAAAAATTATTTTTCCATTAATCTCAGCTAATGCAGAATTTATTGCAGATTGAATGCATGGGTGAAAAATATTTATTTGCTCAGATAAATTAAATTCCTCTATATACTCAGGGATCATATCTAGTTGTTTCGCACACTTTTTTAAGTCTTTTTTATGTAGCGGTGAAACTTCTCCAAACCCTATTTTTTTATCATTACTTATTAATTTAATTATCCAACCTGATTTTGTATGGTAATTGGTTTTAGAATTTTCTACTTTGGCCGATAACTTAAAGCTATAAGATTTTTTTTGAAATATTAAGTTCATTTATTTAGCAAGTAATTAAATATTAATCCTGTGATTAAACCAATTCCATTAAGAGTTTGAAATTTTATTGCGATGAATTTGCAATTTTTTATTGCAGAAGGTTTTGCATACGAAGATTTTAATAAATTTATAAGTCTTGTTGCTTGAGGGAAACTAAGCAAATAAAGGATGCAAAAAACTGGAATAAATCCATAAACTATTGTGAAAAGTTGAAAAATATATATTGTAAAAATTATCCAAGGCACAAATTGAGAACCTTTTTTTGCCCCTAAGCGAACTAAAGGTGAATTTTTCCCATGCTTTTTATCTTCAGAAATTTGATGAAAATGAGAACAAAATAACACAAGAGTTGTTGCCAAGGAAGGTCCTGAACCAAGTAATAAAGAAACTTTCCATGGAATATCTTCGAAGTAAATATTAGACGGATTTAACGCAATTAAGACTGCAGAGTACGCAAAAGGTCCAAATGCAAGCCAGCATAAAGGTTCTCCTAAACCTTGATAGCCTAATCTAAAAGGAGGACCTTGATATAAGTATCCTAAGAAGCAGCAAGCTGCCACCAAAATAAAAATGTTTATACTTGTTGATACTGAAATAATTAAAATTATTAATAAACCAATAATTAGAGATGTATATGCAATAAATGAAATTATTTTTTTATTTTTTACAAGATTTACAATTGAATGGAATTTAAATTCATCGATTCCTGTTTCTGCGTCGTATAAATCATTAGTTAGATTTTCCCAAAGTAATATCAAAATTGCAGCTAAAGTAAATGAAATTAAATTATAAATTTTTACCTCTTCATATTGATTGAGCAAGTAAGCTCCTGTTATTAAAACTGGAAGTATGGCCACAGAATAAAGAGGCCATTTTATTGCTTTTTTCCATAATTTTTTTTTATCTTCGTCCATTTTTAATTAACACGCAAAATTAGATAATTATTGGATGTAGTTTATAAATTGAGTTACATTTTTTACTTTATTGCATCATTTTTAGTTATTTTCAATAAGTAATGAAAAATGATTTAAACTTAACAGATTTTTTAAAAGATGTATTTTCCTCTTTCGATAAGAAAGTTGAAAATTCTGGATTAGTAAGTATTTGTGTTGAGATTCCTTGTATTGATTTATTTCAAGTTTATGAATTGTTAATAAATCAATATCCGTTTTCTTCATTTTGGGAGGAATCTGATGGCATTTCATATATAGCTTTCGAGAAGTGTAAATATGTTACTCTGGATGGCCCAAAAAGATTTGAGGTAGCAAAAGAGTTTAATTCTGAGAATTTTAAAAATTTAATTAACTTAACTAATGAATCGCATAATTCTGCACTTTCAAAAATAATTTATTTATTTTCTTTCTCTGAAAATTTGAATAATAAGAATTTACCTTCAGATATTCCTAGTTTGGAGGCAATTTTGCCAAAAATATTAATTACTAAAAGTGGCAAGAATTGCTGGTTAAGAATCAATGGTCATGTTGAAGGTAAATCATCATTAAGAACATTAATTGAAGAAATATGGACAATTAGAAATCAAGTTATTAATTCTGGCTCAGAATTAATAAAATCATCTGGCTTAAAAACTAGTTTTGATTCCCCTTTTATTGATGATTTCTCACGCTCCTTAGAAACTTCTAAAACAAATATGAAAAAAGTAGTAAATAGAGGAATTCAATTAGTAGAGAAAGATATCCTCGAAAAGATAGTTTTAGCGAATAGGATTAAAATAAAACTTAAAAATAAATTAGATTTAGTAGAAATTTTAAAAAGATTTAAAAAGAAGCAACCAAATACATGTAGATACGTTTGGAAAAGGAATAGTAAGGATATTTTATTTGGAGCATCTCCAGAAAAATTATTTTCTTTCTCTAAACCTAATTTAACTTTAGAGGCTCTTGCTGGAACTATCTCTACTAATTCAAATTTTAAGAAACTCCTAAAAAGTACTAAAGACTTAAAGGAACATAATTATGTAATACAACATTTGATTAAATCTTTAGAAGTTTCAAAAATAACAAACTTTAAAAAAAGTGATATCAAGGTAAATTCATTTGGAGATATTTCTCATTTGCAAACACTCATTTTATCTAAAGTTGAAAATATTTGTCCTTTTGAATTGCTTAAAAACTTACATCCATCTCCAGCTGTTTGTGGATACCCAAAAAATGCAGCATTGGATTGGATAAATACTCTTGAGTCTTTTCCTAGAGGAAATTATGCTTCTCCAATGGGTTGGGTTGATTCATCAGGTAATGCTTCATTTCTTTTGGCAATAAGAGGCGCAAGATGTATTGAAGAAAATATTGAATTTACTGCAGGTTCAGGTATAGTTTCTGGCTCCGTTTTAGAGAAAGAAATAGATGAGATTAAATTAAAATTTGAATCTATAGTAAAACAGATATTTTGCGCTAAAAACCCTAGATAATTTCTACTAATTTTTCAATAACTTCCTCTGAAACATTTTTATTGGATAAATTTTCTATTTCTCTTAAACCAGTTGGACTGGTTACATTAATCTCGCTAAGCATTCCATTTATTACATCAATACCTACAAAAAATAAACCCTCATCTTTGAAGTGTTGCGATAATTCTAAGCAGATGCTTTTTTCTTTTTCTGTTAATAATGTGGGTTCAGCCTTGCCTCCCATCGCTAAATTACTCCTAAAATCGCCTCCTTGAGGAATCCTATTTATTGATCCAATTGCTTCTCCGTTTACGATAATTATTCTTTTATCACCCTCTATGACTTCAGGAATAAATTTTTGCATCATAACTGGTAATTCTTCTTGAGAAGTGATTAATTCAATGATTGATTTAATTCCTGGAGAATTTTTATTTATCCTTATAACACCTTGACCACCTTTTCCTCCTAGAGGTTTTATAACTACTTCATTATTTATATTTGCAAAATTAATAAGATCTTTTACCTTACTCGCAACTATTGTAGGTGCCATTAAGTGGCTGTATCTTAAAGCACCTAGCTTTTCATTCCACGCTCTTAACGATGAGGGTTTGTTTATTACTTTTACTCCTTTTCTTTCGGCAACTTCTAAAAGATGGGTTGCATATAAATAAGCCTCATTTACAGGAGGATCTTTTCTCATCCAAATGCAATTAAATTCGGCGAGAGGTATGCAATCATTCTCTTTGAAAGAAATCCATGGAATTACTTCAACTTTTACGGAAGATGCCCATACTTCATCACCTCTAGCTTCCAGGTCTTGAGGAGTACAACTCCAGATTTCAATATTTTTTTTTGATGATGCTTGCATTAAAGCAGCAGTTGAATCTTTTAAGGGATTTATATTTTTAATTGGATCTATTACGAATAGAAATTTCATAAGATCTAGTTTAATAATGCTTCTAATTTATTTTCATTTTCTAATGCGTAGAGATCATCGCAGCCTCCGATACCCTCATTATCTATAAATATTTGTGGTAATGTTCTTCTACCATCAGCTCTTTCAATCATCAATGCTCTGGCACCTTCGTCGCCATCTATTTTATATTCTGTAAAATTTACATTTTTTTTCTTGAGTAGTGATTTTGCTCGAATGCAGAATGGGCAATATTGCCAAGTATAAATTTCAACTTTGGACATTTTTTTAAAATAATACTTAGTTTATACTATTAAACAAAAGTGCTTGTTAGATTATAAATAACGATTAAATTCTATTTTGATAGATATTACAGATTTCAAAAAAGATCTTTCGGAACTAACAGAGCGCCTGGGTAATGCTCAGGATTGTCTTTGACGTTCCAAGATTAAAAGCGAAAAGGAAAGAGTTAGAGCAAATTTCTGCTCAGCCTGAATTTTGGGATAATAAAGAAGAAGCTAAAAAGCAAATGTTAATCCTTGATGATGTCAAAGCACAACTCGAATTGTTAGATAAATGGAAAACTTTTATTTCTGATGCTAATGCCTCTCTTGAGCTTTATTCTCTAGAACCCGAAGAGGAAATGATTTTAGAATCGCAGCTGGGATTAAAGAAATTAAGAGAGAATTTGGATAAATGGGAATTTGAAAGATTGTTATGTGGTGAATACGATAAGGAAGGAGCAGTAGTTTCTATTAACGCAGGTGCGGGTGGAACAGATGCGCAGGATTGGGTAGAGATATTATTAAGAATGTACTCTAGATGGGCCGATAATAATCAAATGAGCCTTGTCATTAATGAATTATCTCAAGGAGAAGAAGCAGGTATTAAAAGTGTAACGTTTGAAATTGATGGAAAATATGCATATGGCTATCTGCAACATGAAAAAGGAACTCATAGATTAGTAAGAATTTCTCCTTTTAATGCCAATGGCAAAAGACAAACCAGCTTTGCTGGGGTAGAGGTTATGCCAAAATTAGATGATAATATTTCACTTGATATACCTGAAAAAGATTTAGAAATTACAACGAGTAGATCCGGTGGAGCTGGAGGACAAAATGTTAATAAAGTAGAAACAGCAGTGAGAATTGTTCATTTGCCTTCAGGGATTTCAGTAAGATGTACTCAAGAAAGATCTCAATTACAAAATAAAGAAAAAGCTATGTTACTTTTAAAGTCTAAACTATTAGTGATTGCTAAAGAACAACGAGCTGCTGAAGTCGCTGATATTAAAGGTGATATTGTGGAAGCTGCATGGGGCAATCAAATAAGAAATTATGTTTTCCATCCCTATCAAATGGTAAAAGATCTTAGGACTATGCATGAGACTAACGAGTTAGATAGTGTTTTAGATGGTGGACTTGATCCATTTATTCATGAATTATTACGTATGAATATTTCTTCTAATGAATCTATTGAATAACTAATGGAAAATAAAAACGAAATTTTAGAAAAAAAAGTTTCTCCTCCAAGCTTTATAAAGCTTGCTATGAGAAATATGGTAAGGAAAGGCTCAAAAAGTATTTCTCATTTTTCAATAACCTTTCTAGTTTTAATTGGGATATTAATACTTGTGGCCACAATAGGTAAGCCCAATATTCCAGTTTAAGAATGTATGAAAGAAAAAATTATTTCTGAAATAAATTTAGATTTGGTTTTTCAATGTAATGATTTCTCTCAATTTTCAAATAAGTTAAAAGATACTAAAACTCATCTTATTTTTGAATCTATTTTTTGGGAGAAAGTTTTTTTATCTTGGATAAATACTATATTAAAAAAAGAGGATTATGAATTACCAAATTATATTTTTGAAAAAAAATCTTTTTCATTAGGCTTACAGATAATATCTAATCAAGAAATTGCTTCTTTGAATAAGAAATGGATGCAAAAAAATGGCCCAACTGATGTTCTATCTTTTCCAATTATTTCTGATGAATCTCTAAATAATTTAGATCATATAGAGTTGGGAGATATTTTTATATCATTAGAAATGGCACTTGAGCAATCTTATGAATATAAACATTCAATCTATAGAGAGATGATCTGGTTGGCTAGTCATGGATTTTTACATCTTTTGGGATGGGAACATAATAATGAGCATGATTTAGAAAATATGTTAGATTTCCAAGAATATTTAATTACTCGATTAGATTAAAAATAAATGGAAAAAAAAATAAACTATTTAAAAAATAGAAAAGAATCATACAAAACTTCTAATAATGTATTTATAAGTTTTAAGTATGCTTTCAGTGGTATTAGTTATGTATTGAAAACTTCAAGAAATTTTAAAATTCAATTAATTTTTGCAGTTGCAAGTTTATTAATTGGTTTTTTACTAAAAATTAGTCTAAGTAATTATGTGATTTTGGTTGCAACAATAATGTCTGTTTTTATATTAGAAATATTGAACACATCTATTGAATCAATCGTTGATTTAGTAGTGAAAAAAGAATTTAGTATTTTGGCTAAAATTTCAAAAGATACTTCTGCAGGAGCAGTATTATTAGCTTCCATTAATTCTGTTATTATTGCTGTATATATCTTTGTTCCTAAAATAAAGTTGTTATTTTAAATCCATATAAATATGTTTCTTGTTATTGATAATTACGATAGTTTTACTTATAACCTTGTTCAATATTTAGGAGAACTTTCAGTTGAGCATGAAATAACTAAAGAATTAATAGTTAAAAGAAATGATGAAATTACTTTAGAAGAAATTATCAAACTAAATCCTGGTGGAATTCTCTTATCTCCAGGTCCAGGTAATCCAGATCAATCTGGAATTTGTCTGCCAATTCTAAAAAAATTATCTAAAAATATTCCGACCTTGGGAGTTTGTTTAGGTCATCAAGCTTTAGCCCAAGCTTTTGGGGGTAAGGTTATAGTTGGGAAAGAACTTATGCATGGTAAGACATCCAAAATATTTCATAATCAAAAAGGATTGTTTAAAGATATCGAGACTCCATTTGTGGCTACTAGATACCATAGTCTTATAGTTGATTCAAGTTCTTTACCACCTTGTTTCGACATAACTGCGACTTTGGAAGACTCAACAATTATGGCTATCTCTCATAAAGAATATAAACATTTACATGGGGTACAGTTCCATCCTGAAAGTGTGTTGACGCAATTTGGTCATAAATTAATTAGTAATTTTCTAAAAATGGCTGAACAAAAGTAAAATAAAAAAAAATATTATTATGATTTCTCAAATTAAAAACTTTTTATTTTTGATATTAGTTAGCTCTTTTTTACCTACCTCATTATTGGCAAGGAACTTAGGAATAAAAAGTTTGGGACATAGTAGTTTTTTAATTACTAGTGCAGATAAATCTATTCTTATAAATCCCTTTAAAGCAATAGGTTGTGCAAGTAATTTAAAGGAGCCAAAAGAAGTCAACGTAGATTTTATTTTGGCTAGTTCTAGGCTTCCAGATGAAGGATATAACCCTAATGATCAATTAATGTTCGTTGAGCCAGGAATCTATCAATTTGAGGATATTTTATTAAATGGAATTTCTGTACCACATGACAGAGTAGATGGAAGAAGATTTGGGATGGCAACTGTTTGGAGTTGGGAGCAGAATGACCTTAAAATTGTTCATATGGGAGGAGCTGCTGGTGATATTGATATAAACAGTCAAATTATTTTGTCCGCTCCAGATATATTGTTTATTTCAATTGGAGGAGGAATAAAATCTTACAATGGTAAAGAAGCCTCAAAAATAGTTAAGCTTCTAAAACCTAATGTAGTTATTCCTGTTCACTTTGAACGCGGCAAAAAAATTAATAAAGAATGTGATTTCTCAAATGCTGATTTATTTATCGAAAATATGAAAGATTTTAAAGTAAAATATGTTGGAAAAGATTTTAAAATAAAACCTAAAAGAATCGATCAAAATACAATTTATATTTTCAGTAATTAATTTTTTAAATCTAATTTCTTGTAATTGTCCCAGAAAAAAATCATATGTTCTTTAGTTCCAATACTAACCCTTATAGAATTACCGATATCTTTTTTATTTTCCATACTTCTAATAAGAATACCTTTTTCTCTCATCTGTTGTATTAAGATTTTAGGATCTTTTTTTGGCCAAATTAAGAAATAATTACCTCCACTAAAGTGAGTTCTGATTTTTGTTGATTTAAATTTATTTAAAATCCATTCCCTCGCCTTTTTTACTTCTAAAACATAATTATCTATATATGATTTGTCTTTAAGTGCTGCTAATGCAGCTGTTATAGCAAAGCTGTTTACATCATATGGTCCAGTAACTTTATTAATGTACTGAATTAAACTTTTATTGCCAAAAGTAAAACCTATTCTTAAACCAGCTAGACCTGCAGTTTTTGAAAGAGATTGGATTATTAGTATATTTTTATTCTTTTCAAAATCTATCGATTCAAGAAGACTATCTCCATTAAATTTTTCATATAGTTCATCAACAACTATTAATGAATCTTTATTGATATTGGCTAAATTAATTATTTCATGAGAGCTTAGAACAGTTCCTGTTGGATTATTTGGATTGCAAATAAATATTAACTTTGGATTATGCTTTATTATTTTTTCCCTAAATTTTTCGATGGGGAATAGAAAATTTTCTCCAATGTAAGAACAACTTATTTTTTTCATTCCTCGGATTTCTGCACAAGGAGAATAGTAACCAAAAGTTGGATTTGTTGTTAGAAATATTTGATCTTTTTCTCCAAAGCAATTGAAAATTGCATTTATTGCTGCATCTGCTCCATTGAAAATTCCGATTTCATCATTACCAAATTTTCTTGAATCAAGATATTTATCACATAAAAATTTTTTTAAAAAATTATATTCTGGATAAATTGAAATCTCATCTAATTTTATCGCTTGTAATGCCTCTAGAACCTTAGGACTTGGACCTAAAGTATTTTCATTAAAGTCTAAGCGGAGTAAATTTCTTCTATTTTCTAAAGGTGCAGAGTAAGACTGCATATTTATTATTTCTTCTCTTGGTTTTGGGAAAAGATTATTTAATGGATCAAAATCATTCATTACATTCTTTTTAAAGTTTCAATTCCTAAAAGCTCTAAGCTTAATTTTAGTGTTTTTGCAGTTAGGTCACATAAATTAAGCCTAGAAATTTTTATATTTTTTTCTTCTTTGAGGATTGGAACTTGATCATAGAATCTATTAAAAGTCTGACATAGCTCGAACAGATAATTGCATAATCTATTTGGCATTAAGTCTTTTTCAATAGAAATTATGACTTCATCGAACTTAAGTAATTTTCTGATAAGTTTCCACTCAGATTTAAGTTCATAATTTACGTACTGAAAATCTTTAGAGTCATAAACAAAATTATTTTTTCTTTTAATTCCTAAAATTCTTACAAGTGTATATAACAAATAAGGAGCAGTATTACCATTTAGGGAAAGCATTTTATCAAAACTAAATTGATAATTGGTAATCCTATTTTGACTTAAATCTGCATACTTAACAGCTCCTAATCCAATAATTCTTGAAGTATTTGCTATAAACTCTTCGGTCTCATAACGATCTTCATCTTCTAATCTTTTCAATAAATCTTCTTTTGCTCTTCTAACTGCTTCATTTAATAAATCTTTTAGGCGTATTGTTTCACCTTCTCTTGTTTTTAGTTTTTTGCCATCAATTCCTTGAACTAACCCAAAAGGGACATGATCTACTTGACAATTTTCTGGGATCCATTTTGCTTTTTTTGCAACTTGAAAAACTCCAGCAAAATGATTTGCTTGCCCATGATCAGTTACATAAATAATTCTTGAAGCATCATCGCCATTAGGAGGTTTATTGAATCTGTATCTTATAGCAGCAAGATCTGTAGTGGCATAATTAAAACCCCCATCTTTTTTTTGAATAATTAGCGGTAAAGGTTTGCCTTCTTTATTAGTCATCCCATCTAAAAATACACATTTTGCTCCTTGATCTTCTACTAATATTTTTTCTAAATTCAAATCATCAATAACTGATTTTAAGAAGGGATTATAAAAAGATTCACCTCTTTCTTCTATTTTTATATTTAAATTTTTATAGATTTCATCAAATTCTTTCCTTGATTGATCACATAATAATTTCCAAGCTTTAATCGATTTAATATCTCCACTTTGTAACTTAACTACTTCCTCTCTAGATCTTTTTTGGAATTCAGATTCGTTATCAAATCTTTTTTTTGATTCTTTATAAAATTCAACTAAATCACTTATTTTTATCTTTCCTATTTCTTCTAGATCATTTGAATATAAATCTTTGAGCTGAGTAATAAGCATGCCAAATTGTGTTCCCCAATCACCAACATGATTGAGTCTTAATACTTCATAACCTCTTAACTCGAAAATTCTAGATATTGAGTCACCTATTATTGTTGATCTTAAATGCCCTACATGCATTTCTTTAGCAATATTAGGGCTAGAAAAATCTACAATAACTTTATTGGACAAACCACTATCTAAATCTTTTCTAATTAGTGGTATGCCAGCCCTATTGCATTGAATATTTGACTTAATTTCATTTATTAGAACCTCATCTTTTAATTTTATATTTATAAATCCAGGTCCAGCTATTTCTAGACTCTTACATAATTTTGATATGCTTATATTTTTATTTAAAAGGTTAATAAAATCATTAGAAATATCTCTTGGGTTCTTTTTATATATTTTAGATAAACTTAAACAAACATTACATTGATAATCACCAAATTCCTCTTTTGATGATTGTGTAATTAAATTTTTTCGAAGAATTTCGAATTCTCCTTTTTTATCATTTTTTTCAAGACTATCTAAAAGAGATTGTTCAAATTGTTTTGTTAATTCTTTAAAAATGATTAGCATTAATTATTCAATTATTTATCTATATAATTAATTAATATAACGCATACTCAAATCAATCCAATTACTTTTGGTGATTGAAGAACTTGTTGAAATCAAATCAATACCTTTTATTAGATATTTACTAATTTCTTCAGGGTTAATTCCAGAAACTTCTATTATCAAATTTTTATTTACTTCTTTTTTTAAGCTATTCATTGATAAATCTCTTAATTCTTGAACGTTTTTTTTGATTATTTCAGGGCTAAGTTCATCCAATAAGACACTATCTGCTCCTGCTAATACTGCTTCTTTTGCCTGTTCGATATTCTCAGCTTCAATTATGATATGAGTTGTAAAAGGCGAATTTAGTCGAATTTTTTTTACTGCATTATTAAGATTATCTGTCCATGCAATGTGATTTTCTTTTATCATAGCTGCATCGTATAATCCCATTCTATGATTGACTCCACCTCCGCATTTGAATGCATATTTTTCAAATATTCTTAAGCCAGGAGTCGTTTTCCTAGTATCTGCTAATTTTATATTTGTACCTTCTAACTTATTTACAAGATTCTTTGTGTATGTTGATATTCCAGATAAATGCATTGCTATATTTAAGCTTATTCTTTCACTAGCTAGCAAACTATTTGAAGGCCCATATATTTCTAAGAGTTTTTGATCTTTAACAAATTGATCTCCATCAGAGATATTAAATTTTGGACTGATTTTTAAATCAATTTTTCTAAAAATTTCTTTTATAATTTCAACCCCGCAGAATATACCCTCTTCTTTTGCAATCCAATATGCATTACCATTCTCTTCTGTAATAGAGGAACTTGTAAGATCTCCCCTACCTATATCTTCATCGATCCAATTATCAATGATTTTACTTATTATTGGAGTATTTAAATCCACTAAACTAAGAAATAATTAATTAATAAAAATTAAACTGAAGTTAGAGAATCAACTATATATCACTATGTAATTTAACTCAAATTTATTTACCAATACAAAACTTAGAAAAAATATTATCTAGAAGTTCCTCTGTTAATTCTTGACCAGTTATTTTAGATAAGTTTTGAATTCCATCTCTCAGCTCAATTGATAACAAATCAAATGGCAATTTATTTTCAATTATTTCATCAGTATCATTTAAATTAGATAAGCAAGCAGACAAATTTGTTAGATGTCTTTCGTTTAAAAATATATTGATATTTTCTACTTGTTTTAATCCGCATTTTTTTATAATTGTGTCTATTAATAATCTTTCACCATCATTATTCTTAATACTCATAAGAATTGTGTTTTTTAACTCATTTGAATTAATATTTTTGCAATCAATTAAATCTTTTTTATTGCCCAAAATAGTAATTAATTTTTCTTTGGGAATTTCTTGTATTATTTTTTTGTCTTCTTTATTAAATCCTTCTTCAAGACTATAAATATAAATTATAAAATCTGACTCTTTTATTTTCCCAAAACTTTTTTTAATTCCAATACTTTCAATTTGTTCATGAGTTTCTCTTATGCCAGCAGTATCAATTATTTTCATTGGAATATCATTAATAGTTAAATTAACTTCAATAACATCTCTAGTTGTTCCAGGAATATTAGTTACGATTGCTTTCTCTTTTTTTGCAAGCAAATTTAATAAAGAGCTTTTGCCAACATTTGTTTTACCTATAAGCGCAATGGATATTCCATTGTGAATATATGAATTTCTTTTTGCATTATCTATTAATAATTCTATTTTTTCTTTGACTTTTTTAATGTTTTTTAGATATTTGGTGTAATCAAAATCTGTGAAGTCTTCTTCAAAATCAACTCTCGCTTCTATTTCGCAAAGTTGATTTATAAGGTCATTTTTAATATCATCAATTTTTTTCTTTACTTCTCCTTGAACCCCGCTAAAGGCTAACTCGGCTGATCTGGTATTACTTGCATTAATTAATTGGTTAATCGACTCGGCTTGAGTAAGGTCTATTTTCCCATTAAGAAAAGCTCTTTGACTAAATTCTCCTGGGTTTGCAAGTCTAACTCTAGAATTACTAGATAATAATATCTTTAAAACTTTATTTACTATGATAATTCCGCCATGGCAATGAAGTTCAACTACATCCTCTCCTGTGAAGCTATTTGGGGATTTCATCACTAAAATTAAAACCTCATCTATAAATTTATTTTGTTTATTTTCCTGAATAAAACCACGAAAAACTCTATGTGATTTCCATGCATATTTAGATTTAGTTTGAACAATCTTTTTGCAAGAATTTATTGCGTCTTTCCCTGATACTCTTATTATCGCAACTCCTCCCTTCCCAATACTTATAGCTGAAGCAATTGCGGCTATCGTATCTTCTGTAGTAACTATCGAATCCATCTCTCGCTTTGTTATGGATAATTAAGTAAGATTATCAAGAATTTAATTTTGAAATTTTCTTTCTGAATGAGATTTAAAAGAGATATTACCTATAAGAAAATTCTATCATTATTTAGGAGTCAGAATGGAAGTCCTTTCTTTAATGCTAAAGGTTTAGCTATAGGGGTATTTAGTGGTTGCTTTCCATTTTTTGGTTTTCAGACTTTAATGGGAGTATTTTTTGCGAAAATAGCTAAGGGAAATATTGTTCTAGCTGCAATTGGTACCTGGATCAGCAACCCTTTTACTTATATTCCACTTTATTATTTTAACTATAAAGTTGGTTCGATTTTTTTAAATAATCCTTCTAATAAAATTCTTGAAAAAAGTTTAGTTATTGATGACTTATGGAAACAAGGTAGAATTTTTTCCTTAAAATTACTCTTAGGTTCATCTTGTGTAGGTATTTTATTAGCTTTGATTTGCGGCAGTATTGTTTTCTTTATCTACAAGATAAAAAATAAAAGATAGATTGATCTGATTTTAAAATTAACTTTGTCCAACTCTGGCAATATCTAAAACATCTGCCATTGATTTAATTTGTTCAATTGTTTTGTGAAGTTGATTATAACTTTCAAGACCTACACAAAGATTTATAATAGCTGGTTTACCATAAGCAGTTTTAACATTTGCATCACTAACGTTTATACCTTTATCAGATAAACGCATAAGAATATCTTTAAGAACTCCAACTCGATCAATTACTTCTATTCGTAGCTGAATTGGAAACTTATTATCGCCAGTTTTATTATCTTGATTCCAACCGACAGGTAATCTTCTCTCTATTGGAATTGGTATTACATTTTCACAATCTTCCCTATGTATAGTTATCCCATGGTTGCCGAGCGATACAGTTCCGATAATATCCTCGCCTGGGAGTGGGGAACAGCATTTACCTATTCTGTAATCAAGACCTTCTATCCCGGAAATTGGTGATTTAGCTGCTGTATTAGATTGATTAGTGGATAAATTATTATTACTTTTAAGAGATTTTGCTATTTCAGAGTC
Organism: uncultured Prochlorococcus sp.; assembly: GCA_902521995.1. Taxonomy (GTDB): domain Bacteria; phylum Cyanobacteriota; class Cyanobacteriia; order PCC-6307; family Cyanobiaceae; genus Prochlorococcus_A. The sequence goes on along the minus strand of CABYTO010000015.1, from coordinate 16,015 downwards.
AGAATCATTTTTTACATCTTCTGTCTGTAATTTTATTTCTTCTCTTAGTCTGTTTAATACTTGATGCAAAGTTAAACCACCAAAACCAAGAGATGCAAGAAGGTCTTCAGTAGTTTTTAAATTGCATCGATTTGCAACTTTTTTCATGGCTTCACTAGAAAGTAATGCTTCAAAACCGTTTCTACCTACTTCTTTTTCAAGTAAATCTCTTCCTCTTTTAATCGTTTCATCACGATGGCTTTTCTTATACCATTGGCGAATTCTATTTTTAGCAGTTGGCGTAACTACAAAGTTCAGCCAATCCAAGCTTGGAGTAGCATTATTACTTGTCAAAATTTCTATGAAGTCACCATTTTGAAGTGGTGTAGATAATGGAGAAAGCTTTTCATTAATTCTTATTCCATTACAGTGATTTCCAACTTCAGAATGGATTCTGTAGGCAAAATCTATCGCGGTAGATCCTTTCCTTAAACCAACAACATCTCCTTTTGGTGTTATTACAAATACTTCTTCATCAAATAAATCTTCTTTAATTGAAGCTAAATAATCATTATGATCCCTTTCATTACCTTCTTGTTGCCATTCTACTAATTGTCTTAGCCAATTAAATCTCTCGGCATTACTTTTAGCAGGAGAACCACCCTCTTTATATTGCCAATGAGCGGCAATACCATATTCAGCAATTTGATGCATCGAAGTAGTTCTAATTTGAACTTCAATAGGTCGATGTCTTCCAATCACAGAAGTGTGTAAGGACTGATATCCATTGGGTTTTGGTAATCCTATATAGTCTTTAAATCTTCCTGGAATTGGTTTGAAAGTATCATGAACAACTGCTAAAGCTCTATAACAACTATCTGAATTGTCCACGATAATTCTTAGGGCAGCAACATCATAAATCTCGTGAAAATGCTTTTGTTGTCTTTCCATTTTGCTCCAGATGCCATAAAGATGTTTTGGCCTTCCTGTTATTTCAAAATTTTTCAAACCCGCTGAAATCAAGTTTTCCTTCATAAGATTCAAAGTTACTTTTAATCTTTTTTCTCTATCACTTCTTTTAACCGCGATTTGATCTTTAAGATCTAGATATTCTTTAGGCTCTAGGAATTTAAAAGCTAAATCTTCTAATTCCCATTTAAATCTGTTTATTCCTAGTCGATTAGCTAATGGTGCATAAATCTCTCTTGTTTCTCTCGCTATTCTTAGTTTTTTTTCATCATTTAGCCATTCAATTGTTCTCATGTTATGAAGTCGATCTGCAAGTTTTACTAAGACAACTCTGATATCGCTGGCCATAGCCAAAAACATTTTCCTAAGATTTTCAGCTTGTGCTTCAGTCCTGTTGTTAAAGTGAATGCCGCCTAATTTTGTTACACCCTCTACAAGTATTTTTACTTCTAATCCAAAATTTGTTTCTATTTCGGATAAATCAATGCCAGTATCTTCAACTACATCATGTAGAAGGCCTGCAGCAATAACAGATGAACTAGCACCTATTTCTTTAAGGAGATTTGCAACAGCAACCGGGTGGATAATGTACGGCTCGCCGCTTGCGCGAAATTGTCCATCATGAGCTTTATAAGCAAGTTTAAAAGCCTTTACTATAAGGTTTTGATTCTCAACATTTTCTTTATTTGATTTTTCAAAATTATGAATATCTTTTAGAAGCCAATCTGGAATATTTATTTGATAATTCAAAGATTCACTTTCATATTTTTTATTTTCAGGCAAAATAGTTTTGGAAACTTCAATTTCGTTTTTTTCTTTTGAATTTGCAGCTGCCTCGGACATTTTATGTTGCTTTAGATGTATTTTATTTAGGTCTAGAAAAATTTGCTATAAATCATGGAAAAAAATAAAGAAAAAATTATTGTAGTTAAAAACCTTACTGTTAAATATGGTCTAAAACAGCAACCTATTATCAAAAATTTTAATTTGGAAATAGATAGTGGAGATCATTTGGCCATAATAGGACCTTCTGGATGTGGAAAGACCACTTTTGCAAAAACATTAGTAAATATATTGCCTGAAAAGGCCACTTCTAAAGGGTATCTATCGATTTCTAGTGAAGATCCTAGGAAAATAAACAACAAAGATGCACAATTATTTAGAAGAAAAAATTTTGGATTTATTTATCAAGACTCTATAAAAAAACTTAATCCGCTAATGAGAGTTGGGGATCATTTATATGAATTATTTAAAACACATGATCAAACTAAATCATCTTTAGCTATTAAAAAATTAGTAAGAGAAGTTTTTCAAAAAGTCGGAATTGAAGAAAGTAGACTTGATTCTTTCCCACATCAATTTAGCGGTGGAATGAGACAGAGAGTTTCTATAGCAATGGCACTTGCTTTGAAACCTAAATTATTAATAGCTGATGAACCTACAACAAGCTTAGATACCAAAACAAGTTTTGAAATTATGCAAGAAATAATTCATCTATGTAATGAATTTGATACAACTTTAATTTTGATTAGTCATGATATTAATCTTGCAGCAAAGTGGTGTAAAAAAGTTGCAATAATTGAAAAGGGATCGATTGTTGAAAAAGGGAATATATTAGATATTTTTCAATCACCAAAATCAGATATCGGGAAAAAGTTAGTAAATGCTTCAAAAATAGTATTAGAACCAAATACTAAAAATAATGCTCGAGATGCGGTCGTTCTAGAGGTAAATAACCTAAGACATTGGTATAAATTAAATTCTTCAATTTTCACTAATAAATGGAATAAGGCTTTAAATGAAGTTAGTTTTAAATTATATGAGAATGAGACTCTTGGAATAGTTGGTTCTTCAGGGAGTGGTAAAAGTACATTATGTAGGGCTTTAATTGGACTTCTTAAAGTAAGAGGTGGTGAAATCAAAATTTTTGATAAAAATCATGCATCGAAAAAAAATAAATCTTTTAAAAAGAACAATAAAGTGCAAATTATTTTTCAAGATCCTTTTTCAAGTTTGAATCCGAAAATGACAATTAAAAGTATTTTGGAAGATATATTTTTTATTCAAAAAATTTCAGATAAAAGAAAAATCGAAAAAGAAATAAGATTAATGTTAAGAAATTTAAATCTCCCATTAAATAATGATTTTTTTCATTCTTATCCTAACCAATTATCTGGTGGTCAATTGCAAAGAATTTCTTTGGCCAGGGCGTTATTGTTGAAGCCAAAAATTTTAATTTGTGATGAGAGCGTAAATATGTTGGATGCTTCAGTAAAAATAGAGATTCTTGAATTACTAAGAGTCTTTCAAGAAAAAATGAATTTAACGATTATTTTTATTACACATGATTTAGGCATTGCTAAAAGATTTTGTAATAGGTTGCTAGTTATGAATCATGGAAAGATAGTTGATGAAGGAGAAAGTTCTAAAATATTCAATAAAACTCAAAACCCGTATACAAAATCGCTTCTAAATTCCTCTTTAAATCTCATTTAACTTTAAGAACACTTAGTAATTTTTGAAAATCTAATGGTAATTCTGATTCAAATATCATTTCTTTACCATTTATTGGATGTATAAGTCCAAGCTTGATGGCGTGTAAAGCTTGGCCATCTAATTTACAGGGTAGTTTTTTACATCTTCCATATAATGGATCACCCACAATTGGATGATTAATGTGAGCGCAATGAACTCTTATTTGATGCGTTCGCCCCGTATCTAGTTTGAAACTCATTAATGAGTAATTGCCAAATCTTTCTTCTAATTTCCAATAGGTACAGGCATACCTTCCTGAAGTTTCTTCAACTACTTTATATTTCAATCTATTTAATTTATCTCTGCCAATGTGTCCCACTATTTGGCCTTCTTCAGAATTAGGTGCTCCATGAATTACTGCAATATATTCGCGTGATGCTATTTTTTCTTTAATTTGTTTCTGAAGATTTACTAATGCCTCTTGGCTTTTTGCAACCACCATACATCCGGAGGTATCTTTATCTAATCTGTGAACAATCCCAGGTCTTAATTTCCCATTAATTCCAGGCAGATCTTTACAGTGAAAAAGTAATCCATTCACTAAAGTTCCAGATTTGTGTCCAGGGGCTGGATGAACTATTAGACCTGATTGTTTATTGATGACTATGATGTGCTCGTCTTCAAAAAGGATATTTAAATCCATTTTTTCAGGTTTTAAATAAATAAGAGGTTCTGGAGGAGGCATCCATATTTGAACATTGTCGCCATTTTTTAATGGGGTCTTTGCTTTCGCGGTCTTGTAATTTACAAGTACTAAACCTGAATTTATAAAATGTTGAATTCTTGCTCTACTTTGTTCTGGCCTTTTACTTACCAACCATCTGTCTAGCCTCATAGGGAGAGGTAGCTCATAAATAATTTCTATAAGCTCACCTTCTCCAATGCCGAAAGAATTTTGACTATTTAATTCCATAGTGGGACTTCTAAAGCAATTTTACCCAGCATTTGATTTCTATAATCTTCCAATAACTTATGAGACATTCTCCTTTTATCGCCTGAGGTATGTTTTGAAGCTGCTTCGTCGATCCAAGCGGAAGGACTCTTAAAGCCTTTTAAAATATCAACTCCATATCTATTAGATATTTGTTTAATTGAGATATTCGCATTCTTATCTCTGTTGAGAGTGGATATAATTTTGATAAATCCAATTGCGACACTCTCTATTTCATAAGCAGCTTCACCAATATCGTCACACAGTGCAAGATTAAGTGCTGATTTTTGATCTTCTAAATTTGGAGGTATAACACCAGGAGCATCTAGCAAATCTATACCACTTTCTAATTTTATCCATCTTAAATTACGAGTCACGCCTGCTTTCCTCGCGCTATCTACAACTCTTTTTTTTGCAATTCTATTAATTAATGCTGACTTTCCTACGTTTGGGAAACCAAGTGTAAGGGCTCTAATTGGCCTAATTCGCATTCCTCTAGAGAGTCTTCTATCGTCAATCGAGGACCTAGAATCTTTGGCTGACTTACAAATTTCTTTAATACCTATTCCTCTTTTAGCATCACACCAAAGAGGATATTGATCTTTAGCATTAAACCATTTATTCCAACTATTAATTGTACGAGGAGAGACCATGTCTGATCTGTTAATAACAAGAATATGTTTTTTATTATTTATCCATTTATTTAAGTGTGGATGTCCTGTTGACAAAGGAATTCTTGCATCTCTAACTTCTATCACTAAATCTACTTTATTGATAACTTCAGATAATTTCTTTTCCGCTTTTGCAATATGGCCTGGGTACCATTGAATTTTGGGTATGTCCACTTCAATAAATCAAATAAAATTTTGTATTCCTTTTAGTTTTTATAAGTTTCAAAAGTATTTACTTCTAAAGTTTAGTATAAATTTAATGACTAAAAAATTTTTATAATCGTTAATTCTTAAAATTTATTAAGGCATAGGTAACAGTAACTACTTTTTAACCCAATAAGCCCAAATTAACGTTAGGGTCTTAAGATTAAAAATTAAGCTTGTTTAATGTCAAAATTATCTCTTTCCAGTCTTGATAAGACAAATTTAGAAGGAAAAAAAGTTCTTGTAAGAGTAGATTTTAATGTTCCATTAAATGAAGATGGTCAAATAACCGACGATACGCGTATTCGTGCAGCGATCCCAACTATTGAATATCTTATTAATCATTCTGCAAAAGTTATTCTAGCTGCTCATTTTGGTAGACCAAAGGGTAAGGTAAATGAAAAAATGAGATTAACTCCGGTAGCAGCAAGATTAAGTGAATTGTTGGGGCAAAATGTCGCTCTTACTAACAGTTGTATTGGTGATGAAGCAGTTGCAGAATCAAAGAGCTTATCTAATGGAGATGTTCTTTTACTTGAAAATGTTCGTTTTTTTGGTGAAGAGGAAAAGAACGACCTGGAGTTTGCTAAAAAATTAGCATCACATGCAGATATGTATGTAAATGATGCATTCGGTGCTGCTCATAGAGCTCATGCTTCAACTCAGGGTGTTACTAATTATCTAAGTCCCTCAGTAGCTGGATTTCTTTTAGAAAAAGAATTGAAATACTTACAAGGAGCAATAGATTCTCCAAAGCGTCCATTGGCAGCAATAGTTGGAGGATCAAAGGTTAGTAGCAAAATAGGAGTACTTGATTCTTTACTAGATAAGTGTGACAAAATCATGATTGGTGGAGGCATGATTTTTACTTTTTATAAAGCTAGAGGTTTAGATGTTGGAAAGAGCCTCGTAGAAGAAAATAAACTTGAGCTTGCCAGGGATTTAGAAGCAAAAGCAAAAGCAAAAGGAGTTGAATTATTATTACCTACTGATGTTGTTTTAGCTAATGAATTTTCGCCTGACGCTGGAAGTAAAATATCTCAAATTGATTCAATTAGTGGAGATTGGATGGGTCTCGATATTGGTCCAGATTCCATCAAAGTTTTTCAGAATGCTCTTGCAGAATGTAAGACAATAATTTGGAATGGGCCAATGGGAGTTTTCGAATTTGATAAATTTGCAGAAGGTACAAATGCTATAGCTACTACCCTTGCGGACTTAAGTGCTTTTTCTGAAGTTTGTACAATAATTGGTGGTGGAGATTCAGTTGCAGCAGTTGAAAAAGCAGGATTAGCTGAGAAAATGTCTCATATATCTACTGGTGGTGGCGCAAGTTTGGAACTTTTAGAAGGTAAAAACTTACCTGGTGTAGCTGCTTTAAACGACGCTTAGGCTATATTTTATTAACAATATCAATACTCTTTGTGAAAGTAATCATTCCTTCAGGGTGAGCTATGATTCCTGACCAAATTAGTATCCCTGGTTTTGAAGGTGCTCTTGTCATTTTAAAAATTCCCCCAGACGCTAATGGCTCCAATAATATTTCTTGTTCAAACAATGAATTTACTTGATGAGGTTTAATTGCTCCAGCGATGATCACTTCTTCAAGTGGCTTATTTAGGATTATATCGATATCGTATTTTGCACCAGTCAAAACTTTTTCAGGGATTTTAAAACTAATATCTATCTTTTTATCATCATTCCTTATTGTTGTGAATAAATTTTTAATGGTACCTTCATCAATTTTTCCATTTAGAACTGAAAAAACATAATCGAAATCGGATTCGAGTATATGCATTTCTCCATTAACTTTTTTTCTTCCTGAAACTTTTATTCTCAATATTTCTTTATTTGGAATATTTGACTCTAATCTTTTGATTTTCCATTTACTATCAGGAAAATCATTGATTATTTTTGAGAAATGTTTTGTTATATTTTGGTTTTCATCATTTCTAAAATTTTTTCTAATAAACTCAAAGTCTCGCTTATTTAATGAGTTTTCTAAATTTCTTATAAAATCAACTTTTAAAGTTTGCGTTATTGCTGAATAAGGGAGAATGAGATAAATAAATAAGTAGAGAGGGAATCCTATATTTCTGAATAAGTTTAAATTCAACATATTTATCATTTATTATTTTCATTCTACTAATTTAAGTTCTTATGTCTAAAAAAAATAATTTATTAGTTGCAGCTAGTGGAACAGGAGGCCATATTTTTCCAGCTTTAGCAGTTTCTAAAGAGGTAGAAGATGAGTGGAATATTCATTGGTTGGGTATTCAGCAAAGACTTGATGCAAATTTTATTCCCCAAAAATATCATTTGAAGACTTTGAATATAAAGACACCAAGAAAAAATATTTTTTTGTTTTATCAATATATAAAAATTTTAATGTCAACTTTCCAAATAATTAGGATCTTAAAAGAAAAAAAAATTAACTTGGTTTTTACGACTGGAGGTTATATTTCTGCCCCTACTATTGTTGCTTCAAAACTTCTCAGGATACCTGTCATTATTCATGAATCAAATTTAATTCCAGGAATGGTCACGAAATATTTTGGTTTTTTGTGTAACTATGTTTTTCTAGGATTTAAGAAAACAAATTCTTATTTAAGAAATTGTAAAACCATTTTCACTGGGACTCCTTTAAGAGATCAATTCTATAAATCCCATCCCGTGCCAGAATGGGTCCCAAAAGGAAAAGGACCTCTTTTGATTGTTATGGGAGGTAGCCAAGGAGCAAAAGCTATAAATCAAATTCTTAATGAATCTCTTGAATTTTTAATGAAAAAACAGTTTCGGATAGTTCATATTATTGGCGAACGTAATCAACAATCCTTCAATGTAAAAAATTCTAATAATTATGTTCAAAAGAAATTTACTAATGAAATCGCAGCTTTGATTCAAAACTCTGATCTTGTAATATCAAGATCTGGTGCAGGAACAATAAATGAACTTATAGAAACTGAAAAACCTTCAATATTAATTCCATTTCCTTATTCTAAAAATAATCACCAGGAGAAAAATGCAATGATTCTTGCTGAAAGTGGAGGCTCAGTTTTAATGAATCAAAGTAAAATTTCTAAAGAAGTTTTTGAAGAAACTATAGAAAGAATTTTTAAGAGAAAATCAAAAAACGGAAAATATTACTATGAAAATTTAGATATTATGAAGAAGAACATGGAAAATAATAATAAAATAAAATCTAAAATTGAGATTAGGAAATTTTTTAATTATTTTTTAAAGGAATTCTGAATTTCTTTACATATAAGAGTGTTATTTTTCCTATTCTGTAAACTTATTCTTGCCCACTTTTCATCCAGAAATCTAAATGAGGTACATTCTCTAAGCAATATTCCCTTATTTTCTAAGTATTTTATATTAGGCGACAATGATTGTTTACTTTCTATTAAAAAAAAGTTGGTTGAAGAGTTATGAACTTTAAGGTTCTCTATTTTTGATAATTTTTCAAATACTCTTTTTTTTTCAATATTTATCCAACTGTGAATCTGTTTTGTCCACTGTTCATAGAATTTCTTATTACTTAGTAGATCAATTCCGGCTTTAATAGAAAATGAATTTAAAGGCCAAGGATCTCTATTGATTTCCCATTGTTTTAGTATTTTCGATGAGCCAATAACGTAACCTAATCTAAGACCAGGAATATTGAAGATTTTGGTCAAGCTTCTCAATACTAATAAATTATCAAATCTTTGGGTTAATGGTATTAAAGATTCTTTCTCTCCATTAGGTGTTATCGATAAGAAAGCTTCATCACAGATAACTAATTTATATTTTTTTACAACTTCCTCCAATGAATTCTTTTCCCATAATTGGCCGGTAGGGTTATGTGGATTTGTTATCCAAATAACATCACCATTTGGATGCAGCGGAAATGATTGAGGAAAAATATCATTCCAGTTTTTTGGTAATTCGCAATGTATAAAATTGCTATTCCAGCAATTTAAAGATCTTTCATAATCAACAAATGATGGAGAAGGAATACAACTTATTCCAGATTTGGACGCTTCATAACCTGCCCAGGTTATTAGTTCAGAAGCTCCATTTCCAGGCAAAATATTGTCTGGATTTATCCCATGAAACTTACCGATTATTTCTTTCAGATCATTTAAGTTTCTCTCTGGGTAATATCTAAATCCAAGATTCTTAATTCCAGCATTTAATGAATCTATTAGTATTTGAGGTGGATCAAAGGGTACTAAAGAGGCACTTGCGTCAATGATTTCAGAGGGTAATAAATTTAATTTTTTTGCATTTGCATATACATTTCCTCCATGCTTTAAGTTTGATATTTGCATGGTTAATGTTGAGTAATCATTAGTTTTCGGATTGTTCATTATTCATTTTCTAATTTTTATTTAACCCATTTTAAATCCGATCCAACGGCCTCTTTTATATTAGATAATTGATGTTTATTGAGTTGCTTTAAAATCCCTTCAAGTATATTGGGTACTAATTGTGGCCCCTTATATATCCATCCCGTATAAAGTTGAATTAATGATGCTCCAGAACAAATTCTTTCCCAAGCCGACTCTGGACTATCGATTCCTCCAACGCCAATTAAAATAATCTTTTTATCAATATTATTAATATGTTTTATTATTTGATTTGCTTTTTTTTGTAGAGGCTTTCCACTTAATCCTCCATTTTCTTCAGAAAGTAATAATCCTGTTTGCCTGATCTTCCTATTTTCAAGACCTAATCTATCTATGCTGGTGTTAGTAGCAATTATCCCATCGATATTTTCCTCAATTATTAACTGGCAAATATTTTCAATATCTTTAAGGCTTAAATCTGGCGCAATTTTTACAAATAATGGTGGACAATTAGGTAGGTTTTTAATTTCTCTAAGAAGTTCTTTTAGAAGAATAGGATCTTGCAACTTTCTTAGTCCTTCAGTATTTGGAGAACTTACGTTTATTGCTGCATAATCACAATATGGAATTAATAATTTTAGAGAAGTTAAATAATCATCTTTTGCTTGAGATAAATCTGTAATTTTTGACTTGCCAAAATTTATCCCTAAACAATTATTCTTTCTATTTTTTTTAAACTCAATTCCTTGTTCTACAAAGTTTTTAACTAGATTTTCAGCACCATTGTTATTAAAACCCATTCTATTTAATGCTGCTTCTTCCTCCGCTAATCTAAACAACCTTGGTTTGGGATTTCCATTCTGAGCAAATTTGGTTACAGTACCAAGTTCGGCAAATCCAAAACCAAAATCTTTCCATACATTTGCAGCATTTCCATTTTTGTCAAAACCCGCAGCTAAACCAATTGGATTACAAAAATTTATACCACAAATGCTCTGAGTTAACCTTTTATCAACTATAGAAAATTCTTCATTTAGATTTTTTAAGATAGATGAAACTACAGGCCAATTATATTTTCTTGAACTGAATGATAAAAGGCTTAGAGATAAATTAGTTAAGTATTCTGCATCAATTCCAGAGTCTTTTTTTAATACAGGGGTAATCAAGTTTTTATAAAGATTTTTAAATACTCCTTTCTGTTCATTCATAAAAAATTAGGCTTCTTTTTTTTCTATTATCCAATATTTTTTATCTTTAGGAATCAATCTCCAATTACGCCATTCAAAAAGTGAATACAGTTTGATCTTTAAGTGGTTTTCTTCACCTAATAAGGTGCTTAGTTCTGGTGAACTTAACAAATACTTTTTCTCGGCAAATTTTTGAATTAATTCATTCCTTGAAAATAATTCCTGAATTTCTGAAGGGGCATTTTTTTCAAAAAAGTCAGCTGAAGATTCTGACTCCTTTAATTTACTTTCTAAAGATATACCTTTGCTATAGTTAGTTGCTATTTTATCAACTCTATCATTTTGTTTGTCACCACTATGACCCTTAACATATTCCATTACAAGGCCATTAATTCTTAATTGATCAATTTTTTGCCATAAATCAAGATTTTGAACTGATTTTCCTGAGCTTGTTTTCCATCCATTTCTCTTCCAATTAGTAATCCATTTTGTATAACCTTCTATGACATATTTACTATCAGTTCTTAATTTAAAGTTCTCCTTTAATTTATAGGTTTTTAATTTCTCAAGTGTTTTTATAGCTGCAGTGAGTTCCATTCTATTATTGGTAGTATTTTGCTCGGAACCACCTATTTCTAATTCACTTTTGTCATCAAAAATTATTAGTCCACCCCAACCACCTGGACCTGGATTTCCACTGCAGGCTCCATCAGTTGCAGCTTCAATAGCAATATTATCAATATTCATAATTTTTGAAGCCGATATAAAGTCTATCGGCTTGAAAAAATATTCTCTTACTTAAGTGTAACTTTACCGCCAGCTTCTTCAATCTCTTTCTTTAAAGATTCGGCATCTGCTTTAGCAATTCCTTCTTTTACTGTTTTTGGTGCAGATTCAACAAGTGCTTTTGCATCGCCAAGACCTAGACCAGTTGCATTTCTTACAACCTTAAGTACTTTGATTTTTGCAGCTGCATCAAAGCTTTCGAGAACTACATCAAATTCAGTTTTTTCTTCAGCAGCGCCACCATCTGCGTCACCGCCAGCTGCTCCTGGAGCTGCCATAACTACACCTGCAGAAGCTGCAGCAGATACACCAAAAGCCTCTTCAATTTGCTTTACAAGCTCAGATGCTTCTAAAAGTGATAGAGATTTTAATGATTCAAGAATTTCTTCAGTTTTTGCGGACATTTTCTTAAAAGTTAATTAGGTTTTGAATTTAGGATTCTGATTTTTCAGAATGTTGTTTGAGTGATCTAGCAAGTCCAGAAGGTACTTCATTAATAGAGATCGCAATTTTTGTTGCAACGCCATTAAGAGCGCCAGCAATTTTTGCCATCAATACTTCTTTAGATGGAAGACTTGCAATTTCTTTTATTTCAGAATCGCTAAGAAGTCTGCCTTCAAATAAAGCTCCTTTGGTCTCGGATTTTTTGGTGTCTTTTTGAAAAGATTGGATTGCTTTTACAGCACCACCAACATCTTCTTTAATTAAGACAAAAGCATTTGTTCCGGTCAGTAAAGATTCAAGATCGTTCCAATTACTATCTCCATCAATAGCTTTGCGCATTAATGAATTTTTAGTAACTTTGCAGATGCCGTTTGTTGTTTGCAATCTAGATCGCAAATCTGACATCTCTTTGATAGTTAAACCTTTATAGTCAAGAACTACAGCCATTTCCGAGTCGTCTAAAAGAGATTTGATCTCAGTTACGATTTTTTGCTTATTCTCTAGTGTTCGGCCCATTGATGTTTTTTGGATCGTAATTTAGGGAGAGCAGGAAATGCGGCAAAGTTCTTTAAAAGAGGCCGCTTTTATTAGATCCAAAAAGAAATAATTTAAGACGAGTCCTCGGTAGGAATTAAAAATTTAGAATAACTAAATCAACCTACTTTCTTTGGCCGTATTATTGCAATTTAAATTATACTACAAAGCGTTAACCTTCAGGTTGGTAATCTTGTACAGCATTTATGTCAACTTGAACTGAAGGCCCCATTGTTGAAGTTACATAAAAAGTTTTCCAATACTTTCCTTTAGCTCCACTTGGTTTATTTTTATCAATTGATTCTTGTAAGGTTTTTAAGTTATCAAATAGAGCCTCTTTTGTAAAACTTGCTTTTCCAAAGCGGACATGAACGATTCCAGCCTTATCTGCTCTAAATTCGAGCTTACCAGCTTTGAATTCTTTTATTGCATTAGCAATGTCATTAGTTACTGTCCCAGCTTTAGGATTAGGCATTAAACCTCTTGGTCCTAAAACTCTTCCTAATTTTGCAACCTTTGGCATCATATCTGGAGTTGCAATAAGTAGATCAAACTCCATATTTCCTTTGTTGATGCTTTCTACAAGATCTTCTTCGCCAAATAAATCCGCACCAGCAGCCTTAGCTTTCGATACATTCTCACCGCTTGTAATTACTGCAATTTTGATGCTTTGGCCAGTACCATTTGGTAATGCAACAGTAGTCCTTAATTGTTGATCAGTATATTTTGGATCAATACCTAGACGTATATGTGCTTCAATAGTTTCATCAAATTTTGCATTAGCATTTTCCTTGATAATACTAAGAGCTTCAAGTGGTGCGTAAATGCGATCTTCTATCTTTGTTGATAGAGCCGACATTCTTTTAGATAGTTTTTTCATAATAATATTGGGTGCAAACGGTTATTAACTAACCTCCCCTAAATAGTGAGAAATTGTGTATTGAACTCAATCAGTGATAGAGACGCCCATATTACGAGCAGTACCCTCAATTACTTTCATTGCTGATTCAACACTAGAACAGTTTAGATCAGGAAGCTTAGTTTTGGCTATTTCTTCTAATTGAGCTTTACTTATATTCCCAACAGAGCCTTTTGCGGATTCACCTGAACCTTTCTCTATACCAGCTGCTTTTGTTATTAAGACGGATGCAGGAGGTGTTTTTGTAATAAAAGTAAAGCTTCTATCTTCAAAAACAGAAATCTCGACTGGAATTACAAAACCTGCTTTATCTTGTGTCCTTGCGTTGTATTCTTTGCAAAATGCCATAATATTGACACCATGTTGTCCTAAAGCTGGCCCTACAGGAGGAGCAGGATTTGCTTTGCCTGCTTGTAGAGCAAGCTTGATAACTGCAACAATTTTTTTTGCCATTAGATTAGATAATTTAAGCTGGAGTAGAAAATCATAATTTTACTAGATAAACAAGAACAATTAAAAATTAATTTTGTTTATTGATTTGGGAGAATTCCAATTCTACAGGAGTCTCGCGCCCAAATATTGAAAGTAATGCTTTTAATTTATTTCTTTCTCCGGAAACTTCTATAACTTCTCCCTGGAAATCCTTGAATGGACCGCTAGTTACAATGATTCTATCTTTTTCTTCAATATCTAACTTGATTACAGCTTTTTTCTCTGATGCGCGCTTAAAGATTCTATTAACTTCTTGTCTTGATAATGGTCGAGGTTTGATATGACCTCGTGATCTTCCGCTGCCTCTACCATCTTCAGCACCGACAAAGTTAATTACATTTGGGGTACTTTTAACAGCCATCATTGTATCTTCATCCAAAATCATTCTTACGAGGACATAACCTGGGAAAACTTTTTCTTCAGTAGTTTGTCTGCTTCCATCTTTTTTTAATTTAATTCCTGGAGTTTGGGGAATTTCAATTTCAATGATTCTATTATTAACACCTAAAGTTACTGATCTCTGCTCAAGAGTCGCTTTTACTTTTTTTTCACAGCTTGATGCTACCTGAACTGCATACCATCTTGCGATGCTTGTATTTGCCTTTGAAGAAGCAAGGTTTGTAGTTAATTCATTACTCATTTTTCTGGAAGCTTAATTAAGAACTTTATTTAATGGATATTGGGGAGATAATTTAACCAAAAATTTGCGAGGCTGCCCACCCATAGAATCTGCTAACAGAAGCAATGGCTGCAGCAGAAAAAGACACCATAATTATAACTGCTACTGATTCGCTAAAAAGTTGTTGTTTGTTAGGCCACACGACAAGTTTAAGCTCATCGTAGGTAGAACTAAAAAAATTATTCGTTTTTTTAGGCTCTTCAACTTCAGGAGAATCCTTTTTAAGAGGTTCTTTATTAGTAGTAGGACTTGTCACAAAATTTTTTTTAAATTAAGCTTTATGCTTTAGTTTTTATTTTAGCTTATTGATTTACACCTCAGCTAGGTTTGAAAATGATCTCATCTTTTTTAGTAGGGTTAAGTTTAATTGTTATATTTTTTTTATTTTTGAAGTTATCCTCTAAAAGTTTTGCAGCCAGGGGATTTTCTATTTGTCTTCTAAGTTCCCTGCTAAGTGGCCTAGCACCATATTCAGGTTCGTAAGAATCGTTTGCAATTTTGTTGATAACTTTTTTGTCTATAGCGATATTTATTTTCTGCTCAAGTAGGAGGTTCTTTAAATCTTCTGTTTGTAGAATGATTATTTTTTGAAGTTCATCAATAGATAATGGATCAAACTTTACCACTTCGTCAATTCTATTTAAAAATTCAGGTCTAAAAATCGAAGACAATGTATTACTAATTGAATCATCTAAAGTTTGTTGATCTTTTTCTAACTTTCCCTCACTTTTAGAAATCTTTTGTGAATATTCTAGTATAGATTTACCAGCTAGGTTACTTGTCATAATGATTACCGTATTTTTGAAATCTACAGTCCTTCCTTGAGAGTCAGTTAATCTTCCTTCATCTAAGACTTGCAAAAGGATATTAAATACTTCTGCATGTGCTTTTTCTATCTCATCAAGAAGTATTACTGAATAGGGTTTACGTCTTACAGCTTCAGTTAATTGACCTCCCTCTTCATAACCAACATAACCTGGGGGAGCTCCTAAAAGTCTTGCTACTGCATTTTTCTCCATATATTCACTCATGTCTAATCTTAAAAGTGCGTCTTCTTCATCAAATAAAGCTGTTGCAAGAGATTTTGCTAATTCTGTTTTACCAACACCTGTAGGACCCATAAATAAAAAAGATCCAATAGGTCTTTTAGGACTTTTCATGCCAACTCGAGCTCTTCTAATTGCAGCAGAAACAGCTTCTATGGCTTTTTCTTGTCCAATAACTTTTTCACTTAGTTCTGTTTCTAGATTGACTAATTTCTTACGTTCATTTGAAACTACTTTAGAAATAGGAATTCCTGTGATTTTTGATATAACATCTGCAATGTCATCAGGTTCAACTTGATATTTAA
>CABYTO010000014.1 GCA_902521995.1 uncultured Prochlorococcus sp. | reverse complement strand
CAAGTGGTTCACCAAAGAATTCAGTTGGATAAACTGTTGTGTTAGCTGCACTCCAGAAGGCTGCAATAATAGCCATCCAGCCTATTCCAGCTAGTGACCATGAGAGAACTGCTTCTGCAGAGAGAAGTCCTTTACCTTTAAATTTGGTATATTCACCAACTTGCTTAGTAGCAATATGCCAAGCACCACCAGTGATCTCGACGAAAGCAAGAAAAGCATGACCTCCCATTACTTCTTCAAGGCTATCAATAGTCAAAAAGTCTGTTTGGTGATTCCAAATTTTGGCCAAATTTAATTCATACTCAACCTGTCTTACAGAACCAATAGCTGGATCATAAATTCCATGAACCCTTGCCCATTCAACAAAAGCGATAACTGCGAAACCAAGAATAATTAAATGGTGACCAAGAATAAATGTCAATTTGTCTGGATTATCCCATTCAATATTGAATTTTCTAGCTCTTGCTACATCAGAATCTTCTAGATTTCCAGGAAGAAGTAAAGAGTGTAAAAGTCCCCCGGCTGCTAAAACCATAGAAGAAACTAAGTGAACTATTGCTATCGCAAGAACAGGTTTAGTATCTCCCATCGCAACACCATTAGCATCAAACCCTATTCCAAGAGTTGCTAAGTGTGGAAGAACGATTAGAGGTTGATGACCCATTGGGACGCTTGGGTCAAATCGTGAAAGTTCAAAAAGGGTGAATGCACCCGCCCAAAAAACAATTAATCCTGCATGAGCTACATGAGCAGCAATGAATTTTCCTGAGCGATTTGCTACACCTGAATTACCAGCCCACCATCCATAGGTAGTATCTGGATTTCCATAGGTTTGCATTTAGGAATTGATTAGCTTAAACGTTTTGAGAATACTTTATATTTCATCAAACAGTTGAATTAATAACAAAATTGTAAAGGTTAGTAATCCTAACTATTACTAAATAAAAATTATTCGTAGGGCAAGACAAGAGTAAAGAAGGTAGATTTAATGAAGAAAAATTATTCTCAGAGATATAAGTTCTATTAAATAAACCAGTATTTTTAAATTAAAATAAGTTAAATAAATTTCATTTTGCTGACATTAAACGATGTTTTGTTTCATTACACCGCGGTTATTGTTGCCTCATTTTCAAACAATTATTAAATATGGAATAAGACATCTAATATTATGACTACTTCTCAAGAGTCTCCTAGAAAATTTTCACTAGAAATGAAATCTGAAGTTCATTACAAAAAGGCTGCAAAATCTTACAGAAAATCGAAACAATATATAAATATGATTAACTTATATCCAACTTTGCAAAACACTCTTATTGAGTGTAAGGATGAGAATTTAATCGAATAAATATTTTATAAGTTTTTCCCCAATTAATTAGGACTATATATCATTTTTTTAAGCTGCGATATTATAGTTGTCTTCAGAATTAAATTTATTAATTATTTCTCTGCACATTTTTATATTGTAAAGCGCTTTGGGTTTCCAAGGTTTTTTCTGACCTAGTGGGGAGCTTTTCCAATGAATCCCAGGCTTGAGTATTCCATTTTCACGTAAAAAAGAAAGTTTAATTTCAGTTATTCCCAGTTTTTCCGAGGCAAACTCAGATGAGCTCCACATATCCCCTAACATTGAATTAAGTAAATATTATTTATCCTTCATAACGTTAATTTTATTTTTTTGAAAGGGGTAAAACTTTTAAATAATTATTAAGTCACAAAAAACCTAGTATTTACATAGAAAAGAAATTTAAAAGATTTATCTCAAATTAAGAAATATTAAATAAAGAATCTTCATTAATGAATATCTCATCGATACCCTTTCCTTCATTAATGGATTTATAGTTAACGTATTCTTCTGTAATCGATTGATGCTTTGAAAGATTGATCCAACCCTTGTGCCAATTTCCACTATATATTAATTCTTCATAAGTAGTTTTTAAGTTAATTTCAGAATCAAGGACAGAAACCATTAAAAAACTAATATTTCCTTTTTCTTTAGTCTCATTTACTAGAACAAAATGTCTTAATCCATTTATGGTTTTATTAGAAGTCCAGTAATTTTCCATAAATTATTTTTTCTTAATGTTCCCCTCAGAATTTTTTCTAGATATTTTCTTATATTCATTTCTAATTTCGTCTAATAAAAGTTTTCTTTTATCCATGTAGTTAAGAGAATCTTGTTTTGTTAAGTTATATCTTTCTTTTTTAGATAAATTCATCCAATTATTGAGATTCTTTTTATTGAAAGTTGTTATTTTTTTAGAATTAATAACTTTTTGTTTTCTATTTAATTTAATAAAATTCCTTAAATTAAAAAAAATAAATATAAAAATAAAAATTATCACTATCTTCAAGAACATCACTTTGCAAGTAAGTTATTATTTATCCAATTTTCTAATTTAATATCATCCTCAAAAGATATAACCTCCTCTTCATTTCCATTACCTGATTGATCAAAGAGCCTTATAATAAATTCCTCATTAACTGCCTCATCATCACCAATAACAATAATACTTTTAGAATTAAGTTTATTTGCCTTTTTAAATTGCTTAGAGAATGAGGCTCCGCTTAAATCCAACTCAACTAACAAATCGTAATTTCTTAATTTTCTAGATAAATCCATTGCTAATGATTCGGCAATTAAGCCTTGATTAATGATATATATATCTGTATTTCTTGGGATTTCAAGCTCTTTTCCTGCGAGTAAAATTAATCTTTCTAAACCAATAGCGAAACCAATTGCAGGAGTGTTTGGCCCTCCCATTTGTTTTATTAAATCGTCGTATCTCCCTCCTCCGCAAACTGTAGCTTGGGAGCCCAGAGCCCCACTAGTAATTTCAAAAGCTGTATGAGTGTAGTAATCTAAACCCCTCACAAGATTAAAATTTTCTACATAAGGTATTTTTAAAACCTCTAATTGTCTTTTTAAGTCTAAATATCTGTTATGACTTTTTTCAGATAAAAAATTAAATAATCTTGGTGCATTCTCAAGAACTTTTTTAGTTTGAATATTCTTTGAGTCCAAAATCCTCAAAGGGTTTTTAGAAATTCTATTCTGAGAATCTAAATCTAGAGAATCTTTATTTTTTTCTAACCATTCTAAAAAAGATTTTTGAAAATTTGATCTGTCATTAGTATCACCTAACGTATTTATTTCAAGATTGAGTTCTTTTATTCCTAATTTACCTAAGACATCCCAAGCTAAAGCGATAATTTCTACATCACTTCTAACTGAATCATGTCCTATAAACTCAACACCTAATTGATGAAACTGTCTTTGCCTGCCTGCTTGAGGTCTTTCATATCGAAACATAGGGCCCATGTACCAAAGTTTTTGAAAAGGATTAGACGATATTCCATTTTGTATTAACGCTCGTGCGACTGAGGCTGTTCCTTCAGGTCTTAGAGTGCAAGATCTCTCCCCCCTATCAAGAAATGTATACATTTCCTTACTGACAACATCTGTTCCTTCACCAATTCCTCTTATAAATAATTCGGTCATTTCCAATATTGGTGTTCTTATTTCTTTGATGGATGCTCTAGAAAGCTGTTCTAATAAAATTTTTTCAACGTTTTGCCACTTTATTAATTGATCAGGAAATAGATCTACTGTTCCTCTTAGGTTTTTTAAGTTATTCAAAGTTCTAAAAAATAATTCAAAATTTTAATTCATCTAGAAATTAATCTTTGATTGATTATTTTGTGGGATAATTTTAATTTAACATTTAGAAAAACTATTGGGAATTAATAAAAGTAAAGAGAATCAACATTGCGGTACAAAACCAAAAAAAATTGCTTTTGGAATAGCACCTCTTGGTATAGTTTCAATAGGAATAGTGCCAATGGGAGTAATAAGTATAGGGGTAGTCCCAATGGGTGTATTTTCTTTTGGTGCAGTCGCAATGGGAATAGTCAATTTATCAGTAGTCGGGATGGGAATTATATCTGCCGGTGTTACTACTATGGGGATATGGGAGTATTCACCTAATTCTCATAAAAATCATCATGATCATTCCAAACAAATTTCAAATTTAAATAAGGAAAATATGATGTCAGATCTATTTGACTCTAAACAAGAGGCTGAAGAGGCTGCTTCAAACTACGGATGTATTGGAGCACATAAAATGGGTAATAAATGGATGCCTTGTAAGATGCACTGAATATTTTCTTATTCAAAAATTAAATAAATATTAATTCAAAATCTCAACTTTAAAATCAAGATTTTTTGCCTCATCAGTAGTTAATTTTCTTGACCAAGCTCCTTGCACAGGACTATTCCATCTGAACCCAGCATTTTTAGCTAAAGACCTATCTTCATAACTAACCAAAGCCTTGTATAAAAACCTCGGTTCAGTAGCTTTAAGTAAAAGTTCCTCTAAGTTGTCGCATTTTTTGAAAACCTCAGATATATAAAAGCAATCAGATAAAGCTCTATGTAAATTCCAAACTGGTATTGAAAAAGATAAGGCTAAATCAGTTACTGAAGGTCTTGTTTTAAGTGATTTTTGAAAAGACCAATTAATATCATCTAAACTGCATATCCATTTCTTATTAAGCTTAGGTAATCTACCTTTTCCAAACCATTTCTTATCAAACTCCACATTATGAGCAACTATGAAATCTGAAGAATCAACAAGTTTTAGAAAGAAATTCAATCCATCTTCCCATGGTTGAGAGATATTAGTTACTACTGTAGATATACCATTTACGTGTTCGGCTTCATTTTTATTTACTGGAAATAAAAAAGAAACTTGTGAAAGTACACATTTAAAAGATACATCAAATAAGATACAACCTATTTCTATCACTTCATCTTTATTTTCGTCTAAACCTGTTGTTTCAGTATCAAGAATTAAAATTTTTTCAATTTTTTTATTTTTATTCGTTACTCTCTCTTCAGAGGGATTGGTTTTAATTTGATCATGAAGAAAATCCAATTGATTTAATTCTTTTTTGTTAAATAGTTCCAATTAACTCAAAATACTTTCATTTATCTTGACGCATTTAATAAATATTTCTTTTAAATTAATATAAATTAAAAAACAGGCTAGAAAATAATTTTTGAAACATTTTTAGTTTATGAAAGATGACTTTTACAAAATTTCAATTTAACAATTTCTGTTATTGGCCTTCAAATCCAAAAAAAATTGTTGAATTTATTGGTGGAAGTTATTTAGCTTCTAAGCCAGATTTAACTTATAGAAGATTCATAGAGAGTTTAATTAATAAAAATTATGCAGTACATGCATATAAATACACACCACAATTTGATCACCAACAACTTGCTATCAAAGCATGGAAAGATTTTAAAAATTGCCGAATATCTTTATCCAAGAGAATAGGGGCATCAATTCCTTCAATAAGAATTGGTCATAGCCTAGGCTGTAAACTTCATTTAATTTCTCCTGATGGCGGAAGAAATTGCGAAAAATTCATATCTATTAGTTTTAATAATTTTAGTGCTAACAAATCAATCCCATTATTGAAACAAATTTCTCAAAAATTAGAATTTAACAGTGAATTTAGCCCAAGTCCCGAAAGAACTTTGCGATTAATTGAAAAAACATATAGTCAAAAAAATAACTTCCTAATAAAATTCAACTCAGACGAATTAGATCAAACAGATAAATTATTTTCTTGTCTAAAAGCAAGAAAAGAAGATAATTCTAAGGGGATAATGCTAAAAGGTACACATACCATAATTGCAAGCGCAGGACTAAGAGAAAATTTTTTGGGAGACTGGGCCGATGATGAATTCAAAAGAAATACTATAAAAAAAATTTCTAATTTAATTGATGAATCTTAATTAGGATAATTCTTTCAATTTTTCCAAAACAGAACTATCTTCGAGAGTGCTTATATCCCCGCTAATTTTTTCTCCAGCAGCCAAAGATCTCAAAATTCTCCTCATAATTTTTCCACTACGTGTTTTCGGAAGAGAGTCAGAAATTATAATTTTTTCAGGCTTTGCGATAATTCCAATTTCATTAACAACATGTTTCTTTAGATTCTCTACTAATTCTGAAGAACCTTTCACGTCTTTCTCTAGAGATACAAAAGCAACTATAACTTCACCTTTTAAATCATCTTTTTTGCCAACGACGGCAGACTCTGCAACTGATTTATGACTAACCAAAGCAGATTCTATTTCCATTGTTCCTAACCGATGTCCTGAAACACTTATGACATCATCAACTCTTCCCATAATCCATATATATCCATCTTCATCAATGCGTGCTCCATCTCCAGCAAAATAAACATTTTTTTCTCCTTTAAAGGAAATATATTCCCAATAACTCTCCAAATATCTTTCTGAGTTTCCGTGAATTGTTCTCATCATTCCTGGCCAAGGTTTCTTAATAATTAAATAGCCACCCTCGTTCTCATTAACCTTATCTCCATTCTTATCGACAACTTCAACTTCGATTCCTGGCAGAGGAAAAGTAGCTGAACCTGGCTTTGTAGCAACGACTCCAGGCAAGGGACTTATCATCACACCACCAGTCTCTGTTTGCCACCAAGTATCAACAATAGGACATTTATCTTTACCAATAACATCCTTGTACCACATCCATGCTTCAGGATTAATTGGTTCTCCAACTGTACCCAAAAGTCTAAGACTCTCCAAATTATATTTATCAGGTATTTCACGCCCAGACTTCATAAATGCTCTTATTGCAGTCGGTGCCGTATAAAAAATAGAAACCTTATATTTTTGAATAATTTCCCAAAAAGCCCCTAAATTTGAGGGTCTTGGCACTCCCTCATACATTAAGGTTGTAGCACCATTAGATAAAGGCCCATAAACTATGTAACTATGACCTGTAATCCAACCAACATCAGCAGTACACCAGTAAATATCGTCATCTTTTAAGTCAAAAATCCATTTAAATGTCAGATGGGACCAAAGATTGTAACCACCTGTAGTGTGAACTACACCTTTGGGCTTTCCAGTAGAGCCTGAAGTATAAAGAATAAAAAGTCTATCTTCGCTATTCATTATTTCTGGTTCACAATGATCTTTTTGATCTTTTACTAATTCGTGCCACCAGAAATCTCTATCATCAACCATCGCAATATTTTTTTGGGATCGTTGAACAACAATTACTTTTTCTACAACTTTATCTGCCCCACTTTCAATGGCCGCATCAACTGCTTTCTTAAGTTCAATCACCTTATCTTTTCTAAAGCCACCATCAGCAGTAATAACAAATCTGGCGTTTCCATCAATTAACCTTTCTTTTAAAGCTTCTGAAGAAAATCCTCCGAAGACAACTGAATGAGGCGCACCAATTCTTGCACAAGCTAACATCGCAAACATTGCTTCAGGAATCATCGGCATATAAATACATACCAAATCTCCTTTTTTTACACCAATTGCTTTTAATGCATTAGCTGCTTTACATACCTCTTTTAGAAGTTCTTCGTAAGTATATTTTTTGCTATCTCCTGGTTCGCCTTCCCAAATAAGTGCAGTCTTTCCTCCAAGCCCTCTCTTAATATGTCTATCTAAGCAGTTATGTGTAATATTGAGTTTCCCTTCTTTAAACCATTTAAAAAAGGGCGCATTTTCGTTATCTAATACAGTTTGAAATGGTTCAAACCAATCTAATTCAGATTTTGCAAAAGATTCCCAAAATTGAATATGATTATCTGATGCTTGTTTTTTTAGACTTAGTAATTCTTCTTGAGTACTAATATTTGAGTTTTCTGCAAATTTTTTTGATGGAGGGAAAATTCTCTTTTCTTCAAGTATGTTATTTATTGAATTTTTTTTATCTAATGACATTAAATAAATCTACGCTTTATAAATTTAATCGAAAAATTAATGGTTTTCAAAAATTTTAATATTAATTTAGCTCAAGGATTTATTTCTAAAAAATCTAATAAATACGGCTTAGAACAAATTCTGGAAGAGCCATTAAGGCTCTTTTATATTCTGAATCAGGAAGCCAGACTATAGCTTCTTTAGAAAGCATTGCGAAATCCTCAGCTAGTTTCCTGGAACTTTCAATAGCATTAGAGTTCATGATAATATTAAGAGCATCATCTAAATCATCTTTCTCGGCAAGTTCTCTGTTTATAAGAACTGACAATTGTTTATTTTCTTCCAAGGCATATAAAACCGGGGCGGTAAGATAACCACTAGCAAGATCACTTACAGCAGGTTTTCCGAGTTGTTTATCATTTCCAGTAAAGTCAAGAATGTCATCTACAACTTGGAAAGCTAAACCAATATTTTTGCCAAAATCGTACAACGAGGTTAAGTTTTCCTCATTAATCCCACTCAAAACTCCAGCTGCTTTGCAACTATTGGCTATTAATGATGCCGTTTTACAATAACTTTTGTTGATATATTTGGAAAAAGATTGAGCCGAATCAAATCTATTTAAATTTTGTTTGATTTCACCCTCTGCTAAATCCATTATTACTCTACTAAGTAATTTAACTACATTTACATTGTCAAGATTTGCTAGGTGCCAACTTGCTTGAGCAAATAAAAAGTCACCCGCCAAAACAGCTACTCTTGTATTAAATCTGCTATGAACTGTATCTACACCTCTTCTTGTAGACGCCTCATCAACAACATCATCATGGACTAATGAGGCAGTATGAATCATCTCAGTTATTTCAGCAAGCCTTTTATGCTTGGTTGTCAAGCCAAATTCAGGAGATATAGCTTTTGAAATCAACAAAACTATACCAGGTCTCAGCCTTTTCCCCCCAGCACTAAAAAGGTGTTCTGCTGCTGCTTGAAGAATTGGGTGACCAGCTCCTATTAGATTTTTCAGTTCTAAAATAAGATCATCAAGATCATTTTCAACTGGTTGTAGTAGCTCTGTTACTGTATTCATGTTTAACCTCTTCTATATCTTAAGGAATCAAACATTACTTCGGAGGTTAACCAACCTAATTTCTTTATTAATTCCAAGCCAAAATTTTACTTTATTTGAAAACTCATCTGTTTTTGAAGTAACAAAAAATTTTACATTTTCGCAAGAAATACTCTCGTAGCGGTCAGTTTTTGGAATAGCAAAAGATTCATTAAATTTTTTTATTAATGCTACCGATGGATCAATAATTTTTATATTTGAATCTAATTTTTTCCTTAAAAAGTCATAAATTAAAGGATAGTGGCTACATCCAAGTATTAATTCTTCAATATTTTTGTTTATTAGTGGTCTTAAGTATAATTCCGAAAGACTATTTAACTTATCAAGATTTAGTTTTTCTTTTTCTATTTCTGATACAAATTCTGGACATTCTTGCTGAAATATTATCTTATTCTCTTTTCTAGAATTTATAGCTTTCTTGTAAAACGATGATCGAACAGTAGTTTTTGTTGCTAGGACACCAATTATTTGTTTATCAACTATTTCCGATACTGAGTTTATAAGGTCAAAACAAGGGACCTTTAAATATTCTTCTATAATATCAAGCGCACATGCATTTGTAGTGTTACAAGCAACTAATAGTGCATCCAAATTCTTATCAATAAAAAAAGTACAAATCTCCTTTGCAATTAATCTTATCTCTTTAGAATTTTTACTCCCAAAAGGTATTCTTTTTGTATCCGCCAAATAAAAAACTTCTACATCTTTGCGTGTTTTTAGTAAAGAATTAAGGATAGTGAAACCACCTATTCCGCTATCAAATATACCTATTTTAAGTTTCACCCTACTTTATCTAAATATTCAAGGATACCTTTTGTAATTGCATAGGCTAATCTTTTTCGATGGTTTATTTTTTCTAATCTTCTTGCATCTAATCTTCCCGTTAAAAATCCAATTTCTACAAGGACTGCGGGCATCCTAGTATTTTTAATTACATAAAATCGACCTTGTTTAACTCCTCGATCAGGACTCCCTGGGGAAACCCTTAAAATTTCTTTTTGAATTCCTTTCGCGAGTAATCTTCCTCTCCACCCTCTGTAATAAAAGGTTTCCAATCCATTTATATCTCTTCTTTTACCTCTTGAGGCATTTGCATGAATACTTACAAAGATATCTGCATCCGTATTATTAGCAATGGAAACTCGTGGAGGTAAATCCAGATCAACTTCATTTGTTCTAGTCAACCTTGCTTTGATTCCTCTCTCAGAAAGTAAATTTTTAATTATTTTTGAAATCTCTAGAACTACATCTGTCTCTCTAATACCACCAATACCTATTGCTCCTGGGTCAGGTCCTCCATGACCTGGATCGATTACAACTTCAAACTTGTTTCGTTTTACCTCTGGTAGTTTCAAGTAACCATAATTATTTTTCTTCTTATGAATTAAATTTTGATTTGCTTTGATATTTCCACTTTTCTTTTCAACTAAACCTTCACCAATCTTTTTAAATGAATATTTTGGCTTAAATAGTTTAATTCTCCATCTATTTTGATCTAAGCCAACCATTTTCCAAGTCAAAGGTTCCAAATAAGTCTCTTCCTTAAATTCAATTACTAGTCTTGTTTTACCTTTATCTGGTTTACCTAATCTAATTTCTTTTATTTGGCCATTACCTTTTATTGTTCTAGGATTTTTTAATTCTCCTGGAAAATCTACCCAGAATCTATCTCCAGATATTTGGTTAGCCTTCTGAAAGTATGCTTTTAAATTTGTATTTGATTTAGTTCTTAATTCTAAAACCCCATTAGTATTTATAGCCCATGCCGCAAGAGCACTTGAAGATTTAACCGGAAGGATTGAAGAATTTAAAAATAAAAAAACGGATAAATAACGATAAAGTTTATTATCTAAAAACTTTATCATTAGTTTGAAAACAATTTGTTTTTTCTATGTTTGAGGCTTGGCATCTGCTCCCTAATTTTCTTTACTCTTTCTTTATCAGCAGGCGCTATAGCAGCTCCTTGAGTTTTACCAGCATCAGATAAAACTGTACCCCAAGGGTCAATCACCATTGCATGGCCATGACTTTGCCTTCTTCCATAATGAATCCCAGTTTGAGCTGGAGCGACTACATATGCTGTATTCTCAATTGCTCTTGCTTGTAATAGTATTTGCCAATGATCTTTTCCAGTAAATGCTGTAAAAGCTGCGGGAATCATAATTAGCTCTGCACCATTGGAAGACAAGTATCTATATAGCTCAGGAAATCTAACATCGTAACAAATCGACAATCCTATTTTGCATAAACCTGGGACATCTACAACAGGTGGATATTCTGCTCCAGATAAAATAGTGGATGATTCCTTGTATAAATTTCCATCTGGTAAATCAACATCAAACAAGTGAATCTTGTCATATTTTGCCAAAATCTGTCCATCTTTCCCAAATAAGGCTGACCTATTATAAGTATGACTATCATCACCAGCAGGGACAGGATACCCTCCCCCCAAAAGAAATACTTGATATCTTTGTGACATAGTTTTTAGAAAATTTGCACACTTCTCTGACAATTCAGAAGCTAATCTAAGTTTTTCATTATCCCCTCCTAAAAAAGCAAAATTCTCAGGCAATCCTATTAACTCAGCACCTCTTCTAGCAGCTAATTCAATCTGTTCTTCTGCTTCAGTAAAATTTGCTTCAACATTCGAAGTACTTGTAATTTGCAATGCAGCTACCAAAAAATCAGTCAAGACTTTACTCCCTATGAACTTACTCGTAAATCATGAGGCACGAATCACACCTCTTTCAACTTGAGCTGGAACAATATCTAAGCAATCAAGTTCAGAGCAACATTTAAAATCATCCTCATAATCTCCAAGACTTGTCAATCTTTTGCCATGGGTTGCTGTTTTTAAACATTTTAAAATATCATTTTTCCAGACATCCCAAAGTGCCAAAGAAGCTTGTAATTCGTCA
The DNA here is from genome assembly GCA_902521995.1 of uncultured Prochlorococcus sp. Classification (GTDB taxonomy): domain Bacteria; phylum Cyanobacteriota; class Cyanobacteriia; order PCC-6307; family Cyanobiaceae; genus Prochlorococcus_A. The sequence goes on along the minus strand of CABYTO010000014.1, from coordinate 29,338 downwards.
TTCAGAATATTAATTTCAAAATCACAGTTCTGTTTTAGGTATGAGGCCAAAGCACCAGCAGCTAAGGAATCCTCAAGTGAATAAGTGCCTTCCCAACCACTACCAAGTATTAAAACATTTTCACTTTTTAATGAAATAATTTTTTCGGCAACTGCTTTCCTATTTGGGAGACCCATAGCAAATAAATGCTTAGCATTTTGAACTTTTTGCAATGATTTAGTCCCATTAGTCGTACTCATAAATAGTCTTTTACCATTAACAACTTTTTTTGTTACTGATAAAGGAGAATTTCCTAAATCAAAGCCATCAATCTTCTTTCCGCCTCTCTCTCCCAGCATTATTCTCTTTTCAGCTTGCCAGTTATTTGCAGATTCTTTTAATAAGTCCAAATCTGCAAAAACTTGTATTGAATCAGCTCCATTTTGTAAAGCGTAAGAAATTGTGGTTGTAGCCCTTAAGACATCAATGACTACTGCAATGTCTGGACTATTTTCAGGAACATCCTTAGCAACGTGATGATAAGTAAGATTAATAATCAAATCCTTTTCTGAATTTATTATAGAAAACAGTTACTTAATTTGATTATTTTTTTTTAAAAAACAAACTTATTGATAATATAAAACTAATTTGTTTTTACAGAAATTTTATCAAGTAATTAATTTGAAAATGAATAATATCCGCACAATAAAAGGTGGAGTTAATTTAAAAGGAAAAGTAAAAGTACCTGGAGATAAATCTATTTCTCATAGAGCTTTAATAATAGGAAGTATTGCTAAGGGTGATACGACTATTGAGGGGTTCTTACATTCTGAAGATCCACTTTCAACTGCTGATTGTCTAAGAAAGTTAGGTGTTGACATACCAGAAATAAAAAAAAATGAGCCTTTTACTATTTCAGGATTGGGTCTTAATGGATTTAAAGAGCCCAAAGAAATCCTAAATTGTGGGAATTCGGGAACCACCATGAGATTATTAATGGGGTTACTTGCCGGTCAAGAAGGCAAGAATTTTATCTTAAAAGGTGATATTTCTCTCAATGAAAGACCAATGGGAAGAGTGGGTAAACCATTATCGTTAATGGGTAGCAAAATTTTTGGTAGAGAAAAAGGAAACAAAGCTCCAATCTCAATTAATGGAAATAAACTAAAAGGTTGTGTTATTGGAACCCCTGTAGCGAGCGCTCAAGTAAAATCTGCAATCTTATTAGCAGGCCTCAAAGCTTCTGGAACCACTTCTGTTATTGAACCAGCATCTTCAAGAGATCATACAGAAAGAATGTTAAAAGCATTTGGAGCAGACATCAGCATTAGAGGAGAATTTGGAAGAAATGTAGTTATCAAGTCAGGGGGGGACTTAATTGGCCAGAGAATATTGATTCCTGGGGACATAAGCTCTGCTTCTTTTTGGATGATTGCTGCATCTATTGTTCCAAATTCAGAGATTTTAATTCATAATGTCGGATTAAATCCCACTAGAACAGGGATTTTAAATGTAATGGATTCAATGGGGTGCAATTATGAGATTTTAGATAAATCGACTATTGCAGGTGAACCTATTGGGTCTATTAAAGTAAAGACTTCAAATAATTTAAGATCATTCACTATTGAAGGAGATATTCTCCCAAAACTTATAGATGAAATTCCAATCCTTACTGTGGCTGCCTGTTTTTGTAATGGAGTTTCTGAAATTAAAGATGCACAAGAATTAAGAGTTAAAGAAACAGATCGATTAAAAGTCATGGCACGACAGTTACAAAAATTCGGTGCTGAAATAACAGAAAAAGAGGATGGGTTAATTATTAATGGGCAATCAAAATTTCATTCTGCAGAGGTAGACAGTGAGACAGATCATCGAGTAGCGATGAGTCTTGCTATTGCTTCACTTCTTGCCAAGGGCACCTCAAAAATTATGAGGGCAGATGCAGCTAGCGTCTCGTATCCCACTTTTTGGGAAGAGCTGGCCAAACTAACTAATTAAGCAAATTAAAAAGTTTTTGTCTGAATTAATAGAAGTTTTAACTAAAGATGGAAGTTACTCTTTAAGAAGTGTGTTTTTTCAAGAGAACTTTCATAGTTTATTGGGCGCGTTGGAGGAAACAAAGTCAAAGTTTACAGCTACTTCTAATTTGCAAAGATTTAAGGGCGAATCTCTCAATGTTTTAGATATATGTTTTGGTTTAGGATACAATTCAGCTTCTTTACTAGATGAATTAATAAAACAAAAATCAAATTTAAATTTGTATGCATTGGAGATTGATAAAAAGCCTCTTGAATATTCGCTTAGAAATGAATCATTCCTTAAGTTATGGGATCCAAAAGTCAAAAAAATATTTGAATCACTTCATCGAAAAGATTACTTTGAGGATCAATTTTTTAAATGCAGTATTTTGTGGGGTGACGCTAGAAAAAAAATCAACATTATTCCTTCCTCTATTAAATTCGATCTTATTTATTTAGATGGTTTTTCTCCTCAAAAATGCCCACAAGTATGGACAATTGAATTTTTATCCAAAGTCACAGAAAATCTTAATCCTCAGGGTTATTTAATAACTTATTCTTCATCAGCGGCAGTAAGAAAAACATTAAGAAATCTTGGATTAGAAATTTTTACTATTAAGCCAAGTTTTAAAAACAGAAGTTTTTGGAGTCAGGGAACCGTCGCAATATCAAAATTTGACAAGAATAAATTGAAACCTAATTTCAATTTTGAAAAGTTATCTTTAATGGAGGAAGAACATCTCTTAACAAAAGCTAGTATTCCATATAGAGATGAAGATTTGAACTCAAGAAAAGACGATATACTCAGGCGAAGATTAGATGAGCAATTATTGTCAAATCTATTATCTACAAATATATGGAGAGAGAAGTGGGGAATGACGAAGTTATCCGTTAAGAGTTAGATTTAAATTAGGATTTCGAATAAACATGTTAAGTGTTGCGATATTAGCGGCAGGCAAGGGCACTAGGATGGAAAGCTCATTGCCAAAAGTTTTACATAAAATTTCTGGCAAAAGTCTTCTTCAAAGAGTAATTGATTCATGTGTCGAATTAAAGCCCGATAAAATTTTCGTAATTACTGGACACAAATCTAAAGAAGTACAAAAGTCAATCTCAATCGATAAAAAAATCCAAGTTATTGTTCAAGAACCTCAATCAGGAACAGGTCATGCTATCCAGGTACTTTGTAAAGAAGTAAAAAAACATGAAGGAAAACTTTTGGTACTTAACGGCGATGTGCCACTCATTAGGCCTAGTACTCTAAAAAGACTTTTGCATTTACACGATTCAAAAAATGCTGATGTTTCTTTAATTACCACAAAGAAAACAAATCCTCATGGATATGGCAGAGTTTTTTTGAAGGGGGACTTTGTAGAGAGAATTGTTGAAGAAAAAGATTGCAATGATCTAGAAAGAGAAAATCCATTAATTAATGCAGGTATTTACTGTTTTAACTGGGGTAACTTGTCAGAAATAATTAATACCTTGCAAAGCAATAATAATCAAAAAGAGATTTACTTAACAGATACAATAACTTTGCTAAAAAATTCCCTAAGTCTCGAGGTAGATGATAATGGGGAGCTTCAAGGAATTAATAACAGAATTCAACTATCAGAGTGCGAGGAATGTATTCAGAATTCAATTAAAGAAAAACATATGCTTAATGGTGTAACTTTTATAAATAAAGCAAGTTGTTCAATTAGTGAAGAAGTTGAAATTGGTAAAGATGTAATCATAGAGGCTAATACACATATAAGAGGAAATACGAAAATAAGTAGTCATTGCATTATCGGTCCAAATACTTTTATTGAGAATTCTAATGTGGGATTACAATGTGAAATTTCAAACTCTACTGTTTATGATTCTCAGATAATGGATAATATAAAAATTGGCCCTTATAGTCATATAAGACCTAATTCCAAAATATCTTCTCATAGCAAAATAGGCAATTTTGTTGAGATCAAAAATAGTCAACTAGAGGAAGAATCTAAAGTTAATCATCTAAGTTATATTGGTGACTCTATTATTGGTAGATCTACAAATATTGGGGCAGGCACTATTACTGCGAATTTTGATGGACAGAAAAAATATCAAACAAAAATTGGTAAAAATTCCAAAATTGGGGCAAACACAGTTTTTGTAGCGCCAATAAATCTAGGGGAATCAGTAACAACAGGTGCTGGTTCAGTGATCACAAAAGACTCTAAAGATAATTCACTAGCGATCTCAAGAACTAAGCAAGTAAATATAGAGAATTGGAAAAAAAAGAAATCCTGATCTAGTTAATTAATTCAATAATTTTTTCAAGTTGCCAACATCTACTACCTTTTATAAGAACAGAATCACCTTTTTTTGTAGATTTGTTTATAGCTTGAGGTACATCTTTAATATTATTAAAAACTAAGAATTTATTCTTATCTTTTAGATAATTGGTGTAATTTTTTTCATTCTCTTCATCGCATATAAATAAACACTTTTCTATATCTGAATTATTTATTAAGTTGAATATTTCTATGTGATATTTTTCAGATTCTTTTCCCAATTCTTGCATACTTCCAAATATGAAAAATTTATTTCTCGGTTTTTCAAGTAGGTTTTTAATACATGCTTTTACTGACTCAGGAGAAGCATTATATGATTCATCATATATTGTCGTTTTTACTGATTTAAGAATTTTATTCCTTCCACCTAAACTTACAAAATCAAATTTATTAAAACTTGCAAAATCAATACCTAGCTCTTTAGCAACTGCATAAGCAAATAAGAAATTCGAAGCATTGTGAAATCCCTCAAATGAAATTTCAAAGGTATTTTCTTCAATTAAAATTGTTTTATTCGAAGGATTATAAAAGCCGCGCAAATTATCATCTTTCTTAAAACTCTCCTTTTGATTTTCTATATTTAATAGTTTTACTTTTTTCACTCTACCTTTCCAAAATTCTTTCAAAGTTTTTTCTAGAAGTGGATCATTTGCTGGAATTATTACAACTCCTTCTGGATTTAAGAACTTACTAATTTCACACTTTGCATAAGCAATATTTTTTTTTGAGCCTAATAATCCAATGTGAGCTGTGCCAATGTTGGTAATAACTGCAATATCCGGTTCACTATATTTAGATAAATTCTCGATCTGTCCAAGACCTCTCATACCCATCTCAAGAACTAAAACTTTATCTTCTAAATCTGTCGCAAGAATAGTAAGACCAACTCCAATCTCATTATTGAAATTTGCATGAGATAATTTAATTCTTCCAAGTTTATTTAAAACTCGGCCAATCATTTCTTTTGTTGTGGTTTTACCCACTGAGCCAGTTATTGCAACAATAGGGATATTTAATTTTTTTCTTTTTAGCAATGCTAATTTTTGAAATGCCTCTGTTGTGTCATTTACAACCCAATAAGGGAAATCACCAGGAAGTAATCTCTGCATCCCTTTTTTAATTACAACAGATTCAACTCCTTTATTTAAAACCTCTGGAAGAAAACTATGTCCGTCAAAATTTTTACCCTTGATAGCTATAAAAAGATCATTTTTTAATAAAGTTCTACTATCAATACTTATATTCTTAAAATTTAAAAAATCTTTTTTCCCTTCGCTCAGATTTCTAATATCCCCCAAAACATCGTTTAATTCTGATAAAGAGAATTCCATTAAAAAATTAAGTCATACTTTTTTTTAAAGATGGATCAGCTGATTGTCCGTAAGAAAATTTCTCAACTTCAGCAACATCTGGAGATGGTTCTTTTATTCCACAAACATCTTTATACATAATTTCGTATTCAAGTGCGGATCTTTGCCAACTAAACTCTTGGCTCATTGCTCTTTTTTGCAAAAATTCCCAACTATCTTTATGCCTAAAGGCCTCCCAAGATCTTACTAAAGATGTATAGAAATCTATAGGTTCAAAGCGATCGAAGCAAAAACCTGTGCCACTATTATTTTCTGGATCATGGGGTAAAACTGTGTCAACTAAACCTCCTACTCGCCTTACTATGGGAATAGAACCATACCTCATGGCAAGAAGTTGACTAATACCACAAGGTTCGAATCTACTTGGCATTAAAAATGCATCAGAGCCACCATATATAAGTCTTGATAAAGAATCATCATAGGTAAGAAATACAGAAAATCTTCCTGGGTAATCTAATGCAAGTTGCCATAATCCTGACTCTAAATATCTATCTCCAGTCCCTAGAACAACTATTTGCGAATCTGTATATGCTAGGAGTCTTCTTGAGACTTGTAGAAGTAAGTCAACTCCTTTCTGATCAACTAACCTACTGACCATACCTAAAAGATATTTTTTGGGATTAACTTCTAGACCCATTTCTCTCTGCAGAATTTTTTTATTTTCTAGCCTATTTTCTAAATTATTAATACTGAATTTTGCAGGTAAAACTGGATCTTTAGCTGGATTCCATTCATCAAGATCTATGCCATTAAGAATCCCCCTTAATTTACCTGAAATGTAATTTAGTAATCCTTCGAGGCTTTCCCCGTATTCATGGGTTTTAATCTCATCTGCATAAGTCGGAGAAACAGCATTGACCCTATCTGCGTATAACATTGCCGCAGCCATTGTGTGATCTCCATGCATATACCAAGGACACCAAGTCATTTTTTCAAGTTTCCACCTCCAAGGGCCTTGGTATTTTAAATTATGAATTGTGAAGACAGTACTAATTTCGGGATCCTGATGCATCCATACAGGAATCATTCCTGTGTGCCAATCATGGCAATGGAGAACTTGAGGTTTCCAACAATTCCAGGCAAATTCTGCAGTGGCACTAGCAAAAAATGTAAAGCGCCAATCCTCATTTTCTCCTCCGTATATTTGATCAGAGTCAAATGTTGGATGACCCACTAGGTAAATCACATAATTATGAATGGGATGTTTTGCTTCATATACGGCAAAATCAGTGCCCATTGTATTTGCTCTAAAGACTGGTTCATTCGATACCTCTAAAAGACTCCACAATTTTCCATATCCTGGAATTATTACCCTTACATCGTGACCAAGTTTTATCAAAGATGGAGGCAACGAACCAACCACATCTCCCATACCTCCAACTTTGATCATTGGAGCACATTCGGCAGCGGCAAGAAGAATTCTCATTGATAATTATTTAAAAAAGATCTTTTGAAAAATAAACTAGGGTGTCCACTTATAATCAGAGAAGTCTGGTGGACGCTTTTCAAGAAAGGCATCTCTACCTTCTTGGGCTTCTTCAGTCGAATAGAATAATTGAGTTGCATATCCAGATAATTCCTGAATACCCGCAATCCCATCACTCTCCGCATTGAATGAAGCTTTAAGAATACGAATAGCAGTTGGACTATTTCGTAAAATCTCTCTTGCCCAGATTACACCCTCAGCTTCTAATTCTTCAATCTTTGTAATTGCATTTATCAAGCCCATCTCAAGAGCTTCCTTGGAATTATATTTTCTACATAAAAACCAAATTTCTTTTGCTTTTCTTTGACCAACAAGCCTTGCTAAATAACTTGATCCAAAACCGGCATCAAAACTACCAACTCTTGGGCCTGTTTGACCAAATATTGCATTTTCAGAGGCGATACTGAGATCACAAATTAAATGTAGTACCTGTCCTCCTCCAATTGCGAAACCGGGGACTAAGGCAATAACCACTTTAGGCAAACTTCTTATTAATCTTTGAAGTTCAAGTACATTTAATCTCTGCTTCCCTTCATCATTTTTGTACCCATTTTTACCCCTTACACTCTGATCACCTCCAGAGCAAAAAGAATAAATGCCTTTCTTGTCAGGTCCCGCACCTGTAAAGAGAACTACACCAATAGTTTCATCATTTCTTACGATATCAAATGCGTCAATGAGTTCATCCACAGTTTGTGGCCTAAATGCATTTCTTTTTTCAGGCCGATTAATTGCAATTCTCGCAATTCCCTCATCTGATTTGTGAAACAATATATCCTCATAAGATTTGCACTCTGACCAATTTAAAGTTGTTTTACCAGGTAATACTTTCATGAAGTCTAATTATTCAAAAATAGAAAATGATAAATTTAACTGCCAATTATTTTTTCTAAAAGGGCATTTTTTTCACAAATTTCATTTTCTGAATCAACATCAACTTTAATTATTACAGATTTCTGGATAGAAATGCTCCAATCGAATGCCTCTCGTAATTTTTTAAAATTTGCCACGCTTTTAAAGTTTACCTGATAGCCCTCTGCGAGTTTTGGCCAGTTTATTTCTTTTGGCATAAGAAACAGTTTTTTTAAATCATCTTCTTTTAAATTTTTTTTATAAATACGATTAAATATATTTCCGCCATTATTATTTATTAGAAGAATTGTTAAATTCATATCGATTGAATTTTCAATCAGCCAACCGTTTATATCATGAATAAAAGCCAAATCTCCAGTCACAAGAAGTAGAGGATTTTTAATTCTAGAAATACCTAATGCAAGAGATAAAGTACCGTCTATGCCAGAAGCGCCCCTAAAGCTGAAACAGTTTCTTGTTAAAGTGCGATTCTCAGAAAATGTAAGCCAATCTCTAATTGGGCTACTTGCGGAGAGCATTATAGGATTTTCAGCTGGCCAAAGTTTTGGGACAAGGTTTGCAAGCATATACTCAGTAATTTGATTATCTTGAGTGATTTTCTCTTTTAAAACCCCTCTAATCTGCTCGCCTTCCTCTATTAGATCTAAAGCCATTGGAGTAAGAGACTTTTTGTTTTCTTCGTTAATTGATAATTCTTCTAGCAATAGAGTAGTAAAATTTGCAAGCCCAAAATCATATTCAAATGATTTTTTTATTGGGTCCAATTTTCTATAGTTTTTTTCTTTTATAAGAATTTGTATACCTTCGAAAGTTGTTAAAAATTTCTCCAAATCAATTGAAGATGACATGGGGCCAAGCCTCAAAAGTTGATGACAATTTATTGAATTTTTATTTTTTCTTAAGACTAATTCCCAATTCACAACTAGCCCTCTCAAATCAGAATTAACTCCTGAAACAGGATCAGCAAATACTGGCCAACCAGTAATTTCTTGCAATCTTTCTAGAGATTTATTGAAAGAAATTAAATCATTTATGGAACCTTGATAGGGACCTACCAAAATAATGCCGGATTCATCTAAATTTAAACTTTTTGAAATTTCTAAGAATTTGTTATTAACAGGTTTTATTCCAACTTCCTGAAATATATACTTTTTCTTTAAATAAATTCTTTCAAAAACCTTTAAAACATTTTTTTGATTTAAAAGTGAAATATCTAAAGGCTTATCAATAGGTATATTTAAATGAATAGGCCCAGGGAAAGTTGATATTTGTTTCTCAGTAATTCGAACTAAATTCAGGATTTCGTTTTCTTGTGTTTCATGAAGTCCATTTAGATTTGTACTTAAAAACCTTCTGCAGACTGAAGTCAAGAAATCTTCTTGATTTACTGTTTGATTAGCGCCACAATCTTTTAATCTTAAGGGTCTATCAGCAGTAAGAAATATAATACCTTTACAAGATCGGTCTGCCTCAACTGCCGCTGGCAATAAGTTACTTACCGCAGTGCCAGAAGTGGTAATGACTAAAGAAGGATTACCTGATGCAGTAGAAATCCCAAGAGAGTGAAATGCCGCAGATCTCTCATCTATTGAATTAAAAATATTTACCAGTCCTAATTTATTTAATTCTCCAGCGGCTATAGCTAGGGGTGCTGATCTACTACCTGGACAAAGTATTAAATTTTGAACTCCTATTTTTATTAAGAGATTCAAAAGTTGTAAACTTCTAAGAAAATTTTTGCATTCAATAGATGATGTCATAATTTATATAAATGCTTTGTGATTTTCCTTATAACTGAATTAAATAAAACATGTCTAAAACTCAAGAAAAAAGAAATTCAATACTAAAGGATTTAAAAAATCTTTTAATCTGGATATCTATAGCTCTAATTATACGATGGCAGGTTATAGAGCCAAGATGGATCCCATCCGGTTCAATGCTTCCAACTCTTCAAATACAAGATAAAATTCTTGTTGAGAAGTTAACCCCCAAAATCACTTCCAAATCAAATCTTTCAAAATTAAAAAATAAAATAGTTGTTTTTAACGTTCCGGAACAATTAATTAATGCTGGTTATGAAGCAGATACTGCACTAATAAAAAGAGTAATTGGAATACCTGGAGACAAAGTAGAAGTAAGAGACGGTAACCTTTACTTAAATGATATCGCTCAAAAAAATTACTTTTTTGACAAAAATATTAATTATTCTATAGGGCCTTTAATTGTCCCAGAAAAGTCATTATGGGTGATGGGAGATAATAGAAATAACAGTATGGACTCACATATTTGGGGATTTTTACCCTATGACAAGGTTATTGGTAAAGCTATTTTTAGATATTGGCCGTTTAATAAAATTGGACCTATTCGGTTCCCTGCCCTTAATAATTTAGATTAATGGGTACGTGATGTTGTAAGGTTTTTATATCTTGAAGTTGTAGAAATGTTCAATCCAGAATTTCTTGCTACTGAAAATAATGATCCAAACGATGAGAATGATTTAATCCAATATTTACAAAAACAATCTCCAGAAGTTTTGCAAAGAGTAGCAAAATCAGCTAGTGAAGATATTCAAGAAATTATTAGACATAATGTTCAAGGTCTTCTTGGAATGCTTCCTTCAGATCAATTTGATGTAAAAATTACATCTTCAAAAGACAACATTGCTAATTTATTATCTTCTGCAATGATGACAGGATATTTCTTAAGACAAATGGAGCAAAGAAAAGAGCTGGAACAAACTCTAAAAGATGATGAGAACATGTCTATTGAAGAATAATTGTTTTTAAAGATTTACTTCTTCAGGAATTATTCCTAGTTCAAACAACTTTTTATATAAACCCATCAAAAATTTATTATCTTCAGGAAGTTTGTCCCACTTTTGTGAATTAATTTCATTAATTAATTTTTGACAATCTTCTATTGTAAATTTTATAGGGGCCGTAAAATGAGCTGGTATTAAATATTCCATATCTTCAAAACACTTGATATTTTCTAACCATTTGAGTAAAACTTCTTTTGAACGCGGAAAAATTAATTTCTGTAAAACTGGTGCAATTTGAATCTTAGGAGTATCTTTACCCATTATTTCAACAAGAGAAGATTCCCAATCTTCGTCCCATAAAAAGGGATAAATACCGAAATGAGATCTCCAATTCCTCAGATCTTTTTTGAATGAATACTTAAATATTTTTTTTAAAGGTGGAATATTTAATTTACCTGGTTTTAAAAAAGATGAAAACAAGACTAACCTTTTCCATCCTTTTTTTCTATGTTCGATGGAGTCAATCAAAGGTTCATCTCCTCTCTCTCTAGAATGAAAAAGAAGTGGAGTTGGATCAAAATCAAATATCTCAGGGGGAGTGGAGTCTATTCCAACTATTGCGTCTGTCACATGAAGTGTTTTCGTAGGATAATGGAAACAGCTTATCTCCTGATATCTTCCAAGTCCTAAATTCAGAGGGCCTAATGAAGACCATTTAAAGTAGTTTGTATGTGGAGTACCTTCCTCAAAGAGTATTCTTGATCTTTTTGATGGAATTCCCAAGAAATCTAGTGGTAGATTTATTGGGAAACTCCATTGTCCGGGACAAAGCCAAATTTCTGCGTCTTTAAAAGTTCTTGAAAGAGCCGGCAGTCCGATTTTATGTTCTAGTCCAGAGGCACTCGGTAGAATTATTGTTTTTACTTTGCCATGAATCGCAATTAATTTTTCTAACTTACTTAATAATTCTTTTGTCGGAGGCAGTGGATTTATTAGCATCAATCCATTATCAACCTTTATTACCGTCATTCTTATTGGAACCGCAACATAATAAAGTCCCTGTATTTGTTCCAAGGACCATATTTGATCCGGAATTAATTCTTTTAAAATTGTTTTCTTTTTTCCATAAGGATATAAGGGGAATAATGGCCACCAATTCCACTTTTTATTTAAAGTTTCATCCACCACAATCATTTATACCCAGCAAATAATTTCTTTAACTTAAATATTCCGTATCTTGGAGCGAATAAAAAAGCAAATAAAAATATAAAAGTTTGTGCCAAGACAATTGATCCACCTGTTTCAAGATCAAACCAAAAACTAACATAGATTCCTATAAGGCTTGAGATGATTGCACTTAATACTGAAATTACTGTCATATTATCAAACTTATCCGTAAGTAAATATGCTGTAGCCCCTGGTGTAATCAACATTGCAACTACCAAAATAATTCCAACAGACTGCAACCCCACAACAGCCGCCAAAGATAAGCATGTGAGGAGTAAATAATGCAGAAAAAATACATTAATCCCAACTGTTTTTGCATGCCTAGGATCAAAACAATAAAGCATTAAATCTTTTCTGAAAATTGATAAAAGGATTACTACCAATAAAGAAATGAATATAGTTTGTTTTACATCTGAAAGTGATATTCCTAATGGACTACCAAAAAGAATAGAGTGCAGATCAATATTACTTTTAATCTTAGAAACCAATACTATTCCAAGAGCGAAAAATCCAGTAAATACCAACCCAATAACAGTATCTTCCTTAACTCTAGATTTCTGCTTAATAAACCCTATTAAGGCTACAGAACCAACTCCGAAGATAAATGCCCCTAATGAGAAAGGAAGACCTAATGCATAAGCAACCACAACACCAGGCATTACCGAATGTGACACTGCATCTCCCATTAAAGCCCATCCTTTAAGAGTCAAATAACTTGATAGAAAACCACAAACAGCTGCAACTAATGAACTCATAAGAAGTGCTTTTCTCATAAAGTCATGAGTTAAAGGATCTGTAATAAATGAATCTAAAGTTAAAAAAGAACAGAGCTCCATATAAATTAAAATTTAGGATTCAGGTCCAAACAAGAAATCAGGTGAGATCCCTCCAAAAGTGGTTGTAATATTTTCAGGGGTAAACACTTCAGAAGTTTCACCATAAGCTACAACAGTTTTATTTATTAAAAGAACCAAATCACAAAATTCACGGACATGAATCATATCGTGCGTTGATAATAATATAGTTTTCCCCGCATTTTTAAATTGAATAAATAATTCCGAGATAAGTTTTTCAGTTCTTATATCAACACCTGAAAAAGGCTCATCAAGAAGAAGTATTGATGCTCTTTGTGCAATTGCTCTAGCTAAAAAAGTTCGTTTTCTCTGACCTCCAGATAAGTTTCCAATAGGTGTAGATAAATGATCAGTAAGATCAACTCTCTCAATAGCATCTTTAACCGCCTGAACATCAGACTCTCTAGGACACCTAAAAATATTCATCGAACCATATCTTCCCATCATCACTACATCCCAAACACTTATAGGAAATTGACTATCAATTCCCTCATTTTGAGGAACATAAGCAATTGTCTGATCTTTTTGAGCAGATCTTACAGATTCTCCATTTATTCTAATTTTTCCCTTTGAAATATTTACAAAGCCAGTTAAAGCATTAAAGAAAGTTGTTTTACCAGCGCCGTTCATCCCTACTAACCCACAAATCTGGCCAGGTTGCAATCTTAAATTTGCATCATACAAAGCCACCTTACCGTTGTAATCTACGCAAATATTCTCTGCCTCAATCCTAAAATTTTGATAATTGATTGTTTCCATAATTCAAAAAAGTCCTTTTTTAATCAAATCCAAATTATGCTCAAGCATTTTTATATAGGAACTAGCAGGCCCACTATCATCAGATAATGAATCAACAAAAAGATTACCCCCAAAATTAGCCCCGGTTTCGTTTGCAACAACCATTTGAGATTCGTTACTTACAGTACTTTCGCAAAATACAGATGGAACATTTTTTTCTTTAACTAGTGAGATTGTTCTTGCCATTCTTTTGGGAGTAATTTGACTCTCAGCATTAACTGGCCACAAATAAACTTCCTCTAATCCATAATCATTTGTTAGGTAAGAAAACGCACCTTCACAACTTACTAGATACCTCCTGTCTTTATTTAAGTTATTAATAAAAAGTGAGAATTCTTTATCTATTTTAGATAGTTTATCTTTATAAATTTTTCCATTTTCTTCAAATAATGTCCTTTTGGATGGCCTCAATTCTGATAAAGAATCCACGAGAATATCTACGTATAAGATCCCTCTTTTTGGAGAAATCCAGGCATGAGGATTGGGTTTCCCTTTATAAAAATCTTCACTGATAAAAATAGGATTCAAATCTTCCGCGACAGTAATTCTTTTAACTTTTAAATTAGAAACAAATTTTTCAGCCCATAATTCAAATCCAAATCCATTATCAATAAAAACAAAAGCATTAGAGGCATTTACCAAATCGCTTGGAGTTGGTTGGTAGCCATGAACTTCAACTCCAGGTTTCGTTATTGATCTAACAATAAAATCATCTTTAGCGACATTGCTAATTATATCCGCCAAAACAGTGAAACTTGCCAGTATTACTTCTTTATTTTCATTTTTATTTGATATTCTCTTACATGAGCCTGAAATAATAGAAAGAAGAAGTATCAAACTTAAAAAAAAAATATTTTTTTTCATATTTAACATTCACCCCAAGATTATGAATTAAAAGATAGTTTCATAAGTGGTTTTCTAAGATCAGAAATAAATCCTTTCCAATTTATTTTTTCTTTTTCAAAAGCTTCTTCAACAATTTTCTCAGAATTTTTCTTTATAAAATCCAAATCAGGTTCTTCTACTCCTTTTGTTATTGCCATAAAATCAGCCAAAGAACTTGATACTACTCTTGTTAAGTAAGCAGCACTAACAGCCTGAAATGTTCCAGAGACAAGCCAATTTGGGCCATGTAATTTTGTTATGCCAATTAGAGTCTGTCCACTCCATTCAATAACTCCCTGAGCTATTGCAGTCTTCAAAATCTCTTTGGATACTTTATCTAAAATTTCAGGAGACCAATTACATCCCCATATAGATTTGATTTCCTTAATCATTAATGAATTAAGTACTGTCATAGCCATTACATCAATTGAGGGGATAGGAGATAAAAAAACAGTTGACGCTACAAGAATTTGATTTTTTCTTTGTATTACTTTTAACTGCATTCTTCTTATACCTTCAATTTCAGATTGCCAGGCAACATGAAGTTCTTTCAAGAGCCTTTTTTTTGTATTTTCAATATTTTTGGATGAACTTATGAAAAACCTCCTTAAAGAAAAAGGTATATTTGTTATTTCATTCTTATTCACATCAAAAGTAATAATTTTATTTATAAAATCACTTGAAATTTGAGACTTTAAATCTTCTATCTGATTTTTGACTTCTAATTGGTTGGAAGTTAAAGCCACCAACCATATTGGCATATTTTTAGGAAACTTTTCAAGCCACAAAAAATCATTTGCCGACAAAGGCAAGTTTATAAAATACAAGATTGCATCACTCTTCAAAGCTTCTTCTGGAATAACTTGAGAAGAATTGTATTTAGGCAGTTTTTCGTATAAATCAAAGTCAAACTTATCTGCTTTGAAATTACTTTTCAAAAAAGATTGAAAACTTTGATAATCTTTTTGTCCAATGCAACTTATTTTTTCTTTTTCACATCTATTAAGAATAGATTCAAGTATTTTTTGTCTTTTTGAATTCTGTTTTTCTAATTCATTTGTTGCTTCAAGTTCTTCAAAAAAATTTAAATCTTCATTACATAGATTTATCCAACCATCTAAATTATTTGGCTCATTAAATTTAGGCTTATCATTCTTTAAGTAAAAATATCCCCCCAAACACAAAGCAAAAAACCCTATTGAGCCTCCTGCAAAATGAATTAAATCACTGACAAACCATTCCCCAAAGCCTAACAATAATAAAATAATAAGAATATTTTTTTTTGGAAACTTTATGAAATCCTTTAAAAGGTTGTCTTTACTGATATCAAACACAATACTTTATTTTTCTAATTTTATTTTAATGCAAGTTGTGAATGAGAAAAGAAAAATTCATAAGTCGTTAATCAAAAGATAAAAATTTAAGCCTTTTAAAAAGACTTATTGCATAACAAGATGCTAAGTTAATAGACTATTTAAATAACTTAAGAAACATTAAGATGTCTAATTCAAATTTCAGCAATAATCCTGGACAAGAAAATTACAGAGGTCGTTCTAACAATGAAAGATCTAATTTCAGAGATAGATCCGGTGGCAGAAGAGATGGAGGAGGATTCCGCATAAGATTGAGTGATAACGAAATGAAAGCTGTTAAATCAATACAAGAGACCTTTCAATTAAGATCTACCGTTGCAGTTCTGGGATTCTCTGTTAGAACACTCAGCGAAATGATCAAAGACGAAAAATTGATTGAATCAATCAAAGAATATGCAAAAAATAATAAAAACTCTTCTCCGAGTAGACAATCCCAAAATTCTTTTGAAGAAAAGAGAAAAACAACGCCCGACCCTTTTGCAAGACCTGTAAAAAGTACATCAACTGAAGAGATCCAATCTAGCGAAGTAGAAGAGGATGGCAAATAAAAAAAGAATTCTTTCGGGAGTTCAACCAACTGGTGATTTACATATTGGGAATTGGCTTGGTGCCATAAATAATTGGGTTACGCTTCAAGAGCAATATGAAACATTTTTATGTGTAGTTGATTTGCACGCAATAACAGCCTCATATAATCCCAAAGAATTATCTAAAAACACTATCTCTACAGCGGCTTTATACGTCGCTTGTGGAATAGATCCAAATATATGTTCAATTTTTGTCCAAAGTCAGATTTCAGCGCATACAGAACTTTGTTGGATATTAAATTGCATGACCCCAATAAATTGGATGGAAAGAATGATTCAATTTAAAGAAAAATCCATACAACAAGGTAATAATGTATCTATTGGATTATTTGACTATCCAATACTTATGGCTGCAGACATCCTTCTTTATGATGCTGACTTCGTACCAGTAGGTGAGGATCAAAAACAACATCTTGAACTTGCGAGAGATATTGCACAACAGAGAATTAATGCCAGATTTAGTAAGGATAAAAATATTTTAAAGATCCCTCAACCAATCATCATGAAGAATGGTTCAAAAATAATGAGTTTAATTGATGGTTCAAAAAAGATGAGCAAAAGTGATCCTAATGATGGCAGTCGCATTAACTTATTAGATCCTCCTGAAATAATCACAAAAAAAATTAAAAGAGCAAAAAGTGACAGTTCTATTGGAATTGAATTTAACAACCCTGAGAGACCAGAATCTAAAAATCTTTTGATGATTTATTCAATATTATCCGGCAAAGAAATTTCTCAATGTGAAAATGAATTCTTAGAGACTGGATGGGGGACATTTAAAAAATTAATTACCGAACAACTTATTGAATCACTAGAACCTATTCAGAAAAAATATAAATTATTAATTAATGATCCCTATCAAATAAATAAAATCCTTTATGAAGGTAAGGAAAAAGCTGAAGATTTAGCGAATCAGACTTTAAAAAGAGTTAAATCAAAATTGGGATTTTTTGAAATGGAGAAATAAAATATGCCAACAATTACCTTACCTGATGGTTCAAAAAAGGTTTTCGAAAAATCTGTAACTATTCTAGAAATTGCCCAGAGCATAGGCGCTGGATTAGCTAATGCAACAATTGCTGGGAAAGTAAATGATGTTCTTCTTGATGCAACTATTCCTATAAGTAAAGATTCCGAAGTTGTAATCATCACATCAAAAGATAAAGAAGGAATTGAAATAATAAGACATTCATTTGCTCACCTTATTGGTCATGCAGTTAAACAAATTTACTCTGATATTAAAATGGCGATTGGGCCTGTAATTGAAGATGGTTTTTATTATGATATTTTTTCTGAATACAGATTTACTCCTGAAGATTTAATAAAAATCGAAAACAGAATTAATAAATTAATAAAAACAAACTATGACGTTGAAATTTTACAAGTTTCTAAAGAAGAGGCAATTAAAACGTTTAAAGAAAGGGATGAAACTTTTAAATTAAGAATAATTGATGAAATTCCTGAAGAAGGTCTCATCAATTTATACAAGCACGAAGAATACATCGACATGTGTAGAGGGCCTCATGTACCCAATACTAGACATTTGAGACACTTTAAATTACTTAAATTATCAGGTTCATATTGGAGAGGGAATAGTGAGAATGAATCATTACAGAGAATATATGGAACTGCATGGGCAAAAGAAAAAGAACTCAAAGATTATTTAACAAGAATTGAAGAAGCAGAAAAAAGAGATCATAGAAAACTTGGTAGAAAACATTCACTATTTCATATACAAGAAGAATCTCCAGGAATGATTTTTTGGCATCCAAATGGATGGACAATTTACCAAGTACTGGAAAAGTACATAAGAGAAATACTCAAAAAAAATGATTATTTAGAAATTAAGACCCCACAAGCTGTTGATAAATCTCTTTGGGAAAAATCTGGTCATTGGGAAAAATTTAGAGACGATATGTTCACTACTGCATCAGAAAATCGAACTTATGCAATTAAACCAATGAATTGTCCATGCCATATACAAGTATTTAATCAAGGTTTAAAAAGTTATAAAGATTTACCTATTCGTCTTGCTGAATTTGGTTCTTGTCACAGAAATGAGCCCTCTGGTGCACTGCACGGCTTAATGAGAGTAAGAAACTTTACTCAAGATGATGCACACATATTCTGCTCAGAAGAGCAAATTCAAGAGGAGGTATCAACTTTTATAGATCTTGTTTTCGAGGTTTATAAAACTTTTGGTTTTGATGAAATCATTATCAAATTATCAACTCGTCCTAAAAAAAGAGTAGGTACTGAAGAGATTTGGGATAAATCAGAAGAAGCTCTTACCAAAGCTCTCGATAATAAGAACCTGAAATGGGAACTTCAACCAGGAGAAGGGGCTTTTTATGGTCCAAAAATAGAATTCTCCTTAAAAGATTGTCTTAATAGAGTCTGGCAATGCGGAACTATTCAGGTTGATTTCTCAATGCCTATTAGATTGGATGCAACTTATGTAGATATTGATAATGAGAAAAGAAATCCAGTTATGCTTCATAGAGCAATTTTAGGATCCTTTGAGAGATTTATCGGAATCTTAATTGAACAATATGAGGCAAAATTCCCAATTTGGCTTGCACCTTATCAAATAATTTTACTGAGCATTACTGATAGAAATATTGAAAAGTGTTTAAAGTTTAATGAATTAATAAATAATAATGGTTACCGATCAAAAGTTGATGTTAGGAATGAAAAAATAGGATATAAAATAAGAGAAGCAACTCTCGGGAGAGTTCCTTTAATTGCAGTTATTGGAGATAAAGAAGAGGAAATTGATTCAGTCGCCTTAAGAGCCTTGAATGGAAGAAATTTAGGAATTTTCGACCTACCTAATTTATACAAATTAATGGATGAATTAATAGAAAAAAAAGGGAGAAAAGAATAATTTAGAATAGATGAATTTTCTGGCTTGTGATTTAGGAGGTACCAAGGTTCTATTGGGAATATTCGAAAGAGTAATAAATGATTCGCCTAAATTGTTATTTAAAAAGAAATATAGATCTTCTGATTGGGATTCTTTTGAACTTATTCTAGAAGATTTTCTTAAAAATGAATGCAAAAATATTACCCATCCTTCTTCTGCATGTTTCGCTGTAGCTGGTCCTTTATCTAACAACAGCGCAAAAATCATGAACTTGTCATGGAATATTTCAGGAAATAAATTAAAAAATAAATTTAAATTTGAACAGTGCGAGCTAATAAATGATTTTGCAGTGCAAATTTATGGAATTCCTTTCTTAAAAAAATGTCAATATTCAACTATCCAGAATGGATCAATTTCTGAAGGTGCAAATAATGATTTGCATGCCATTGTTGGAGCGGGTACTGGTTTGGGTATAGCAAGAGGCCTAATATCAGGAAAAAAGGTAAAAGTTTTAGCTAGTGAAGGTGGTCATGTTGAGTACTCCCCAAAATCAAAATTAGAATGGGAATTAAAAATTTGGCTTAAGAATTACCTTAAAGTTGAAAGGATATCCTGTGAAAGAATTATTAGCGGCACTGGCTTATCAAGAATTGCTGAATGGAGACTAAGCAAACCTGATGCCCAAAACCATCCTCTACAAAAATATATAAAAAAAATTAAAATTTTTGATGCTGCTAGAAAAGAACTACCTGAAGAAATTTGTAATCTTTCCAAAGAAGGGGATCAGCTAATGATTGAAGTTGAGAGGATTTGGTTAGGCGCTTATGCATCTTTATTGGGAGATGTTGCTCTTCAAGAATTGTGCTTTGGCGGGTTATGGATTTCTGGAGGAACCGCATCAAAACATTTCAAAAACTTTAAATCAGATTTATTTTTAAAACAATTTTTCGACAAGGGAAGATTAAAAGATATTCTTAGGAGAATACCTATGAATGTAATTTTAGATGAAGAGTTTGGACTTTTTAGTGCAGCCTGCAGAGCAAAAATGCTTTTAAAAACTTAAAAACAAAAAATGTCTATTCCTGAAGTAGGTAAAAAAATAAGGGTAACGGTGCCTTCCACCACTGCCAATTTAGGGCCTGGATTCGATTGTCTTGGAGCAGCATTAGATTTGTATAACGAGTTTATTTTTACAAGAATTGAAGGTGGTGGAGATAGATTTGATTTAATAATGGAAAGTACAGATGGTAATCATTTAAGGGGAGGACCTGAAAACTTAGTTTTTAGAGCAGCGCAGAAAGTATGGGAGAGCTCAAATATTGATCCTTATGCACTTGAAGCAAGAGTTAAGTTAGCAGTGCCGCCTGCACGCGGGCTTGGGAGTAGTGCTACCGCAATAGTTGCCGGACTAATCGGAGCAAATGCAATAATGAACTCTCCACTGTCAAAAGAAAAACTCCTTGAACTTGCCATTGATATAGAAGGTCATCCTGATAATGTAGTTCCCTCTCTTCTGGGGGGGCTTTGTTTGACAGCTAGATCATCTTCTCAAAGATGGAGAATCATTAGATGTGATTGGCACGATTCAATTAAAGCTGTGGTAGCAATACCTGCAATTCGTCTAAGCACAAGTGAAGCAAGAAAGGTTATGCCCAAGAATGTACCCATATCTGATGCAGTGACAAATATGGGGGCACTTACTTTGTTACTAAATGGCTTAAAAGCAGGAAATGCGGAACTTATAAAAGAGGGAATGTTTGATAAGCTACATGAACCGTACAGATGGAAACTTATTAAGGGTGGATTAGAAGTTAAAAATGCAGCACTAAATGCAGGTGCTCTAGGATGTGCAATTAGTGGTGCTGGACCAAGTATCTTAGCTTTGTGTAAAAAAGAAAAAGGTAAAGACGTCAGTCAAGCCATGGTCAAAGCATGGGAGAAGTCGGGTGTAGCTAGCAGAGCACCGTTCTTAAACGTTCAAACAACGGGCAGCCAATTTAGCACCATCTCTGGTAAGTAGTTTTACTTAGGCATTTTTAATGTTATAGTCTCAAGCTAGTACAACTTCAACTAGAATAAAAAAATTATTCATTACATAAATGAATTTAGAATCTTTTCCTTGGCTATCATCTATTGTTTTACTACCTTTAATTGGGGCATTAATCATGCCTTTCTTGAGTTCAAAAGAAGGAGAAGATAATTCACTCCCTAGAAATATCTCATTAAGTTTTTTATTTATAGATTTTTTACTAATAATCGGCGTCCTTTTTCAAAAATTCAATACTTCAGATAGCTCTTTACAACTGGTAGAGAGAGCTTCTTGGTTACCATCCATAGGCTTAGAGTGGTCTCTTGGCGTAGATGGGTTATCTGCTCCTTTAGTAGCTTTAAGTGGGTTAATTACATTTTTATCGGCTGCGGCCAGTTGGAAAATTAAGAAAAAATCTAATCTATATTTTGCTCTTTTACTAGTCCAAGCATCAGCACAGGCATTAGTTTTCCTTTCTCAAGATTTCCTATTGTTTTTCTTGGCATGGGAACTTGAATTAGTTCCGGTGTATCTTCTTATTGCGATTTGGGGAGGGAAAAAGAAATTATATGCTGCAACTAAATTCATTCTTTATACCGCCTTAGCTTCTTTATTAATACTCATAAGTGGGTTAGCACTTGCCTTGAGTGGTGATACCTTTACTTTAAATATTACCGATTTAACCAATAAACATGTAACTGGCAGCCTAGCTTTATTATCTTATTTAGGATTTTTAATTGGTTTTGGAGTGAAACTTCCTATCTTTCCATTACATACTTGGCTGCCCGATGCTCATGGAGAGGCTAATGCTCCAGTTTCAATGTTACTAGCTGGAATACTCTTAAAAATGGGAGGTTATGCTCTCTTAAGATTCAATGTTCAAATACTCCCTGAAGTACATCTTCAAATTGCACCTGCTTTAATTATTCTCGGAATCATTAATATAATTTACGGAGCTCTAAATGCATTTGCACAAGATAATGTCAAAAGAAGAATTGCATGTAGCTCTGTGAGTCATATGGGTTTTGTTCTGTTAGGTATTGGAGCAGTAGATGCTCTAGGTATTAGCGGAGCAATGCTACAAATGATCAGTCACGGACTTATAGCTGCAGCTATGTTCTTTGTTACTGGCTCATTCTATGAAAGAACAAATACTCTTTCTATACCAAATATGGGCGGCTTAGCAAAGGTATTGCCAATAACTTTTGCTTTTTTCTTAGCAAGCTCACTAGCCTCTTTAGCACTACCCGGCATGAGCGGTTTTATAAGTGAAATAACTGTATTTTTAGGTATCACAAGTCAAGAGGGCTTCAGCTCTATCTTTAGATCGATCACTATTCTTATTGCAGCTATAGGTTTAGTTCTTACACCAATATATCTATTATCAATGTGTAGAAGAGTATTTTTTGGGCCTAGAATTCCCGCACTAGCTACAGTCAAAGAGATGAATGGTCGAGAATTGACAATTGGTTTCAGCTTATTGTTGCCTACTTTGGTGATAGGTTTTTGGCCAAAAATCGCGATAAATCTATACGAATCTTCAACTAATGCTCTCAGTCAGCAACTTACTATAGCTAAGTTGGTTGGATTATTACCAACTTTAATTAATTAAATTACTTTAAGAAATGGATACCTCAATTTTTAAATATGGAGAATTACCAGAATTTAAAAAATTTACTCCCAAAAGCATAAGTAAACAATTCCCTGTAGTACTAGAAAAGATAGCTGAAGATTTTAAAAGCATAGAAAAAAATTTATCTAATTATTTACTTCAAAATGATTTAAATTGGGATAAGGTAATAAATCCCTTAAATGAAGTAAATGAAATTCTTAGATGGAGTTGGGGAGTAATAAGTCACCTAAATGCAGTAAATAATTCTGAAAGTCTAAGAGAAACTTATTCAAAATTTCTTCCTGAGATTATTAGCTTGAGTAATAAATTCGGACAAAGTAAAATAATTTACAATTCTTTAGTCAAGCTTAAAGAGACAAATAACTTTGATCAAATTAAAAACAGAATTTTAGATAAAGAAATTCTTGAGATGCAACATAGAGGAATTTCACTACAAAAGGATGATCAAGAAGAATTCAACAAAATTTCAGAAAAGCTTGGAAAGCTATCCACAGAATTCAGCAATAATGTTCTCGATGCAACTAATAAATGGTTTTTAATACTAAATAAGAAATCTGAAGTCGATGGTCTTCCTGAACGAGTACTTGAATTAATGGCAATTTCTGCACAAAACCACTTAAGAAAGGATGAAGAAGTCGATATCAAAAATGGTCCTTGGAAATTGAGTCTAGACATACCAACTTATACTTCATTTATGACGTATGCCGCCGACCGTAGTCTTAGAGAGAAAATATATAAGGCTTACGTTGGTAGGGCATCTCAAGGAGAAAATAATAATTCTCAAATCATTGAGGAGATATTATCTCTTAGAACTAAACAGGCTAATCTACTCGGTTATAAAAGTTGGGCAGAACTAAGTTTGTCAACAAAAATGGCGAAAGAAATTAAAAACGTTGAAAACCTTTTAGAAGAATTGAGAGCACCAGCATTTAAAACCGCAAAAATTGAATTAGAAATGCTCGATAAGTTTTCTAAAGCTAATGGGTTTTCAGAATCACAGAATATCGAGCCATGGGATATTAGTTATTGGTCAGAACTTCTTAGAAAGGAAAAGCTCAATTTGGATCAAGAGTCTTTAAGACCTTGGTTCCCACTAAATGATGTTTTAAAAGGTTTATTTAAAT
Source organism: uncultured Prochlorococcus sp. (assembly GCA_902521995.1). Taxonomy (GTDB): domain Bacteria; phylum Cyanobacteriota; class Cyanobacteriia; order PCC-6307; family Cyanobiaceae; genus Prochlorococcus_A. Next base: position 5,154 of record CABYTO010000014.1, on the reverse strand, counting down.
TAAGTGAGAAGCTTTTTGAAATTAAAGTTGTCGAAGCAACTGATGAGGCGCCTCTTTGGAATGATGACGTTTTATTTTTTAATATCCTCAATAAAGAAGATAACAAAATAGCATCCTTTTACCTCGATCCATATTCAAGGCCCGAATCAAAGAGAGGAGGGGCTTGGATGGATGAATGTTTGAATAAAAGCAATATTGGTAAAAAGACCCTCCCTGTAGCCTATCTAGTTTGTAATCAGACCCCACCATCAAAAGATAAACCAAGTTTGATGAGTTTTGAAGAGGTTCAGACTTTGTTCCACGAATTTGGTCATGGTCTTCAACACATGCTTACTACTGTAAATCTCCCTCAAGCAGCTGGTATCAACAATGTTGAATGGGATGCAGTCGAACTTCCAAGTCAATTCATGGAAAACTGGTGTTTCCACAAAAACACACTTTTGAATATTGCTAAGCACTATCAAACAGGAGAAAAATTATCTGATGAAAATTTTGAGAAGCTACTAAAGAATAGAACTTTCAATTGTGGAATGGCGACCCTAAGACAACTACATTTCGCAATAACAGACCTAAGATTACACAGTAGTATTGATAAAAACGAAGGTAAAACAGCAGATGAAGTAAGAAGAGAAATTGCAAAACAAACTACTGTTATTGAACCAATTCAAGAAGATCAATTTCTTTGTTGTTTTAGTCATATATTTGCAGGAGGATATTCTGCAGGATATTACTCATATAAATGGGCTGAAGTTCTAAGTGCTGATGCATTTTCAATGTTTGAAGAGGCTGATTTAGAAAACTCTGAAGATTTAAAATTAATAGGAAAGAAATTTAAAGATACAATACTAAGTCTGGGTGGAAGCTTACCTCCATTAGACATATTTAAATTATTTAGGGGTAGAGAGCCACAAACAGAATCTCTAATAAGACACTTGGGTCTATCTGGAGCTACATAATAATTTCATCGATTATTTTGTCAACGACTGATTTTTTTCTTACCAGATTTCTATGTTTGTATACTTTTACCGATATTTTTTTCCCAAGTTTTAAATTTGTCCACCAGCCTGGAAAAACCATCATATCCCAATAAGTAAAGAAACTTATACACTCAATATCATTAAGTAAAAAATCATTATTTGCGAGCTCCCTTAAAAACTTACTATTTATCTTCATTTCTGATATTCCTCTAAAAGGGTATTTAGGTATTAATTGAGCCATCAAAGTTCCTTTTTGAGGGGAACCTATAGATATAAATCTCCTTGTTCTTTTACATCCATTAAATTTTTGAAGCCAGTACCTACCAATTATTCCTCCCATAGAAAATCCTAAAATATCTATTTCTTTTTCTAAACCATATTTCTCTAAAATTAATTCGTTTAATTTATTAGTCAAATCCAGAATTGAAGTCATTCCAAATGAATGCTTAAGAGTTGGGGCAAAATATTCTATGCCAATATCATCAAGTTTTGACGTGATAGAAGAAAAAATACTTGAAGTATTCCAAAGACCATGAATCAATATTATTGGATTTCTTTTTCCCAATACTTTAATTATTTTCAAGAATTCTTACTATTGACACCTTCCCATCGAAACCTGTGATTGGAGGATTACATTTTGTCAAAATAATTTTAATTTTAGAAAGCTTAAATTCCTGATCAATGATTTCTAGAATTGAGTTTGAATATTTTTCGATTGTGAAACAATATATTTTCTTTGATTGATCTTTTAAAATTTGAATTAATTTTGAATAGTCAACTGTTTTTTTTATATCATCATTTACTGTACATTTTTCAAAATCAGTCCACAAAAATATATCTAAAATAAATAGTTGTCCTAATTCCCTTTCTTCATCAAGAACGCCAACTCTAGCCCAAAGTTTAATATTCTCAATTTTTAAAAAAGTTTCCATCTTTAAAAGTTTTAAAGATCTTTATGTGTATAGATTGCTTTTCCTGATGAAAAATCATCAACTATATTCCCATCACCTTTTAGAAAATATTTATAAGTTACCAAACCTTCTAGCCCTACAGGTCCCCTTGGTGGAAGAGTTTGAGTTGATATCCCAACTTCAGCTCCGAATCCATATCTAAAACCATCTGCAAACCTTGTAGAACAATTATGAAAAACACCTGCACTATCAACTACATTCATAAATCTATTGGCAGTATTTGAATTTTCAGTAATTATTCCATCTGTATGTTTTGAACTATATTTTTGAATATGTGTGATTGCCGCCTCAAGATCATCAACAATTTTAATCGATAGAATTAAATCTAAATATTCAGTTTGCCAATCTTCTGCACTTGCCTCATGTTTTAATCCTAATTCAACTGATCTCCTATCTCCGATTAATTTAACATCATTAGAATTAAACATCGGGATGGCCTTTTCTAAGAAAGCTGGTGCGATATCTTTATGGATTAATAAAGTTTCGATAGCATTACATGCTGCAGGATATTGAATTTTGCTATCCAAAGCGACTGATAAAGCCATCTCTAGATTTGCCTCAATATCTATAAACAAGTGACAAATTCCATCGGCGTGGCCTAGCACAGGAATTCTTGTATTATCCTGAATAAATTTAACTAATTCATTACTTCCTCTTGGAATTATTAAATTAATATGTTGTTCAAGATTTAACATCGCCATGCTGTCTTTTCTGCTTGTTAATAAACATATTGCATTTTTATCAAGACCTGATTCATTTAAACCTTCTTGCAATGCTTTCACTATTGAAGTATTTGTTAAATTGGCTTCACTACCACCTTTTAGCATTACTCCATTACCAGATCTTATTGCTAAAGAACTAATCTGCATCACGGCATCTGGCCTTGATTCAAAAATAACCCCTAAGACTCCAATTGGTACAGTTTTTCTTGTTAAGATCAATCCCTTTGAAAGCTCTCTTTTTATTTGAACTTGATTTACAGGATCAGCCAATTCTCCAACTTTTCTTACTCCTTCAATTCCTGAATTTAATTTTGATTTTGATAACTTTAATCTAGAAAGTAAAGCCCTGGAAATACCTTTTTTTTCTGCACTTGAATAATCCGCATTATTAGCCTCTAATATTTCATTAGAATTTTTCTCTAGATAATCAGCCATACAATTTAAAGCTTTAATTCGATTTTGATTTTCAGCCTGACTTATTTTTGTTGATGCCAAACGAACATTCTCAGCTTTTTCTATAAGATCATTATCTGGTTGTGGAACTTCAAAGATATTAGCCATAATATTTTTTAGTTAATCTAATAATAATTCAAATTAACGATTCTTTAAAGTAAATTTCTTTCTGAATTAATATCTAAAAAATAATTGAACTTGACTTTTCCAATCTCCATTGGAATCATAAGAACCTAATAATTCTAAGTTTGGATTTGCCTGAAAAGTCAAAATTCCTAAAGGTGAAATATCATCTCTACCTGGAACGGTTTGAAAGGCAAAATTTATCGCATCAGTAATATCAAATCCTATTTCGGCTACCCAAGCTTGAGAAGAAAATTCCTCATTAGAAGATGATTGACCATCATTCTCTATTTCTAAATTTTCATTGGAAAAAATATTATTTAATGCATCATTATTTTCTATTAATGCTGGATATAGAGATAACTGAAATCTTTCACTAAATGCATCAGCTTTATTAAGTTGAGAAATAAAAGCTCTATTTATTAAATTTGCAGAGTTACCTCCAATCAAACCAATTATTTGTGATCTGTTATAACTTGGAGTACTTCTTAATTGGATTCTTTTATTTTCATCAGCAAAAGATAATTGATCTAAAAATCCTTCATAAGATGCTTCAATTTTGATAAGCCTTGAATTGCCAATCCCAAATGCACCATTACCACTTGAAGTAGCATCAACAGCAACATCACCTGAGATATTTAAATCCTGATTGTTTTCGCTTATAGGGATTATAGAATCTGGGACTTTACTTACTAGAGAAAAATTAATAAATGGAACTACACCACTTCTCGATGCAAATAAAATATAATTATCTTTATTTTTATCAAGTTTAAACGGGGTAGTATATATAGATTTGCTCTACCTTTCTTAAGATAAATAAGACCCCTAGCATTTAAATCGTTTCCAACTTCGCCATTTAAAGCAAGGTCTAATTTGGTTTCTAAATAAGCTTGAACTATCTCTGAATATTGAAGTTTAAATTCTGGTCCAAGTTTTAATTTAAGATTATTAAAACTCAAATTATCCAAATAATTAGGCAAAGTTTCTCCTAATAGAACTGAATTCAAAATTGTTTCATTTGAAATTATTTCAATATTCTTTTCATTATTCCAATAGAGTTCTGGCCAATCTTTTTTATCCTTTTTTCGTATAAGATTATTTTCTTTTTTATTATTTTGATTGGTGCTATTAAAATTAATAAATCCATTATTAAAAGATAGAGAACCTCCCAAGACAGGACTTTCAAATGATCCAGTTAAATAGATATCTGAATCTATTAAAAAATTAAAATTATCTTTTTCTAAAGTAAATCTATTCGTTATTAAGTTAATTTTTGCCTTCTCGTAATCATTTTTACTATAAAAAGGCAAAGAACCTTTTATAAAAATTTCCCCAGAATCTTCAGCCTTCGCTTGTAAATTATTGATCTCTAAAGAATCAAAATCAAAAATTATTGTACTATTAATATCTTTTATTTTATTTTTTAGAAATTCAATTTCAGAATCTTTTACTACGATAAATCCATTTAATAGAGGTTTATTTAAGGTTCCCTTTAGAATCACTCTAATATTCACATCCCCTTCTTTAAAGGTAAAGTATTCATCAGCAAAAATATCAATTAACTCAAAAAATTTTCCATTCCCAATCAATCGTAAATCAATGTTATCAGATTTATTTATAGGTATTGAGCCTTCAATATTAATTGGGATTTTAGAGTCTTTTATTAGAAGGGAAAAATCAATATCAAATATAGAATTATTAAATTCAACAAGTCCTTTATCAAATGTTATTTTATTATTTTTAATTGATGAATTGTTGGAAAGGATTTCGCTAGAGAAAGATTTTGTGTCAAGATCATAAAATAAATTCATATCCAACCCTCCAAGAAAATCTCTTGGTCTATTTAAAAAGATATTTGCAGCATTTAATGGTAATTTCTTAATTCTTAAAGAACCTTTCCCTGTTAAT
>CABYTO010000013.1 GCA_902521995.1 uncultured Prochlorococcus sp. | reverse complement strand
GCACAAATAACTGACAAATCTACAAAATTTTTATTTTCATCTGCCAGTTCAGTAATGATTCTATTGAGCCATTCAGAGGTCGTTTCACAATAGCCTACATTTAAAATAGTTTTTTGCTTTGCTTTTTCTTCTTTATTCATAATTGAAGTATTTTTATATAAACTAGTCTTTAATCAAATCTATGTGAATAAGTCTTAATTACTATCTATTTCAAAAAGTTGTATTTAATACATATTTAAGAACTGCTAGTAAACAAATAAAATTAAATCGTTGACAAGAAAATGTATACAAGTAAGAGTAGAAAAAATTTATTATTTAACCTATGAATAACATCAAGATTGAGGAATTGATGAAAGTAAGGTTCGATGGTATTGCTAATAGAATTGGACAATTAAGCAAAAGGGAAAGTGAGTCTTTATTACTTGAGCATCTTGAGTGGTTGGAGGGAGGATGGGAGACTGAAGAAATCTTATTTTTAAAAAAGCCCTACAGAAAATGGTGGTTCTAACTCCACTTTTATAAATAATTAATGATGACCTAAGGGACCAGGGCCAGATCCTATTTTGTAAGAATTTTCTAAAGATTTCTCAACAAATAATTTCGCTTTTTGTATGGAATTAAATAGATCAAATCCTAAAGCCTTGTAACCACAAATAGCAGCACTTAAAGTACAGCCGCTACCGTGGGTATTTTTTGTATTTATAAAATTATTTAATAGCCACTCTTTTCTACCATTTAAGTCAAGGAAAAAATCCTTCCCTTTCATATCTTTTAAACCGCCACCTTTTATAAGTACCGCTTTAGCTCCAAGACCAATAATTTTTCTTGCTGAATTTTCGATATCTTCTTTACTCCTTATTTCTAAACCAGAAAGTAGATTTGCTTCATAAATATTTGGAGTTACCAAATCAGCAATAGGTAATAAGAGTTTTTTATAAGCATTAATAGCAGAATCTTCCAGTAATTTAGAACCAGTTCTTGTAACCATTACTGGGTCAATAATTTTGGTTATTTTGTATGTATTTAATTTTGAAGCAGTATCATTAATTATCCTTTCATTTAATAACATTCCAGTTTTTAAGGCATCAATACCAAAATCAGCAAATAAAGTATCTAACTGATTTAATAAAGTATTCTTCTCTACTGGTTGAACGCATGTAACCTCTATACTATTTTGTGCGGTAATACATGTAATAACAGAACATCCATGTACTTTAAGGGCCATGAAAGTTCTCAAGTCAGCCTGTATGCCTGCTCCACCCCCAGAGTCACTACCGCCTATTGAAAGTGCAATTTTAGAATACATAATTTAATAATTCTTTTTTGAAAGTACTATAAATAAATTTTAATTTAAATCAGAAATCTGAATATGCATTAAAAAAATCTAACTCCAATTCCATAGCTCTTCTGTATAAATATTTGGCCTGATTAATATCATATGTTTCTTTATGAGTCTCAATAAGATTTTCAAGTGAATCTGCTAGCTTTTCAAAGCTCTCATCAGAATAAGTAATTATCCATTCTTTATATTTAATGTCAAAATCCTCCTTATACAATCTTTTTCCTATCCAAGAATAAAGTCGCATACATGGAGTCATTGCAAACATTATTTCAACAGAGCTAAATCTTTTGGAAGTATCATCAAGAAAATCTGTATAATTTTTAGTGGCTTTTTTTATATAGTTATTAGACAAATCAATATCCCATTTTTTTGCATACGTTTCATGAAGTATTAACTCCTCTGAAACGCCCATTAACAGTTCACTTAACTTCCTTATTGAATACTTATCTTTTGATTTAGAAACTGCAAGACCATAAGCCTTAGCAAAAGTCTCTAAAAAGAAATAATCTTGAGCTAAATATTCTTGAAATATATTTTTAGGGAGACTTCCATTTTTTAAACCTTGAACAAATTTTGTATTTAAACTTAGTAAAGCAATCTCATAATTATCCTCCCAAAGTGTTTTTGTTATTTTCATTTTTGTGATTTTTAGTTATTCTAAAATTTTTTATATTTTTTACCTACAAACTTAATCTTATTTTTCTAAGATTAAAAGAAAAAATTATGAAAGAGATAAATATCTTATGGTTTAAGAAAGATTTAAGAATTTTTGATAACGAAGCTCTCTGTGAAGCTATAAAAGATAATGATATTTTACCTATTTATATTATTGAGTTAGATATTTGGAGCCAAAATACTCATTCCTCCAGGCAGTGGGAATTTTGCAAAGAAAGTTTAATTGATCTAAGAAATGCACTTGCTGAGATAGGACAACCATTAATTATTAGGACTGGCAATGTTATTAATATTTTTGATGAAATTAGTTCAAAATTTAAAATCAAAGGTATATATAGCCATCAAGAAACCGGAGATTGGCTTACTTATAAAAGAGATCAAAAAGTAAGAGAATGGGCTTTAAGCAAAAATATTATTTGGAAGGAATTTCTACAATTTTCAGTTTTTAGAGGAAATTTAGATAGGAATAATTGGTCTAAAAAGTGGCAAGAAAATTCCGAAAAAAACTTACTTAAAGCTCCATTAAGAATTAATTCTATTAACTTTAATGTTGGAGAAATGCCCTCAGACGAAATTTTTACCTTTAAAAAAGAAACTTGTCCAGGAAGAATGCAAGGTGGAAGAAAGAAAGGTTTAGAGAGAATGCAATACTTCTTTAGTAAGAAAATAGATTTTTATTCAAAAGATATATCTAGCCCAGAAAAATCATTTGATAGTTGTACAAGACTATCACCATATATTTGTTGGGGATGCATTTCATTAAAAGAAATTTTTAAAAAGGCAAATATATCAAAAAACAATAATTCCAGGATGTTAAAAAGCAGATTAACTTGGCATTGTCATTTTATTCAGAAACTTGAAAGTGAACCAGAACTAGAGTTTAGGGAATACCATCCTTTTTTTAAAAATATTAGAGAAAAAAATAATGCATTACTTTATTCATGGAGTTCAGGTAATACAGGCTTTCCTTTTATAGATGCATGTATGCGTTCATTAAATTTCAATGGATGGATTAACTTTAGGATGCGAGCGATGTTAATGTCTTTTGCTAGCTATAATTTATGGCTACCATGGCAAGATTCAGGTTCTGAATTAGCAAATAAATTTGTAGATTATGAGCCTGGAATCCATTGGAACCAATGCCAAATGCAATCTGGAACTACGTCTATAAATACTAATAGAATTTATAATCCTATTAAGCAGGGAAAAGATCATGATCCTCAAGGAAAATTTATAAAAAAATGGATACCAGAATTAAAGGATATATCAGTTAATTTCATTCATGAACCATGGCTATTATCTAGATTTAATCAAGAACAATATGAACAAATTAACTACATAAGACCAATAATTGACATCCCTAATAGCACTAAAACTGCAAAGAAGAAAATTCAGGAAATCACTAAAAAGGATGGATATTGGGATATCTCAAAAGAAATTTATTTAAAGCATGGCTCTAGAAAAAGGCTTAGAAAAAATATAAATAATAAAAAAATTGTTTCTAAGGAAAAGGAAAAACAATTCGAACTAAAATTAGATTTCTAAATTTTATTGTCAGAAATTTCCAGATTCCTTTTAGTGCCTAGGAAAGTTTTTTAAATTTCAAATTAAATATATAAATCCACGATGAACTAATGCAAGCTTTAATGTATTTATTAGATTTTATTAATTATGTCTGAAAGATTTGAGTGGGATGATACCAATAGTTCAGGTATATGGTGGAGTACTAATGTAAGTATTAGAGACGAGTGCATTTTGCTTAAAGAAGATACTCAATGCGAAGATTCTGATATAGTCGAACTTCTTAGGAGTATTGCACAAAATATTGAAGATAATGGCCTTTAATTTTAAAAGGATATTCTCTTTATTAGAGATTTTCAATTCCTTTTACAGCTTTTATTAATTCGATAGTAATACCTTTTTCACTCATTGAGTGACCAGCATCATTTACAATAATTAATTCAGAATTCTTTAATTTCTTATTTAGATCCCAAGCACTCCTAACAGGACAAACTACGTCGTACCTCCCTTGAATTATTTTTGTTGGAATCGATTCTATTATTTTTATATTTTTCAAAATAAAATCATCTTCTAAGAAAATATTATTAATAAAATAATGACATTCGATCCTTGCAAATGCATCTGAAAAAGAATTAACTTCAGACTTATCAAAATCAAATTTTTTATTTATTAAATGACTGGTTGAGAGTTCCCATTTTGTCCAAGCTGCTGCTGCTTTTGATCTAAGATTTGCATCTGATGATGTTAGATATTTATAAAAAGAACTTATCAAATCATTTCTTTCTTCTCTTGGAATAACAGAAATATATTCTTCAAATTCATCAGGAAATATCTCACTTGCACCATATTGATAGAACCATAACAATTCAAACTTTCTACATAAAAATATTCCTCGCAAAGTTAAGCTCGTAACTCTTGAGGGATTTTTTATTGCATATATAAGTGAAAGTGTTGATCCCCAAGATCCCCCAAACAAATGCCAAGTTTCTATTTTTAAAAGAATCCTTAATTTCTCAATATCATCAACTAAATGATTAGTCGTATTTTCTTTTAATTCTGAGAAAGGAGTTGAAGAACCGCAACCTCTTTGGTCAAATTGAATAATATCGAATTTATCTGGATCAAAGTATCTCCTATATCTTTGTTGACTTCCTCCTCCTGGGCCTCCATGAATAACAAGTATTTTTTTGCCATTTGGATTGCCAGATCTTTCCCAATAAATAGTATGAATATCACTTACTTTTAAAAAACCCTTTTCACGTACTTCAATTTTAGGAAACAAGACTTGATCTTTCATTGTGAAATATTTTTAAAAACTTAATAAATCCATATTATCCAAAAAGAAATCTAGTTTAGAAGTAATTTGTAAAAAAAAAGGACTGGTGGTACAGTCCTTTTTGATATTTGATTTCCTTCTAACAGGATATAAAATTACATATTTTAAAGTCTATTTACTCATAAACCTAGAATACGTGAATAAGGGGATTTCTCTCGATAATCTAAGTCCCTGTTGTCGCTAGTAATTATAAAGCGAAGTCTTATCAGACTAATTGATTGAACTTGAATTTTCGAATAATCCCATTCTCAGGAATACGCTTCCTATATTTTGGAATTTGCTAAATTTCAGGCGGACTATCAATCATTTAGATTGCCTCCGAACTCAACATTTATAAATTACTCCTTTTTATATTTTCAGTAAATCCGTAAATATGCTGATTTACTTTTTTCTTAATTTGTAAGAGGATTTTAATGATCCTTTGTTTTTAATAGATAAATATAAAAATTAAAGTCTATAATCCTTAGTTATTCAGATTCATAGAGCAAAATAGATTCAATTATTCTTTTATCACTATCAGAAAGTTTATAATCTTTCAATTTCCACTCAACAAATTTCACACACTCATCAATAGAAGGATTGTTATCCCGGCACTTACGCCACTCTCTAATCCAATCTGCCAAGGCAAAAGTTATTTTTGTATTAAGCATATTTACCAATCAGGTTAATTAAAATCTTGGCCAATAGGTTCTTTATAAAAATCCCCTTTTTTTACCTTTACCATGTTTTTCAATAATCTTTTTTGAAGAAGCTATTGAGGGAATTAAATCTCCTACATATATTGGCTCCATCGTAATTGATATAATGTTCTTAATTACTTATTATTCTATATAAGAATTTAATAAATAGATTATTAATATTCATTATGGATTTCATCAAAAAGAATAAGATCTTAACACTAATGGCAGTAATTGCAGTTTTATCATTTGTATTAGAAAAAGTAGGCATAATACACCCTTAAATTAATTAATTTTATTTGATAAATACTTTCTAATGAAATAAGTAAACAGATACTATTACTGCAAAAATAAGCAATGGAGATAATAATGTAAAAATTAAAGTTGAAAGATTAATAAGCATAAATTTTAAATAAATACACAAATTTAATAAACATCACTTTTAAGCATTTGCAATAAGTAAAATTTAAATTATTACGATATAAAAAAACATTTGATTGAAGAAAGATATAAAGAAGAATATGAAGAAGGCTCAGACTTACTATGGCCTAGTGATAAAGAAGATAAAATAACTCGGCAATTTTATAAAGATTTATCTAATCTTTCAAAAAACATAAACTATAGTAAAAAGAAAAAGCTAAAACTTTTTGAACAAGTAGTTAGAATAATAAGAGGCAAAGGCTGGGGTTAATTAATATTCAAACTAAAATGAAAAATGTAATGATACTAATTAGAAGTTTTTTTCTTTTAAGACCAAGAATTTTATCCACTATATTTTTTATTCCTATTCTTTATGGCATTGGCTGGGCTTTATCTCAGCCACTTTTATTATTTAATTTTGAAAAAGAAAATTTATCCTTAATTGGTACTATTATTACTTTCTTAATTTTTATCTTTTTACTCCCATATTGGTTTTATATCAAAAGAAACAAATCAAGTGCTTGGATACTTATTGGGATAACAAAAGACAAATTCTTAAAAAACTTTTTTAATTTTTCGCAAGGTATTTTATTTGCTTTAACTTTAATAATTCTAATTCTGGTACCACTATTGCAAAAAAATTATATTTCTTGGGTAGGTGAATTCTCGCCAATAATATTGTTAAATTCTATTGTACTGGGATTAGGTGTTGGATTCGCAGAAGAAATAATTTTTAGAGGATGGTTAATAGAAGAATTAAAATTTGAATATGGCACAAAAATATCAATAGCTTTACAAGCTATAATTTTTAGCTTCGTTCACAATTTATCAAATGAGATCTTTTTGAACATAGTAGGATTGCGTTTGGGATTTATTTTACTTGGGATATTTCTATCATTAGTAAAAATTAGAGATAAAGGTTCTTTATGGAATTGCATAGGAATTCATGGAGGACTTGTGGGTATTTGGTTTTTATTAAATAACGGATTAATAGAATTCAAAGAAAATACACCTTCTTTTTTAGCAGGGCCTTTTACACAAAATATTCCAAACCCAATCGGAAGCTTTAGTGCAATTTTAATATTACTTTTGTTATGTATTTTTTATACCGTAAAATCAAAAAAGATTTTACTAGACACTTAAATTAGATATAAATACCGATTGATTTTTGATTATTAATTGTCAGATTAAAATAAAGCTTAATACTCATATGAACTTTGAGGCAGGAATAAGATTTATAGTGTTTTTAATAATTTTTGGAGCTACAAACTATCTAATGATGTTGAGAAGATATGAAAATGACATCAAAAAAAAGAAATATTTACAACAGGAAAAAATTTCCAGGCTATACCCTAAAGGTTCATTTATTTTCTGAAATTAAAAAAGTTTTTGTAGAGTTTACTTACCATTTTTTATTAGTTTTTTGCCAACCTTCATTTAACAATTTTTGCCACAATAATCTTGCTTCTTCTAAAACAATTTTTTTTCTAGTTTTCATTAACGGAGGATTTTCTCCATAAATTCCCATAATAATTCCTTCTTCAATAAACATATAATCAATAGATTTATCAGAATGATCTTTATCTTTGTAGAAACGCATAACCCCCACAAAATTGGAGTCAATTAACCAGAAATCATTAGTTGAATTCAATAAACCAAAATGAAATTAAATTAATAATATGCTTTCATTACAATTTGCGAGGGAAATATTTATTTAGTTTATTCATATTTGATATGTTTTTTCTTTTTGTCTACTTTTTTTTAATTCGCCACGTTTTTTCTTAACCTCAACTCTTTTCTTTTGCGATGCTTTAGTAGGTTGTGTAGATTTTCTTAATTTAAATGGTTTATTTAAAGCATTTTTTATGATTGAACTAAATTTCATTAAAGCTAGCTGCCTATTTAATAATTGATTTCTGTGTTCTTGAACCGCTAAACATAAGCTATTATTCACTAATTTGTTTTTCAAGTTTCTCTTAAGAATTTCTTTCTGATAATCATTTAATACTTTGGAGTCTTCTAAATTAAAAATAATCTCTACTCTGCTTTCAATTTTATTGACATTTTGACCTCCAGGACCGGAGGATCTGGAAAATCGCCATTTAATTTCATTGGATGGGATTACTAATGATTTAGTAATTTTTAAATCCATTTTTAGTTCTTTTTGATTTAGATTTTTAGAATCATCTCCTTAATACTTTAAAACATACCTTAAAATTCGATCGGTAAATACTGGGCGGTTAAGTTAGGTAAACCGAAATTCGGTGGATTTACCGTATCAAAATCTTCGGTATTTATCCTTTCATATTTCAAAGAATTATTAGATATTGAATTTGTACTAATTCAAAGGTCACTTATGTATTCAATGTTTGATCTTCTTTTTGAAGCACCTTCATATAGCCCATTATATGTTATTTCCGATAGTGAAATGAAGGAGTTAAAGAAAAACCAACATCAAGAAGAGCTTGATGAAATTACAAAACAAAAAGTAAGACTTCAAAATGCTTTTAAAGCTCAACTAAAACATCTTGAAGAGAGAGAAAAAGAAGTAAAAAAAGAACTTAAAGTACTCTCAGCATCAAAAGATAAATAATTTATTTTTAGAGAAATTTCTTTTTTTCAAAGACGGTTTTTAACCGTCTTTTTTAATTCTTCTAGTTTTAAGGTATCTTTAAAATCCACATATTTTAAAAATATTTTCCATAATTAAAAGATGAATAACAATAAAGAAAAAATAAGAATGTTCTTACCTTTTAGTTGGGTAATTTGTGCAGCAATATCTTTTGCTTATATAAATTCACACTTAATAAATACTTAACATAGATGTCTTATCCCTCAAGAGACGAAATACTTGCATCTTCAACAGGGTGGGTAGCATCTTTTTTAAATTTTCTTCCTGGTTTAGGGTCGGGTTACTTATATCAAAGAAGATGGAAACCCTATTTTTTCACCATCTCTGCTAGTACTGCATGGTTTGCTTTAGGTTTTTTTTTACAAGGAGATTCAGAACCCTCTCAAAGTGAACAAATAATTGGAATTTCTGGTCTTTTTTTTATATCAATAGTTACAGTTATAGAAGCCAACTTGGCTTTCAAAAAAGCAAGTAATAAAACAAAATCTGAAAAAGAAAAAATAATTTCTTCTAAAAAAAAAGGATGGTTTAAATAATTCAAAAATTAGATCTAAAAAAATATTTAATTAGTTCTCAGTTTCTAAATTTAAATAAATAATTACCATAAATGATTTTTAAGATAATTAAAAAAATTTTTTTTTAGTTATAAAAAAATAGAATTTCCTTTTCTTTAAGACCTTCCCATCCCGAGTCTATTAATAATTGATTCAATGTTTCTTTATCAAAATGCTTAGAACCTGTTTTGACGCATCTATTTCTCATTGATTTTTTAACACCACTCCTTTGTCTTTTATTCTCTTCATCCATAATTCTATTGTATAGATCTAGCATTTTTTTAGGAATTGGAGTACCGTCAAGATCCACTCCATTTTCAATAGCAAGATCAACAGCCTGCATTCCCATTTTCTTCATATATTAAAAAAAGCTGAAACCATAATAAAACAAAAGTTATTAATCTAAAAATCTTTGAATAATAATTTATTGATTTTGAATTTCTTTAAGTACTCTAATAGCCTCTTTAATGTGTTCAGGACCATTCAATAAATCTCTAAAAATATGCCTAACCGTCCCTTTGCGATCAATAACATAAGTTACCCTACCATCCATAAAACCTAATACTCTAGGAACTTTAAAAGTTTTCCTAAGAGAGTCATTTGTGTCGCAAAGCAATGGATATTGTAATTTATTTTTATTAGCAAATGCCAAATGACTTGAGGTACTTCCATTACTTACTCCCCAAACTTGCGCTCCTAATACTTTAAATAAGTCATATTTATCTCTAAATCCGCAGACTTCTATAGTACAACCAGGCGTATCATCTTTTGGATAAAAAAACAAAACGAGGGGACTTTTTAATCCCTTATTTGATCTTTTAACTCCATTTTGATCCAGTAAAGAAAATTCTGGAACTTTATCTCCAATCTGCACAACAGTTCTTATAAAATTCCATATTAGAGGTTAATATGTTTTTTTTGGGGCATTAAAGTAAATAACTGATATTAAAGTCAGTTTTTTTGTTTTAAAAGATACTAAAAAATTATTGAAATAAACTAGGGTGAATTTAACTAAGGTAATTTTATTAATTCAATAATATGGAATTAATAATTTATATTTTTTTATTTCTTATTCTTTTTTTGGGAGTTATTTTTAATTTAAAAATAACTAATTATAAAAAAGTAAAAGAAATAAGAAGCAAAGCTAAAGATTATTCAAAAAAGAGTAATTAAATATATATTGCTAAAATTAAAATTCAATTTTTTCATTTGGAGTAAATACTGAGCAATATTTTTTTACTAGATACTTTGGCTGACTAATGGAAGAATTTTTTAATTTTAGTTTTTCTATAGCCTCATTAGCATTAATCTCGCCGAGTCGATATCTTGCACACGTATCCAATACTTTAAACATTTTTGTGGTAACGGCTTCAGCTGGATAAATTAGAAATAATAGATAAAAAACAACAAATAAGTACTTCATTTTTTTTAAGATGGTAGATATTTAGCGAATAGTTTTAATAATTTTGAAAAGATTAAAATCTAATAGAATAATCTATTATGGATTGAATGTAGGATTTCTATAAAATAATAATAAAAGAAATTAAGATAAAATAAGTGATAGTAATAAATTATCTCGGTGAAAATGAAAAAATTAATAGACAAACATAAAACTCTTATAAATTGGTACCAAAAAAAATTCAAATTGAGTGATTATCAATTACTTTGGTTAGTTTTCTTTAAAGGAGTATTAATAACAATAATATTTTTCAAAATTTTTTAATATTAAAAAAAGCTCTTCCGAGAATGAAATTTTCACATGATTTGACTATATTTAATAGTAGATTCCTAATTAGTTAAATAGTTATCAGTTATGAATATTTTTGGCGTAGGTTTGCCTGAAGTTACTGTAATACTTATCTTAGCTCTTTTAATTTTTGGTCCAAAAAAGCTTCCAGAATTAGGGAAACAGCTTGGTAAAACTTTGAAAAGTCTTAAAAAAGCATCGAATGAATTTCAAAATGAAATCGACCAAGTTATGAACGAAGAAGATGAATCTCCTAAATCTATAGAAAGCAATCAAACCAATGAAATTAATCAAGAAAAAATAGATTCAGAAAACGGCAAAAAATAATATCTTGGATAGGCCCATAACCCCCATAGACGAATTTGAAAGAGCATTAGATAAAGCAGCTCTTACTAAAGAAGAATATGAATTGATAGACTACATCCGCTATACAAGTGTTTTTACACAACCTAGTCTTGTTAAAGATTTAAAAAGGCCATCAAAACCTCCTCTTTTGTCAGTTCTATGTCAAATTTGCAGAAAAATTGGTTCGGAGATGCCAGATCATTTCAAAAAAGTAATTGAGTGGTCAATTGAAATAAGTGATCACAATACAAAATGGGATGCTCATTTAATTTGCGCAGAAGCATTAAATATAGACAAAATCCCATTAAGTCCTATTCATGGAACAACTTTATTTGATGTTCTTGTTGTACACAAAGAATTATTTCTTGGCTTTGATTAAATTAATCATCTAAAGGCACAGAATCAGTATCTATAACTTCCGAATCATCATAATTATTTATTTTATTTTCAATCCAGTTATTTATATAACTAACTAAAGGTAATGAACCTCTAAAAATAAAAATAGAGGTAGGCAAAGCGCTTAATAATCCGACTACAGGACTTTTAAAAAGTAATCTTCCGGCTTTTATGTTAAATAAAATAATAAGCGCTGAGGGGACTATAACTTTAACTACTGTTTTGAGCGCCTCAAGCCAACCGACACGATATATCCACCATATTAAAATTATGCCAACTAAATATAGGAATAAGTAAGTCATAAAAATATTATAATAATTATCTATTTATCTTGTTCTTGCTAAGAAAAAGATTTTATAAATTTCTTTAACATCAATCAATCAAATTCTAGTAATGAGTTTTTCTGAAATAAGAAAATTTTTAATTAAGATGCAATCTGATGAAGAATTAAAAAAGCAAGTTACGACATCCTCTACAGCAGATGATGTAGCCCTGATAGGTCAACGCTTAGGTTATGACTTTTCAGGAGATGATCTCTTAAGATTTAATGGACAAAAAGTTGATAAAGTTACCGTAAGAAAGGTAGATCATCCAGGAGAATACCACTAAATTAAGACTTGACCCATATTGCAAGCCCTCCGCCTCTGCCTCGAGCACACAACCAATTATCTTTAGTGCTAATTCCTACAAGTGAGAAAAAAGGCATTTTTTTATCTTCTGGTTTTTTTAATTCCTTATTAAATATAGGAAAACTACTAATACTAATTTTTAATTCTTCAAAATAGAAAGCCAATAAAGGTCTAATCCCTTTTAATTCTGCGTTGCCTATAAAAGTGATATTTAATAATCCGAAATTAATTGAATTTTTTATTTCATAATTTATTTGATCCTCTTTATTTTTACTTTTCAGTTCGAGTCTTGCCGACAATACTTGGAGAATCGAACTGGGTATATTTTTGATTTCATCTGACTCCTTTCCCCATACATACTTAAACTTCCATATTCCTAACAATTCCTCATATGCAATTCCGCTACCATTTTTTTGGGAATTTTTTTCTAATAGTTTTATCTCATTAATATCAGGAAATTGTTTCATAATAGATTTTAATCTAAGAGTCAAATACTAAGATAACTCTAAAAAAAATGTTCTTTGTTAAAAATATCTCCAAAAAGATTTCTTTATTTCAAAATATTTCCAAAAAAATAATTTCATGGCACACATAAGGAACAAGATCTCGTTATTATGTTTACATAAAGTAACTAAATTAATGGATTTTATTTCTAAAAGCCAAGGATACATCCCTCTAAAAGCAGTCCCTTACATATTTTTCTTAGCTGTTGTACTAAGTATTACAACTTCAACTAATACATTTGTCTAAAACTAATTAGTTGTGCGAGAAGAGTAAAGTAAATATTTGATGGAAAAGTACGACGTTGTAATAGTAGGTAGTGGAATAGGGGGATTATGTTGCGGTTCGATTCTCGCTTTATCAGGCAAAAAAGTACTTATATGTGAAGCTCATAGCCAGCCAGGAGGTGTTGCCCACAGTTTCAAAAGAAATGGTTACACTTTCGAGTCAGGTCCTTCATTGTGGAGTGGAATAGGTAAATGGCCGACAACTAATCCCTTAGGGCAAATTCTTAAATTACTTGATGAAGAAGTTGAACTATTTCAATACAAAGGATGGCAAGTAATTGTCCCAGAAGGCAATTTTAATCTTGATGTGGGGCAAGAACCTTTTAAACAAACAATTAAAACTCTTAGAGGTGAGAAATCTGTTAAGGAATGGGAATCTTTTATTTCCGGAATAAAACCTCTTAGCCAAATAATAAATGAAATACCTTTACTCTCATTTTCTCCCGAATCAATAAATTTCTTAGATTTAATAAATTTAACCTCAAAATTTTTACCTAATATCAATCAAATACCAAAAATTAATAAAGGCTTTGGGAATTTAGTAAATAATCATCTAGAGGATCCTTTTCTCAGGAATTGGGTTGATTTATTGAGCTTTTTGATCAGTGGTATGTCAATGCATGATACAAATACAGCTGCGATGGCTACTTTATTTAACGAATGGTTTGAACCAAATTCATACCTTGAATACCCCAAAGGAGGTAGTGAATCTATCGTAAAAGCTTTAATTAATGGATTTAAAAAAAATGGAGGAGAATTAATTCTTTCTTCGAGAGTACAGACAATTAACTTCAATAAAAATTTAGCCACAGGTATAACTCTGAATAATGGTTCTAGTTATAGTTGTGAATCTGTTGTCACGAATACTGATATTTGGAATTTAAAAAAGTTAATTCCAAATGAAATTTCAAAAAAATGGAGTACAAAAGTTTTGAACCCTAATAAATGTGATTCTTTCCTTCACATGCATCTAGGTTTTGATGCTGATGGTCTTGAAAATTTGCCAATACATGCGATACATGTTGATGAGTGGGAAAAAGGTATAACCGCAGAAAGAAATATAGTCGTATTTTCAATCCCATCTGTTTTAGATAAAAATATGGCCCCTGAAGGAAAACATGTTCTTCATGGATATACTCCCGCAAATGAACCTTGGGAAATTTGGGAAAACCTAAATCCAAAGGAATTAGAATATAGAAATTTGAAAGAAGAAAGATGTTCAATATTCCTTAATGCAGTGCGAAAATTCATCCCTGATATAGATGAAAGGATTAATTTAAAGATGCTAGGAACCCCAATCACTCATAAAAAATTCACTAATACCTATTGCGGTAGTTACGGCCCTGCATTATCTGCAGCAAAAGGTCTTTTCCCAGGCTGCAAAACTCCAGTGAAAAATTTATTTACTTGCGGCGCAAGTACATTTCCAGGTATTGGAATTCCTGCTGTTTCAGCAAGTGGCGCTTACGCAGCTGAAAAAATTATTGGTAAAAAAGAGTTTAAAACTCTCCTTAAGAAAATAAATTTATGAATCAACTTATTTTTTATAGCTCTACAAATACTTAGTTAAGAAATAAGAATAAAGAAAGCAAAAACGTTCAATAATGATAGTCTTTATCTGAACATAAACTTAACTTATAGCTCTTATATGTTTTTCTTATCAATTCCTCAAGCCTGGCATTTAGTTGGCACTTGGTCAGAACAACTTCCAAACGAGTCAAATCTTATAGGAATGGGCCAAACAGAATTAATGATGACTTTGCATTCAATATTCGTTCCTCTCTTACTTGTAATTTCATATTACCTATTTAATAGACTTCACAAAAACGAATCAAAGAAAATTAAAGGATGATCGTTTAAGGTTTATTTAGCTGAACTTCTTCTAACTACTTTTCTGCCTGTAGAAGTATCAACTCCGCTTGAATCTTTAGTTTGTGAATTAGATTCAACATTATCAACATCACTTTTATCCATTTCTGCGCAAACACCTACTACCATGGCAGCTTGCATTTGATCTGGTAAATCTCCAATAGTTAATAAGGCCTTTAAAACTAATTGAAGTCGAGTTTGCCGATCTATTTCAGGTCTTAGTTTTTTTACGGTATTCCAAAGTTCTTGGGTAACTTCTTTTAAAAGTTCTCGATCAACAGCCAAATTAAATCCTTCTTGTATTTCTACTAATCTAACAAAAAATTGGATCTCGTAAAATAATATTCAATAAAAAGATTGTTAGTTAATATTTTTCTATCCGAATACGAGTTGCATTTGTTGGTGCAATTCATTCTTCTCTTGCAAAAGTTTATCTTTTTCAATCTTTGTTAGAGTAAAAGTTCTATAAAATTTTTTTTGAATCTTTATTGGAGTATTTTCAAACTTTACATTTTTGCTTATTAGAGAATTCCACTCTTTTGAATTAAAAGGGGCATAAGGAGAAGATGAAATCACTTTCATGTCTTTACAATACATCTGTACTAATAATAGTACAGATTTACTATTATGCAACAACTGAGTCGGCTTTTCTTAAATTTTACAGTGTCTTTGAAAATGGATTGATTTTTTTTATCTAATTTGTGGGAATTATAAGTTTGATAAATGAATAAAAGTATCATATGTAACTTATTGATCCCTTTTTTTAGTGTCTTAAGACTTTTATTGCTTAAAAACCTCTTAAAATGGTTATTTGTTGAAATTAACATTGACAAGATATATTTTGTAATCCTTCCTATAAAAAGAATAATGAATTGATCGCAAAATGCTTCTTAGTAATTCAAAAAGATTAAAAATCCAAGGAATAATTAAAAGAATTGCTCAAGATAAATCAATTACATTAGAAGAAAGAATATATGTCGAGAAATTTGCACACCATAACTCTACAATTTCTCTTTGGCTGAAAAAAGCTAACAGTTTTAGAAGGAATGGTACGAAAAATGATGGGGGGATTGATAACCTCTTACAATCATTTGGGATAGATGGACTAGATAAAGAAAATCATTTCAACCCTAATGAAGATGATATATCGGATTGGTTTGGCGGTGCTCCTGGTTGGCTAAGGAGAAGCTAGATCCATTAATTATTCAATTTACCCAGGCTATCTTACACAAATATAAACTCATAAAAGATATAAATACCCAAAAAACCCATGGTATAAATTTAATCGGAACTAAATATTTTTTTGAAAAGGTTTTCATATTTATTTTTCTTTTAGATTATTTCTTCCTTACAGTTTTTGAAAATAGGTTTAATTGCTCTATTTATAAATTAAACAATATTCGAAACCTCAAAGATATTAAATCACTTTAAGTAGATAAAGTTAATTAGCCTTAATCTTCACAATTTAAGCAACTTTATTTTCAATGTTCTTTGAAAAATTTACTATTTTTGCCTCATCATGGTCTGAATCATTCCAAAATTTTATAAGTCTTTCTAATTCATCAATCCTTTTTTTTGCATTTGCAATTTTTTCAGTAGTTGTCATATAAAATTTTTATCTATCCAATTAATGCATGAAAAAAAAATATTTCAATGGAAGTAACAATTTTTAGACTATAAATATTAATTTTTGGTTAATTACTTCAATACATCATAGCCCTCGAACGGCTGAGTAATTATACTTAAAGAAAAACTAAATCCATGAAGAAATTAAATTCTTTGATTTTGAATAGCACAGTTAACTTCTTAGACTTCATATACTCTGGTAGATCTTTACAAAGATTTTGGGTTTTAGAAGTTATAGCTAGATCACCTTATTTTGCATTTCTTTCAGTTCTTCATTTTAAAGAATCTCTAGGAATTAAAAATGAGAAAACAATGATTTTAATGAAAGAACATTTTTATCAAGCTATTAACGAAACTGAGCATCTTAAAGAAATGGAGAAAAGAGGAGGTGATAGGTTCTGGATTGATAGATTTTTTGCGAGACACCTTGTTCTTGTCTATTACTGGATCATGGTTTTTTATTATTTCCTATCTCCAGCTAATGCTTATGATGTAAACATAAAAATCGAAGAACATGCATTTGAAACTTATTCCAAATATTTAATAGATAATCCAAATGATCAAAAAATAAAAGAAATTGCTCAAGATGAATTAAATCATGTACAAGAACTTAACGAAGCTTTGTCAATGCTTACAACAGTTTAGATTAGTGCTGAGAAATCTATCAGCAATATTGAGAGTATCACCGAAGAAGAAATTAATCCTAGGCTGATCATTAATGAGACGTAACCTTTTTTTCTAGGCAATTTATAAAAAGATATTCCAATAATTAATATCATTATTAATGAGAAAAAAATTATAATTTTTTCATTTACTAAATTGAGATGTATAACTAAATTTTTTTCTTCAAAAAATTTGAGAAATTCAGATAAAACTAATTCTTCTTCTATTTTCTTAAAATAGTCAAATAAGCTTATAAAAGCAGAACTTAATAAAGATAATGCAACCAGTGCAGTAACTGGTTTTGTTAACCTGTTAAGTGTTCTGTTAAAACTTGCCAATAAAATAAGAATAAAAAAAGAGGTTACTAAAGGTATTAAAGGTATAAGAGTTGTTGAATTTATGAAATTTCCCACGGAAAAAAATCTGTATCTAACTTAAAATTTTATATTATTTCGCCGCGTTATTTTATTAAATAAGATTTTTTAAAATCTAGAATGTAATTAGTACCTATTGCATTCTGTGTAAATTGATACCAAAATTTAATTAGTATTGAAAAATAAAATGTTAGCCATTTCTGAAATTATTATTGCAAGTGCCATCTTCCTAGGAATTGTATATTGGGAAGTTAAATTCCTATATACCAAAACTACTGTAGCGAAATAAATTCACTCAAAACAGGAAAATTAAAAGCGTAAAAAAATTTAAAAAAAATTTAAGAATTTAAGTTGACAAAAAAAGCTCTAAATATGAGAGAATAAACACAAATATTTATCTCCTCTAATGAGCGAAGTCCAAAATCCTAATACTAACTCAACTCAGCAGCAGCAGCAGCAACAGCAACAATCCTATTCAGACAGCAAAATTAACTCTGCTGAGAGCGAGAGACTTTATCTTGAGATGAAAGAAGCTTGGCTTTAAATTTAATTCGTGTTTGAAATAATATTTCTATAAATTTTTTTTTAATTTTGAAGTAATCAATACTTTTTTATTTTCTATACCCTTTAAATTTTATTTAACCGCTAGGGTAACTTTTGAGAACACTAAAGCAGTTAGAAAAAATTAACGGAAGGCTTGCAATGGGAGGGTTGATATATTTAGTTTTTACAAAACTAGTTTCCAACCGTGCCGACATATTAGACCAGCTTAAATCTTATTTAATTTAAGAATTGAATTAGAAGTATTTATTATCCAGGAATATTTCGTTCTATATAAGCGTCAGTTAAAGCTAAAATTAACCCCAATAATGTTGATAATATAGCAATTTCAGTTGATTCCATTTTATTTTTAAATTACCCCTAGTTTGCTAAATAATTCAAAGTTCAGCAACAAAACTAATAACTTACTATAGTACATATATACTATTAGTTATTTATTGTGAGCTCAGCAACTCCTGAGTTTCTTTTCGTTAGGCCTGGTGATTATGTCGCAATTAAAAAAGAAAATTGCGAAGATACTAAGGAAAAGAATGAAAATTATTGGGTCGGTCAAGTTATCGACTGTATTGGAGGAGCTAGAAATCCAAATTCATGGACCTTGTTTCAAGTTGCCAATATTGACAATGGAGAGATCACTATAATCAACGCCGATATTGTAGAAAAAATTTTGAAACCTTCTGGAAGTTAATCTTAATCAAACAAACTTCTTTCAGTATTACAAAAAAAGGGAAAATGAACGTTTTAAAGGAAATCATCCCAGTTCCAAGCAGGCAAGTCCATATACTTGATTCATAGGGCAGGGAGGTTGAATACCTTTATACATTCTGTAAGTTTTTGATATTTCCTCAAATCCCAAACTTGATAAAAGATAATTTGCATAAGGGTTCAGATTAGAGCAATCCAATAAGATTTGAGCATCTAAATCACCAACTAACTCCCTTATTAATAATTCAGCAAGTGGTGGAGTATCCGCTAAAAGTGGGCCAATTCTCCAGCCTTGCTCATTATCCTCCAATACACAAGGTCTTATCCTGCCAAATCCATGGCACATCCCATTATTATCGACAATTGCACTGACATTACCATGAGAATTTTTCAACCAGTCATTTAGAAAATGTGGTCTGGGACTAGGTTCTCTTTGATCATCATAAATTAAGACTGCTTCAGAAGAAATTTTATTACCCGGGACAACTTTAAAAGAATGAAATTGATCTTTATAGAAATTTCTCAATAGCAAATCTTGAGAACCATTTAATTTCCATCGATTTGTAATGGAAGATTTTCTAAATCCCCACTTTGCGTAATCATTTAATCTATCTGGGGCAGCCTCAAGACCAATACAATCAACATTTTTCAAATATTCGAGGGCATGTTTCCATAATCTCACTCCATATCCATTATTCCGGAATTCTTTTTTAACAATAAATAAACCTATAAAACTATACGAGGAATTATATTTTATACACGCAATAGAGCCTATGGGATTATTGTCTAGGCAAGCTACCCATACCCCTTGTTTATCTGTATTTCTATAAATTGATAAATCATCCATTCCAGGAGAAAATCCTTCTAACCTTGCCCAGTTTGTGACTTCTGGTATTTCATTTATAGATATCAATCTAATTGAAAAATTTTCCCTCATAGAAATATACTAACCAAGAAAAATTTGAATTTTTAATAGCAATATTAATAAATTTGATTATTTCTCATAAATCATTCGCTTTGATTGAACTGCCTAAAAACCTTAGTTATTTACAATTTATCCTTTGATATATTTAATACTATTGAAAGGTAAAAAATGAAAATTTCTGATAAATTTCATTTAGAAGACATCTATAAATTAAAAAATACAGTTCTCACTGGTAAAACTGAAGATATAAAATGGCGGATCCATCATATCAATATAGTTTCTAAACTTTTGGATGAAAATAAAAAAGAGATAATTAAATCACTTTTTGTTGATCTCGGCAAATCTGAAATTGAAGGGCTTTCAGAAATACTTTTAGTGAAAGAAGAAATTTCACTTATAAAAAAGAAACTCAATTCTTGGATGCGACCAAAAAAGATTGATACACCTTTTTATCTTTTTCCATCATCCTCCAAAGTTATTTATGAACCTCTTGGGTGTGTCTTAATTCTTGGTCCCTATAATTACCCATTACTTTATATTTTAAAGCCATTGGTAAATATTTTCTCAGCAGGAAATACTGCAGTTATAAAACCATCAGAGAAATGTCCTGCGACCTCAAAACTTATTAAAAAGCTTACTTCCAAATATTTCCGTAAAGATGTCCTAATGACAGTAGAAGGTGATAATAAACAATCCATAAAATTAATTGAACAAAATTTTGACCACATTTTTTTTACAGGAAGTACTGAAACTGGAAAATCTATAATGAAATTAGCTTCAAAAAACTTAACTCCATTAACTCTTGAGTTAAGCGGAACAAATCCTGTAATTGTTTTCAAGAATGCAAATTTAGAAGTGGCTGCAAAAAGAATTGTTTGGGGTAAATTTTTTAATTCTGGTCAATCCTGCATGGCTCCAAATCATATCTTTGTAGATAAAGAAATTGAAAATATTTTTATAGAAAAATTAAAAAAATACATAGTAAGTTTTTACGGAGATAATCCAATTATTTCCGAAAACCTATCAAAATTGGAGAAAAAACAATTTACATCAACTGTGGAAATTCTCAAACAATATGAAAAAGAAAAAAGAATTTTATTTGGGGGGACTTTTAGTAAAAAAAAGTTGAAAATATCTCCTACAATTTTGAGAACTAAATTAAATGAAACAGATATTTTGCAGAAAGAATTATTCAGTTCACTACTTCCTATAGTTGGAATTAATGATAAAGAATCAGCCTTAAAACAGATTAGTCAAACATCAAAACCCTTAGCAATCTACTTATTTGGAGGCAATAAAAAAATCCATAATCATATTTCAAAAGTAACCAGCTCTGGAACAATTTGTATAAATGATGTGATGTTGCCAGTCCTTATTCCAAATTTACCCTTTGGAGGCGTTGGGCAAAGTGGTATTGGTAAATTTCATGGAGAAGAAGGTTTTCGAAATTTTTCAAATCAAAAATCTATTACTTTTAAAGGTTTTTTATTTGATTCAAATCTGCGGTATCCCCCCTATGAGAGAGTAAAGAAATTTTTAAAGTTTATTTTTCAGGTTTAAATTACTTAAATTGTTTTCAAAAACCTAGCGATTTTAAATTTAAAGATTATCTTTAAATAAATAGTGATTTTTATGAAATTTGCATTTTTAGTAATTGCCATATTTATTAATTTTTTTAATCACTCATTGATAAAATCAGAAGAAAAAATATTTTCATCAAAAAACAAAATTGAGAATATTGCTAGAAAAGAATCAATTACTGAAGAAAAAACTGAAATAAAAAAAATTCATATTGTAAAAAGTGGAGATACAATATCAAGTATTTCAAAATTCTATTCAATTAATAAAGATTTAATTATTAAATTGAATAACTTAAAAGATGAAAATTATATCTTTGTTGGCCAAAATCTTATTATCTCCGAATCTTCTGGAAATCTTACAAAACAATCAGATTTAATTAATAATTATCATATTGTTCAAACTGGTGAAAATCTTACTGACATATCGAACAAATATAATTTAAAAGTAAAAGAACTGATAGAGATTAATAATATCAATAATGCTGATTCAATAAAAATTGGTCAAAAGCTCGCAATAAGAAAAAAGAACACAATTAATTCAGAAAAATATGAAACAACTGAAAATAAAAAAAATAATGACTTAATTGAGTTAGATAAAAAAATTTATGGTCCTATAATTATCCAAAGTAAAACATATAAAGATATTAAAGGTAGAAAAGTTTTAAACGTTCTAAATCAAGAAAATAAAAAACTGATTATTTCAATCAATTGTGATAAAAATGAATTAGATGTAAGAATACCTGGCAGGAAATGGATTGGAAGTAAGCCTGCTAAAGAAGAATTCGAAAATAATTTAATAAATGATTTTTGTTAAAACTTTAATTAATATGTGTGAATAATTTGTCTAAGAATATTAATGATGAGTTATTCTACAAAAAGTTAAATTAATAGTAATGGCTATTTCAAGAGGAGATCTCGTAAGAGTAAAAAGACCAGAATCATATTGGTATAATGAAATCGGTAAAGTTGCTTCAGTTGATACCTCAGGCATTAAATATAACTGTGTAGTCAGATTCGATAAAGTAAATTACGCTGGGATAAGCGGAACTGATGGTGGAGCAAATACAAATAATTTCGCTGAAAGTGAATTAGAGAAAGCTTAAATAATTGCCTGAATTACCAGAAGTAGAGACAGTTCGAAGAGGTTTAGAGCAAAAACTTAATAACTTTATTATTAAAAAAGTAGAAGTCTGTAGGGATTCAACTGTTGCATTCCCAATCAACAAAGAAGAATTCATTAAAGGACTTCTGAACTCACTTATTTATAAATGGGATAGAAGAGGAAAATATTTAATAGCTCAATTAAAAGAAGTTCAAAATGAGAGTGCTCAATTTCCTTTAGAAAATTTTCAAAATAACGGATTTCTTGTAGTTCATTTAAGAATGACTGGATATTTTAAATTTATTGAAAACTCAAGTCATCCTTGTAAACATACAAGAATTAGATTTTTTGATAAAAATAATAATGAGCTTAGGTACATTGACGTAAGAAGTTTTGGTCAAATGTGGTGGATTAATAAAGGCCTTTCGATTAACAAAATAATAAAAGGATTAGGTTCATTAGGACCAGAACCATTTTCTAAAGACTTTGATGCAAATTATCTTAAAAAAGTTATTTCAAAAAGAACTAAATCTATAAAAGCTATTTTATTAGATCAAACAATAGTGGCAGGTATAGGTAATATTTATGCTGATGAAAGTTTATACTCTGCAGGCATCTCCCCTTTCAGGGAAGCTCGAACAATAAAAAAGAATGAGTTAATTAAGCTCAAGGAATCAATTGTAACTGTATTAAAAAAAAGTATAGGTTCTGGAGGTACTACATTTAGCGATTTTAGGGACTTGGAAGGAGAGAATGGGAATTTTGGTTTACAGACAAATGTCTATAGGAGAACTGGAAAAGAATGTCGTAAATGTGGAAATTTAATTAAAAGACAAAAAATTACTGGAAGAAGTACCCATTGGTGTCCTAGATGCCAAAAATAAAAAAGGGTTTACTCTTCTTGAGTAAACCCTTTTAAATATTTTTACCTGGCATTGAGCTATTTTCTCAAGGGGCTACCCCCTAAATATTTTCGCCGCTGATGCGTTTCACAACCGAGTTCGAGATGGATCGGAGTGGTTCCACATCGCCATGAACACCAGGATAGTGTGAACCTTGAGAACTGCATAGAAAATTATATAAATTAAAGAGAATAAATTAAGTTTATTTGGTCAAGCCCTCGGTCTATTAGTACTCCTCCGCTGCACTTGTTACCAAGCTTCCACGTAGAGCCTATCAACGGGTGTTCTTCCCGTGACCTTACTGGCTTAAGCCATGGCAATACTCATCTTGAGGTGGGCTTCCCACTTAGATGCTTTCAGCGGTTATCCACTCCGCACATGGCTACCCAGCGTTTACCGTTGGCACGATAACTGGCACACCAGAGGTGCGTTCCTCCCGGTCCTCTCGTACTAGGGAGAAATCCTCTCAATATTCCTGCGCATACACCGGATATGGACCGAACTGTCTCACGACGTTCTGAACCCAGCTCGCGTACCGCTTTAATGGGCGAACAGCCCAACCCTTGGGACCGACTTCAGCCCCAGGTTGCGATGAGCCGACATCGAGGTGCCAAACCTCCCCGTCGATGTGAACTCTTGGGGGAGATCAGCCTGTTATCCCTAGAGTAACTTTTATCCGTTGAGCGACGGCCCTTCCACGCAGAACCGTCGGATCACTAAAACCGACTTTCGTCCCTGTTCGACCTGTAGGTCTCACAGTCAAGCTCCCTTCTGCTTTTGCACTCAACGACTGATTTCCAACCAGCCTGAGGGAACCTTTGTGCGCCTCCGTTACCTTTTAGGAGGCGACCGCCCCAGTCAAACTGCCCATCAGATACTGTCCGCTTCCCGGATAACGGGTAAGCGTTAGAACCCTAGCTCTGAAAGAGTGGTATCTCACCGATGACTCAATAATGCCCACAAGCACTATTTCGACGTCTCCCACCTATTCTGCGCATTCAGAGCCCGAGCACAATATCAAACTACAGTAAAGCTTCATAGGGTCTTTCTGTCCGGGTGTATGTAGTCCGCATCTTCACAGACAATTCTATTTCGCCGAGCCTCTCTCCGAGACAGCGCGCAAATCGTTACACCTTTCGTGCGGGTCGGAACTTACCCGACAAGGAATTTCGCTACCTTAGGACCGTTATAGTTACGGCCGCCGTTCACCGGGGCTTCAGTCGCCAGCTTCACTAAAAGCTAACCAGCTTCCTTAACCTTCCGGCACTGGGCAGGTGTCAGCCCCCATACATCGTCTTGCGACTTAGCGGAGACCTGTGTTTTTGGTAAACAGTCGCTTGCGCCTCTTCACTGCGACCAGCTCTCGCTGGCACCCCTTCTCCCGAAGTTACGGGGCCATTTTGCCGAGTTCCTTAGAGAGAGTTATCTCGCGCCCCTCGGTATTCTCTACCACCCCACCTGTGTCGGTTTCGGGTACTGGCATTTGTGTCTTAACGAGTATAGGGCTTTTCTTGGAAGCATGACATCACCAACTTCGCTGCCGTAGCAGCTCGTACTCACGTCTTAGCTCAAGATGTTTTCTCCATCTCTCAAAGCCTCGAACGCTTGAACCAGTAACCAACATCTGGCCTGGTTAGCCTTCTCCGTCCCCCTTCTCAAAACACATCTGGTACAGGAATATTGACCTGTTATCCATCGACTACGCCTTTCGGCCTCGCCTTAGGTCCAGACTAACCCTCCGCGGACGAGCCTGCCGGAGGAACCCTTAGGGTTTCGGGGCATGGGATTCTCACCCATGTTTTCGCTACTCAAGCCGACATTCTCACTTCTATGCCGTCCACGTCCGCTTACGCTAACGCTTCACCCTACATAGAACGCTCCCCTACCATAAATAAATTTATCCGCAGCTTCGGTATAACGCTTAGCCCCGTTCATTTTCGGCGCAGGATCGCTCGACCAGTGAGCTATTACGCACTCCTTTGAGGATGGCTGCTTCTAGGCAAACCTCCTGGTTGTCTGGGCAATCCCACCTCCTTTATCACTTAGCGTTAATTTTGGGACCTTAGCTGGCGGTCTGGGCTGTTTCCCTCTTGACTATGGAGCTTATCCCCCACAGTCTGACTGCCTAGTTACACACAGGGTATTCAGAGTTCATATCGATTTGGTACCGCTTTCGCAGCCCGCACCGAAATGGTTGCTTTACCCCCCTGCTGGAGCACTAGACGCTACGCCTCAACGTATTTCGGGGAGAACCAGCTAGCTCCTGGTTCGATTGGCATTTCACCCCTAACCACAGCTCATCCGCTGAATTTTCAACTTCAGTCGGTTCGGACCTCCACTTGGTATCACCCAAGCTTCATCCTGGCCATGGTTAGATCACCAGGGTTCGGGTCTATAAACACTGACAAACGCCCTATTAAGACTCGCTTTCGCTGTGGCTCCACCATTTCCGGTTTAACCCGCCAGTGCCTATAAGTCGCCGGCTCATTCTTCAACAGGCACACGGTCACCCGATTAGTCGGGCTCCCATTGCTTGTAAGCTCACGGTTTCATGTTCTATTTCACTCCCCTCCCGGGGTTCTTTTCACCTTTCCCTCGCGGTACTGTTTCACTATCGGTCACACAGTAGTACTTAGCCTTACGAGGTGGTCCTCGCAGATTCACACGGAATTCCACGTGCTCCGTGCTACTCGGGATACAGCTAGGTCAACTTATCTTTCGATTACGGGGCTTTCACCCTCTGTGGCACGCCATTCAAACGTTTCTTCTAGACTTGTTGATCCATATTGCTGTCCCACAACCCCGATAGTCAAGACTATCGGTTTGGGCTGTTCCCCGTTCGCTCGCCGCTACTGAGGGAGTCGTTATTTACTTTCTCTTCCTCCAGCTACTAAGATGTTTCAGTTCGCTGGGTTAGCTCGCACCAACCTATATATTCAGTTGGCCGTACATGGGGTTGCCCCATTCGGAAATTCCCGGATCAAAGTGTGCTTCCAACTCCCCGAGACTTATCGCAGGTAACCACGTCCTTCATCGCCTCTGTGTGCCTAGGTATCCTCCGTGAGCCCTTTGTAGCTTGACCAATAACTTCAAAAATTGAAGCATCAGCTTAATAGAATTGTTATTAATGCATTCGCACAAATAATAAATCTGCATCATTAAAGATGCTTATTGTCTTTAAAATAATCTATGCAGTTGTCAAGGTTCTCTGAAAACAATGAAATTAATTCACTGAATCCAGCATCTTAATGATTTCATTAGGAAGCTAGATTCTTTCAGAATTTGATCACAGCTCAAAACATTTCCTTTCTACCGGAATATGGAAGAGGTGGTAATCAGTGGAGGTAAGCGGACTCGAACCGCTGACATCCTGCTTGCAAAGCAGGCGCTCTACCAACTGAGCTATACCCCCAACATAGAGATATGGGCCATCCTGGACTTGAACCAGGGACCTCACCCTTATCAGGGGTGCGCTCTAACCACCTGAGCTAATGGCCCAGGAAAAATAATGGGTGTGACCTAGAAAAACTTAGGAAATGAAATTCTTAATAAATTAAAAACGTGAGATACCGATCGACCTAAGGTGACAAAATAATAATATTAAACATTTTGTTGTCTCCCTGTTAGGAGGTGATCCAGCCGCACCTTCCGGTACGGCTACCTTGTTACGACTTCACCCCAGTCATTAGCCCCACCTTCGGCGTCCTCCTCCACAAGGGTTGGAGTAACGACTTCGGGCATGGCCAACTTCCATGGTGTGACGGGCGGTGTGTACAAGGCCCGGGAACGTATTCACCGCAGTATGCTGACCTGCGATTACTAGCGATTCCTACTTCACGTAGGCGAGTTGCAGCCTACGATCTGAACTGAGCCACGGTTTATGGGATTTGCTAGCTCTCGCGAGTTTGCTGCCCTTTGTCCGTAGCATTGTAGTACGTGTGTAGCCCAGGGTGTAAGGGGCATGATGACTTGACGTCATCCACACCTTCCTCCGGTTTATCACCGGCGGTCTTTCTAGAGTGCCCAACTAAATGCTGGCAACTAAAAACGTGGGTTGCGCTCGTTGCGGGACTTAACCCAACATCTCACGACACGAGCTGACGACAGCCATGCACCACCTGTCACTGCATTCCCGAAGGCACCCTCAAATTTCTAAGAGGTTCGCAGGATGTCAAACCCTGGTAAGGTTCTTCGCGTTGCATCGAATTAAACCACATACTCCACCGCTTGTGCGGGCCCCCGTCAATTCCTTTGAGTTTCACACTTGCGTGCGTACTCCCCAGGCGGAACACTTAACGCGTTAGCTACGACACCGAAGGGGTCGATTCCCCCGACACCTAGTGTTCATCGTTTACGGCCAGGACTACAGGGGTATCTAATCCCTTTCGCTCCCCTGGCTTTCGTCCATGAGCGTCAGTAATGGCCCAGCAGAGCGCCTTCGCCACTGGTGTTCTTCCCGATATCTACGCATTTCACCGCTACACCGGGAATTCCCTCTGCCCCTACCATACTCAAGCCTTTCAGTTTCCACTGCCATGATGGAGTTAAGCTCCACGCTTTAACAGCAGACTTGAAAAGCCGCCTGCGGACGCTTTACGCCCAATAATTCCGGATAACGCTTGCCACTCCCGTATTACCGCGGCTGCTGGCACGGAATTAGCCGTGGCTTATTCCTCAAGTACCGTCATATCTTCTTCCTTGAGAAAAGAGGTTTACAGCCCAGAGGCCTTCGTCCCTCACGCGGCGTTGCTCCGTCAGGCTTTCGCCCATTGCGGAAAATTCCCCACTGCTGCCTCCCGTAGGAGTCTGGGCCGTGTCTCAGTCCCAGTGTGGCTGATCATCCTCTCAGACCAGCTACTGATCGAAGCCTTGGTGAGCCATTACCTCACCAACTAGCTAATCAGACGCGAGCTCATCCTCAGGCGAAATTCATTTCACCAGTAGGCATATGGGGTATTAGCGGTCGTTTCCAACCGTTATCCCCCTCCTGAGGGCAGATTCTCACGCGTTACTCACCCGTCCGCCACTAACCCGAAGGTTCGTTCGACTTGCATGTGTTAAGCACGCCGCCAGCGTTCATCCTGAGCCAGGATCAAACTCTCCGTTGTGTTCAAATCCTTTTGTAGATAAATCTACTCAAATTGAATTGCTTTATCCAAATAAAAACTTTTGTTTATGTATTTAGTTTCAGCCTCCTTAAATTTTAAGGATTACATTGAGTGCACATTAAAAATATTTCTAAAGTGACTTTCCAAGATCTCAGATCCGTTTGCATCAAAGCCAAAAGTTAGCAATTGATGACATTTTTTATATATTCTTGACGGGACCTCACACCTTTATTGCATGTACATCTTGAAATAACTAAAACAATTTAGTTATTCTTGACGCAATAAAAGCATCAGTTCCTAAGTTTTTAAATTTTCTAGGTGCAGAGTTAAACAACAAGTGTGTAACTCATTTAGAAGGGTAAACCCTTCTTCTGGCTGAAAATGATGATCGAAATCAAAATTTCAAAGAATCCACTCATTTACCAAAAATTAGATTTAAAGTAACTGTTTGAATAATGCAAAAAAAAATATTTCTGCCCAGAAGAAAATACTAAACCATCCAACTGTAATTGTGCAACCTTTTATACAAAAATTTTTTATTAATTTTTTATTTGATTAAAGTCTCATTAAACAACTAGGCTTGAATAAAGGGATATAAATGAAATGGCAGAAAGATTTAGTCAAAAAAATTTAAGAGTAAGACCAAGTTCTGATGAAGAGAAAATTGTAACAAATGCAAAAAAACACTTCGAAAAGACTTTGGTTGAAATATCAGGCGAGTTAGTGGGAAGCGTTGCTGCACTAGAACACCCTACAAAAAATAAAAAATTAAATTATGGAGAAATATTTTTAAGAGACAATGTTCCTGTAATGATTTACCTCATTACCCAAAAACGGTACGAAATTGTCAAAAAGTTCCTAAGTGTATGCCTTGAGTTGCAAAGCTCTAATTACCAAACACGTGGTGTATTTCCTACAAGTTTCGTTGAAGAAAATGGACAGCTCATTGGAGACTATGGTCAGAGATCAATAGGGAGAATTACTTCAGCTGATGCAAGTTTATGGTGGCCCATTCTATGTTGGTATTATGTCAATAAAAGCGGTGATTATGCTTTCGGAAAAAGTCAAAGCGTTCAAAGAGGTATTCAACTTCTACTAGATCTAGTTCTTCATCCAACATTTGAGGGCACTCCAGTTCTTTTTGTACCAGATTGCGCATTTATGATTGATAGACCTATGGATGTATGGGGAGCACCCTTAGAAGTTGAAGTTTTACTTCATGGATGTTTAAAAAGTTGCATTAACTTAATGGAACTAAGTAGAGCAGATCATGTTAGTAGACTTTTAGATCAAAGACTTATTCTTACAAATCAATGGGTTAAGGATTTAGGAAGTTTTCTTTTAAAGCATTATTGGGTTACAAGCCAAACAATGCAAATTTTAAGAAGAAGGCCAACTGAGCAGTATGGTGATGATCAACACTTCAATGAATTTAACGTTCAACCTCAAGTGGTTCCCTCATGGCTACAAGATTGGTTAGAGAATAGAGGTGGTTACTTAATAGGAAATATTAGGACAGGAAGGCCTGACTTTCGATTTTACAGTTTAGGCAATTCTTTAGCATGTATGTTCGGAGTTCTGCCTCCTGAAGAACAAAGAG
This sequence comes from uncultured Prochlorococcus sp., assembly GCA_902521995.1. Taxonomy (GTDB): domain Bacteria; phylum Cyanobacteriota; class Cyanobacteriia; order PCC-6307; family Cyanobiaceae; genus Prochlorococcus_A. Next base: position 15,367 of record CABYTO010000013.1, on the reverse strand, counting down.
CTTTATTTAGATTAGTTTTACATAACAGACAGCATTTGATGGCTCAAATGCCTATGAGAATTTGTCATCCTCATATGGATGTCGAGGAATGGCAAAATAAAACTGGATCGGATCCAAAGAATTGGCCTTGGAGTTACCATAACGGTGGTCATTGGCCGAGCTTACTTTGGTTTTTTGGTACAGCTGTCCTATTACATCAAAAGCATTATGGTTCAGAAGATGTGATCCTCATGGAAGAAATGAAATCTTTAATAGAGGAATCATATTGGTGTCAACTTAATCAATTGCCTAAGCAAGAATGGGCAGAATATTTTGATGGTCCTACAGGTACTTGGGTTGGACAACAATCAAGAACATATCAAACTTGGACAATTGTTGGATTTTTATTAATGAATCATTTTTTAAGGAATGAGAATAACGATCTAGATATGTTTAAAATTTGAGCCTAAAATAATCCTAAGGTTAGAGATTTATCAATTGGCAAGCATGCCCCAATACCTAGGTATATTGTTAGAAAAGTTCCGAATAAGAAAACGGACATTGCTATTGGTCTTCTAAATGGATTAGAAAATTTATTAACGTTTTCGATAAAGGGTAAAATCATTAATCCAAGCGGGATTAATGTTTGAAGTGCAATACCCAAAAGTTTATTAGGAACAACTCTAAGTATTTGAAAAACTGGGTAAAGGTACCATTCAGGAAGTATTTCAAGAGGTGTTGCGAAGGGATTAGCTTTGTCTCCCAACATTGCAGGATCAAGAACTGCTAATCCAACTACACAGGCAATAGTTCCTAAGATAACCACAGGGAAGATATATAGTAAATCATTTGGCCAAGCTGGTTCTCCGTAATAATTATGGCCCATACCTTTAGCTAATTTTGCTCTCAATTTTGGATCAGACAGATCTGGTTTTTTTAACGTAGACATATGCAAAAACTAATAATGGTTTAAGTATAAGGGTTTATAAAGGACCTGAAATACCCTGTTTACGAATCATTAAAAAGTGCATCAACATGAAAACTGCTAATGACCATGGCAATACAAAAGTATGAAGACTATAAAATCTTGTTAAAGTTGATTGCCCAACACTTTCTCCGCCTCTAAGTAGTTCAACCATAAAGTCTCCGATTACTGGTATTGCAGCAGGAACACCGGAAACAATCTTAACTGCCCAATAACCTACCTGATCCCAAGGAAGGGAGTATCCTGTCACTCCAAAAGCTACAGTTATGACTGCCATTACAACACCTGTAACCCAAGTTAATTCTCTTGGTCTTTTAAATCCTCCGGTAAGATAAACCCTAAAGACATGAAGGATTAACATCAAAACCATCATTGATGCGCTCCATCTATGTACAGATCTTATTAACCATCCAAAACTTACATCGGTCATTAAATAACTAACTGAACTATAAGCTTGTGTAACAGTAGGCTTATAGTAAAAAGTCATTGCAAAACCTGTTGCAAATTGAATTAAGAAGCATACTAAAGTTATGCCTCCTAAACAATAAAAAATATTTACGTGAGGGGGTACGTACTTGGAAGTTACGTCGTCAGTTATGTCTTGGATTTCAAGCCTTTCTTGAAACCAGTCATAAACAGATGAAGAATTCGCCATCCAAAAAAAAATTAGCTTTGATATAAAGAGCTTACTTAAAATTCTTATACTTGGTGTTAACACTTAACCCAATGAATTCATCTTTTAACAAACTTTTAACATTCAAAACTATGATCACTGCATCAATGATCATCGTTTTTTCTATCAATCTTTTGTTGATTGAAAGAGTGGATGCTCTCAGTGATAGCAGGCAATTAGTACTTGACGCTTGGACCTTGGTAAACGAAGGTTTTTATGATCCAGAAAAGTTTGATGAAATCCAATGGAAAAGAATTAGACAAAAAACGTTACAGAAACAAATTGAAACAAGTGAAGAGGCTTATTCCGCAATTGAAGACATGTTAAGACCTCTAGACGATCCCTACACGAGAGTTTTACGCCCCAAAGATTATGAGCTGCTGAAATCAAGTAATTTTGGAAGTGAAATTAATGGTGTTGGGCTTCAATTAGGTGAAGATGATAACAATAAAGTTAAAGTTATTTCTACTCTTGGGGGATCACCAGCTGAAGAAGCTGGAATAGTAAGCGGGGACATTATCGAGACAGTGGATGGAATCTCATCAGAAAAATTAGGGCTTGCAAGTACCGCCTCTAAGTTAAGAGGTGAATCAGGGACAAAAGTTTTAGTTGAATTATCTACGGAATCAGGAGAAATTAGGGAAGTCGATTTAGAGAGGAGATCAGTAGATCTCAGACCAGTTAGAACAAAAAGATTAAGAGACGATTCTCACACAATAGGATATTTAAGGATAACTCAATTTAGCGAAAGCGTACCCAAAAAAGTTGAAGAGGCTCTTCAAGAGTTAAAAGAGAAAGAAGTTGAGGGCTTAATCTTGGATCTTAGAAATAATTCAGGAGGACTAGTAAGCTCAGGTATTGCAGTTGCAGACTCATTATTGAGTGAGGAACCCGTAGTCGAGACAAAAGATAGAAATGGAATCAAAGATGCAATTATTTCTCAAAAAGAGACATCTTTTGATGGACCAATGGTGACTTTAGTAAATAAAGGCACTGCAAGTGCCAGTGAAATACTTGCTGGTTCTTTACAAGATAATGAGAGGTCAATTCTTATGGGAGAACAAACTTATGGTAAAGGTTTAATTCAATCCCTAAAAAGTTTGGGAGAAGATAGTGGTATTGCTATAACAGTGGCTAGTTACTTAACACCAGATGGTAATAATATTCAAGGCCAAGGTATAACACCTGACAAATTACTTGATCTACCGGATGCAAGTGATTTTGGAAGTACTGACGATAAATGGGTAAAGAATGCGGAATTATTTTTAGGGTCGCTTCTAGAAAAAGATGAAGTTCCAGTTCAAACAATTGAATTAAACAATGAAGAAATTAATTCTTTAAATGGCTAAAGATTGAAAATAAAAAATCTTAAAAATATGAGTATTAAAAGAAGTTTCCATGACCCAATTCATAAAGAAATAGTATTTGATGCAGGAAAGCCAGAAGAATTAATGATTATGGAATTAATTGATACAGTCGCTTTTCAAAGACTAAGAAGAATAAAACAACTTGGAGCGGCATCATTACTTTTTCATGGTGCAGAATCGAGTAGATTTACTCACTCAATTGGTGTTTTTTGTATAGCTAGAAAAATTTTTAAGAGATTAATTGAAAGTAAATCTTCATTTTGTGAAAATAAATTTGTTCTTTATGGAGCAGCTCTACTACATGATTTAGGTCATGGACCTTTAAGCCATACCAGTGAAACAATATTTGAGCATGATCACGAACAATGGTCTGAAAACTTAGTGACAAATTATTCTCCTATAAACTCAATTCTCAAAAAGTATGACAAGGATTTACCCAGAAAAATTTGTGAATTATTCCAATCAAAACAACTATTTTCAAAACCTTTAAAAACATTAATAAGTAGTGAAATTGATTGCGATCGTCTCGATTATCTTTTACGCGATAGTTACAACACAGGTACTAATTACGGTTTAGTAGATTTAGAGAGAATAATTTCGGCTCTTACCTTTTCACCTGATGGGAATATTGGAATCAAACCAAAAGGAGTGATCGCTATTGAGCATTTCCTTGTTCTTAGAAACTTGATGTATAGAACTATCTACAATCACAAGATAAATGAAATATCAACATGGATTCTAGAAAAAATACTACACACAATAAAAAATAATTATAAAGAGAATATTTGGTTAGATAATTCTCTATATAAATGGATTTTTTCACCTTCAAAGGTTGATTTTGATGATTTTATAAGAAATGATGATATAACTTTTTATTATCATTTGATTAGATGGAAAGATGAATCTTTTGAGCCACTTTCTACACTATGCAAAATGTTTATTGACAGAGATTTATTAAAGGCATCAGACATAAGTTTTTTAAGTAAGATAAATAGATTAAAAATCCTTTCATTTGCCACAAAATTATGTGAAAAGAATGGTTATGATTCAGAAGTATTTTGTGGGATTAAGGAAAAGTCTTTTAAAGGTTTTGAATCTAATAATGCGCTAAAAATATGGGACGGCACTCATCAAAGCGCATTAGAAAATAGTTCTGCATTAATAAAAACTTTAATGAAATCTGAAGAAAGCTCTTTTATTATTTATCCAGATATGATCAAAAATGAAATTAAAAATGAGATTTCATTGATAAAAAACAATTCCTAGATTTAATTCAATGGAAATCGTTTTAAAAAATACAAAAAGTGAATATTTAGAGATTTTTTCTTTATTAGATTTAGATAGTATCCATGAAACTTTCAAAAGGATTTCTTCCATCAAGGAACCTTTAGAAGCAAAAATTTTTGCCGTCAGCGAGTCAATAAGTTCTCATCAATTAGCAAAATTAAAAAACCACCTTAATAAAATTAATGTTTGTTCTTTGCGCATTTACTCAAATAATAGAAATACAGTATTAAGTGGGAAGTCTTTAAAAATTAATTCAGTTTTTGTTAAAGAGCAAGAGATAAAAAAAAAGTTACTTTCGTTAAATTCAAAAAAGAAAGACGATATTCTTCACAAAGGTACAGTACGATCAGGTGAAAGAATATCTTCAAATGGAAACCTATGCATTATTGGAGACGTTAATCCAGGAGCAATAGTTTCCGCTAAGAAAAATATTTATGTTTGGGGCAAATTACTAGGGATCGCATTCGCAGGTAAAAGTGGAAATAAAAATGCATCTATCGCATCACTTTATCTAAACCCTTTACAGTTGAGAATTGCAGATGTGATAGCTATAGGACCAAAGGATAAACCTAAAAATTATTATCCAGAAATTGCTGTAATAGATAAACAAACGATAATTATCAAACCACACTTAATCGAAAATAAAATTTAATCAATAATTTGCAATAAATTAATTCAAAATAGATAAATTTAAGAATTACTTAATCTTTAAAATATTTAACTTTATGCAAGTGGCTTTATTATTTGTAAAATCTTAAAAATCGTGGGGAAGAATACTCGCACAATATTAATTTGTTCAGGTAAAGGAGGAGTTGGCAAAACAACTTTAACTGCAAACCTAGGTATCGCACTTGCTAATAGCGGAGCAACAACTGCTGTATTAGATGCTGATTTTGGCTTAAGAAATTTAGATCTTCTTCTAGGATTAGAAAATCGCATCATTTATACCGCTCAAGATGTTCTAGACAAAAATTGTCGTCTTGACCAAGCATTGGTTAGACATAAAAAGGAACCAAATCTTGCTCTTCTACCTGCTGGAGATCCAAGGATGTTGGATTGGATGAAACCTGAAGATATGAAAAAAATTAGTGAGCTACTTAGTGAGAAATTTGATTTTGTCCTAGTAGACTGTCCTGCTGGTGTAGAAGATGGCTTTAAAAATGCTCTTGCAGCCTGTAAAGAAGCTATTGTTGTAACGAACCCAGAATTATCTGCAGTAAGGGATGCAGATAGAGTAATAGGGATTCTTAATACTTCTGATATCGAGCCTATACAGCTTGTAATCAATAGAGTTCGCCCCAATATGATGGCTAGTCAAGAAATGTTATCCATCGAAGATGTCCAAGGAATCCTTTCTTTGCCTTTATTAGGGATTGTTTTAGAAGATGAACAGGTAATAATAAGTACAAATAGAGGAGAGCCACTCACACTGTCAGATGGTAGATCTCCTGCAAAAAAATGTTATTTGAATGTTTCTCAAAGACTTACAGGAAAGGATGTACCAATTATTGACCCAAAAAATGAAGGTAAAAGTCTTAAAGATAAATTTATGAGATTAATGCAAACAAAGGTTTTTTAAAATGATGACACTCAGAGACCTTATAAACAAGTTACTAGGCAGAGAAGCGGCTAGTGCTAATACAGCTAGAGAAAGATTACAACTTGTACTTGCTCATGACAGAGTTGATATGAGTTCTTTAACAACTGATCTTTTGGATAAAATGAGGAAAGAAATACTCGATGTTGTTGCTAAGTATGTAGAGATTGATTTTGAAGAGGTTGCAGTAAGTTTAGAGACGGAGGACAGAATGACTGCATTAGTGGCGAATTTACCAATCAAAAGAACTATTACAGGAGAAATAAAGTTTAAAAAAAATGATAAGAATGAGAAGAGTGAAAACAATAGTAAAAAGTTATAAATTTTAAAAAGCACAAAAAAATACTAAGAATGATCCATCTTAATTGTAAGATGGTGATCACGCCGGCTTAGCTCAGCGGTAGAGCAGCGCTTTTGTAAAGCGAAGGTCATCAGTTCAAATCTGTTAGCCGGCATTTTAACTTGTTTAATTCTGTTCAATATTTTTTGCAGAAAATAAAAAGATAAAACCTATCAGAGCAATGATAGGAAAAAATCTTATTTCGAGAACAAACTCTAAAAAAGACACAAGGGGCTCAAATATCCAAGAAGTAAAAAATTGAATTAATAAAACAAAAATTAATAATAAAAACATTAATACAATTCCCTAACTAATACTTCTCCTTCTCTTATTAGTTTCCAGTCTCCACTTTTCTTCCAAAATATAATAGTACTAGCTTTTCCACTTCTTTTCCCCCAGGGGATTGGGCCCAAAATTTTTACAGAAGGGAAGTCTAGAGCAATCCCTTCAACTGTAGTTGAACCTTTAAAACCTGAAATATTTGCACTTGAAGTTAACAATGGGCCTGTTACTTTCATGAGAGATTGAGCCATACATGAATTTGGAATCCTCAACCCAAGAGTAAGATCATTGCTTGTGAGGATTTTAGTCTGCTTTTCTGAAGCAGGAATAACAATTGTCAGAGCTCCAGGCCAATATTTCGAAGCTATATTTTCGTAATCTTCTTTAGCTGATTCGTGAACATAATCAATTAATTGTTCATGTTCTGATCCCATAAGAATTAAGGGTTTATCTCTGTCTCTTTTTTTAAAATTATAAATAACATTTGAAAATTTTGGCAAACATCCAATCGCAGGTAATGTGTCAGTTGGGAAGATTATAGGTAAACCACTTTTAAGAGTCTTCAAAGCGGATTTGCAGTCTACTAAATCCATTTAGATTATGAACCTGTAATAATTTATTTATATCTTCCAATGGTAAACCTACCAATACCTGAATGATCTTTCACAATTTCTATTGATGTAAATTTATTTTTAATAAGAATTTTTTTTACTTTTTCGCCTTGATCAAAATGATTCTCTAAAATTAGCCAGCCCTTCTCTTTTAAAAATAATGGTGCTTTTTGTATTATTTCCCTAATGTGTTTCAAACCATCTTTGCCGCCTAATAAAGCAACTTTAGGTTCGAAATTTTTAACTTCTTTGGGTAATTTTTCATAAGTATCTTTAGGAATATATGGCGGGTTTGAAATAGCAAGGTCTAATTTTCCTTTAAAATTTTCAAGAGGTGACCACCAACTTCCACAATAAAATTTCAAATTTGATTGTTTGGAAGAATTTATATAATTTTTATTAGCTATTTCTAGTGCTTCTTGATCTATATCAGTTGCCACTCCTTCGCTCAATGGATAAGCCAATGCCAACGCAATGCTTATAGCGCCTGAACCAGTTCCTAATTCAGCAAAAAATAATTTCTCTGACTTTCTTCGAAAGATATTGAAAACAATATCTATTATTAGCTCTGTCTCTGGTCTGGGAATAAGTACTTTATTTGTAACTTTTAATTTTAAGTCTCTCCAATAAGTTATTCCGCAAAGGTATTGAATTGGGCAAGATCTTGTTAAGTGATCTTCCCAAACAGACTCTAAAAATTCTAAGTTTTTTTTTAAATGTAAGTTTCCCTTTGGATTTAAGATTTTCAAATTTAAATCTCTAGTCGAAATATCGCCTATACAATCAAGTAAAACTTCAAAAGATTGTAGATCACCACCTTTTAAAAGTTGCTTTTTTTTCCACAATAAAAATTCCTCTACAGAAATGCAAAGCATTTATTGAAGCATCAGCGTTTTGGTCCAAGTCTACCTTTACTAGAGTCAGAGTAGAAGCTTGATTTTTCTCCATCTTGAGTAGAAATAAATAAACCAATGAGGAATATTGTTGGCACCCCTACAAATAAAAGACTAGCTACGAATCCAAAGTTAGTTGTTTCCATTTAGTTGGTAGTTCTATAATTAGGTATTAAGACTATAGACATATAACTAGAAATAAAGTGGAAAAATAAACAATTTTTATAAACTGATTAACAGTCTTAAACAATTCAGCGTGGTAATTTTTTATTTTCACTAATTTTTTTTAGTTCTTCCAAATTTGAGGGAGGGGATTGTGGTTTTGTTAAGATTACTGCAGATGACTTTATCAATGTTTGGCACGCTAGTCGCCAATTTTCTGGTCTATTTTTAAGTTTTTCTTCTTCAACGGATGTAAGAGGGCTTAAAGAGTTGTTGTTTCCACCTTCGACTGAAATAAAGCAAGTACTGCATTGTCCAGCGCCTCCACAATTTCCCAAAATACCTTTTAGTCCATAAAGCTGTAAATTCTCTTTCATTACGAGTTCTCTTAAATTTTCACCAGGATTACATTGAACCTCTAAGCCCTCACGGATAAATCTGATAGTTGCCATTTTTTTAGTTATTTTTCTTATTTTGGCGTTTAACTTTGAGAATTGTGACCAAAATATTAACAGTTTTTAGCTAAAAATTTCTTGTAAACAATGTTCTGCTAATGGATTTGCCCAATTTTTGCAAGAAAATAAATTTATTTACAAAAATCCCTCAAAGACTAAAAAACCCTTACTATCGTGATGTTTAGCTGTTTATGCAGCATAGTTACTAGAAATTAACCGATGGGATTGCCTTGGTATCGAGTTCACACAGTAGTTATTAATGACCCAGGTCGACTACTTGCTGTGCATCTTATGCATACTGCATTACTAGCCGGCTGGGCCGGCTCAATGGCTCTTTATGAATTAGCCATTTTTGATCCTTCTGATGCTGTTCTCAATCCAATGTGGAGACAGGGGATGTACGTTATGCCTTTCATGGCAAGACTAGGTATCACAAGTAGTTGGAATGGATGGGATATTACGGGTGCAACTGGAGTTGATCCTGGATTCTGGAGTTTCGAAGGGGTTGCGGCGGCACACATAGTATTTAGTGGCCTATTGATGTTGGCATCTATTTGGCACTGGACATATTGGGACCTAGATTTATGGGAAGATTCAAGAACTGGTGAGCCTGCTCTTGATTTACCAAGAATTTTTGGCATCCACCTTCTTTTAGCAGGACTTACATGTTTTGGTTTCGGAGCTTTTCATTGCGCAAACGTGGGGATTTGGGTTTCTGATCCCTATGGTTTAAGTGGTCACGTAGAACCTGTAGCACCTTCCTGGGGAGTTGAAGGATTTAATCCTTTTAACCCAGGCGGTATTGTAGCTAATCATATTGCAGCAGGACTTATGGGTATCATTGGAGGTATTTTTCACATTACCAATAGGCCTGGAGAAAGACTTTACAGAGCATTAAAACTTGGAAGTCTCGAAGGAGTTCTTGCTAGTGCTTTAGCTGCTGTACTATTTATTTCTTTCGTTGTTTCCGGAACAATGTGGTACGGTTCAGCAACCACCCCAATAGAACTTTTTGGTCCTACCAGATATCAATGGGATTCAGGCTATTTCAAAACTGAAATTAATAGAAGAGTACAAGCTGCTATTGATGATGGTGCAACTAAATCAGAGGCATATGCATCAATTCCAGAAAAATTAGCCTTCTACGATTATGTAGGTAATAGTCCAGCTAAAGGGGGACTATTCCGAGTTGGAGCTCTTGTTAATGGTGATGGTTTACCAACTGGTTGGCAAGGTCACATTGCTTTCCAAGATAAGGAAGGTAACGAGTTAGAAGTTAGAAGAATTCCTAATTTCTTTGAAAACTTCCCTGTTATTCTTGAAGACAAAGAAGGTAATGTAAGGGCAGATATCCCATTTAGAAGAGCTGAAGCAAAGTACTCATTTGAGCAAACTGGCATCACTGCAACTATCTATGGAGGGGACCTAGATGGCCAAACATTTACAGATCCTGCAGTAGTTAAAAGATTAGCTAGAAAGGCTCAACTTGGAGAAGCATTCAAGTTTGACAGAGAGACATATAAATCTGACGGTGTATTCCGAAGTTCTCCAAGAGCATGGTTTACATATGCACATTTATGTTTCGGATTGCTATTCTTGTTTGGGCACTGGTGGCACGCTTCAAGAACTCTTTACAGAAATTCCTTTGCTGGTATTGATGCTGAGATTGGCGACCAAGTTGAATTTGGTTTATTCAAGAAGCTTGGAGACGAAACCACAAGAAGAGTCCCTGGAAGGGTCTAAACTAAACTTTATTACTAAATCTTATGGAAGCTTTCGCTTACGTTCTTATTCTAACTCTCGCAGTTGTAACCTTGTTCTTTGCTGTCGCCTTTAGAGACCCACCTAAATTTGATAGAAAATGAACTTAGAAAAAACCTCTTTAACAAGAGGTTTTTTTACTTTTCATAATTAGAAAATTACCCTACTATTAGGGTTGAAGTACACTTTTTCACCACATGCAGTGTCCAACCTGTCAAAACACAGATAGCAGAGTTTTGGAATCAAGATCTGCTGATAGTGGTAAAAGTGTTCGAAGAAGAAGAGAGTGCTTAAATTGCAGCTTTAGATTCACCACTTATGAAAGAGTCGAAACAATGCCAGTTTCAGTTATAAAAAAAGACGGAGGCAGAGAATTATTTGATAAACAAAAATTATTTACTGGCATATCAAGGGCATGCGAAAAGACTAACTTCAGTAGTGAAGCAATTATTAATTTCGTAGATGGAATTGAATCACAAATCGTTCAAGACTCTAATAAAGATATTAAATCTTCACAAATCGGAGAATTAATACTTAAAAATCTCAGGAAAGAAAACGAAGTCGCCTATATAAGATACGCCTCAGTTTACAGAAAATTTAATGGGGTAAAAGATTTTATTTCTACTCTTGAGTCTTTAAAAGGAAGTTCAAAAAACCAATTAGCTTCAATTTTATAAAATTAAGCATCTTAAAGTGTAGAATACATAACACAAATGTTTTGCTATTGGTTTGCAGGCTAGTAGCATTCCTTTCTAACTACCTTAGGTAGTCTGCGATACAACAAATGAACGAAAATTCTTCCCAAACCATTAAAGAACTTTCTGAGGATCAAGAAATAAAAAATTCGACTGAGTTAGATAATGATTCAACTTCTCAAAATGAAGAAGATTTATCATTCGAGAAGAGCGATATACCTTCAGCAGACTCTTCCTCTAGCAGAACAAATACTGATTTTGACAACGCAGGATTCACACAAGAAGAATTTGCATCACTTTTGGGTAAGTATGACTATAACTTTAAGCCTGGCGATTTAGTTAAAGGGACCGTTTTTGCTCTAGAGCCAAAAGGAGCCATGATAGATATAGGGGCAAAAACAGCTGCTTTTATGCCTGTTCAGGAGGTTTCAATAAATAGAGTTGAAGGACTTAATGATGTTTTACAACCTTCAGAAAGTAGAGAATTTTTCATAATGAGCGAAGAAAATGAAGATGGCCAATTAGCCCTCTCCATTCGAAGAATTGAATATCAAAGAGCATGGGAAAGGGTTAGACAACTTCAAAAAGAAGATGCGACTATTTATTCTGAAGTTTTTGCAACAAACAGAGGAGGGGCTCTCGTCAGGGTAGAAGGCTTGAGAGGTTTTATCCCAGGTTCTCATATAAGTGCTCGAAAAATCAAAGATGACTTAGAAGGTGAATATTTACCTTTAAAATTTCTTGAAGTTGATGAAGAGAGAAACAGATTAGTGCTAAGTCATAGAAGAGCTTTGGTTGAGAAGAAAATGAACCGACTTGAGGTAGGCGAAGTTGTTGTTGGTTCTGTAAAAGGTATTAAACCTTATGGAGCCTTTATTGATATTGGTGGAGTTAGTGGTCTATTGCACATTTCTGAGATTAGTCATGAACATATTGAGACTCCTCATAATGTTTTAAATGTGAATGACCAAATGAAAGTTATGATAATTGACCTCGATTCAGAAAGAGGACGTATTTCATTATCTACTAAAGCACTTGAACCTGAACCAGGAGATATGCTAACTGACCCCCAAAAAGTTTTTAGTAAAGCTGAAGAAATGGCTGCTAAATATAAACAAATGTTATTTGAACAAACTGACGAGAACGAAGAGATTTCCACAGCTTCAGCTGAAACAGTGTAGCTTCACCTATTTATTTTGTGCACGAACATCAGAACTTAAGCCTCATTATTCTTATACAAGTATTTTTTAATTAACAATAATTGATTTGTAACGATAATCTAATTTAGGATATTTCCCAATACCAAAATTATTTGTAAATGAGTGATTTCATTTTCACTTCAGAATCCGTAACTGAAGGTCATCCTGACAAAATATGTGATCAAATTAGTGACGCTGTTTTAGACGCTTTATTGACAGAAGATCCAGAAAGCAGAGTTGCATGCGAAACTGTTGTAAATACGGGTCTTTGTTTACTTACTGGAGAAATAACTTCAAAAGCAAAAGTCGATTATATAAAACTTGTTAGAAATGTAATTAAAGAAATTGGATATGAGGGCTATAGATCAGGTGGTTTTGACGCAAATAGTTGTGCAGTTTTAGTAGCACTTGACGAGCAATCACCAGATATTTCTCAAGGAGTAAACGAAGCAGATGATGTTAACGATGATTTGGAAGATAATACCGGTGCTGGCGACCAAGGCATAATGTTCGGCTATGCATGCGATGAGACGCCTGAATTAATGCCCTTACCGATTAGCTTGGCTCATAGATTAGCCATTCAACTTTCTAAAGTAAGGCACGAAAAAGTGCTTAATTATCTACTCCCTGATGGTAAAACTCAAGTAAGTATTGATTATAAAAATGGAGTACCAGTATCGATTAATACCATTTTAATTTCAACTCAACATAAGCCGGAGATAGATGGTATGACAAATGAAGAAGAAATTCGTCAAAGAATAAAGGAAGATTTATGGAAGAATGTTGTAATTCCTGCTACTGAAGATTTAGAAATCAAACCAAACATTCATACAACAAGATTTCTAGTAAATCCCACGGGCAAATTTGTCGTAGGGGGGCCTCAAGGCGATGCCGGGCTTACTGGAAGAAAAATTATAGTGGATACTTATGGGGGTTACGCAAGACACGGAGGAGGGGCATTTTCGGGTAAAGATCCCACAAAAGTGGATAGATCAGCTGCTTATGCAGCACGTTATGTAGCTAAAAGTATAGTTAAGGCAAAATTAGCAAAAAAGGCAGAAGTACAATTAAGTTATGCAATTGGAGTTGCAAAACCGATTTCCATTCTTGTTGAAACTTTTGATACTGGCGTTATTTCACAAGCTAATTTGAATGAGCTCATTAATAAGTACTTTGATTTAAGACCAGCAGCAATTATAAAAGAATTTGATCTAAGAAATCTACCCCAAAAAATGGGAGGCACATTTTTCAGAAAGACTGCATCATATGGACATTTTGGCAGAAGAGATCTAGATCTCCCTTGGGAAAAAATAGAAGAGAAAGCAGCCCAATTAGCGGAGGCTTCCAAGGTATTTTTATAAAAAAATTTATTCTATGCCTGATAATTTTTATGGGGGATTAGATTTTGGAACTAGTGGCGCAAGAATATCTATAATAGATTTTCATAAAGAATTGATATATTCAAATTCAGTTCCTTATTTATGTAGTTTTAAAAATCCAAATTCTTGGATCAATTCTTGTGAAAAGCTCTTAGGATGTTTACCTACTGAGGTAAAAAGTAACCTTCAAAAATTGGCTATATCTGGCACATCAGGAACTTTAATAGCATCCAATTTACGAGGAGAGCCAATAGGAGAAGCAATATCTTATGACCAAGCATGTAATGAACATAAGATCCTTCTTGAATCATTAACTTCTGGAGAAGATCATCTGCGAACTCCATACAGTAGTCTTGCTAAAGCATTAAAACTAATAGATAAATATGGGACAAATATACTTTTACGACATCAATCTGATTGGATCACTGGTTGGTTTTTAAAAGATTGGACTTATGGAGAAGAAGGTAATAATCTAAAACTTGGTTGGGATTTAAAAAAAGAATCATGGCCAAAAAGCTATCTCAATACTTCATGGGGGAAATGTCTGCCTCAAATAATAAAAAGTGGGAAAATTGTTGGACAAGTGAATTTTGATTTAGCAGAGAGATTTAACTTGAATAAGAAATTAATATTAATCTCAGGCACTACTGACTCTAATGCAAGTGTAATAGCTGCAGGTTTAGGCAAAGAAGATGGTCTCACAGTTTTAGGAACAACCATTGTCGTTAAGAAAATTATTGATAATCCTATAAAAAAACAAGGAATTACAAACCATAGAGTAAACAGCAATTGGATATGTGGAGGAGCATCAAACGCAGGCTGTGGTATATTGTCTCAGTTTTTCTCTGATTTAGAAATAAAAGAGCTAAGTCGACAAATAAATCCATCAAAAAACACTTCTTTAAATCTTTTACCTCTTAATAGTAAAGGAGAAAGATTTCCTGTTAATGATTCTAATTTAAAGCCTATACTTGGTCCAAGGCCAGTAAGCGACTCACTTTATTTACATGCATTATTCGAGGGTCTAGCTAAAATCGAATTGAAAGGATGGGAAAAGCTAGGCGAACTAACAGGTTCACTTCCAAAAAAAATTATTACTATTGGTGGAGGTTCAAAAAACCCTCAGTGGAGAAAAATAAGAGAAAATATTATCAATATACCAATAGTTTCATGTAAAAAAACTACTTCATTTGGTACAGCCTTGTTAGCGATGAACTCAGAATAAAAGTTTTTTTAGATATTTGATAAAGATATAAAATTTTTAATTAAAAGGGTTTCACAAACTACACATCTTAATTTAAAGTATATAGGTTAGAGCCGGGATAGCTCAGTTGGTAGAGCAGGCGACTGAAAATCGCCGTGTCCCCAGTTCAAATCTGGGTCCTGGCACCTTTAAAACCTCTTCTATGAAGGGGTTTTATATTTTCTAAAAAAGTAGAAACTTACTTTTTATTTTGTTTCTAGAATTTAAGATGAAGATATATTAGTTTTCTACTCTGCAGACTTGACCAATAACACCCAAAATCAATTCATCTCCATTTGGATCTTGCCAATCAGCTAAATCATTAAAATTACTATTTACTTCATCTATATAGACATCAACGTCTCTAAATGATTTTTCAAAACAATTTATATCCATTGTGTAGAGAATATCCTTAGTAATTTCACTTTTTGTTTTGGGAATATATTTACTTAATACTCT
>CABYTO010000012.1 GCA_902521995.1 uncultured Prochlorococcus sp. | reverse complement strand
ATTGCAAGAGATTTAACAAATGCTTTGGTAGAAAAACAAGAAGATGGGTTTTATCGGATATTGGGGATTTACGCTTGTTGTTTCGCTGTGGCTCTACCAATACGTGTTTCCCAAATATTTTTTACATATAAGTTAGGAATAATTTGGAGAGAATGGCTTTCAAAAAGTTTGGTTAAAGATTATATGACTAATAAAGCTTATTACCAATTAAATCCCAACGATGAAGAACAAACCGATGTAGATAATCCTGACCAAAGAATCACAGATGATACCCGAGCTTTTACTGGACAAAGTCTCTCTTTCACATTAGGTATTTTTGATGCCCTACTAACATTTTCACTTAATATTCTTATTTTATGGAGTATTAGTACTACACTTACTTTTTCTTTATTTGGTTACGCTGCATTTGCAACTTCTATCCTTTTAATTGCTGGAAAAAATCTTGTAAAGATTGATTTTGATCAACTTAGATATGAAGCTGATTTTCGATATGGCTTAGTACATATAAGAGATAATGCTGAATCAATAGCCTTTTACTCTGGGGAGAATCCTGAACGAAGTGAAACTGAAAGGCGCTTAGGAGAAGTGGTGAGAAACTTTAATTTACTGATTATATGGAGAGTAATAATAGACGTCATGAGAAGATCCATTAATTATGCCGGAAATTTCTTTCCATATTTAATAATGGCAATCCCTTACTTTAAAGGTGATATTGATTATGGACGCTTTATTCAGGCAAGCTTTGCATTTGGAATGGTTGAAGGTTCATTATTTTTCATTGTTAATCAAATAGAAGAACTTGCAAAATTTACTGCTGGCATTGGCAGATTAGAGGGATTCCAATCAAAAGTTGAATCCATTAGTCAAACGAACCCAAAAACCAATCAAAACGTTATTTCAGATTACCCTTCAATTCTTATTAATAATGCTGACCTTTGCCCACCAGGATCAAATAAAACAATCATTAAAAATTTAAATTTAAGCATCGATAATAATCAATCACTTTTAGTTGTAGGACCATCTGGGTGCGGAAAAACATCTTTACTAAGAATGATTAGTGGTTTATGGGAACCCGATCAGGGAGTAATTAAAAAACCAAAAATTGGGGAATTATTATTCATACCTCAAAAACCATATATGTTACTTGGTTCTTTAAGAGAACAATTATGTTATCCCACCGAAGTTAAGAAATTTAGTGATGAACATCTTACTTCTGTACTACATGAAGTAAATTTAAAAACTTTAGTGGATCGTTATCCTAATCTTGATATCAAACAAGATTGGCCACGAATTCTTTCCCTAGGTGAGCAACAAAGATTGGCTTTTGCAAGACTTTTACTTAATTCTCCAAGATTTGCAGTACTTGATGAAGCAACAAGTGCTTTAGATATTAACACTGAAAAAAAACTATATAGTTTACTAAAGGAACGAGAACTTTCTCTAATAAGTGTTGGACATAGACCTAGCTTAAAAGATTTTCACGAAAATATTTTAGAATTAAATGGACAAGGAGACTGGAAATTATTGACTTCTGATAAGTATAATTTTAAAGATTAATAAAAAAAAATGAATTCTAAAGAAGAACAAACTAACTCAGAAGTCACTAATTTAGAGAATGATAGTTTTATAGAACAGCAGAAAGATCCAAATTACATCAATGAACAAATTGAAGACAATAAATTAGATGAAAAATCTATAGAAATTAAAGATGAATATAAATTTGGATGGAGTAGTTATTCTGAAATAACTAATGGAAGATTTGCAATGATTGGCTTCCTTGCAATAATATTGATTGAATTATTTAGTAAACAATCATTTTTAAATTGGGCAGGCATCTCATAATTAATCATCAAATCTAGAACTATTATCTCTTGGTTTCTTCTTATTTATTCCAACGTTATACCTACTATTTTGATTTTTTGAACTTGATCTAGCTGAAGAGCTCACTCTACGAGTCTCACGTGTTTTTTTAGCTTGATTAGCATCTTTAAATGAAGCATCTTCTACTTGAGTTGTTGAAGTTTGCTGCCTAATAGAGGATCTAGTAGGTTTCTTTCTTAATGGAGAAGAATCACTAGGATCAGAGATATTATCTTGTCTAGAAACTGTACGATTCATTCTAGGTCTAGAACCTGTTTTAACTTCATCAGGAGATGAATTTCTTCTCTGACCAAAGTTATTTGTTTCTGGTTGTTTACTATTTCTCTCTTCAGAAGTCTTTCTTCTCCTTCTTATAGGTTCACCACTTTCAAACTGACTTATTTCCCTAGTAGATGGCCTACTTCTACTTGCTGCAGCAGAGGGTATCGCTCTTGAAACATTCCTCCTACGAGATCTGCCCTCCATATAGTCTTCTTCAAATTCATCTTCTTGAGGTTTAAATCTTCTAGATGGTCTTTCAGATTCTTCAAACCTATCATAATCGTCATTAAATCGACCTCTAGAATTTCTTGGAACATCAGAAATAGGATCATCATCAAAATAAGATGACCTTCTAGCTTGATCAGTAGCAACTCCCCTCAATCGCACACTTTCATATGCGAAAAAAACTGTGGTTCCTGCTAATAAAAACTGACCAAACTGAAGGATAGGATCTAACCTCCAGCCTTGAAAAAATAATATTCCTCCGCACAAAAGTCCAATTGCTGCAAAGAAAACATCATAATCCCGCGCCAAGGCAGGCTTAAAGGACCTCAAAAAATAAAGGCCTCCTCCACATACCGCGAGAACTATACCAACAATACTGGCCCAATTGAGACTAGCATTGACCACATTCTTTCTCCAAAAATTTATTTTTTAAAGGATTACTTATATCCTCTATATATAGTGTACTTAAAACTTCTACAAAAACTAGCGTCTTCCAGTAGAAGTACGATCGAGGGAATCTTTCTGGCTGACAAAAATCAAAAATGCAGTGGCTGGAATAACGATAAGTAAGGCAGCAGCAATAAAACTACCTATCATTCCAACTGCGGAATTATTTGCAACTTCAGCAGAAAAATCTGCGACTAGTAATAAATTTGAGATTTGAAACACTTTTTAAATATTAGATTCTCAATTTATAATACGAATTAAATACGTTTCAATGGGTTATTTATTAAGATGAATTAAATAATTGTGATTTCCTTGCTTGTAAACTCTCTTCAAATTTTAGATATTAGTTTAGGAATTTCTCTTTCATATCTAACTATAGTTTTTCTTATAAGATTAATACTTTCTTGGTACCCAAAAATTGATTTAAATAAAGGTTTATGGTTATTAGTTTCAATACCATCAAGCTCTATTCTTAATTTAACGAGAAAACTAATTCCTCCTATAGGAGGCGTTGATGTTGGACCCGTAATTTGGATCGGATTTATAAGTTTTTTAAGAGAAATATTAGTCGGTCAGCAAGGGCTTATAAAACTTGCATTACATAGACATATTTCATAGAAATCTTTAAATTATGTCTCAGTAATTTGGCAATAATTCTTCTTCTACATATTTAGTATGAATCTTACCCTGCTTAAATTTAGATTTATTCAGGAGGGTTAGATGAAAGTTAATTGTTGTAGGAATACCAGTTACTGCACATTCATTTAAAGCTCTATTCATACGTTTAATTGCAGTATTACGATCCTTTCCCCAGACTATTAATTTACCAATTAATGAGTCATAGAAAGGAGGGATTTCATAGCCTGTATAGACATGACTATCCACCCTTACACCAGGGCCACCAGGAGGAAGCCACCCAGTTATTTTTCCGGGTGATGGCCGGAAATTGTGAGAAGGATCTTCAGCATTGATTCTACATTCAATGGCATGACCGTTTAAATGGATATCATTCTGATTAAATTCCAAGTTTGCTCCGCTTGCGATTTTAATTTGCTCAGCTATTAAATCAACTCCTGTAACCATTTCAGTAACAGGATGTTCAACTTGAATCCTAGTATTCATCTCCATAAAATAAAAATTATCATCATCATCAACTAAAAATTCAACTGTACCCGCCCCTTCGTAGCCGATACTTTTTGCAGCAGCAATAGCTGCGTTCCCCATTTTTTTTCTAAGCTCAGTATTAATTGCAGGACTAGGAGACTCCTCTAGTAACTTCTGATGTCTTCTTTGAACTGAACAATCTCGCTCTCCTAAATGAACAACATTACCCGACCTGTCGGCCAAAATTTGAATTTCTACATGTCTTGGCTTCTTTATAAATTTTTCCATATATAAACCATCATTACCAAAAGCTGCTTCTGCTTCGCCTTGAGCTGCTTTAAACATTTTTTCTAGATTATCAGAGTTTTCAACCAACCTCATACCTCTTCCACCTCCTCCAGCAGTGGCTTTTATAATTACCGGATAGCCAATATCATCTGCTAATTTATAAGCCTCATCAACATTTGATAACAAGCCTTTACTACCAGGTACTGTTGGAACTCCAACTGCTTCCATAGTTTCTTTAGCTGTAGATTTATCTCCCATAGATCTAATAGCTTTAGGAGATGGGCCAATAAAAACTATGCCGTGATCATTACACATCTCAGCAAATTTATCATTTTCCGCAAGAAATCCATAACCAGGATGAATAGCATCAACTCCTCTCGATGTAGCAGCAGCAAGTATATTTGGAATATTTAAATAACTCTTATTACTTAATGAATCTCCCACGCAAACCGCCTCATCAGCAAGCTGAACATGCAATGCTTTTTTATCTACAGTGCTAAAAACTGCAACGGTTGCAATACCTAGTTCTCTACAACTTCTGACAATTCGTAAAGCTATTTCTCCACGATTAGCAATTAAAACTTTTTCAACCATTATGAAAATAAAATTGAAGAAATGAAATGACTTAAAATAAAAAATTATTTGCCAAAGTATTCAACAAAATTTTTTAGTGATCAGCGGACATTTTTTACAATACAACCTAAAACGTTATATATGTATAAATATTTTTTTTATGCAATAGAAAAATTATCGATCATATTCAAAAAAACTCTTTTCGAACTACATGCTTAATTGAGCCAATAATGTATGATATTTTAAGGTTTAGGTATCCCCAAGGTTGCTGAAAACCCTTTGCGGACGTGGCGGAATTGGTAGACGCGCACGTCTAAGGAGCGTGTGGCTTCGGCCTTGCGAGTTCAAGTCTCGCCGTCCGCATTTAATGTATTCTGGTTTAACTGCAATGAAAAAAAAATCAGTTGCAGTAGTTATAATTTCCAATGGTCCTGGTGAATTAACTACATGGGTAAATCCTGTAGTGGATCAGCTTAACAAAATAAATCAATCACTATGTGATGAAGATAAACAAGATTTCACTCTTAGGTTAGTCCTTGTTCCTTGCCCAAATGCCACTGGTAAAGAATTTTTAGTTGCAAAGTCATGGAATAAATTCGAATTAATTACAAAATCCAAAAGTTTTTGGAAATTATTAATAAAGCCACATTCTTTTGCTGATTGGCCAAAAAAAGGGATAGTTATTTTCCTTGGTGGGGATCAATTTTGGAGCATTTTATTAGCTAAAAGATTAGGTTATTTAAATATCACATATGCTGAATGGGTTTCACGATGGCCTAAATGGACCAACGAAATTGCTGCTATGAACGTAAAAGTAAAAGAGTTAATACCTAAAAGATATAAATATAAATGTAAAGTAATTGGCGATTTGATGGCAGATATCAAACTTAATAGCGAAATCTCACTAAGAAATAAAGAAAAACACTACATTGCACTATTGCCTGGTTCTAAGAAAGCAAAGCTTTCTATTGGAATTCCTTTCTTCTTAGAAGTTGCAGATCATATCGCTAAAGAAAATCAAAATATAAATTTTATAATCCCCATTGCACCAACTACTGATAAAAGTGAATATTTATTTTTTCAAAGCAACAAAAATCCAATTGCTAAATATTACTCATCAAAAATCAAAACAATTAAAAACTTCAAAGACTCTGGTTTTGATTATGTAATTGAAACATCAAAAAAAACAAAGATTTATCTAATCAAGAAACATCCTTGCTATGAAATATTAAAAGAATGTGATCTTGCAATTACAACTGTAGGAGCAAATACTGCAGAATTAGCAGCAATTAGTCTTCCAATGTTAGTTGTTCTGCCAACTCAACATTTAAATATGATGAACGCTTGGGATGGTATTTTTGGAATAACTGGAAAAATTTCATTCATAAATAGATTCCTAACTTTTATAATTAAAAATTTCTATTTTAAAAAAAAGAAGTTTTTTGCTTGGCCAAATATTAAAGCTAAAAGAATGATTGTCCCTGAAAGGATAGGTAATATTTCGACAATAAAAATTGCAAGAGAAGTATTATTTCTTATAAAAAATAGAGATCAATTAAAAAGTATTAGGGATAATCTAAACAAAGAAAGAGGCGATAAAGGAGCTGCAGAAAAACTTGCTTCTATAATTGTTAATTCAATAAAAAAACTTTAACAATTACCAGGGATCATCAATTTCAAACTTTTCTGATTTTTTATTATCTTGAACTAAATTTTGTTCGTTTAGAGGTTCAATATCTAAAGTTTCAGTTGCATTTTGAATTGGTCTTTTCGAAGCTAAATTAGTAGTTGCTTGTTTTTTTTGCTTTAAATCAATATTATCTTTTTCATCTATTTGATTAACACTATTTTGGTTCTGGATCTGATCAGAATCATCATTATCCATGTATAGCTTTTTTCTGTTTTTTATTTCCTCTGAAGAACCCTTTATTTCAACATATTCAAGTTCATCTTCATAATCATCTTCATAATCATCTTCATAATCATCTTGTTCAACAACTTCTTCATATTCCTCGACCACATTGTTTTGCTGTTCTGATTCAGATCCTGAAAGTAACTGATTCTCAACAGGTACAAGATTTGCCGAGTATCCATTTGCTTCCCTTTCATCCCATGAAGAACCCCCAACTCCTAGTTTCTCAAGTAGTCCACTACTTAGTTGCTTCAATTTCTCTTCAGCACCTTCATAAACAATAATCCTATCGGTGCCACTACTTACAATTTCCTCAACAGGTATTTCCCAAGTACTTAAAACTCCCTCGCCTAAGAGCGGAACACCAACAGCACCCATAACAAGAGATATCAAATCCCCAGTTTCAATATCAAAAGAAAAGCCAAGAACTCTTCCTAAAAGTTGTCCAGATTCTGTAATTACTTGACAATTAATTACCTTCCCATACCTCTCTGGAGAAAAACTCTCACTCAAAGAATCAAGGGAGTCAACTAATATGACATCTCCAACTTGCTTTATACTTTCTAAGGGCATCCATTTTGGCAAACCTGGTAAAAATCTTGTAAGTGGATTATCTCTTAGTCCCAAAGCGACCACCTCTCTTCTATCAATATCAACAACAACTTCGCCAACTACGCCTAGCCGCCTTCCAGTATCGGTAGTTATCACTTGTGTTCCCATTAATTCTGACCTTAACCATAAACGTTCACTAGGAACCGAGTTAGGGAGATTCTTATCAGCAGATGTGTTAGACAAGCTCATAAATTTCTTTTTATCATTCTGACGTATAAATTTAAAAAAGTGTGTTTATGCAGCATTTGGTAACCCAAGAACTTGAGTATTGGCACCTCTTGCTTGCGCAACCCCAATTGTACGTTCAGATGCACTAATCATAGGCCTTCTATGACTTACGACTATAAATTGAGCATTTGATGACTGATTTGATATTAGTTTTGACAACCTTTCAACATTAATACCATCTAAAAAACTATCAACCTCGTCTAATGCATAAAAAGGTGAAGGCTTATACTTTTGCAAAGCAAATAAAAAACTTAAAGCAGTTAACGATTTTTCACCACCTGACATAGAGGCTAATCTTCTGACATTTTTTCCCTTGGGATGAGCCACCAAAGTTAATCCTCCTTCTAAAGGAGAATTAGGATTTTCAAGTTGAAGAAATCCATCTCCATCAGATAAATTTGCAAAAATTTCTCTAAAATGTCTATCAACTTCTGTAAATGCTTGCATAAAAGCTTCTTGACGCATCGTAGATACAGTTTCTATTCTCAGCAATAATTCAGATCTTTCATTAGATAGAATTTCTAATTTTTCTCGCAAACCATTTAATCTCTCAATTAATTCTTCTAGTTCATCAAGAGCTAACATGTTGACAGGTTCTAAGCTTTGCAGTTTTGCATTTATAATCGAAATTTCTGATTGCAAAGATTCAAGACTCTTCCCTTCATATTCTCCAAACTCCGGGGAAGGATTAGGTAGATCTTTTTTATAATTCTCTAATTTTATTTTCTCGCTCCTCATCTCTTCTTTAAGGGAATGCATATCCCTTTCAAGGTATTCAAGCTTTAACAAATAGTTATTATATTCTTGCCTTTTATTTGAAATTGAAGAGTTTAATTCATCTCTTTTCCTTCTCAATAAACCTAAATTCTTCTCTAGAGAATTTTTTTGATTATCGAGATCTGAAAGCTCTTTATTAAATTGATCTCTTTTTTCTATCCATTCACTATGAGCAATTGCGAGTTGTTTAATAGATTCCTGCAAGTTTTTTTCTTGTAGTAAAGTAATTTTTAATGAATTATTGATACGCTCTTTATTTAAAGCAAATTGATTCTTTTTATCTAGTAATGTATTTCTCTCTTTAATAAGTAATTCAAGTTTTTTATCAAGATTATTAAAATCTTCATTAAAGGCTATTAACGATGATTTTTGATTTTTTTCATAATTTGCCTTTTGAATGCTTTGTAGTTGATCAAACTTATCGTGATAAGGCTTCAATTGATTTTCTAAATGACCTAACTCGATAACTAATAAATTATTAGCAGTATCAAGTTTATTTAATCTCGATTTACAATCCTCAATTCTTTGCGAAACAGCTTTAAGAGAATCTTGATTTACTTCAATTTCTTTATTAAATGAGGCACAATCCTCAATTATTTGACTGCGATTAGAATTTAATATACTAAGTCTATTATTTTTTAGTATCAAATCATTATTCGACTCTTTTAAAGCTTCTTCGATAACTAATAATCTTTCTTTTATAGGACTGGAATCATCAATATCATTATTAATTCCAAACCTATAAGCCAAATCTTTATTTAACTTACTGCCTCCTGTAATAGCACCACTTGCTTCTAATAATTCACCACTTAAGGTAACCAACCTATTTTTTTGTGTTGATAACCTAGCAGAGGATAAGTCTGAAAAAACCAAAGTATCTCCAAAAACATATCGAAAAACATCTGAATAAACTGCATCAAAAGTAATTAGATTAATAGCTTTATCAATAAATCCATTCTCCCTGTTATTTTCAAATCTTGAAATTGCATAATTCTTTTTTTGACTTTTCATTCTATTTAAAGGTAAAAAAGTTAATCTTCCCGCTTTCTTCTTTTTAAGAATTTCAATTGCTTTTGCAGCAATATGATCATTATCAACAACAATTTGTCCTAACCTATTTCCAGCAGCAATTTCTAATGCGTATCTATTTTTCTCACTGACCTCTCCAAGTTGAGCTACATAACCATGTATACCCTCTAACCCTGCCTCTAAGAGAATTCTGAGAGCATATGAACCTCTAGATTCGTTTAAAGCTTCCTTCCTGCTTTCGAATCTAGATAAATCCTTTTCAAGCCTTAATTGCTCGTTGTTTAGCCTTGATTTAGTTTTAATCAATAAATCGATTTCATTTTTTAAAGAATTAATTTCTGCGCCATTACTTGCCAAGTTTTTATTCTTTGTATCAGATGTCTCTTTTTTTCTTTGATTTCCCTGAAAAAGTTTCTGCTTTTCTAAGTCTAAGGATTCGATCTGTGACATTATCTCATCTTTTTGAATATTATTTTGAATAGTTTCTTCTTCAATTTTCCTTTTTTTTATTTCCAAAGGATTAATTTGATTTTTTATATTTTCAAGCTCAGCATTTAATTTGATACTTTGTTTTGAGAATTCTCCAGATTCTCCAGCCGCATCAGAAAGTTTTTTTCTCGATAGTTTGTGTTTTAAAGTGAGTTCATCAATTTGCAAGTTCAATTGATTTAAAAAATTATCATCAAAATTTTCTTGTCTTATCTTTTCTGACTCGATATTCCTCTTAGAAATTGCAATTTCATCTCTCTGTTTTTGTAATTTAATACCTTCTTCTTTATTCAGAATTGATATCCTATCAAGTTCTCTCAAGCTAGAGTTAATACTTCCAATATCAGAATTAACTTTTATCAATTTATCCTCTCCTTTCTCCTTAAGCTCATCAACAAGTATTTTCAAAGCATCTTCTAAAACTGATATTTCTTTACTAATAGATTCTTTTTGTTTATTAAATAAGATTTTATTTTTTTCAGTTTCACTTTCTTTGTTTTCTATAGATTCAACATGCTTTACTTGTTTTTCAAAAATAAGAACTTTCTCTAATTCTATTATTTGTAATAGTTTTGCCTTTAACTCTTTATATCGCTTTGCTTTTTCGCATTCTTTTTCAAGCTTATTTTTACTAGATTGCAATTCATTTTCTAAAATTTCACATCTTTCTTGTCTTTCGAAAACGTCATTTAATTTTGAATTAGTTTGTTCTATTCTTGTATCAAAAAGTGCGACACCTGCTAATTCATCAATAAGATTTCTCCTCTCCTTATTATTCATTGATACGATTCTTGTCACATCACCCTGCATAACAACATTGCTGCCCTCAGGATCAACACTGATATCTCTTAATATTTTCTGTATTTGTTGCAAGGTACATTGTTTTCCATCAGAAGTATAAGTAGAAGCATAAGAACCCCCTGGCATAAGCCTTAATTTTCTAGAAACTAACCATTCTTTTTGACCTTTATTAATGGCAATTTCTTCTTCTTCTAGTTCTAAAGGCGGAAGGTCTTCTCTAGGAGACCAGTCTTGAATATTAAATTTTACCGATACAGATGTTTCTGATGACTTACCCTCTTTAACTTTGGAGTTATTTATTAGATCTGGTAATCTTTCAGCCCTCATACCTCTACTATTTGCTAGACCTAAACAAAATAAAATACCATCTAAAATATTACTTTTTCCAGAACCATTAGGACCCGTAACCACAGTAAAACCTTCTTCAAGAGGTATTTTTACATTTCCCCCAAAAGATTTAAAATTTTCAAATTCGACCTGATTGATATGTACCAATCTCAAGTCTCAATAGCTAAATAAGAATAACTAATTTGCAAAAATTCTCAATAGGAATATTACGTTTATTTATAAATGAGTATTAATAACTTTTGCTCAATCTGCAAAAATTACCCGAAATTTCAAACAAGCCGTAAAGAAGTTCACCATCCAAAATGAATCTATAATATTCAGAATCCAGTTTATCAGAAACACTTTTAAATATTCCATGATCAATTCTTTTTACAAACCCTCTATTATCAGAAAGTTCATGTTCTATCCTAGATAACCATACAAGTCTATGATTTGGCTGCTTAATAATTTCTATAGAAGCTTGATTTAATAAAGGTAATTTTAAAAATTTCCAAGTTAAACAATCTATGCCATTTTCAACAAGAAAATCATAATGAATATCGAACGAGTTAGCAGAATAAACTTTATGTTCAAGCAAAACCCATTTATTCATTATCTAATTAATAAATAAACAGAATCTATTTTCAAAACAAAGTTGAGATAAAGAAATATTTTATTAAAGATGGTTCCTGTTATTTAATTACCTGCATCAGGTACAAATCTTAAAGCAATGAATAGCAAACTTCCAGCTCCAGCTATAGCTGCAGCTACTAATCCAAAATCTGTAGGGATTGTGCGAGATGCAAAAAATAATGATGCAAATGTAATATCCATGATGAAATTTAAACTCATTTAATAAATTCAGTAATAGCTTAACAAAACCTTCTTACAGAACAGAGCAGATAAATAAAATGTAAATAAACTTTTATATGTTTTTATTCTATATTAATTGAACAATTCTTTAGATAAGGGTTCCGAATTAAGAAAATAGGGTCTAATCTTAAAATAAATATGTTTAAATAATGGAGACCTACCATCCTCCCAAAGAAGTAGAAGAAAAAGAAAATACCTCTGATCTTCCTGAAGAAGAAGTTATTTCGGAAAAATGGTTACTTGAAAAAATTGACAGTTTTATACCTTTAATAAAAGAAAAATGGCCTAACATTGCACAACAAACCCTTGAAGCCACAAAAGGGAGTATAGATGATTTAGTTGAAGTAATAGCTAGCCATAGTGGAACCTCAGTAATTGGAATAAAAAGCCAACTATTTGAAATCATTGATTCAATAAGAGAAAACAATTGGGAAATATCAGAAAAAATTGAACCTATCGAAAGTCAATTAGAAGAATTATTAGAAGAACTTAACAATACACTTAGACCAAAAATAGAAAATCCAATAAGAAAAAAACCACTATTATCTATTGCTATTGCTGCTGGTATTGGTTTACTAATAGGAACTCTCCTTAACAGTGGCAAAAAATAATATGGAAAAACCAAAAAATAAAAACTTTGCAAGTACCGCCTCGAGAATTTCAGCGATCGCAAGTTCAGTGATGGATTTGCATGTAAGAATAGCTCTTCAAGAAGTAGATAGAGAAAAAAGAAGATTAATTAGTGGTGGAATATTTTTGGCAATAGGCAGCACATTATTGTTATTAGTACTAATTTGCATCCATATTATTTTTTTCCTTTTTCTAACGAAATACAATAACTGGAATATTGAATATAATTTATTACTCATAATATTTATCGATTTATTTCTTGCAGGATTAAGTTTGAAGCTTGGTGGGAAATTAGCTAAAGGACCTTATCTTCCTCAAACATTAGAGGGTTTAGGCAAGACAACAAAGGCAGTTTTAGGAAAAAAATAAATTACCTTATTAAGTACTTTATCCATCTACAATCTATTCCCCCATTGCTGACGGGAATTTTCAATGAAGATTTCATTTTCAAATATTTTGTTAGTTTTGGATTTCCACTTAGCAGCCAAAATTCCCAACCTGAAAAATTGTTCTTTAGGAAGATTCCCATTTGTTCATATAAACAAATCAATTCATTTTCATCGCCTAATTTTTTGCCGTATGGAGGATTACATATGATTATCCCAGGTGTACAACTTAATTGGAGTGCTAAAAAATCATTATTTATAAGCTCAATATAATTTTCGAGTCCAGCTAATGATATATTTACATTCGCCTGCTCAAAAACCTTTTTATTAATTTCACACCCTATTATTGTTGGTAATTTTTCATAATTTATAATTTTATTTTTTGCCTTAATTTTTTCATTTAGATAAATATCTTTCCTAAAGTCCAACCAATTCTCAAAAAGATATACTTGATCAATATTTATGGGAACTCCAAGGAATTGGTTGACTGCCTCAATTAAAAAAGTACCCGAGCCGCACATAAAATCTATTAATGGAACTTTGCCATTCCATTGAGTCATATTTATCAATCCAGAAGCTAAATTTTCTTTTAATGGAGCATTTCCAATTGCGGGTCTATAGCCTCTTTTGTGTAAGCTTTCTACGCTGCTTTGAAGACTGAGAATTGCTTTATTATTATTTAAATGAAGATGAATTATAAAATCAGGATTATCTAGAGAAATATTTGATCTTTTATTCCAAACTGCCTGTTGCAAATCAGTTATAGAATTTTTTACTTCAAGAGCTGTGAAATGAGTATGACTTAAAGAAGATGTTCTCCCAGTTACTTGCACATTAAACGTTTTATCAAAGTGCAACCAATTTAACCAATCTAATGAATCTCTTACCCCCGCATATAAAGATTGCTTGTCATAGCAATTAAAACTTGCAATTTCTCTATAAAAACGAAAAGCTAATCTGGAATAGAAATGAACTCTATAAAAAGTTTCAAAATCACATTCAAAATTAATAAATCTTTTATAAGTATTAATATTAAAGCCCCCTAAATTCGAAATTTCTTCTGCTAAACATTTCTCTAGTCCCTCAGGAGATGATGCCACTACATTCATATACGATAAAACTTAGTAAAAAACTATTCAATAATCATTTTGCCTGTCAGAATATAAATGTCCAATTGGACTAGGTTATCTCAACCGATGTTTCGGACAGCGGTTCGATTCCGCTCAACTCCACTATTTGGGGTTGTAATGGTTTCGACGGGGCATAAGGAAGGTGACTGAAGCCGGCTCGGTTAGAGCAAAAACACAAATGCTAACAAAATCGTTAGTTTCTCCCGTCAAACAGCACCAGTTGCTGCTTGATCCTATAGGAGATGGGGTTATATCAGCCTTATCAACCAAATGATACGAGGAGTCTGGAAGGACTCCACTTTTTTTAAATAACTAAGAAGTTGTAATAGATAATTTATTAGTTTGTAAATATTGCTGCAAATGATTGTATTAAAAAGAATTTTTTTAACTTTATAAGTATAAATACTGAGAAGATAAGTTTTAAATTAATTTATCTTATTAAAAAATCGAATCTTGCAAAATGGAATCTAATAAAAAACTTAATGACTTGATAATAAATCTCAAACCAAAAGTTATTAGATTCACTGGCGAAAAATTTCCCAATGAACTATGGAATAGTGGTTGTCAAATAAAAAAAAATAAGAAAATATCTAGCTAAAAATACAATTAAATGCTTGTAAAAGGATTTTTAGGCATTTTTTTTAAACATTTTATTGACAATTCCTGAAGTACTTTAAATTCACTTTTATTTAAATTCCACTTGAATACATTCGATACATCTATAACTTGAGATTTTTTTCGCATTCCAACGAGCGGAGTAGCTCCTTGATAACAACACCAATTAATTGCAACTTGCGCTTGGGAAACTGATCTTTGATTTGCAATTCTTTTTAAACACCTCCGCAATTCATATGTTGGTTTTTTATAATTTTCAAATAATGCATTGCGAATAAAACTTTTTTCTTTATTCTGATCTTTGTCTGGATCAATACAAAGTATTCCAAAAGACAAAGGACTATAAGCAAAGAAATCAATATTATTTTCGTCGCAAATTTTTTTTACCTGATATTGTTTTCCTAAATCGGGAGCAAGCAAAGAAAACTGTATTTGAACACTCTTTAGGCTCTGATTTCTTTTTGCTAAGAAATTAATTAATTTCATCAATCTTTTAGGGCCTATATTTGATAAGCCTATTTGAAAATCAAAGCCTTCATCTTTTAAATCGCAAAGATTATTCAATAGCCCTAATTCCTGCCAAGGATTGTATTTTGCAGTTGACCAATGTAATTGCACTATATCTAATTTGTTATTAAGTCTTTCTAAACTTTTCAAAAAAGGTTTATTAAAACCTCTGTTACCTATTCTCCAGGGATAAGGTGCAAGTTTGGTTGCTACTTGAATTCTTTTTTTCTTTACTGAAGGAGTATTTAGTAAAAATTTTCCTATCAACAATTCACTTCTACCCTGAAGATTCCCAGTACCGTAAGAATCTGCAGTATCGATTAGATCGAATCCTCTTCGTAACGCTTCATTATATGTCTCACGTAAATCATCGTCATTTGTAGATTTATAATTCCAGAAAAGCTTATTCCCCCAAGACCAGGTACCTAATCCAATTCTTTTCTTCACTAGCCAATTTAAATAAGGTACTTTATAAGGTTATCTAAAAATATTAACTTCATTAAAATATTTC
The DNA here is from genome assembly GCA_902521995.1 of uncultured Prochlorococcus sp. GTDB lineage: Bacteria > Cyanobacteriota > Cyanobacteriia > PCC-6307 > Cyanobiaceae > Prochlorococcus_A. Next base: position 34,341 of record CABYTO010000012.1, on the reverse strand, counting down.
AAAAAATAAGTTTTAAAGCATTAAAAATCAATTTCTCTTGACATTAAGAAATTATTCTCCAAAGTAAGAGAAATAAAAATAAAAAATTGTTCATTACCGTTTGCGGACAAAAAGGAGGGGTAGCCAAGACCTGCACAAGTATTCACCTTGCGAGTGTTTGGCATTCAGAAGGTAAAAAAGTTTGCATAGTCGATGCCGACAAGAATAGATCTGCTTTAGCATACGCATCAAGAGGCAATCTTCCATTTCCAGTTTTCCCCGTCAGTTCAGCTGCTAAAGCATCAAGATCATCAGAAATTGTAATAACTGATGGCCAGGCTAGCAGTGATCAAGAAGAACTTAAACACTTAGCTTATGGTTCAGATTTAGTTATCTTACCTACAACTGCAAAAGCAAGATCGGTAGAATTAACTGTTGAACTAGCTAATTTATTAAGCAACTTAAAAGTTAACCATGCTGTAGTAATTGTAAAAGTTGATTTTAGACAGCAAAAAGCAGCGCAACAAGCCAAAGCAGCTCTAGAAAATTTTGGTTTATATGTTTTTGATACATTTATACCCTTACTATCAGCATTTGATAAAGCAGAAGCCTCGGGTAATGCTGTATTTGAAGCTGTAGACGATTTAGGTAGATCAGATCCTCGTCGAATGACGGGCTGGTCTGCTTATTGTTCAATTGCCTCACAAATTCCATGCCTGATTTCGAAGCCCTCATCCGACACCAACAACTTAAACAACCAACAACCAATCAGCGCTTAAAAGTAGTTGATTCTCCTAATTTTGAAGAAGAAAAAAACGAAGAAACAATAATTAGACAATCTGGATTATTAGTTAATTTTTTTGGAGGTTTTATAGGCTCTGTAATTGGAACTTTAACAATACTGTTTCTTTATATGAACGAATATCTACCATTAGATTTACTAAAACTTAAGTAGTGTATTCACTATTTATTTCAACATATTTTTTAGAAAGATCGCAGCCCCAAGCTGTGCCTGTAGATTCGCCAGAATTTAGATTAATCATAATTTTCACAATATCATCTACTAAATATCTACCTTTCATTCTGGACTTAATATAGCCCGTGACTTTTTGTGGATCATATTTATTTAACTTGCCGTTTTCCAAAATCTGAGCGTTTCCAATATACAGGTCTACGTCATTTAAATTAAATTTAACTCCCGAATTACCTGCAGCAGAAATGATTCGTCCCCAATTCGGATCACAACCATGTATAGCAGTTTTAACCAAGGCAGAATTACAAATAGATTTCGCGAGCATAATTGCATCAGCTGTATTTTTTGCTCCTTGAACCAAAACTTCTAATAAACAATTTGCTCCCTCTCCATCCCTTGCAATATTTTTTGCCAAGTTCTGACATACAATATCAATCCCTTGTTGGATAATTGGAAAAAACCTTTTTTCAATTTTCTCTCCTGCATTTATTCCAACAAAAGAATCATTTGTGCTTGTCTCTCCATCAACTGATATTGCATTAAAAGATTTTTGAACCGCAATAGCAATCATTTTGTCCCATTCTTCTTTTTGAATACCCGCATCACAGGTTAGGAAAGCAAGCATTGTAGCCATATTGGGGTAAATCATTCCTGAACCTTTCGCAAATCCTGCTATTTTTATTTTTCTACCTTGAATAATCGTCTCTATTGAAACTTTTTTCAAAGTCAAATCAGTAGTTAAAATTGCTTCAGCTGCATTTTCAAAATTATTACTCTTTAAATCACTAACTAAATTCGGTAAATTTTTTACTAAATCATTTATTTGTATTGGAACACCAATTACACCAGTTGAGCACATTAAAACTTCTTCTTCTTTTATTCCTAAAAGTTCCGCAATCTTCCCTGTAGCAATTTGAAAATGTTGAATGCCAAGATTTCCTGTACATGCATTTGCTTGACCAGAATTAATTAGTATTGCTCTTACAAAACCTGAAGTTGTTTTAATCCTTTCCTCACAAATATCAACACAAGAAGCTCGAACTATTGATTGGGTAAACATCCCACTAAAAATACTTCCTTCTGGAGCGAGTATTAGTGCTAAATCTTTTTTATTAGAAGCTTTTAAACCAGCAGATATCCCAGCAAAAAGAAACCCCTTGGGTGTTACCTTACTGTCATCAACAAACGACCAATTGGAATCTAACTGGCTCAAACTTTTTGGTATTTTAATTCATACTAACTACTCTTTAATACTAAAGAAACTAAGTAATTAGATTATTATTAATTATATGGATATTCTTCAAAAATTAAAAAACAACCAAAGAAGGATTGGTTTAACAGGAGGTATTGCAAGTGGGAAGACAACCATAACTAATTACATTAGAAAACATAAAAAAATACCAATATTAGATGCAGATCATTTTTCAAGAGAATTAATCAAACCAAACACATATGGATATAAGAAAATTTTAGATTATTTTGGAAATAAAATTATTGATAATAAAAGCAATTCAGAAAGGGAAATAAACAGAAAACTTTTAAGGAACATTATTTTTAAACATTCAGCAAGCAGGGAATGGATTGAAAAACTACTTCACCCCTTAATTAAAGAAAGAATGATAGAAGAATGCAGTCAATACAGAAATAACCAAACTATAGTATTGGTTATTCCATTATTGTTTGAAGCAAAATTTGAAGATATTTGTACTGAAATATGGTTAGTTAAATGTCCTAAAGAACTACAAAAAAAAAGACTTATCACAAGAGATAAAATTAGCGAAAAAGAAGCATATGAATTGATAAATTTTCAATTAAGTTTTGAAGAAAAAAGAAAATTCTCAGATATTATTTTAGAGAATTCGGATGATCAAAATAAATGGATCAATACGATAAAAGAGCTTCTTTAAGCTTTAGCTATTTAATTTTTCCATAAGAAGTTTATTTGCAAGTTTAGGGTCAGCTTTACCTTTTGTTCTTTTCATAAGTTGGCCAACAAAGAAACCAAGTAACTTAGTTTTACCATTTTTAAATGCTTGAACTTCATTTGGATGTTCATTTATAAGTTCATCAATTATTGGTAAAATACTTGAAGAATCAGATATCATTGCCAACCCTTTTTCTTCAACTAATTTTTTCGGAGAAATATTTTTTTGAATAAGTTCAGGTAAAATTTCTTTTGCAATTTTTCCACTAATTATATTTTTTGAAATCATGTTAATCATTTCAGCAAGATTTTCAGGACTAAGACTTAATTCACTAAAAGTTAATTTGTTTGATTTTAAATAGCCCACAATATCACTTGTTACCCAATTTGAGGCTAGTTTGGCCTCGGCACCATTTGCTACTGTTTCTTCAAAAAAATTTGCCATGCTTATTTCATCAGAAATTACCCTTGCATCATAAGCAGACAATCCAAATTGACTTACGTATTTATTTCTTTTCTTTGATGGTAATTCTGGTAGTTCTTGAAACCATATTTCTTGTTGGGCTTTTGTTATTTCAATTGGACCTAAGTCAGGATCAGGAAAATATCTATAGTCACTGCTACCTTCTTTTAATCTCATACTTTTCGTTAATTGCTTAGCTTCATCCCATAACCTTGTTTCTTGGAAAATTTTTCCTCCATTTTCATAAACTTCTATTTGTCTGGCTATCTCATAATCACAAGCCTTTTGAATGGCAGAAAATGAATTCATATTTTTAATTTCCACTTTGGTACCAAAAGGAGCATTAGGTCCTTTTCTAACTGAAATATTGACATCACAGCGTAATGAACCCTCTTGCATATTTCCGTCTGATACCCCTAGATATCTAACTGTTCTTCTAATCTCTGAAGCATATTCAGATGCCTCTTTACCTGATCTAATATCTGGTTTACTTACAATCTCACAAAGTGCTATTCCGGCACGATTATAATCAACTAAAGAATACTTAGAGCCAGCTAATCTATCACTTCCTGAATGGACAAGTTTTCCAGCGTCTTCTTCCATATGTAGCCTCTCTATACCAATTTTTTTGATATAAGGTTCTTTGTCCTTTTCAATTATTTCAACCTCTAACCAACCATTTTCAGCTAGTGGCTCATCAAATTGTGAAATTTGATAATTTTTTGGCAGATCAGGATAAAAATATTGTTTTCTATCAAATTTACAATGTTCTGCAACGTTTAAATTTAATGCTAACGAAGTTTTTACAGCATACTCAAGAACAGTCTCATTCAGAACTGGTAGAGTTCCTGGTAACCCACAAACTACAGGATCTATATGCGTATTAGGTGCATCACCAAAAGCTGTTGACGCAGATGTGAATATTTTACTTTTCGTATTAAGCTGTACATGAGTTTCCAAACCAATCACAGCTTCCCAAGATTCCAAATTGTTCATTATTAAAAGTCTCTTTATTAATATTATTGGATATAAAGGAAAAGAGGACCAAAACACAAATAAAAATATTAATTTTTAAATGGCACAAGAAAACAAAAATTCAATATTAATCATTGGCGGTGGACTTTTAGGTTTATCTATTGCTTATGAATTTTCTAGAAATAACTTCAAAGTTTTAGTTTTAAGCAAAAACAGAAATGAATCAGCTGGATTTGTTGCCGCAGGAATGTTAGCTACTCATGCCGAAGGGCTCGAAGATGAATTACTAAAATTTGGCCAAGAAAGTCAAAATCTAATTCCAAAGTGGATACAAAGTATTGAACAAGATAGTAATATTAAATGCGGTTTAAAAAAATGTGGCATATTAGTTCCCTTTAAAAACAAAGAAGATCTTGAAGAGTTTCCCACTTATGAATATGGAAAATATTTAAATTACAAAGATCTTCAAACAGAAATTAATGGAATGAATTCTATTTGGAAACATGGTTTACTTTTTGAACAAGATGGTCAAATAGATAACCGAAGAAGACTGATGCGTGCTCTTGAGAGAGCATGCTCCTTGCATGGAGTCGAATTTCAAGAGGGATCAGAAGTAGAGGATTTGACATTCGAAAGAAACAAAATTACAGGTGCAACAGTTTTATGCGCCACTGGGGAAATAAAAAAAATTAACTGCGAAAAAGCAATTATATGCAGCGGTGCTTGGAGTAAAAAAATTTTTAATAAGATTCCAGTCTTTCCTGTAAAGGGTCAAATGCTATCAATACAAGGTCCAACAAATTTTTTGAAAAGGGTTATTTTTGGTCCAAACACTTATCTAGTGCCCCGTAATGATGGACTTATTATAGTTGGAGCGACAGTTGAAAAAGATTCAAAATTTAATCAAGGTAATACTCCTAATGGAATAAAACAACTGCAAGAAGGCATTCGCTCCTTATTGCCAGAAGCTATTAATTGGCCACAAATGGAACATTGGTGGGGATTTAGACCTTGCACACCTGATCTAAAACCAATAATTGGAAAATCAAAAATTGAAAATCTTTTTATAGCTACAGGACATTACAGAAATGGAGTTTTATTTTCTGCAATAACTAGTGATCTTCTTTTGAAAATAGTTCAAAATAAAAATCTCAAAGAATCAGAAAAAAGCTTTTTAGAAAAATTTAGTTTAGATAGATTTGCGATTTAAATTTTAATTTTCAGATCGCCATTTCGAATCAGAAGTTTCCCACTCACATAATTCCTCTTCGTTAAACCATAGATCAATTTCAAATTTTGCTGTATCTTCTCCATCAGAACCATGAATAATATTCCTTCCAATATCAATAGCTAAATCACCTCTAATTGTTCCAGGCTCTGCTTCCAGAGGTTTTGTTGCACCTATTAGTTTTCTAGCACTCAAAATAACTCCTTCGCCTTCCCACACCATTGCCACAACAGGACCACTTGAAATAAAGTCTACTAAATCACCAAAAAAGGGTCTTTCTCTATGTACTCCATAATGATTTTGAGCAAGTTCTTTTGAAGGAATTAATTGCTTTAATCCAACCAATTTAAATCCTTTTTTTTCAAATCTACTAATAATTTCAGAAACATATCCTCTTTGAACTCCATCTGGTTTAATTGCAATAAAGGTTCTCTCTTTGGTCATTTAGTTAATAATCACTCTATGTATATTCAACTTTTGGGTGGTAACTTGGCAAGTAATCATTAAAATAAAAGATATTATTTTGAGTTATTTTCAAAAACATTTATTAATCACAAAGACATCAATTGACCAATTTTGAGCCGAAAAAATTAAAGAATATTTGGACTATTAAAGATAGTATCTCAACTTATAACATTGACAAATGGGGAGATAAATATTTTTCTATAAATTCAAAAGGAAATATATCAGTAAGAAAAGATAAAAAATCTGAAAATAAGATTGATCTTTTTAAGCTTGTCAAAGAACTTAAAAGTAGAGAAATAAATCCTCCATTAATCATAAGATTTAATGATATCTTGAAAGATCGCATAAATGCATTACATGACTCTTTTTTAAAAGCAATAAAAACCTATAAATATAAAAACAATTATCAAGGAGTTTTTCCTGTCAAATGTAATCAACAGAAAAATGTCCTAGAAAAGATAATAGAGTTTGGTAGCCAATGGAATTTTGGTTTAGAAGTAGGAAGTAAATCAGAACTATTAATTGGCCTTGCACTTCTTGAAAATAAAAATTCATTATTAATATGCAACGGATATAAAGATAAAAAGTATATTGAGATTGCTACTTTGGCCAGAAAACTCGGCAAAAATCCAATAATAGTCATTGAACAACGAGATGAGGTAAAAAGAATTATTCAAGCGGTTCAAGAACTTAACGCGACTCCATTGATAGGAATTAGAGCAAAGTTATCAAGTAAAAGTAGTGGTAGGTGGGGTAAATCTATTGGAGATAATTCCAAATTTGGATTATCAATCCCAGAAATTATGTTGACAATAAAAGAACTAAAAGAAGCAAATCTTATCAACGAAATGAAATTGCTCCATTTTCATATAGGAAGTCAAATAAGTGATATTGCTGTGATCAAAGACGCATTACAAGAAGCGAGTCAAATATATGTTGAACTATGCAAACTAGGAGCCCCAATGCAATATATCGACGTTGGGGGAGGATTAGGAATAGATTTTGATGGAACTAAAACCTCCTCCAACACCTCTACTAATTATTCTCTTCAAAATTATGCTAATGATGTAATTGCAACTATTAAGGATTCATGTGAATTAAATAATATCAAGCATCCAACCATAATCTCAGAAAGTGGAAGAGCAATAATTAGTCATTGTTCAGTTTTAATTTTTAATGTCTTAGGAACAAGCCATGTCAGTTCCAAACTACAAATTTTTGATAAAAAAAATCAACAATTAATAATTTCAAATTTACTTGAAACTTTCCATGAATTAAAAAAACTTAAAAATAAAAAAATAAATCTATCTCAAATTATTGAACTATGGAATGATGCAAAAAAGTTTAAAGAAGATTGCTTAGTCGCTTTTAGATTAGGATTTTTAAGTTTGGCAGAAAGAGCTTATGCTGAAGAACTTACTTGGGCTTGCGCAAAAGAAATTTCTAGTAACCTGAAAAATGATGAAATCAATCACCCTGATTTATCTGAAATTACAGAAACTCTTGCATCAACTTATTATGCAAATTTATCTATCTTTAAATCTATTCCTGATAGCTGGGCAATAAATCAGATTTTTCCAATAGTACCAATACATAGGCACTTAGAGGAGCCGTTCTGCAAAGGCAACTTTGCAGATTTAACTTGTGATTCAGATGGGAGACTAAATAATTTTATTGATGATGGAAAAATTAAATCATTACTAAATTTACATAAGCCAGAGGAAGATAAAGATTATCTAATTGGAATTTTTATGACTGGAGCCTATCAAGAAGCATTAGGAAACTTGCACAATTTATTTGGCAATACAAACGTTGTTCATATAGACATAAATCAAGATGATTCATATAAGGTAAAAAATATTATTAAGGAGGATAGTAAATCTGAAATTTTACAATTATTAGATTACAGTTCAGCTTCTTTGGTTGAATCTATAAGGATTAATACTGAATCAGCAATTGATCAAAAAAAATTAACTATTGAAGAGGCAAGGAAATTAATAGATCAAATCGAAATTAGTCTCAGAAAAAGTAGTTATTTATCAGAATAACTTTCTAATGTTTTTTGCAAATAATTTTTAGCATAATCTAGGGCATCATTAAACTTATCAATATCTTTAGCACCTGCTTGAGCAAAGTTTGGCTTTCCTCCTCCACCTCCCGAACAAATTCTTGCAATCTCATTAATTAATTTACCTGCATGCAATCCTATTTTTACTGCATCATCACCTAAAGAAACAACAAATAACAACTTTCTATTTTCTGGATTTGGTATTCCCCCAAGAATCACTATTGCTTTATTTCCCAAATGAGAAGTTAAATTAAGTGCTGCAGATTGCAAAGAATTCCCATCTAAGCCATCAATCTGATTTACTAAAATTGAAAAAGAATTTACTATTTCTGCGGATGATTTTATAGAAGAGTACTTAAAATATGCAATTTCATCTTTCATTTTTTGTATCTCTTTATTCTTATTAATAAGCTCTGCTTGCAAATTATTAACCCTTTCAAAAAGTTGATTGGGATTTGCTTTTAACAAATCACTTAGTTGATTTACTAAAGCATTTCTATCGCTGAAATAGTCTAATGCTGATTGACCTGATAATGCTTCGATCCTTCTTACTCCGGCTGAGATGCCTTCCTCACTAATTATTTTAAAAGAACCTAATTCGGATGTAGTTTTAACATGTGTGCCGCCACAAAGTTCCATTGAAACTCCTGGTACATTAACAACTCGCACTTCATCATCATATTTTTCTCCAAACATGGCGACTGCGCCCTTTTCAAGAGCCTCACTCTTAGACATATTTTTTATTTCTAGAGCATGATTTTCCATAATCCAAGAGTTTACTAAAGTCTCAATCTTAGAAATTTGATCTTTAGAAATAGGATTAGAGGAATTAAAGTCAAATCGTAATTTATTAAAGGCTACTAATGAACCTTTTTGTCCAACACTTTCATTAACAATTGATTTAAGTGCAGATTGTAATAAATGAGTCGCTGTATGATTTGCAGCAGCCTTAGCTCTATCAGAAGAGCTAACATTAGTCTTAACTTTTTGTCCAATAGTTAATATTCCTTTTTTGATCGTTCCATAATGCAAAAATACATTTTTCTTTCGTATAACATTATCAACTAAGACCTCTACATCTTTTGAAAATATTGTTCCAATATCACCAACTTGCCCACCAGATTCTCCATAAAAAGTCGTCTGATCAAGAACAATTAAAACTTTCTGACCTTCACTTGCTTGCTTAACTAATGTTGAATCCAAGAATATACCCTTTATTTCAGCTTCCGAAAAGAGTGAATTATAACCATTAAAAACAGTTTTGTTAAAAAGATCTATTTCTCGCTCTAATGATCCCTCTAATGTCAAATCAATATTACTTGAAGCAGCTTTAGCTCTCTCTTTTTGTGCATTCATTTCTTCTTCAAAACCCTTTACATCTACACTAATACCATTTTCTTCAGCAATTTCTATAGTAAGTTCTAGAGGAAATCCATAAGTATCATAAAGTTCAAAAGCTTTAAAACCAGAAATTAATTTCTGCCCTGAAGAAATTAACTCATCTAGCAATCTCTCTCCTCTTTCAAGAGTTTCCCTAAATCTTATTTCTTCAAGTTTTATCTCATTCAAAATTAAATCATTATTGTTTTTTAAATCAGGATAATTATTTTGCATTAAATTAATCCCGACAGTAGCAATATGGGGTAAAAATTCATTTGTTATACCTAATAATCTCCCATGTCTGACCATTCTTCTAATAAGCCTTCTTAATATATATCCCCTGCCGAGATTACTTGCTGCTACTCCATCAGAAATTAAATGAATAACAGCTCTTGTATGGTCACCAATGATTTTTAAAGAAATTTTGTTTTTATCATCTGAAGAAAAATAATCAATATTTGCAATCTCACAAATTTTCTGAATAATAGGAAAAATTAAATCTGTCTCATAATTATTTTGCTTTTTTTGTAGTATTTGAGCCATTCTTTCAAGACCCATGCCTGTATCAATATTTTTAAATTTTAAATCTGTCAATTTTCCATTTGGATCACGATTATATTGCATAAAAACAAGATTATAAAATTCAATAAAACGTTCTCCATCTTCTAAATCAATATTCTGCAGACCCTTTTCAGGGTAAAAATCATAATAAAGTTCTGAACAAGGTCCACATGGACCTGTTTTGCCAGATGACCAAAAATTATCTTCCTCACCTAGTTTCACTATCCTATCTGGATGAATACCAATTTCATCCTTCCAAATTTTTGCAGATTCTTCGTCTTCGTGAAAGACACTCACAATTATATTTTCAACAGAAAGTTGATAAATATTAGTAACTAATTCCCAAGCCCATTGAATAGCCTCTTGTTTAAAATAATCTCCGAAAGAGAAATTACCAAGCATTTCAAAAAAAGTGTGGTGTCTAGCTGTAACTCCAACATTTTCTATATCATTTGTTCTGATGCACTTTTGGCTAGATGTAGCCCTTTTTGATGGTCTTTCTTTTAAACCTAAAAAAACTGGTTTAAAAGGTAGCATTCCAGCAATTGTGAGCATAACCGTAGGATCATCTGGAATCAAAGATGCACTTGGAATGATTTTATGTAATTTTTCACTATAAAATTTTAAAAAAGCATTTCTTATCTCATCTCCCGTAACTATTTTTTTAATTAGTTGAGATGTCATTTATCCAGAATAAGAAGATGAAAAATTAAAGAAAAGCGTAATTTCGGTTATTTCGCAAAAATAATCACGCGAATTTATATTCTATACAACTAAAGTTAATTTATAAAGCTAATTATTCTATGATAGCCTCTGCCCAGACATGTAATTCTAAATTGGCACACAATAATAACAAGTTGACTGTTCAATCTCAAAACTTTGCTGATGATTCTTGTGCCATTAGATCTTTGGATTGGGATCGCAGTAGATTTGATATTGAATTTGGTTTAAGAAATGGAACGACTTACAATAGTTTTATTATTAAAGGCGAGAAACTAGCAATTATTGATACTAGTCACGCAAAGTTCAAAGCATTATGGTTTGAAGAATTACTGAAAAAGGTAAATCCGCAAGAAGTTGATTATCTAATTACTAGCCATACAGAACCTGATCATTCTGGTTTAATAGGTAATCTTTTAGAATTAAACCAAAACATCACAGTAGTTGGATCAAAATTAGCACTTAAATTTATTGAAGACCAAATACATATTCCCTTTAAACGTCTAGAGGTTAAGAGTGGAGAGTTTTTAGATCTCGGAACTAATCCTAATAGTGGTTTAGAACATAATATTGAATTTATAAGTGCGCCAAATTTACATTGGCCAGATACCATATTTTCATATGATCACAGCACAAATGTTCTTTATACATGCGATGCATTTGGACTCCATTATTGTTCTGACGAATTTTTTGACACTGATCAAAAAGAAATATACGATGATTTCCGTTTTTATTACGATTGCCTTATGGGTCCAAACGCCAGAAGCGTTATGCAGGCAATTAAAAGAATAGATAAGCTACCTGAATTAAAAACCATAGCTGTTGGTCATGGGCCTTTGCTCCATAATCAGGTCAATTTTTGGAAAGGAAAATATCTAGAATGGAGTAGTAATAAAAGCAAAGGCAATGATTTTGTCTCAGTATGCTACATAAGCGACTATGGTTATTGTGATCGACTCAGTCAAGCGATATCTCATGGAATAAGCAAAGCAGATGCTCAGGTTCAGTTAATAGATTTAAGATCTTCTGATCCGCAAGAATTAACAAGTTTAATTTCCGACTCAAAAGCAGTAGTCATTCCCACATGGCCAGTAGATTCAGATAATGAATTAAAAGAATCTCTCGGTACTTTATTTGCAGCACTAAAACCAAAACAATTTACTGCAGTTTATGATGCATTTGGTGGAAATGATGAACCAATAGATTCCTTAGCAAATAAATTAAGAGAACTTGGTCAAAAAGAAGCTTTCTCTCCCTTAAGAGTTAAAAATATTCCAGATCCCATTGTTTATCAACAATTCGAAGAAGCTGGAACTGACTTGGGTCAATTGATCAATAAAAAGAAGAATATTGCCTCTATGAAGAGCCTTGATTCAAATTTAGATAAAGCGTTAGGGAGATTAAGTGGTGGATTATATGTAGTTACAGCAAGCCAAGGCGAAGGTTCTACATTTAGACAAAGTGCAATGGTCGCAAGTTGGGTTAGTCAAGCAAGCTTTTCTCCACCAGGTATTACAGTTGCAGTAGCAAAAGATAGAGCTATTGAATCATATATGCAAGTTGGGAAAGGTTTTGTTGTGAATATTCTGAGAGAAGATAACTATCAAAAAATGTTCAGACATTTTTTAAAAAGATTTGCCCCAGGAGCTGATAGATTTGCAGATGTAGATGTAATTAGCAACATCGCTGAAGGAGGACCAGTTCTTTCAGATTCACTCGCCTTTTTAGATTGTAAAGTTAGTTCCAGACTAGAGACTCCAGACCATTGGATAATTTACGGAATTGTTGAAAATGGTAATGTTTCTGACTTATCATGCAAGACAGCAGTTCATCACAGAAAAGTTGCTAATCATTATTAAAAAAATAAGTCTTTAAATGTCAGATATTAATATAGGCTTACTTGCAGAAAATCAAAACTTAACAGAATTTGAAATTTCTGAAAATTTTTCTTGTGTAAGATTTTTAGACCAAAATAAAGAAAGATTTGAACTTGAATTTAACCTTGAAAAAGGAACTTCTTTTAATACTTTTTTCATTAGAAGTAATGAGGAACTTTTTATTATTCATCCACCTGAGAAACAATATTTAAATTCATTTAATAAAATAATTTCTAAGTTTTGCGATCAATTTAAATTAGATAAAATCAATTTCATTTCTGGTCATATTAATCCCCAAATTATTGAAACTATAAAAAATATAAGTACCAAATTTCAAAACACAACTATTACTTGCTCTAATCCAGGTTATAAACTTATTAGCGAACTTTGGAATCAAAAAAATCCTACCCTAGAAAACTTTATTGAAATTCAATTACCTGAAATAAAGATAATCAAAAAAGAACTTAATTTAGAATTAGATAACATTTCACTAGAGTTAATTCCTATTCCAACAGCACGTTGGCCTGGTGGCCTGATAATTTATGAACGTAATCAAGAAATACTTCTTAGTGAAAAAATTTTCTCTGCACATATTGCATCTAAATATTGGTCTGAAACAAATCGAGTTAGTACTGAAATTGATAGGAAACATTTTTATGATTGCTTGATGGCACCAATGTCTAATCAAGTAGTATCAATAACTGAAAAAATTGCAGATTATGACATTAAAACTATCGCACCATTACATGGTCCCGCTATCGAATATAGCTTAAAAAGCTTTTTAAATGACTATATTAGATGGGGAGAAAATCTCTCAACAAATAATCCCAAGATCGCTCTGATATATGCAAGTGCTTACGGAAATACAGCCTCAATAGGGGATGCATTGGCTAAAGGGATAAATAGAACTTCTGTAGAAGTTGAAAGTATTAATTGTGAATTTACGCCTAATGATGTACTAGTAAAATCTATACAAAATGCTGATGGATATTTAATAGGCTCACCCACATTGGGTGGTCACGCCCCAACTCCAATTGTTAGTGCACTTGGAACTTTGTTAGCAGAGGGTAATAGAGATAAGCCAGTAGGAATTTTTGGTAGTTTTGGCTGGAGCGGCGAAGCTATAGATTTACTTGAAACAAAATTAAAAGACGGTGGTTTTAAGTTTAGTTTTGACCCTATAAGGGTTAAGTTCAGTCCAAATAAACCAAAGATTAAAGAGTTAGAAGAAATAGGAACTCACTTTGGGAGAAAAATTTTAAAAAAAGCAAAGAAAAAACCCAGGAAATCAGATACTGGAATGATTACTAGCAAAACGGATCCAAAGCTTCAAGCTCTTGGAAGAGTAATTGGTTCACTTTGTGTCCTGACAGCCTCTAAAGGGAAAGATGAGAATAATATTAAAGGAGCTATGCTTGCATCTTGGGTAAGTCAAGCAAGTTTTTCTCCGCCCGGGTTAAGTATTGCAGTGGCAAAAGATAGATCGGTAGAGTCTCTTCTGCAAATAGGAGATTCATTCGCATTAAATATTCTTAGTGAAAAAGATTTTAAAGAACCTTTGAAAAGATTCACAAAGCCATTTGCACCTGGAGAAGATAGATTTGAAGGAATAGATGTTAAATTAACTCCTAACGAACAGATAATCATTCCTGAATCGCTAGCATGGTTAGATGCTTCTGTAAAAGAGAGAATGGAATGTGGAGATCATTGGGTAATTTACGCCGAAGTACTACACGGTAATATACTAAAATCCGATAGTCTAACGGCAGTTCATCACCGCAAAACAGGTGCTAACTATTAAATTTTTTTATCTAATTTATGACTGACACAAAAGATCTAATAATCATTACGGCTAGTTGTGGTAAAAATCTGGAACTTTCTGAAAAATTTCTTGAAAAAAGTAATGAACTTAAAATAAGTTCTGAAATTTTAGATCTTACTACACTTGATATTCCATTATATAATCCAAGAATTCACAGCAAAGAAAATATTCCAAATGAAATAAAAGAATTAAAAAAAAAGCTTTTCCAGATTGAAAGGTGGGTGATCTGTGCGCCTGAATATAATGGATCTATACCTCCCATTCTCTCCAACTTCATAGCATGGCTTTCTATTTCGGGAGATGACTTTAGGAATTTATTTAATGGTCAACCGATTGCAATTGCAACATTTTCTGGTGGCATAGGATTAGAACTGCTGACATCATTGCGTATTCAATTAGTACATTTAGGAAGTCAAGTATTAGGGCGACAACTTTTGTCCTCATATAGTAAACCTATAGATTCAAAAACTATTGAAGATATTATTCAAAGACTTTTACAAATGAAAAAATTAAAAACATAAACATTTAAAACCTACAAAAAATTTCACTTTTTTTCATTCCAAACTTTCAAAATTTCTCTAGCCATAGGCAGTGCATGAACAGATCCCCCACCAGGAGTATTTTGTGCAAAAGCAACTACGAGTAATTCACTTTTTTCAGAGGGAGTAAAACAAACGAACCAAGCGTGATCTAATCCACCTTCACCATCTTCAGCAGTTCCAGTTTTGCCTGATACTGGAGGTAAATTTGAAACTCCATAATTAATTGATACTCCTGTGCCAGACTCTACTACTTTTCTGAGACCACTTTTTATTAATTGAAGATTTTGTGGATCAATGTCAATTGGAATACGTTTTTTATCTGAAAGATTTTCTTCATCTTTTTTAACTAAATAGGGAGTAACAAGATAACCACCATTTGCAATTGCAGCATATGCTCTAGCAATTTGAATAGGGGTAACTTGTACAACAAATTGTCCAATAGACATACTCGCAATATCTTCTGGAACCCAAGGGGTTCTTCCTGGTTGCCCCCATCCTCTGCCTTCTTTAGCCCATTCACTACTAGCTACTAATCCTATATTTTCTTGTTCAGAAATTTCAACTCCAGATAGAGAATTAAAACCAAGCTTTCTCGCAACTTTATTAATTTCATCTACTCCCACACCATATCCGACTTGATAAAAAAATGTATTACTCGAAACTCTTAAAGCATCTTCATAACCTATTTCCCCAAAACCTAAATCATTGTGTTCCCTAAAACATTGACTCCCATAAGTTATACATGGTTTCGTATCTAGTAGCGTATTACTGGGAAATTTACCACTCTCTAAGCCAGCTAAAGCTGTTACAATTTTCCAAACACTACCGGGATCATAAGCATTTAATGCTCTATTAAAGAGTGGTTTTTGCTTAGAATTGAATAGTTTATTATATTCTTTTTCAGGCTTAAAATCCTTTGAAAAAAAATTCAAATCAAAAGTAGGCTTACTTGCCATCGCTTTTATTGCACCATCTCTTGGATCCATCACTATTATTGCTCCAGCTTTTTTATCTTTAAGAACTTCCTCAGCAACTAATTGCAAATTCATGTCAATTGTCAATTCAATGTCCTTACCTTGAATTGAAGGTTTCATACCCAATGATCTTTGAAATTTTCCTAAAGAATTCACTTCAACCATTTCTCCACCCCATTCACCTCTTATAAAATCTTCGTAAACATATTCAATGCCAGTTCTTCCGATTAAATCATTTAATTTATAACCCTTTTTAGATAAAAATTTATATTCTGATTCAGTGATTGGTTGAGTATAACCAATTACATGAGCAGCAAGAGATTGATAAGGATAATTTCTAATTAATTTAGTTGCTATTTCAAAACTAATTAAATTGCCTTCATTTTCTTTGAACTTTATTAATTGATCTACATTTAAATCATCAAGAATAGTTACTGAAAGTTTTTGATTTTTTAACCCATAAGAATATTTTTTTTGAATTACATTACTATCAATATTTAACAACTTAGAAATACTTGATTTATGTTTTTCCCAATTGTTTTTTTTAACAGATTGAGGCTTTATTATTAAAGAATATTTGACTCTACTATTTGCTAAAACATGACCATTTGTATCAAGTATTCTTCCGCGTATTGGCTGTGAAGGAATAAGTCTGATTCTATTCTCATCTGACATCTTCCTAAAAGATTCATAATTTAAAAGTTGTAAAAAAATTAACCTAAATAGAATCAATAAAAACGAAACGCTAGAAAAAATAAGCAAGACTAGAGGTTGTCTCTTTAATAAAAATAGTTTTTTGTTAGGACTTGTTTTTATCAAAAATATAAATTTTATTTAAATATCGTTTTTTTCAATAAAGCGATGGTTGATTTTATCTCTTTCAGCTTTGTGATTAAATCTTCATAACCACTGTCTTCAGTGTTAACTTTAAACTCATCCTTTTCAATATTATTTGAATTCGAATTTTCAATCATAAAATTTTTACTTTCTAAGTAATTATTCCAATTAATATAATCTTAAATAAAATATTTAATTTTTCATGAATATATTAACTTTGTTCCTTAAAAAATATCAAAAACAAATTAATTTAATTGATCTATATTTTGTTCAAAATAAGGATTGCAACTATTCTTTGAGATCCCTAAAGACCATCCAATAGATGAAGAAATAAATATTGTGACGATTAATGGAAAAATTGCTTGTTGAGTATTTTCAAGGCCAAACCATTCCTTCCAGCTACTAAAAAATCTTTCTCTTTGAAATTTTCTTTTTTCATTTTCTAATAATCTCGCTTTTTTAGCGAAAGATTTAGTAACCCACTTTTCGAAAGGAATCTTTTTTATAATAGCCATTTTTCTCTCCACTTCTAATAATTGTCCTGAACTAAGATAAGGATGAAATGTACTTATCAATTCAAGAGTTTTTAAAAACATCTCAACAGTTGCATCTTTTATAAGCTTTTGCTCATGACTTAAATCAGCCCACTCTATTTCTGGATAAAAACGATTTCTGTTTGGTGAAATTTGATCCTCTGACATTTGACCAGGTTCTCTAAGCCATCTATTGGTATTTTCGTCAAATCTTCTCCAATATAAAAAAGGATTAATAAAAATTGTTTTACCCGCCACTTTGACTACATCTTGTTGAAGATGATTAGTTATCTTTTTTTCAGAATTAGTCGATTTTATCAAAAGTCTAAATTAATAATATAATTAAAGATTATCTTTAATTGAATATTTTTCCAGAAATATGAAAGAATTATTTTAAGAATATTATGTTATCGATAACTGCCAACGCTTCTTTAAATAATTACAGTATTCACAATTTAATGAGGGTTTTGGAAAAACATCCGAACGTAATAAATTAACCGTATCTATTATTTTATTTTCTACCCACGAAGTAGAACAATCTAATTTAATTAAATGAACATCAAAATTTAATTGGTTATTAAATAACTCTTCATTTTTCTTTCCATTGAAATATAAAAGATAAGCTTCTTTAGCTACCTGAAAACCGTTTTTTTTAAATAGCCATTGATACATTTCTAATTGTCTCTTATAAGCTTTTGCATATTCGTATTTATTAAAAGTCTCAGACCAATCAAAATTATTTTTGGATGTTGCTTTTACATCAACGATAATAAGATTACCATTTTTTTTCTGCCAAATATCATCCACAGCTCCACCAAAATCATAGTTATGTTCAATTGACTTATATCTTATCCCTTGAAAATTACTTCTCCAAAGTTCTAAATCTTTGTGTTTAAAAGGAACAGCGTCAATACCATATTTAATAAATAAAGGATGAGGCTCCTGAATTTTTCTGTAATAATCAAATTCATTTTTACACAAATTATCTACAGCGATATTAAGGGTAAATGGTAATGATGGTGGTTTAATTTTATATTTTTTGTCAAGTACGCAACATCTTGGACAACTAAGATATTTCTCAACCGTAGATCTACTTAATTTAATAATCTCTTTCATTAAAATTTTTATCTCATTAAAAAATATTTATTAAATAAAATAAAAGAATTAAAGTTCTTAGAAAATTTGTTAACTTAATCCTAATAAGTATTTCCATTGCTCTTCTCGCGCACTAGAACGGAAGTTAATTTTACGTGACAAATTCATGACAAAGAGACTTATTCCAAACATTATTTAAATGAAGCATAATTGTTAAATTTATTTTAGAGAATTAGTCCTATATAATTCAAGAATCTTAATTTTATATTATGCTTTTAACACTAATATAAGAACTAATAATCAGATTCAAAACTTAAAAAATGAAAGAATTTGATGAGAAAAAAAATTTAAAAAATATAGAAAAAAAACTACAATCAAATCTTTCAAAAGATGAAATCATAAGCAAAGCATTCCAATATCATTTGCAAGGTAATATTGCTGAAGCATCAAAATATTATCAATTTTTTATCAATCAAGGTTTTAAAGATCATAGAATTTTTTTAAATTCTGGAGAAATCTTAAAAGATTTAGGCAGATTAGAAGAAGCAGAAATATGGATACGAAGAGCGATTTCACTCAAACCTAATTACACGATTGCATATAATAATCTCGGAAATATTTTGAGAGCAAAAAATAAACTTAAAGAAGCAGAATCATACTATCTTAAAGCTATAGGATTGAATCCCGATTTCACTAAAGCATACTATAATTTATCAACTCTTACCTCCACAGACAAAAATAAAATTTGGCAAAAAACACTCTTCTCTGAAAAATTCCTGAAAAATAAATCGAAAAATGATAAATTTAATATTTTTTTCGCAAGAGCAAATATTTTCCACAAGAGAGAAAATTATAAAGAAAGTGCAAAATGCCTCAAATTAGCTAATAAATTAAAACTATTAATACACCCATCCAATTCTGCTTCACTGTTAAAAAAATCTAAATTATTACTTATTGAATCCAATAAGGCAAATCTTAATTTGAAAAAACAAAAAAATAATCTACAAAGTATTTTTATAGTAGGTATGCCTAGAAGCGGGACAACTCTAGCGGAATCAATTATCAGCATGAATTCTGAAGTTCTTGACTTAGGCGAAATAAATGCTTTTGAAAGATCCTACAAAGAATGGAAAGAAAAAAAAAGAAAAGTCGATCTTGTAAATTTATACCTGCAAAGAATAAATAAAACATCAAAGTCTCATATCACTACAAATAAATGGTTATATAACTATCAATATGCAGGAATTATTTCAAGTCAAATACCAAATTCAAAAATTATTCACTGCTACCGCAATCCACTAGATAATATTCTTTCTATTTATCGAACAAACTTTGCGAAGGATAATGAGTATTCCTCCTCCCTAATTGATTGTGCAATCATTTATCTAAACCATAAGCAAATTATGAAGAAATACAAGGAAAGATTTCCAGAAAATATTTACGAATTAAATTATGATTTATTAGTTAAAAATCCCGATAAAGAAATTAAATCTTTAATTAATTGGTTGGGATGGAAGTGGAACAATGCTTATCTCAACCCTCATTTAAATAAAAGATCAGTTTTTACAGCAAGTGATGTGCAAATTCGTTCTAAAATCAATTCAAAATCTATTGGCGGTTGGAAAAACTACAAAGAGATGCTTAAACCTGTTATCAAAATCATTACTCAAGAGGATGAATATAAAAACTTAAAAGTATAAGTTAAGAAAAAACTTGAATTTTTACCTAAAACAACAGAGTATTCTGAAGAGCAAACAAATAATTAATAATTTCTCAAAAGAGCAAAGTGTAAATATGACTGACAAACATATAACAAATAGAGATTCCAAATCCAAGAAAAATCTTATCTATAATCTAGTTGATAACCCGTAACAAACCACTAAATCGATACTAAGACTGAAAAATTACTTTCACACTACCACTTCAATAAAACCACCTTAAAAGTCTTCATAAAAAGTGGGTAAAAAGACTAGTACGAATGATTTTATATTAGATTTGTTTATACTCAATATATGCGACAAACTTGCGACAAACATCAAGAATTAGTATATGAGTACATTTTTACCCTATGGACTATTCTCACTCTATAGTCCTTAAATTTAAGCAAGAAATAAAGTCCGTCATCGTAATACATCTCGAGGCATAATTGTAAATATTATCTCGTGTGAAACCCGTGTGAAAACACTTTTTAGATCGAGATTATTTAATAAAAACTAAAAATTAATTACTCAGTCACAGTAAATTAAACAATTTTGATTTGTTGGATGTTCTCTACATTCTTTACCCCAAAAGTTTTGAAACTCAAGAGTACATTTTTCTAGTTCTTGTGGAGTCTCATTCAAGTTTAACCCTGCATAATTAAATGCAGTTAGGTATCTTGGAAGGACATTGAATTGATTGAAAAGTTTCATAAGACCTCCTAGATCTATATCTATATTGTCCTCCTTTTAACTTGAAATTCATAGAGTAATATTACCCGAGTAGAATTGCTTTGTGGTTTGTACGACTATCTTTTTTTATTCACTAGGAGTAGAAATAATTCAGGAGTCAAAAGCACTTCAACGACTTTGTGGACAAGGAAGTGCATACGACTCGAAGAGGGCAAACAAATGCCCTCTTATTTTATTTTTAAAACAGTTCTAGAAACGAATTGACAGATTACTTAAAATTGATTTAACAATAAAAATTCGTTGAAAAAATTAATTCTTTTATTATTAATATTTGGTTTTAATACTTCTGCTAATTCAGAACAATATAAAAGGCACAAATATACCTGCCCAGAATCTCAAGGTGAATGTACTGAAGGCGAAAGAGCAGCAATTAAAATAGTTAACGACACCTATTGGGAAATGCTTACAAAAAGGATTGAACGTAATACTCATTACAAATATCCTTGGTATTGGATTTATAAAAGTGGAGAGTGTAAATATTCAGTCGGTGCAAAAGAGGATATGCGTACTCATACAGTCACTATGGAATGGATAGATGTTGATATTTGCGAGAAGACCACTAATTTAATAGATCTTAGTCGTCGTAGGTAATGAAACTCTTCCTCCTTTTGCCACTTTTATTAGGTTTTATTCCTTCAGTAAAGGCATATTCAGTTTGTGTTCTGACGAGTGAGACTCATCCTGATGTAACTATAACTTTGAAATATACAGGTTCTGCTGGAGGTATAGGAACTTTAAATTATAAAAATAAACCTGCATTAGGTATTGATGTAGGTATTTGGAATGGATATGGAGGTCAGTATTATGTTGCAAGATCATATTTACCTCAATCATTAGATGAAGAGAAAACTTATCAAGAAAGAACAAAAAATACAAAAAAAATAAGACAAGGACACTTTATGAATTTTGTGGGGAATCAATTAGGAAGAGCAACTTCAAAAGAAGATAGGAAGTCTGGGAAATTAAGAGCATTAATGCCTTCACTTTCACAAGGTTATTATTATTCGATTCCTTTAACTAAAGATGGTGAATTTGGAAGACAGAAATTATCAAAAGAGATGAAAACCATTATTGATGCAACAGAGGGTTTTTTTGTTGATTCAGGTGGGTGTAGAAAGTTCTTTCCTTATGGATGGGATTAATGAGGAAACTATTATTCCTCTCCTTTTTATTTGTATTTTTTTTAGTTTCTCTTAATGCAGCAAAGAATGAAAAAAAGGAATATGGCAAATATGATTTTTATTCAAAATGTTTAGATGATGCTTTACCTAAAAAAATTAATAATGCATTGGTCTGGGAATGCTCAACAAAAGCATCAAAAAAACTTGATTCTTTAATTCAAAAGCAAATATCCTCTAGAGGTGATTGCGATAAAGAAGGATTTAAATCACATGCTTGCCAATTAAAGAGAAGTCAAACTGCGTTTAAGACTTATTATCAAACCGAATGCACTTTGAATAAATATGGTCCTCATTATGAGTATTGTGAAATGATGCTCAAAAAAGATAGGTTAAAATGGTTAGATAAGGCAATAGGAAACATTAAAAATAATTGAATGGATTTAATGAAGAACAAAACAAGAAATTTTCTTTTATCACTTTTATTCTTTTCTCCAGTAACTTCTTTAAGAAGTGAAGAACTAAAAGTCGCTCCTACAGTTCCTTTATCGCAAGAGGACTTAAAAGATCCTCAGAGCGGTTATATCCATATGCCCTACGGGATGGAGGGTGGAACTTTCTTTTACGGAAAAAAAGGAACTCAGATGGGAAATATGGAAAGATTAGAACTTGATAAATTTGATTTTCTAGAAGGATTTAGAACGGAAGTTGCAGAAGGTTTTACTCCCTCAATTGGTGCGTGTATATATATGGATAAGTGGTCATGTATCATTTCAAATTCAGAGGAAGCAATTCTTCAAACCTTAAAACAGGCATATTTAAATGATATTCCTTCAGTTTATGAATCAGACTTAATTATTTGCGAAGATTGCAAACCATTACCTGTGCCACTTTTCTCAAGAATTTGTCCAGGTTATTATCGAGCATTTATTACAAATGAAGTTGTTGAAGATAAAACTTTGCCTACTTATCCAGAGTTTTTTAGTAAGGAAGGTAACTGTATATATGAGAAACCTTGGTTTATTTCATCTAGTAAGAAAGAAAAAGAACAAAACAATAATGGTATAGAAAAAATTGATCAAATAGTAATAGTTCAATCTGCTTTTAATAGATGCATGCTTGAGGAAAAATTATTAACAAAAAAACAGTTGATAACAATGACAAGTGAAGGAGCAAAAGTAAATCCTCAATTATTTAATCCAGTTATGAAAATACTCAAAAATGGTGAAACAAAATCTCAAAAAGAGGGGCAAGATATTTTCATTAACAAGTTAGGCGGTTGTAAGAATTTTTTAAGAACTTTCATCTCAACAACTATGAATGAGGACTCTGAAGAGATGATGAAATTGCTTAATAAGCAAGGTTTTGATGATGATTTATTAGGCAGACCAAAATCATATTTTGATAAGGATCAGGGCATAGTTTTTTGTAAGGAACCGATCCCTGAATTTACTCTTAACTACAATTCAAATCCCAGTAATAAAGAAGTAGCAACTTTATGTTCATGCATTTGGAATAAATTCCCTGAAGGTAGATGGGAAAGAGATGAAATGAGAAGAATCTTTAAGGGTGCCGAACCAACTTGGAAAACTAGAGGGATGTTTAGTAGATTTGGAAAAGCATTGAAAGTTTGTGGAGGTTATGAATTATGAGTGAAAACAATAGATTAAAAAATTCAATTATTTGGATTTTGAGATGGATTTTATATATACCAGTAATAGTCATAGTAACTGTACTAGTCCAAACCCTAACTGCTTATATAAGCAATTTCCCATGGTGGATTGCATTAGCGATATGGACATTCCTGGGTA
Organism: uncultured Prochlorococcus sp.; assembly: GCA_902521995.1. GTDB lineage: Bacteria > Cyanobacteriota > Cyanobacteriia > PCC-6307 > Cyanobiaceae > Prochlorococcus_A. The sequence continues at coordinate 10,546 of CABYTO010000012.1, read as the reverse complement.
TTGGACCTGCAATATGTGGCGGAAGTGTTTTTGCATCAGGATTAATTTGTCCAAATAGAAAATTTGGGAATTTTTTATTTCTGGGATTATTTACTGTTTTGGAAATTTTCGCTTTTACTAGTGAGTTTGGACTCAATACTGCAATACAAAATATACTCAGATTCTCCTCTGATTTTTATATCGTTTTTGGATTTATTTTTGCAGCATTATATGAAGTTAATAACGCGAAAAGTGAATAACTTATTTACTTAATGGAATTAATCAAAGGTAAAGAATATAAGAGAAAAGAATTACATGATTTTTATGGAGGTCAAAGGCAAGGAGGTATAGCGACTCCTATAGAACATCCATATGTTTTCATAATTTCCTCCAAAAGAGGTGAAGATCATGGATATATTGATGGATGGACTAATGAGAATAAGTTTTTTCTTTATACGGGTGAGGGGCAAAATGGTGATATGGAGTTCAAGAGTGGAAATAAAGCAATTAGAGATCATCAGGAGAATAAGAAGAAAGTTCTTCTTTTTGAAGAGACAAAAAAGACTTTTATTGAATTAAAATCAGAACTTAAATTAATAGATTATTCATTTATTCAAACTTTAGATTCAAAAAAAAGAAATAGAAAAGCAATTCAATTTAAATTTGCAGCAGAAAATTCCTCTCAAACCTTTAATTCTGATAATGAACAAAACACAATTAAATATCCTAAAACGTATTTAAAACCAAACAAAACTGAAAGTAAGGGACTTGTTACTTCAAGAGTAGGTCAAGGATTTTATAGGCAAGAATTGATAAAGAAATTTGATAACAAATGCGCGGTAACTGGTATTAATATTGAAGAAATATTAATTGCAAGTCATATTGTTCCATGGAGACATTCAAATGATGAAGAAAGATTAGATGTGGAAAATGGAATCTTATTATCACCACTATATGATTCTCTGTTTGATAGGAACTTGATTAGTTTTGAAGATAATGGAGAAATAATAATTTCTGAGAAAGTTCAAGATAAAGAATTGATTTCAGTTCTTAATTTCAACGCGAAAATTAAAATATCTGAAGGTATGAAAAAATATCTAAATAAACATAGATCCAAACTTAGATGATAAATTACTTGAAAACGAAGCAACCCCATTACGACAATGATGGATTAGATCCATCAGATGAGTATTTCAGAAAGAAGAAAAAAGGTAATGATGACGATACATATTTCCCTCCAGAAGAATCAGAACCACCTCATTATTAAGAGCATAAAAAAATAGAATTTTAAATACAAAGTGTAGAGAAATTTAAAACTCTACGATTTCTCTATGGAGTAAGGATTTTCACTCCGCGGGAAACCTGAGGGAAATCTCGCTGTTAAGATCCATTGCAAATAGGATACATAAATTCTGAGGGAAACCTAAGGGAAACCTACTTTTTGAGTCTATAACTGGGTTTATAACCTATTCTTCACTCCCACTCAATAGTGCCAGGAGGTTTACTTGTTACATCATAAACAACTCTATTAACTAAATCTACTTCGTTTACGATTCTATTTGCAATCCTCTCCAAAATCTGAAAAGGAATTTTTGACCAATCCGCTGTCATACCATCCTCACTTGATACACATCGTAAAACAATTGGCCATGAATAAGTCCTTTTATCACCCATCACTCCAACAGTTTTAACCGGGAGTAATACTGCAAAAGCCTGCCAAATATCATTGTAAAGACCTGCTTTTTTAATTTCGTCTCTTACTATCCAATCTGCATCTCTTAGACAATCAAGTTTTTCATTGTTTACCTCTCCCAAAATTCTTATAGCTAATCCAGGACCTGGGAATGGATGCCTTTTGATAATTTCATCCGGCAAACCTAATGCAGCGCCAACCTTTCGGACTTCATCCTTAAAAAGTTTTCTCAATGGCTCGACTAATTTGAATTGTAAATCTTTTGGCAATCCTCCCACGTTATGATGACTCTTTATTTTTACAGCTATTCTTTCACCAGTCTTAGGATCAATATTAGTACCGGCACTTTCAATAACATCAGGATAAAGAGTACCTTGGGCTAAATACTGAAAAGGTCCCAATCTATTGCTTTCTTCCTCAAATACTCTAATAAATTCTGCACCTATAATTTTCCTTTTTTGTTCTGGATCTGTTATACCTTTTAATTTTGCAATAAACCTTTCCCTTGCATTTATGTATTCAACCTTTATATGAAATTTCTTATCAAAAAAATTCATTAAAAATTCTGGTTCACCTTTTCTCATGAAACCTTGGTCTATAAACATGCATGTAAGCTGACTTCCAATTGCTTTATTGAGAAGAAAAGCAAGAGTTGAAGAATCTACCCCTCCAGACAAGGCAAGCAAAACTTTTTTATTGCCAACTTGCTCTCTTATGATGGGAATAGTTTCCTCTATATAAGTTTCGGTTGTCCAATCAGCCGCACAGCAAGAAATTTTATAAACAAAATTTTTAATTACCGTCATCCCAAACTCTGAATGAATAACTTCAGGATGAAATTGTACGCCAAATAATTTCTTTACATCATTTGAAATTGCTGCATGGAATGTGTTCTCAGTATGAGCAATTTTATTAAATCCATCAGGCAAACAATTAATAGAATCGCCATGACTCATCCACATAATAGATTTATCTTCTACATCAGAAAGAAGATCAGATTCTTGGTCTATATTTATTGGTGCTCTTCCATATTCAGCTTTTTTGGTTGCTGAAATAACAGATCCTCCAAGTTCTCTAACCATTAATTGCATTCCATAGCATATGCCAAGAATAGGAATTCCTAAATTGAAAATTTTTTTATCACACTTAGGAGAATTTTGTTCATATACAGAATTTGGACCTCCACTCAAAATGATCCCTTTAGGATTAATATTTTTAATTTCCTCAATTGAAATACAGTTACTTACTACAAGAGAAAAAACGTTAGTTTCTCTTATTCTTCTAGCAATCAATTCAGAATATTGAGATCCAAAATCTAGAATTAATATTGAAGGATCTCTTTCTTTTTTTAAAGATGTTTGACTCATGTATAAAAGTTAACTCAATTTATTGGCAAAAGCATAATCAATCACAAATTAATCTCATTGAAAATAGGAAATATACTTATTACCGTAAATTCCAGCCCACCTTATTTTCCTTTTTCTATCAAAAATGATTGATGCGATTTCCATATCTGTTTTTACATATCTATTAACGTAAGTAAAAGAACGCTTTTCAATAGCATTTGATAAATTCTTGAATAATTTATCAGCTAAAGATTTATTAAATCTTTCAAGAATTAGTAATGCATCCTCAAGATTATCTAACTGAGATAATTTAACTATTATTTCAAGTGGTACCTTTTGTTGAATGGCTAAATACACAAGAATCTCAATTCTTGCATCAGCTAAATGATTGTGTGTATGAAAAATACCACCTGCTAATTTAATTAATTTCCCGTGATAACCAAAAAGAATTACAGTTTTGACTTTTTTTATTGCAGCATCAACTAATAATGGTCCTATCCAATTGCCAATTTTGATAATTGGCAAATTAACATTATAAGTTTTGGCCAAATTTAACCCATTTTCACCAATAACAAAAACAACTTCCCCTTTAAAATCATTTTGAATTAACTTTGCTAAATTATTTTTAGCCTCTTCTAATTGATCAGGCGAAGCACTAGAGTAAGTCTGAGCAGATGTGCCAATAATAGATAATCCATTTACAATACCAAATGACTTATTACTAGTTCTTTCAGCTAAGAACTCCCCATTTGGGAAAATAATTTCTAGTTTCAAATTAAAGCCCACTGGAATACTATCTAATAAATTTTCATATAAAACTTCTTTTGCAAAATTAGAAATGCATATCTCTGATGTATCTTCTTTTACCCCAACACCTGATCCTGCAATGATATTTATTGGAATTTTTTGATCAGGATTATTAAAAGAAATTTTTTCTAAAGAGGCTATTGTCCATATTTCTAAGTTTTGTGTAATATCAAGATCTAAGCCAGACTTTGCAAAGGTAATTCCTAATGCATGTGTGCCATCTTTGAGTAAACCAACAGAATGAATCTCAATTTTTATTTCTTTTTTTTCATTAGGAATTTTTATTAGTTCATAACTCTCAAATGGTAAACCAACTAGTTTTTTTAATGCTGACCTAGCAGCTCCAGCAACCCACAAAGGTAAAGAAAATCCTTTTTTCAAATCAAGTAATTGAAAAATATATAATGAGAACTAATCTAAGAATGACCTATTTAACAAAAAGTGGCCATACAACAAAAATTATCATTGATGATTCCTGGTCCCACACCAGTTCCAGAGAAAGTTTTGCAAGCATTAAGTAAGCATCCAATAGGCCATCGCAGTAAAGAATTTCAAGATCTCGTAGAGAGTACTACTAAAAATTTACAGTGGCTTCATCAAACTCAAAATGATGTTCTGACAATCACTGGTAGTGGTACTGCTGCGATGGAGGCTGGAATAATAAATACCTTAAGTAGAGGAGATAAAGTAATTTGTGGAGAAAATGGAAAATTTGGCGAAAGATGGGTAAAAGTTGCGAAAGAATTTGGTCTAGAAGTAATAAAAATTGATTCAGATTGGGGCACTCCACTTGATCCAGAAGAATTTAAAAAGGTATTAGAGGAAGATAAACAAAAAGAAATAAAAGCGGTTATATTAACTCATTCTGAAACCTCAACAGGTGTAATTAATGATCTAGAAACTATAAGTTCATATATTCGCGCGCATAACACAGCTTTATCAATTGTTGACTGCGTTACAAGTCTTGGAGCTTGCAATGTCCCAGTAGATGAATGGAAATTAGACATCGTTGCTTCAGGCTCACAAAAGGGATATATGATACCTCCTGGACTTAGTTTTATAGCAATGAGCCAAAAAGCATGGGAAGCTGCAGAAAAATCTAATTTACCAAAATTTTATTTAAATTTAAAATCCTACAGAAAAAGTCTTTTAAGTAACAGTAATCCATATACTCCAGCAGTTAATTTGTTTTTTGCTTTAGATGAAGCTTTAAAAATGATGAGAGAAGAAGGATTAAATAATATTTTCCTCAGACACAATAAACATAAATTAGCTATAAGCAATGCTGTAAAAGCTTTAAATCTAAAATTATTTGCTAATGAAAAACATTTAAGCCCTTCTATTACTGCAATAAAAACTGATGGAATGGATGCTGAAGAGTTTAGAAAAACTATAAAAGATAATTTTGATATCTTACTTGCTGGTGGTCAAGATCATTTGAAGGGCAAAATTTTTAGAGTAGGACATTTAGGTTATGTGAATGACAGAGATATTGTTACGGTAATTTCTGCTATTAGTAATACTCTGCTTGATCTCGGTAAAATTTCAGCCCAACAAGCTGGTGAAGCATTAGTTGTGGTATCTAAATATCTTGGGGAAAGTTAAATTAAGTACCTGGCTCTTCGACATTGCCCCCTAATTCAACAATCTTTTTTCTAAGAACGATTGATTTTTTTTCATCACCCTTGGTTTGAGCTATTGCAAGTGCAAACTCTAATTTTTCAAGCTGGTGGCCACCCTCAAAAAAAGATAATTTTTTCTTAATGCGATTTTTATTATCTTTATATGTAATTTGTGAAGACATAAAAATTAATGCTTTAGATAATATTATGCCAACAAAAGGGGACATTACGAGAGGAAAACAAAATATTTTTTAAATATAAACTTAAACAAATAAATTTTTTTCTAATATTATGTCCAAACATCACTATAGTTTATGCCAAACATAAATCTCATATATTACCTTCTTGCTGGTGGCATTTTTGGGGCTTTAGCTCTAAAAACAGGTATCCCTGCAGCTCCTCTTGCAGGTGCCTTAATAGGCGCAAGCATACTTAGCATCAGTGGCAAAGTCGATATTGCAGAGTGGCCAACAGGCACAAGAACAATTTTAGAAATCGGCATTGGAACAGTTATTGGTACATCTTTAACTAAAGACTCATTAATCGATATTCAAACCTTATGGAGGCCTGCTATTTTAATAACTTTTACTTTAGTTATTACAGGATTAGCAATTGGATTATGGACAAGCAGATTACTTAATATCGATGTGATAACAACAATTCTTGGTGCAGCACCAGGAGGTATTAGCGGTATGAGTCTTGTAGGATCAGAGTATGGGGTAGGAGCTGCAGTAGCTACTCTACACGCAGTTAGGTTAATTACTGTGCTTCTAATTCTTCCTTTAGTGGTGAAATGCTTGAATATATTTGGAGTAATTAAAACTTAAATTTCTATAGACATATTGATAATAAAAGATATTTTTAAATAGAAGATAAAAGCTCAATGCAAAGATTAAATAAAAAACTAATACTACTTGCGTTTGGAATTTGCACTCCTTTAACCCTTACTACCTTACAAGTAAATGCAAGTTCATTTGGAGCAGAAATTTTTTGTACTATGAGAGACGGCGGGAATGACCATGAAAGCAGTTGGGATGCAGCTTATACATATATAAAAAAACAAAAGGGAGGATTTTTCAAAGTTTCACCAAAAAATGCAGCAGCGCAAATTACTGAAACAGTTATAAGAGAAAAAGAAAAATTTAGTTATTGCGTCGAATATTTAGATAATCTTCATCCAAATAGAAAACTAATACGAGATTTAGAAAAAGAAGAAAAGAGAAAAGAAAAAGAAGCAAAAGATATAGAAAATAAAAGAAAAAAATTAGAAAAAGAATTAGAAGAAACTAATAACAAAATTTCTGGAGAATTTGATGATGAAACACTTGATAGATATAGTTATTAATTAAAGTTTCCAAAAGATAATAGTTTTTTTTAAATTTTAAATAAATACTTTTTGTATCTAAACACACTAAATCATATTTTCATGGCAAATTTAGTCTAAAAAGCATAAATAAATGTTGACTTTTACTATATTCAAGCGATTATTTATTTAACTAAATATTCTGAATGCATATTAATGATGCGGTGTTTTTAGAGGATTTATGTCCTAAGTTCAGATTTAGACAATGGCGAAAATCTATTCACAGGTTTACAGGAAAAAGTTGTATATATTGCGGAAAACCATCAGAATCTATCGACCATGTTATACCAAGAAGCCAAGGAGGCTTAAGTTCAACAGAAAACTGTGTACCTGCATGTCTTTCCTGTAATGGGGATAAATCAGATGAAAATGCGTTGTATTGGTACAGAAGGCAAAAATTTTATGATCCTCGAAGAGCAATGGCTATTAGAGCTTGGTTGGAAGGGGATTTAAGATTAGCTATTAGATTACTGCAATGGGCTAATCCAAACTTTAAGGTAAAAAATAAAAATAACGAAAAAGATAACTCAGAATATAAAGCAGCTTAACTACCAAACATTACATATTTTTTTAGAGTTATAACTCTCACATATATTTTCCAATTCTCTTGGCGATTCTGAGAATATTAAAATTGTCGATAATGAAATAAGAAAGACAAATAATTTTTGGTAGAATTTAAAGTTAATTAAACTTATTTCTTTCTCGATAAGACGGGGATATCTTTTGCTAATACAGAAAGTTTTTGATTTTAAATCTGGCTTAAGAGCTGTCTTCATCATTAGTTAATACATATGTACTACTTTAGAATAAAATGAAGAAGCCTGCAAGTTTACTCGGAAATAAAAATAAATTTTTAATCTTAGGATGTGGTTACAGTGGAAGTTTTTTTGCAAAAACTGTCAGAAAATTCGGTTGCTCTGTTTTAACAAGCTCAAGATCTATATGCAGTGATCCAAATAGTTTTGTTTTCGACAGTGAAAACTACATGGTCCCTGATGAAAACACTTTTGATGGAGTTACGCATATTCTCAGTTGCATTCCTCCTGACAAAAATGGAAAAGATCCAGTTCTGAGAAGTCTTAAAAATAAACTAAAGAGTTTGCCCCTTGAATGGGTTGGATATTTATCTACAACAGGAGTTTATGGGGACACCAAGGGAGCTTGGGTTTCTGAAATTGATGAACCTAACCCTTTTCAAAGGAGAAGTCATAAGAGATTAAATTGTGAAAAAGAATGGATTGAATCTGGTTTACCTGTTCAAATTTTTAGGTTACCAGGTATTTATGGCCCTGGACGATCAACTTTTGAAGCAATAAAAAATAAAAAAATTCGTGTTATTTACAAAAAAAATCAAATATTCTCGAGAATTCATGTTGCTGACATTACAAATGCAATTATCTATCTATTACAAAATAAAAATTCATTAAAATTTTACCAAGTTATTAATATTGCGGATGATGAACCTTGTTCTCAGATAGAAGTTATTCAATATTGCTACAATTTACTTGGTTTAACAATGCCAAAGCCAATATTATTTAAGGATGCACAAGAGGAATTATCACCTATCGCCAAATCTTTTTGGATGGAAAATAGAAGAGTTTCAAACAAACTTTTATGCGAAACACTTGGATATAAACTAATTTATAAAAACTATAAAATAGGCTTAAAAAATTGCTACCTGAAAAGTTAAAAAAAATAAATTAAAAACTTTTTATGAATTTTCAAAATACAAAAAAAATATTAAAGATAGTTTTAAGCGTCGGAGATGAGTCAGGCATTGGACCTGAAATAATTTTAAAAGCACTTTGTTCTAATCAGATACCAAAAAATATTGACTTTATATTAGTTGGATCAAAAAAAAATCTGCAAAATACATATGAACATCTTAGATCCTTAGGATTAGAAAACCTTACAAATCCAAAAAATTTAAAAATACAGGATATCGAAATTTGCCCATTAAATAATGACCCTAAATCAAATTACGGGAATTCAAGTTTCCAATATTTAAAAAAAGCAATAGAAATTGTAAAACAATATCCTAATTCAGCACTTGTAACTGGACCAATTTGTAAGAAATCATGGTCTCTAGCAGGGCATTACTTCTCTGGTCAAACTGAAGTACTTGCAAAATCATGTGGAGTAAAAAACGTTGGCATGTTATTCACAGCTAAATCACCAATAACAGGTTGGAGATTTAATACTTTATTAGCTACAACCCACATAGCCCTTTCTGAAGTTCCCAAGAAATTAACTAAAGAATTAATCCACTCTAAATTGGATCTTTTCAAAGAATTTTGTAATACCTATACTGATAAACCTTATTTAAAAGTGGCAGGATTAAACCCTCACGCCGGTGAGGAAGGTATCTTAGGTCATGAAGAGAAAGATTGGCTTAATGATGCGTTAATAACATGGAATGAAAAGAATAAAGGTATTAAATTATTAGGTCCTTTATCACCAGATAGTTGCTGGAATTCTTCTGTAAAAGCTTGGAATGATAAAAATGCTGAAAAGCATGATGGCATTCTTGCTATGTATCATGATCAAGGTTTAATACCAGTGAAAGTGATAGCTTTTAATTACTCAGTCAATACCACAATCGGTTTACCTTTTATAAGAACATCTCCTGATCATGGAACGGGATTTGATATTGCTGGTAAAGGAATTGCTCAATCTCAAAGCATGATTGAGGCTATTAAGGCTGCAATAGAAATGACTAACAATTCAAGACAGCTTAACACGCATTAAAACTTGACCAAATTCAACTGGTGTTCCATTTTCAACGAGAATCTCAACTATTTCAGCATTAAATTCAGATTCAATTTCATTCATTAACTTCATTGCTTCCAAAATACAAATAGTTTGACCGACCTTAACGTTATTACCTACTTCGACGAATGGCTCTTCACCAGGCGCTGCAGCCCGATAAAATGTCCCAACCATAGGAGAAGTAATTTCAGTTAGGTCAGAGCGTCCTGGGGGGGGCGACCTGGGGGGCTTCAGGCTCATTAACTAAAGGAATATTATCATTAATAATTTTTTGATTAGCAATTGTCTGCTTATCGAACGAAGTATTAGAAACTAAATTATTAACAACTTGGTTTTGATCAAATACATTCCTTTTTATTTCGAGTTTAAAATCTTCTCCCTCTAGTGAGAACTCTTGAATATCACTTGTAGAGATTTTCTCTATTAAGCGATTTAAATCTTCATGATCTAATTTCATAGCCATTAATTTTCGCGTCCAAGATAACTGTCATTACGAGTATCGACTTTAATCATTTCTCCAACAGAAATAAATAAAGGAACCATAACTTGAGCACCTGTTTCTAGAATAGCTGGTTTCGTGCCCCCACTAGCAGTATCACCTTTAACTCCAGGATCAGTTTCAGTAACTTTCAAAGTAATAGATATAGGAAGTTCGACTTCTAGAACTTTACCATTATGAAAAATTACATTAACATCCATTCCCTCTTTCAAATACTTTGCACCTTTACCGATTTGTTCAGAGGTGAGTCTTGTCTCTTCAAAACTTGTCATGTCCATAAAAACATAATCACCAGACTCCACATAAGTATGCTGCAGGTTAGACTTCTCAAGGATAGCCTGCTGTACTGATTCTCCGGCTCGAAAAGTTTTTTCAACCACGTTGCCGCTTTGAACTGATTTTAATTTTGTTCGCACGAAAGCAGAACCCTTGCCAGGCTTGACATGTAGAAATTCTACAACACGCCAA
>CABYTO010000011.1 GCA_902521995.1 uncultured Prochlorococcus sp. | reverse complement strand
AATTAAAGCAAATCGTAGAGCATCAGAACCATATTTATCAATTAATAGTATTGGATCAATACCATTACCTGAACTTTTACTCATTTTTTTATTGTTTTCATCTCGAACTAGACCATGAATATAAACATCCTTAAAAGGAATATTATTTGTAAAAGTATTCCCCATCATTGTCATTCGTGCCACCCAGAAAAAAATAATATCGAAACCAGTAACAAGAACACTATTTGGATACCATTTTTTAAAATCCGGATCATTTGTATTTGGCCAACCAAGGGTTGAGAAAGGCCATAAACCACTTGAAAACCATGTATCCAAAACATCTTTATCACGAACCAATTTAATATTTAATCCAAATTTTTTATTAGCTTCGATTAAGGCATCCTCTTCATTTCTTGCAACGATATATGGAGTATTTTGTTCTATTGAGTCTTGAGATTGATCTAAAACATACCAGGCTGGTATTTGGTGCCCCCACCATAATTGCCGACTGATACACCAATCATTAATATTCTCTAACCAATCCTTATAAACTTTCTCCCATCGTGGAGGAATAAACGATGGTTTTTTAGAATCAATTTCATTAAGACATCCTTGTGATATATCATCCATTTTCAAAAACCATTGTGTTGACAATAAAGGTTCAATTGGTACCTTACCTCTATCAGAAAAAGGAACTGTATGTTTATAATCCTCTATCTTTGTCAAAAGGCCTAAGTTATCCAATTCTTTGATAATTTTCTTTCTAGCCTGATATCTATCTAAATTTTGAAAAATACCTGCGTTAATATTTAAAGTTCCATCTTTGTTCATTACATTAATCTGTTTTAAATTATGCCTTTTTCCTATTGCAAAGTCATTTGGATCATGGGCTGGAGTAACCTTTACACAACCTGTACCAAAATCTTTATCAACATGTGAATCAGCGATAATAGGTATTTCTCTATCAACGAAAGGAACTTTTACTTTGACACCAATAAATTCTTTATATCTATCATCATCAGGATTAACTGCCACAGCAGTATCACCCAAAAGAGTTTCTGGTCTTGTTGTTGCAACTTCTAAGTACTTGTCTAACTGTTCACCACTTTCAGCAATTAAAGGGTATTTAAAATGCCATAAATGACCATTTACTTCTTGCATTTCCACTTCAAGATCACTTACGGCAGATTGAGATTCTGGGCACCAATTAACCAAATATTCGCCTCTATAAATTAAATTCTTTTTATAGAGAATATTAAATGCCTCAATAACTGCTTCATTTAATTTTTGATCAAGAGTAAATCTTTCTCTAGTCCAGTCAACTGAATATCCTATCCTTTTTAATTGAGAAACTATTCTTCCACCACTTTGTTCTTTCCAGTTCCATGCTCTTTTGAGAAATTCATCTCTTCCAATATCCTCGCTTGTTTTGCCTTCACTTTTTAATTGTTTTTCGAGAATAGTTTGAACAGCTATTGAAGCATGATCAGTTCCCGGTAAACACAAAACATTCTTACCTAAAAGTCTTTGAAAACGTACTACAACATCTATCAAAGCCGTATTAAATGCATGCCCCATATGCAAAGATCCAGTTACGTTTGGTGGCGGAATAACAACACAAAAAGGCTCCCCATCATCCTCAGGGTTAGGACTAAACGCCTTTAGACTTTCCCATTTTTCTTGCCACTTTTTCTCTACTTCAAAAGGTGAATAATTCTCTAAAGATAATTGATCATTCATCTCTGTCATGTGCAAATTTTATTTCAAAAAACTTTTTATTTATTTTATCTTGAGAGCAGCTAATTATTAAAAATAATATTAGTTTGCAAAAAAAGATACTTTCATTCTACAAAAGTTTGAAACCAGAACCACAAGAACAACGTTTTGCATTTTTTGGTGTTGAAATAAGAAATCCACCACCGCTCAAATCACCGTAATAATCTAATTTTAAATCTTTCAGTAAATTAAACTTTTTTACATCCGCGTATAAAGTTACTCCTTCAGTTCTTGAGATAGGGTATCCATTACATGTACCTGGCCTTAATTTAATATGCATCCATCCTTCGGAACAATTTTTATCTTCTACCAAATCAATCGACATTTCTCCTGGATAACCTCCAAAAGAAGCTTGCCTAGATAGTTCTGAAGCAGCACTTTGACTGATTGAAAGATTGACGATCTCAGTCATTAGAAAAATAATAAATGGGCGATCCAGGGTTCGAACCAGGGACATCCTGCTTGTAAGGCAGGCGCTCTACCGCTGAGCTAATCGCCCTTATAATAGATCATTCTAATAGATGAAGTTGAAAAATTTATACTAAGTATTTAAATATTTCATGATTGAGGCAAAATTTAATTAATAAAATATATCCTATGTCCTCAAACAATAGATATAAATTGGAAAACAATTCCGATTTAGAGACTATAAATAGTTTTAAAATCTTAATAACTAACATCAAAGCACTAAAAGATAAAACTTGGGGATGCCCATGGCAGAAAATACAGTCTCATGTATCGTTGATCCCATTTTTGTATGAAGAAAGTAATGAATTTATAGATGCGATATATGAAAAAAATGCAAATAACATATGTGAGGAGTTAGGAGATCTTTTATTACAAGTAATGCTGCATTCTGAAATCGGTTATGAAGAAAAAGAATTTACACTAAATGATGTTATAAAAAATTTAAACAAGAAAATTATTAATAGACATCCATATATTTTTAACAAAAAAGAAAAAGTATCTCTAGAAAAATCGCAACAGATTTGGGAAAATATTAAAAATTCAGAAAAAGAAACAATTTATATTGAATCATCGATTAGTAAAAATTTAAATTTGAAAATTAAAAATTTACCGCCAACGGTTGGAACAGATAAAATCACAAATGTTGTTAAAGAATATGGTTTCAAGTGGGAAAGTACTGATGAGATTTTTAAAAAGTTAGAAGAAGAGATTAATGAATTAAAGGAAGCAATTAAAAATAAAAATGATTCAGAGATAAAAAATGAATTTGGGGATATTTACTTTACCCTTCTTAATCTCTCAAACTTTTTAAAGATCAATCCTGAATCAGCTCTTCAAAAAACTAATATAAAATTTTTAGACAGATTTTCAATCGTCGAAGGGCATGCAGGAGATAATATTAAAAAACAAACTCCCAAAGACTTACAACGGCTTTGGCAAATAGCCAAAGAAAAACTGGCAGGAAAAATTCGTAAAAGCAAATGACAAATATTACAACATGGATAGATGAATATCATAAAGGTTCAAGATTCGGCCTAAATGGAAAAATCCTAATTAAAAAAACCTCAAAATATCAAGAAATTATTGTTATTGAAAATAAATATTATGGTAAGGCTTTAATGTTAGATGGTTGCTGGATGACATCATTAAAAGACGAGAAATATTATCATGAGTGTCTTGTGCATCCTGCATTAAGTAGCATTGATGAAAAATCTAATGTACTAATTATTGGCGGTGGTGACGGTGGTACTGTGAGAGAATGCGTCAAATATACCCAAATATCAAAAATTGATCTAGTAGAAATTGATGAGGAGGTAATCAAAATATCTAAAAAATTTCTAAAAGAAATTGGAGGCGAAGCATGGAATGACAAAAGATTAGAAATACATGTTGATGATGGTGTTAAATGGGTAAAAAAAACAAGAGATAATTTTTACGACGTTATTTTTATAGATTGTTCAGATCCCTCAGAATTTTCAAATTTATTATTTTCAGATTCTTTTTATAAAGAATGTAAAAGAATACTTACACCAAGGGGGATATTAGCAACGCAAAGCGAATCTCCTGAATCATTCCAAAATATTCACATAAATATTTTGAAAACTCTAAAAAATATATTTAAAGTTTCTGAAACTATGTATTCATTTGTACCTATATATCCAAGCGGAATTTGGAGTTGGACATTTGCTTCTTTAGAGGATCTAAATTTATCAAAGCAAAATTATGATGAAGTCTTAAAAATAGAAAAAGAATGTGAAATTTGGAATTTAAATTTTCAAAATGCAGCATTCAAAATGATGCCAAATAAAATTGTAAAAGAACTAGATTCATAAGATGACAAAAAATTTATTCGATAACGAAAATGCCATTTATATGGGAGCAAAACGAAGTCCTGAGAATTGCTCAATTGGTATATTTGGAGTTAATTATGACGGGACGTGTTCGTTTAAACCAGGAGCAAGATTTGGTCCAGAAGCAATAAGACAAGTCAGTTCTTGTTTAGAAACATATTGTCCAAAAATAAAAAAAGACTTAGAGGATATTATGTATGTTGATTTTGGATCAATAATAATTGATAAAAATAACTCAAAGTCCGTTATTGAATCGGTTAAATCAGCAACAAATTATTTAATTAGTAAACGCCTTAGTCCTATTATGCTTGGAGGCGAACACTCTATTACAAGAGGTGCTATTGAAGCATTAGTAAAAAAATATCCAGATTTGATATTGATTCAACTTGATGCACATGCAGATTTAAGAGAATCATATATAGGAAATGAACATAGTCATGCATGTACTATGAAAAGATGCTTAGAAGTGCTACCTGAAAAGAAAATTTTACAAGTAGGAATTAGAAGTGGGACTAAAGAAGAATTTGAAATTATGCACAACAACAACCAATTAGTTAACTTTTGTCCAGGCGGAAATGCACATGAGCTAAAACAAGCTCTTCTACCATACGCTAAGTCTCCAATCTATTTAACAATAGATTTAGATTGGTTTGATCCCAGTTTATTAGCAGGGACGGGCACTCCAGAACCAGGAGGATTTTTTTGGAATGATTTTGAAGAAATACTGAAAACTTTAAAAGACCTTAGAATTGTGGCTTCAGATATTGTGGAATTATCTCCAGAAATTGATAAAAGCGGAGTAAGTAGCATAGTTGCAGCCAAAGTACTTAGAAGCTTAATTTTGTCATTAGAAAATATGCAATAAAAAATTTCTTAACTAAAGTGTAAAAATACTAAATACAATCTAAATATTTCATGGATTTGCTAAAAAGTCCTCTTTATTCAAAATATGTTGAATCCAATGCAAAATTAGTGGATTTTGCAGGTTGGGAAATGCCCATATCATTTTCAGGGTTAATTAAAGAGCATGAATCAGTTAGATCTTCAGCAGGATTATTTGATATTTCTCACATGGGTGTGATTTCTATAAAGGGAATCAATCCAAAGGATTATATTCAAAAACTTTTTCCTACTAATTTATACTCCTTTTCTGAAAGACAGGGACTTTATACAGTAATGCTCAATGATAAAGGAGGAATAATAGATGACTTGATAATTTATGACCTTGGTATACAAGAAAATGACATATCAGAATTATTGTTAATAGTTAATGCAAGTAGATATGAAGAAGATTTTCAGTGGATAAAAAATAATTTAAATATTTCTAAAATTTCGATAACAAACTTTAAAAAAGACAAAGTACTACTAGCATTACAGGGAAAAAACTCATTCGATTTATTTGAAGAATGGATTGAATCTTCGATCTCACATATCCCTAACTTTGGATGCGAATATAAAATTTTTGAACATATTTCGCCAAAAGAAAAAATTTTCTTTTCAAAGACAGGATATACGGGGGAAAATGGTCTAGAAATACTTTTATCTAAAAAAGCAGCAATTAATTTATGGGATTTCTCAATTTCCAAAAATGTTGCACCTTGTGGTTTAGGAGCTAGAGATACTCTTAGACTTGAAGCAGGCATGCATCTTTATGGTCAAGACATAAATGAAGAAACTTCTCCATATGAAGCAGGGTTAGGCTGGCTAGTACATTTAGAAAATAATCACGAATTCTTTGGAAGAGGATTTCTTGAAGAGCAGTCAAGATTAGGTATTCAAAAAAAGTTAGTTGGTCTTTCTATAGAAGGTAAAGCAATAGGAAGAAAAGGTTGCGCAGTTCTTAAAGGTGAAGAAAATATTGGGACTATCACAAGCGGCAGTTGGTCTCCAACTAAACAACAAGCTATTGCTTTTGCATACATCAATACTTCGCATGCCTTAATAAATAATGAAGTTCAAATATCAATAAGAGGTAAAAAATTCAAAGGGGTAATAACAAAAAGAGCGTTTTATAAAAAAAATTATTAACTAAATTTACCCTTAAAGAATTATTATAAGTTATTGATAAATAAATCATACTTAGATGAGAAACAAAATTTGTAAAGAACTCAATAATACAGATATTGGTAAATTAGTTAATTTATGCGGATGGGTAGATAGAAGAAGAGATCATGGTGGTGTAATTTTTATTGATTTAAGAGACCATAGTGGATTTCTACAAATAACAATTAACCCCGATGATGGTGCAGATCTATTTAAGCAGGCAGAAACTCTAAGAAATGAAACAGTAATAATGGTTAGCGGAATTATTAACGAAAGGCCAAAAGATTCAATAAATAAAAATTTAAGTACTGGAGAGTTAGAGCTTAAAGTTAAAGATTTGCAAATTCTCAACCAAATTAAAAAAAACCTACCTTTTCCAGTATCTATACATGATTATGAAAATACAAAAGAGGAACTTAGATTAAAATATAGATACCTTGATTTAAGAAGAGGAAAATTACTAGAAAATTTAAAAACAAGACATAAAATTATTAAAGTTGCTAGAGAATTTCTTGATAATTTTGGATTTACAGAAGTAGAGACTCCATTACTTACAAAATCAACTCCAGAAGGCGCTCGCGATTTTCTTGTTCCTGCTCGTCTTTCGAATGGAGAATTTTTTGCTCTACCTCAATCCCCACAACTATTTAAACAACTTTTAATGGTGGGAGGCTTAGATAAGTACTATCAAATCGCAAAATGTTTCCGTGATGAAGACTTAAGGGCAGATAGACAGCCAGAGTTTACGCAATTAGATATTGAAATGAGCTTTATTAGTGAAGAAGAAATAATCTCTTTTAATGAAAGTCTCATAAAAAAAATATGGAAAGAAGTATTAAATATTGATTTTGATAATGCTTTTCCAAGAATGTCATGGCAAGCAGCAATGGATAATTACGGCACTGACAGACCAGACACTAGATATCAAATGTTATTAAAAGATTTAGGAGAAGTATTAGGTGATATTGGCTTTAATATTTTCACCAAGGCAATTAAGTCTGGAGGTTCTATAAAATCCATAACAGTCAAAGGAGGTAATTTAAGTATTAGCAACGTAAGAATTAAACCCGGAGGTGATATCTTCCAAGTAGCTCAAGATGCAGGAGCTGGAGGTTTAGCCTTTATAAGGGTCAAAGGAAATGAGCTTGAGACTATTGGGGCAATTAAAAATAATCTAAATGAAGAGCATATAGCTGATATTTTAAGAATCACCGAAGCGCACGATGGAGACTTAATCCTCTTGGGTGCTGGAGATAAACAAATTGTCAATCAGTCATTAGATAGAGTGAGACAATACATCGCAAAAGACTTAAATCTCATAGATAAAAGTAAATGGAATTTCTTATGGGTAACTGATTTCCCGATGTTTGAGAGAAATGAAGAGGAAAATAGATATGAAGCTTTACATCATCCTTTTTGTTCTCCAAAAAATATAAAAACTAAAAATCCTGAAAACTTGCAAAAAGAAATCGAGAACTCTATAGCAAATGCTTATGACTTAGTTCTTAATGGTTTGGAGCTAGGAGGTGGCTCTTTACGTATTCATGAAGCGAACTTGCAAAGAGAGGTTTTGAAAACGGTAGGACTTACTGATAAAGAAATTGATGAAAAATTTGGATTTTTAATAGAAGCCTTAGAAATGGGTGCTCCTCCTCATGGTGGAATAGCGTTTGGATTGGACCGTATTATCATGCTAATCATAGGTGCAGATTCAATCAGAGAGACCATTGCTTTTCCAAAAAATCAACAAGCAAAATGTCTTCTCACAAATGCACCTTCAAATGTTTCTGAATCACAATTAAAAGAATTAGATATTGAAATAACAATTGATGAATAAGAATATATATGGATGTTCTAAAAGTTTTTTGTTTAAATAAAATATAAGGAGGACGTGCTTAATTAAAAATATTTAATGTCAAAATTTGTATTTGTCACCGGAGGAGTAGTTTCTAGCATTGGTAAAGGAATTGTAGCTGCAAGCTTAGGAAGATTATTAAAATCTAGAGGATATAGTGTTTCCATATTAAAACTAGATCCATATCTCAATGTTGATCCAGGCACAATGAGCCCTTTCCAACATGGAGAAGTATTTGTAACCGAAGATGGGGCTGAAACCGATTTAGATTTAGGTCACTATGAAAGATTTACTGATACTGCAATGACTAGGCTAAATAGTGTAACAACGGGATCTATCTATCAAGCTGTTATTAACAAAGAAAGAAGAGGTAGTTATAACGGAGGAACTGTGCAAGTAATACCTCACATAACAGGAGAAATAAGAGAAAGAATCCATAGAGTAGCCGCCAACAGCAATGCGGATATTATTATTACTGAAATTGGTGGAACAGTTGGTGACATTGAATCTTTACCTTTTCTAGAAGCAATAAGAGAATTTAAAAATGATGTCAATAGGAATGATGTTGCATATATACACGTAACATTACTTCCTTACATCAAAACCTCTGGAGAAATAAAAACTAAACCAACACAACATTCAGTGAAAGAATTAAGATCTATTGGAATTCAGCCAGATTTACTTGTATGCCGCAGTGATAAATCTATCAATGAAGCTCTTAAGAAGAAGCTTAGTGGTTTTTGCGGTGTCAGTATCAACTCTGTAATTGAAGCTTTAGACGCAGACAGTATTTATTCTGTACCTCTTTCTTTAAAAAAAGAAGGGTTATGCAAAGAAACCCTGAAGTATTTAGACCTTGAAGATAAAAAATGTGATTTGAAAAATTGGGAACAACTAATACACAACCTAAGAAATCCTGGAGATCCAATAAAAGTTGCCCTTGTAGGCAAATATATTGAACTTGGAGATGCATATTTATCCGTTGTTGAAGCTTTAAGACATGCATGCATTGAACAAAAGGCTTTATTAGATTTACATTGGGTGAGTGCTGAAATGATAGAAAAAAATTCAGCAGAAACTTACTTAAGTGAAGTTGATGCAATTGTCGTACCTGGGGGATTTGGCAATAGAGGAGTCAATGGAAAAATTTCGGCTATAAAATTCGCAAGAGAAAATAAAATTCCCTTTTTAGGATTGTGCCTTGGGATGCAATGTGCAGTTATAGAATGGGCCAGGAATGTAGCTAATCTTGCAGATGCATCTAGTTCAGAACTAGACCCAAACACTCCCAATCCAGTGATACATTTATTGCCAGAACAGGAAGATGTAGTTAATTTAGGTGGAACAATGAGGCTTGGAGTTTATCCATGTAGATTGACAAAAAATACAACTGGAAAAAACTTATATGATGAAGATGTTATTTATGAGAGACATCGACATAGATACGAATTTAATAATTACTACAAACAAAGTTTTTTAGATTCTGGATACAAAATTAGTGGTACATCACCAGATGGCAGATTAGTAGAGTTAATTGAGTTAGAAAATCATCCTTACTTCTTAGCATGTCAATATCATCCTGAGTTTTTATCACGACCTGGCAAACCTCATCCTTTATTTAAAGGTTTAATCAAAGCCTCTCAAGATAAGTTAACTCAATCAAATTAATATTCTTTATTTTTTTGAATGAAAAAATGACAAATTTTTTACCCTTAGTCGAACAATTTCATTCATTACAAGGCGAAGGTTATCACGCTGGAAAAAGTGCTTTTTTTGTAAGATTAGCCGGATGTAAAGTTGGATGTTCGTGGTGCGATACCAAGAATTCATGGGACGAGAAAAAACACCCTTCTATATCAATTGATAAGATAATAGATCGCATAAAAATTGCTAGAGAAAAAGGAGCATCTTTTTGCGTTATTACAGGAGGAGAACCTTTACAACATAACCTAGATAATTTTTGCAAAACCATAAAAAAAATGACGATGGGAGAAGAACAAAAGCCAATGAAGATTCATATTGAGACAAGTGGAGTTAATTCGATATCAGGTAGCTATGACTGGATTACTTTATCTCCTAAAAGACACTCACCTCCAAAAAATTATTTTTTGAAAAACTCTAATGAAATTAAAATAATCATTAATGAAATAGAAGATATTGAATTTGCTATTCAAATAAAAAACGAAACTTTAAAACAATATCAACTCTCTAAAAGCGAAGATGGCTTAAAAAAAGAAAATAAACTTTTTTATTTACAGCCAGCATGGAACAATGCGAATGGTTTTTCTCTTGCTATTGATTTCGTAAAAAATAACCCAGATTGGAAATTGAGCCTTCAAACTCACAAATACTTAAAAATTAATTGAAATCGTATGAATCTTAAAAATAAATCGATAGTGGTTTTATTATCTGGAGGTTTAGATTCTTCTACAGTTACTGGTATCGCAAAAAAATCAGAAGCTAAAATTTTTGGCCTTTCATTTGACTACGGTCAACGTCATAAAAAAGAATTAAATTCTGCATCAATAATTGCAAAACACTTTGATATCGAAGAATTTAAAATCATTAAGCTCGACTTATCTTTATGGGGAGGCTCATCATTAACTGATACTCAAAAAAATATTCCAATAGAAGGAGTACAAACTAATAAAATTCCTAATACTTATGTTCCTGGGAGAAATACTATATTTATTTCCGTTGCACTAAGTTATGCCGAAGCAATAGACGCTGATTTTATAGGATTAGGAGTTAATGCACTAGATTATTCTGGTTATCCAGATTGCAGACCTGACTACATTAAAAAATTTCAAGAGTTAGCATATTTAGCCAATAAAAGGGGTAGAGAAAATAATCCAATAAAACTTTGGACGCCACTATTAGATTTAAATAAAGAGGAAATTATTCAATTAGCTTTTGATAATCATGTCCCTTTAGATAAAACATGGAGTTGTTATTCGGGTAATTCAAAACCATGC
This sequence comes from uncultured Prochlorococcus sp., assembly GCA_902521995.1. Taxonomy (GTDB): domain Bacteria; phylum Cyanobacteriota; class Cyanobacteriia; order PCC-6307; family Cyanobiaceae; genus Prochlorococcus_A. The sequence goes on along the minus strand of CABYTO010000011.1, from coordinate 45,341 downwards.
GGTAAGTGTGATAGCTGCAGAATTAGAAATGAAGCTTATGAAAAATGGCTAAATAACAATAAAAAATAATGAAAATAAAAAAAATAATTTTAAAAGAATGGATAGATCCAGCACTGATTACGCATCATCTCACAAAAAAATTCGGAGATAACGGATTAGCTTGGCTAGACAGTGATGGCAAAGAAAATGGGGAATGGTCAATAATAGGAATTAAACCTAAAAAAATTATCCAATCAAGAGATATCAATAACTTAGACAAAACTAATAATCCATTTAACAATTTAAAAAATATTGATAAAGGATTTTGGATCGGATGGTTAAGTTATGAAGCTGGAGTTTACATAGAACCAAAAAACCCATGGAAAAAATCTAATATGGCAACTTTATGGATTGCATCATATGATCCAATCATTAAATGTAATCTAATAAAAAAAGAAATAATTATCGAAGGCACAAACTCATCTGAACTGATGAATTATAAAAACATAATCAACAATATAAAAAATATTGAAGAAGAAAATATTATTAAAACAAATTTAAATTTTGATTTTTCGAAAATAAATTTGGAAGAAATGGCTGAAAAATTTCAGAAAAATATTTTGAAATTGAAAAAATTAATTTCCCTAGGGGATATATTTCAAGCAAACTTAACAACTAAATGCGAAATTGAATTTTCCAAAGACTATAATCCTCTAGATATTTATTTGAAAATAAGAAGGAAATTAAGAGCTCCCTTTGGAGGAATAATAATAAATAATCAATTTCATAAAGAGGCTGTATTATCTACCTCGCCAGAAAGATTTATAAAAATCGATAATAAAAATTTTGTAGAATCAAGACCTATCAAGGGAACTAGATCCAGAGATAAAGATTTAAATCAAGACGCGCTTAATGCTATCGATTTAATAACGAATGAAAAAGATAGAGCCGAAAATATTATGATTGTTGACCTAATAAGAAATGATTTAAGTAAAGTTTGTGAAACAGGAAGTATTATGGTGCCAGAAATATTAAAACTTGAAAGTTACTTAAAAGTTCATCATCTAACTTCAGTAATCAGAGGCAAATTAAAAAAAGACAAGAACTGGATTGATTTACTAAAATCTTGTTGGCCTGGGGGCTCTATAACTGGAGCACCTAAATTAAGATCATGCCAGAGACTTTTTGAATTAGAAGAATGTGAACGCGGACCATACTGTGGCTCATTTTTAAAGCTTGACTGGAATGGAGAGTTTGACAGCAATATACTAATAAGATCATTTTTAATTAAAGACAAAAAAATCAATATATATGCTGGTTGCGGAATAGTTATTGACTCAAACCCTGCAGAGGAAACTGATGAACTAAAGTGGAAACTTTTACCATTAATTGATTCACTAAAATGATTGAAACATTAGGTTGGCACAAGGATCAATGGTTGGATATTGATAGAATATTTATTGCTGCTAATAATAGAGGATTAAAATTTGCTGATGGTATATTTGAAACCATATTGATCAAAGAAAACAAACCAATTCTTTTTGATGAACATCTGAAAAGATTAGAAAAAAGTAGCAAGATTTTAAATATTAATCTCAAAATAAATAAATTAACTTTGAGACAACTTATTCACGATGGAATTAAAAAGTTATCGCTTAAAAATGATCAATTTGCTTCAGTAAGAATAAACTATAGTCGAGGAACTAATGAAGGTCGAACACTAACAATTGATAGCACTTCAGAGACAAAAGATTTGGATAATTTATGGCTTGAATTCTATAGAATCAAACCAAATTTTAATCCGATAAGCGTTTGCATTAGTCAAACGGAAAAAATCAATGAATTGAGTCTTGTAAGTAAATGCAAAACATTTTCATATAATCAGGCAATACAAGTTTTGACAGAAGCTAATGAAAAATCATTTGATGATTCTATCCTTTTGAATACGTCAGGTGAACTTTGTTGTGGAAGTACATTTAATCTTTTAATTAAAAGAAATAATCAATGGATAACTCCTAGAAAAGAGAGTGGCTGTTTAGAGGGGATTATGGTTTCTAAAGCTTTAAAATTGAAAATTGTAAAAGAAGAATTAATTCCTCCAGAATTTCAAAATGATGACATAATAGTTGCAATTAATAGCTTATCTTGCAGACAAATTAATCAAGTTAATAATTTAAAGCTAAAATCTAAATTCGATCCAATTTACTTCTGGGATTTATTATATAGTTGAACTTTATTAATGTCTGGTAAATAGACATCAGATACTTTAGTTATATTGTTATTAACCTTAAATTCAACAATTTTTCCAATAATGATAATTGATGGCGCTAAAAACTCTTTATCTCTGATTTTATCTGGAAGATTATCTAATTTCTCTATCAAACATTTTTGATTTTTTAAAGTAGCTTCTTGAATAACAGCGCATTTAGTACTCTTATCTAAACCACCTAGAATTAATTCTTCCACAATAAATTCAATATTTTTTATACCCATAAAAATTACTAAGCTATCTGATGATTTAGCTAAGTCTCTCCAATTCACTGTCTTTTTTTCCTTATCTACACGCTCATGTCCAGTGACAAAAGTTACGGAACTCGCAGCATCTCTATGGGTTAGTGGAATACCAAAGTATGTGGGGGCAGCTATCCCAGAAGTAATACCAGGAATAATTTCAACTGAAATTCCATTTTTTTCTAAAATCGATACCTCTTCACCACCTCTAGAAAAAACGAATGGATCTCCCCCTTTAAGCCTTACAACATTTTTGCCTTCTTTTGCTAATTTCAAAATAAGATCATTAGTTTCTGCTTGAGGTACAGAACACTTCCCAACTCTTTTGCCTACATGGAAAATTTCTGTATTTTTTCCTGCCTCTTTTGTTATTTCATCTGGGATTAAAGCATCATGAACTAATGCATCACAATTTTTTATTAGGCGTAAAGCTTTAAGAGTCAAAAGTTCAGGGTCACCAGGACCTGCTCCAACTAAATAAACAATGCCGGGCACAATAATCTCCATTAACAAGTATGGTAGTAAAAGTAAATCGCAATGAAGGTAAATATTGTGAAAGAAAGTTTATTAAAACCAAATAAAAAATTTACTCTCCTTAGTGCTTTTATCACTCTTCTAAATGATCGTTTAAGTGAAAGTATACTGTTACCCATATTACCCTCTTTTGTTTTACTTTTTGACTCTAAAGCAAGTACATATGGTTTATTATCATGCACTTATCAATTAGCTCAATTTACAGCTTCTCCTTTTATAGGACTTATGAGTGATAGATATGGAAGAAGACCTGTCACTCTTTTTTGTATTACTGGTTCAGTAATAGGAATATCAATATTATCTTTTACAGTTCTTTTTAATTGGTCAAATTCAATAGCCACTATCCCGTTATTTTTATTATTTTTAGCGAGACTGATTGACGGTTTAAGTGGAGGGACTGCAGCTACTGCAACAACAATTCTTGCAGATATTTCAAGCCCTGAAAAAAGAGCAAAAACATTTGGTCTTATTGGTGTAGCTTTTGGTTTAAGTTTTTTCTTAGGTAATATTTTTGTTGTAATTTTTGCAAGAAATACAAATAATAATTTTATTATTCCAGTGTTGATAGCCTCAATCATTCCAATAATAAATTTTCTCCTTGTATTTTTTTACTTACCTGAAACCAAGCCTAATAGTAAAATAAATAAATCAAAAACTGCTTTAAAAAACCCTTTAAAAGCTCTATTTACAGTTTTCAAAGAAGAAAAGATTAAAAAATTATCATTAGCTTTTTTTATTTACTTTATTGCTTTTACTGGATTGACTAATATCCTTATATTTTTCCTCCAAGAATCTTTAAACTGGACGACCAAAGCATCAAGCGGAACTCTTGTTGTAGTAGGAATCATTGCGATTATCGTTCAGGGAGGATTAATTGGGCCTCTGGTAAAGCAATTTGGCGAAATGCGATTAACACTTATCGGATCAGGATTTATTCTTGTCGCTTGTGCTCTTTTAATAACTGCTCCAAAAGAAAATGCGACAATCAATATTTATTCAGCTGTTTCATTTTTAGCCGTTGGGGCAGGATTAATTACGCCCACATTAAGAGCACTAATATCAAAGAAATTAGACATTGATAAACAAGGCTCAATTCTAAGTAACCTTCAGGGTCTGCAGAGTCTTGGAGGGGTTTTAGGAATTGTAATGGCCGGAAGGGTTTATGATGATTTTGGTCCTAAATCACCTTTTATCGCTGGTTCCGTTATCTTACTTTTCATGATATACCTTATTGCAGAGGGTAAAAGTAATAATTCTTTTAACAATCAAAATTCAAATGTATCTTCATGAAAAGCCAGGCTGATGTTTTTATTAATAGAGAATTAAGTTGGATTGAATTTAATAAAAGAGTACTCCTAACTGGTATGGAAAAGGAGTACAAAATCCTAGATAAAGTAAAATTTTGTTCAATTTTCAGTAATAATCTAGATGAATTTTTTATGGTAAGGGTAGCTTCGCTAAAGGCTCAAGTTGAAGCAGGAATTACTAAAAAAAGTATTGATGGATTAACCCCTAAAGAGCAATTAACAAAAATCAACAAAGAAGTAAAAAAATTAACTAGTATTCAAGAAAACTATGTAAATAATGAATTAATTAATGATTTAAAAGAAGAAGATGTAATTTTAAAAAAATATAATGACCTTAATGAAAATCAAAGAAATTGGTGTGATAATTTCTTTTCTTCATCTATTTTCCCTTTATTAACTCCATTAGTTGTTGATCCAGCACATCCATTTCCTTTTATAAGTAATTTAAGTCTAAATTTAGCAGCTTTAATAAAGGATGGAGAAAATTCTAAAGATCAGTTTGTAAGAGTGAAAATACCAACAAAAAATATAAGCCGATTTATACAAATTCCTAATGAAATTATTCAACAAGGTGATGAAAATACATATTTTTTTATAAGTGTTGAAGATTTAATTGGGAATAATATAAATACTTTATTTAACGGAATGGAATGTATAAATTACTCTTTTTTTAGAGTGACAAGAGATGCAGATTTAGAATTAAAAGAACTTGAAGCTGATGATCTTCTTTTAGCAGTTGAACAAAGTTTGCAAAAAAGAAGGTTAGGTGGAGACGTAGTTAGATTAGAAGTTGAATCGGATATGCCAGAAAATATTCTGAAATTACTTATTGAAAGTATCTCAATACAAAAAGAGTATATTTACTTTTGCAAAAGTTTTTTAGGCCTTGACGATTTAAATCAGCTTACAAAAATTAATAGACATGATTTAAAAGAAAATCTTCTAATTGGGAAAACTCACCCACAATTAAAAAATTTAGATTTACCTTCAAATAAAAACCATAATTATATTTTTAATATACTAAGGAAAAAAAATATTCTGCTTCATCATCCGTACGACTTATTTAAAACTTCAGTTGAAGAATTTATAAACAAAGCTGCTGATGATCCACTTGTAATGGCTATAAAAATTACACTATATCGAGTGTCTAAGGATTCGCCTATCATCGCAGCCTTAATGAGAGCTGCAGAGAACGGAAAAGAAATAATGACTCTTGTTGAACTAAAAGCAAGATTTGATGAAGACAATAATATTCAATGGGCAAAACAACTTGAACAAGCTGGAATTCATGTTGTATATGGAATTATAGGATTTAAAACACATACAAAAATAGCTTTAGTAGTAAGAAAAGAAAAAGGACGATTAAGGAATTATTTCCATATTGGTACAGGCAATTATAACTCTAATACTTCAAAGTTTTATACAGATTTAGGATTACTTTCAACTGATCCTGATATTGCATCTGATTTACTTGAGTTATTTAACTACTTATCAGGTTTTTCTAAACAAAAAAGTTATCAAAAGTTATTAGTTTCTCCCTCATCAATGAGAGAGAAATTTATATTTCTGATAAAAAGAGAAATTAAAAATGCAGAGGAAGGCAAAAAAGCGGAAATAATTGCAAAAATGAATTCTTTAGTAGACCCAGAAATAATTAAACTTCTTTATCTAGCTTCAGACTCAGGTGTAAAAATTAGCCTAATCATAAGAGGTATTTGTTGCTTATATCCTCAAAGAAAAAATTTAAGTGAAAATATTAAAGTCATAAGCATTATTGGCCACTTTCTTGAACATTCAAGAATTTTTTGGTTTTGTAATAACGATGATAATGAGGTTTTTATTGGGAGTGCTGATTGGATGAGACGGAATCTTGATAGAAGAATAGAAGCTGTTACTCCAATAGAGGATTATGAATTGAAATCTAAAATATACTCACTTTTGCAAACTTACATAAAAGATGATTACTTTTCTTGGATAATGAAGGAAGATGGTTCTTATTCGAAATATGAATTGGATGCATCGGATAATCGTTCGCAAATTGACCTCATAGAAAAATAAAATTAATATTGATTTTTACAACATTTAAAAAAATACTTAATATTTTAGATTTTTTTTAATTTTTATAAAATCAGCTCATATCAACGGATTTCAAGAAATAAGCATTTTAAAAAAAATTTTTGTCTTTAAAATTTCAACGTAAATGTAGTTTTTATTTCGATTTCAGTGCTAGCTTTTTAAAAAATCCATTATTTTAGGAGGCCAGGGTGATGGGGATCCCTCTGGAATCTGCGAAAAGCTCTTCAGATAATAATTTTGATGAGCCAAGATTACCAAACACAGCGGGCAAATCTCGCAAATCGAAATCCAGTCTTACTGCAAAACAAAGCCAAAAAAAATCAGGCAGACTCGCTTCAGATTCTATTGGCTATTACTTAAGCAGCATTGGAAGAGTACCTCTTTTAACTCCAGCAGAGGAAATAGAGTTGGCTCATCATGTTCAAAACATGAAGAAGTTGCTACAAATTCCTGAAACTGATAGAACGCAACGAAATCTTTATCAAATTAAAATTGGCAAAAGAGCTAGAGATAGAATGATGGCAGCTAATCTAAGGCTTGTTGTTTCCGTTGCCAAAAAATACCAAAACCAAGGGCTTGAATTATTAGACCTTGTCCAGGAAGGAGCTATTGGGCTTGAAAGAGCTGTAGATAAATTTGATCCTGCTATGGGATATAAATTCTCAACTTATGCTTACTGGTGGATTAGACAAGGAATGACAAGGGCTATTGATAACAGTGCAAGAACAATTCGTTTGCCTATTCACATAAGTGAAAAACTATCCAAAATGAGAAGAGTCTCTAGAGAATTATCACATAAATTTGGTAGACAACCTACCAGATTGGAAATGGCAACTGAAATGGGAATTGAGCAAAAAGATTTAGAAGATTTAATTTCTCAAAGTGCTCCTTGCGCTTCCCTAGATGCTCACGCAAGAGGTGAAGAAGACAGAAGTACGCTTGGTGAACTTATACCTGATCCAAACTGTGAAGAGCCTATGGAAGGTATGGATAGAACTATACAAAAAGAACATTTAGGAACTTGGCTTTCCCAATTAAATGAAAGAGAGCAAAAAATAATGAAGCTCAGATTTGGCCTAGATGGTGAAGAACCATTAACACTCGCAGAAATAGGAAGACAAATTAATGTTTCACGAGAAAGAGTAAGGCAACTAGAAGCTAAAGCAATATTAAAACTCAGAGTAATGACAACTCATCAAAAAGCAGCTTAACCAAATTGATAAAATTTACCGTAATTTTATTATATTTATTTTCAATTTTTTTAATATCAATAGTTTTTAAAAAATACAATGAAGATAGCAGAGAAATAGTTAGAAAAATAATACACATAGGAATAGGACCTTTAATACCAATTGCTCAATTTTTAAAAATTAATCAAAACTCTGCTTTAATTTTTACAGGACTTATTTCATTAATGGTTTTCATCAATTACACCTATAAATTATTTCCAACAATAGAGGACGTTGAGAGAAAGAGTTATGGAACATTATTTTATTGTATAAGTTTATTTATTTTGATTTATCTTTTCTGGGATAAAGATCCATATGCATTAGTTACTGGATTCTTCATAATGACTTTTGGTGATGGATTAGCTGGGTTAATAGGAAAAAGCCTTAATTCAAAGAGTTGGATTTTTTTTAAACAAAAAAAATCTTTATTTGGCACTATGACAATGTTTTTAACAAGTTTAATAGTAGTTTGCTCAATAGGATACTCCCAACAAAATAGTTTAAATTTAAATTATTTTACAATAGCTTTTTTTGCGACTTTACTCGAACAATTTAGTGTTTTAGGAATAGATAATTTCATTGTTCCAATTTCTTCAGCATTATTTTTCAATTTTTTTATAACTAGCTAAGTGAATTGTATAAAATAGCGAGTAATTCTTTTGTAGTTTCTATATCTATGCATGCATCTGTAATGCTTCTGCCAAATTGAAGATCCTCTTTTTTTAAAAGTTTTTGATTTCCCTCCTTCAAATGACTTTCAAGCATCACTCCTAAAATATTTTTTTCACCATTGCTAATTTGAGAAGCAACATTTTTAAGCACTTCTGACTGTTTTCGGAAGTCTTTATTGGAATTACCATGACTACAATCAATCATCACTTTATGGGGAAGATTACATTGCTGCAATTCAGATGAAATTCTTTTAACGCATTCACTTTCAAAATTTGGGCCTTTTGACCCGCCCCTTAAAACTATATGTCCATCTGGATTTCCTGTGGTATTAACAATAGAAGCCATTCCATTATCATTTACACCTAAAAAATGATGCGATTTTGAAGCTGATTGCATTGCATTGATTGCAGTTGTAAAAGAACCATCCGTTCCATTTTTAAAACCAATAGGCATAGATAATCCTGATGCCATTTCCCTATGAGTTTGACTTTCAGTAGTCCGCGCACCTATAGCTGTCCAACTTATTAAATCAGCAATGTACTGAGGAACAATTGGATCTAGTAATTCAGTAGCAGAAGGTATTCCACGAGTTGCAAGATATGAAAGCAAACTTCTTGCTCTTCTTAAACCAGTATTAATATCATAAGAATCATCTAGATGAGGATCGTTTATTAATCCCTTCCAACCAATAGTTGTTCTTGGCTTCTCAAAATATACTCTCATTATTATTTCTAATTTATCTTTATAAATTTCTCGGAAGTTTTGAATATATTTTGAATATTCCTTCGCAGCCTCTAGATCATGAATTGAACATGGACCCACGATTACTAGAAGCTTCTGATCATTATGATGCAAAATATTTTGTATCGATCTTCTTGTTTTAGATACTGTATTGGCGGAGGCGTGATCTAAAGGTATATCATTATGTAATCTGCTTGGAGGTATTAATGGACGTGTTTCAACAACATGTAAATCTGATGTCTTTTCTAAAGCTGAATTATTTGATGATGTCGTCATTGATTAATTAAGAAGTTTGAATATTTAAAAAAGCATTTATGAATACTCTCCTTTTCAATATTAAAAATAACAATAGATTAGGCATTAAACCTTACTAATGAAGAATTTGGAAACATTGCTAAAAGATTACGCAGATCACGTAGCAGAAAGAGCAACCAAAGGTATACCTCCTTTACCTCTAAATGCTGAGCAAACAAATTGTATTACAAAATTATTGGAACAAGAAAGTTCTTACGATTCTTCTTATTTACTTGATTTACTAATAAATAGAGTACCTCCAGGAGTTGATGAAGCTGCTTATGTAAAAGCAAGCTGGCTTACAGCTATTGTTAATTCAGAAAAATATTGCAATTCAATTAATCCAGAAAAAGCAATTGAATTACTAGGAACGATGATAGGCGGATATAATGTAAATTCTTTGGTTGAAATACTAAAAGGGAAAAATAGTTTACTTGCTAAAAAAGCGGCAGAAGTTTTAAAAAATATTATCCTTGTTTATGACTCAGCTAATGAAATCTATGAATTATCTCAAAATAATTTTTATGCAAAAGAGGTTGTAAATAGTTGGGCAAATGCAGAATGGTTCAAAAATAAAAAAAATCTGGAAAAAGAGATTACTTGTTTAGTGTTTAAAGTTGAAGGTGAAACAAATACAGACGACTTATCTCCAGCTGTACATGCAACAACTCGCCCGGATATTCCGATGCACGCATTAAGTATGTTGGAATTCAAAAAACCTGATGGACTAAACATTCTTGATAATTTAAAAAAACAAAATTTACCAATAGCTTATGTTGGAGATGTTGTTGGAACAGGGAGTTCTAGAAAATCTGCTATTAATTCACTCATTTGGCATATAGGAGAAGATATTGCTTTCGTTCCAAACAAAAAAACAGGTGGAATAATAATTGGTAGCAAAATAGCCCCAATTTTCTTTAATACTGCACAAGATTCAGGAGCTTTACCAATAGAAACTGACGTATCTCAAATGAAAACAGGAGATGTTATTAAAATATATCCCTATAAAGGCATTATTAAAAAAATTGATAAAGATTCCAATACTGAAGAATTAATAAGCAAATTTGACTTGTATCCATCAACTCTTACTGATGAGATTCAAGCTGGTGGAAGAATTAATCTTATGATTGGAAGATCTCTTACAGACAAAATTAGAAATAAATTAGATTATCAACCTAGTGAAATATTTACCAGGCCACAAAATCCAACCGAAAATAATGCAGGCTTTACTCAGGCTCAAAAAATAGTAGGCAAAGCATGCGGTTTAGATGGAGTTAGGCCAGGAATGACCTGTGAGCCAATTATGACCACAGTTGGTAGTCAAGATACTACTGGGCCAATGACTAGAGATGAACTAAAAGAACTAGCTTGTTTAGGATTTACTGCAGATTTAGTGATGCAAAGTTTTTGTCATACAGCTGCGTATCCTAAACCAGTAGATCTAGTTACACATAAAGAATTACCTGATTTTATATCTCAAAGAGGTGGAGTAGCTCTTAAGCCTGGAGACGGCATAATTCATAGCTGGCTTAATAGAATGCTTCTCCCAGATACTGTTGGTACAGGCGGAGACAGTCATACTAGATTTCCTCTTGGCATTTCATTTCCTGGAGGCTCGGGCATTGTTGCCTTTGCCGCTGCAATAGGTTCAATGCCATTAAATATGCCAGAATCTGTGCTGGTTAAATTTAAGGGAGAATTATTACCAGGAATCACTCTTAGAGATTTAGTAAATGCAATCCCTCTCTTCGCAATTAAAAAAGGACTCTTAACTGTTGAGAAAGCAAATAAGAAAAATATATTCAACGGGAAAATTATGGAAATTGAGGGATTACCAAACCTAAAACTTGAACAAGCTTTTGAACTTACTGACGCTACTGCAGAACGCTCATGCGCTGGTAGTACCATACTTTTATCCCAAGAAACTGTACAAGAATACCTAAGAAGCAATATTTGCCTTCTAGAAAAAATGATTGAGAGCAAATACGAAGATTCTAAATCAATTTTAAGAAGAATAAATGATATGAAAAATTGGTTAAAACAACCATCATTAATCCAACCGGATTCAAACGCTCAGTATGAAGAAATCATTGAAATTGACTTAGCAAAAGTAACACAACCTATAGTTGCTTGCCCAAACGATCCAGATAATGTAAAAGAAATCACTGATGTTGCAAATACAAATATTGATGAGGTTTTTATAGGTTCTTGCATGACGAATATTGGACATTACAGAGCAGCTGCAAAAGTTCTTGAAGGTGTACCAAATTTAAAAGCTAAATTATGGATTTGTCCACCAACAAAAATGGATGAAGAAACTCTAAAAGCTGAAGGTTACTATAAAATTTTCGAAGATTGCGGTGCAAGGTTAGAGTTGCCAGGCTGTTCTTTATGTATGGGAAATCAAGCCAGAGTAGAAGAAGGTTCCGTAGTATTTTCTACAAGTACAAGAAATTTTGACAACAGACTTGGCAAGAATGCACAAGTCTTTTTAGGCAGCGCTGAATTAGCAGCAGTTTGCGCACTGCTTGGCAAAATACCTGAAGTTGAAGAATATCAGGATATTACTAAAAATAAAATTAATCCATATTCAGATGAACTTTATCGCTATCTTCAATTTGATGAAATACACGATTTCAGCTTGACAAAGTAATCATGGACTATGCCAAACTTTATAAAAGATAATATTCAAAAAACAAGTAATAATTCTTCTCGTAGCATTAAAAAATTATTAAAACAAAGGTCTCTAGTCGTTGCATTTTCGCTCTTATTAACAGGTTTAGGAGCCTCAATTACAAGCATATCTTTTAAAACTGGAATCTATTTTATTAATAATTGGAGATTAGCATTATTAGACCAATTCCCATCTATTGCGGTCTTACCTGTTTTTGGAGCTCTAGGAGGAGCTATTGCAGGATATTTGATCAAAAATATAGCGCCTGCCGCAAAAGGTTCAGGAGTGAGTCAAATCATGGGGTTTTTAAGACATAAAAAAGTTCCAATGAATTTAAAAGTAGGATTAGTAAAGCTAATATCAGGAATTATTGCTATTGGTAGTGGATTCCCTTTGGGTCCAGAAGGTCCATCCGTTCAAATGGGAGGATCAGTAGCTTGGCAAATGGCCCAGTGGCTCAAAGCTCCTACAGCTTTTAGGAGAGTCATAGTAGCTGCAGGGGGTGGTGCTGGAATAGCTGCAGTATTTAGCGCTCCATTAGGAGGGTTTGTCTATGCAATAGAAGAGTTATTAAACTCTGCAAGACCAGTAATTTTGCTGTTAGTAGTAATTACAACTTTCATTGCAGATTCATCTGCTGATATTATTCAAGCCTTAGGTTTAGATCCTAAAGCAGGAGGCTTTGATTTTAACCTCGGATTTTTGATTCAAAAAGAATATGACCCATCAGTTTTTTTCTTACCTGTAGATTTTATTTACTTAGTTTTACTAGGAATAATTATTGGAATATTTGCGGAATTGTACAGCAGATATGTTTTGTTGATGCAAAATATTGGGAAAAAGTGGTATAAAAATAAATTTGTTTTAAAAATGAGTATCTGTGGACTTATTTTAGGAAGCATCTACTCTTTTTTACCCGGTACATTTCATAATTTAGATGAATTACAAAAAATAATAGCTGAACAAAATACAAGTATTGGAATTGCTTTATTAGCAGTTCTAGTATTATTTATCACGACAGGTTTAGCTGCAGCATCTGGAGCTCCTGGAGGATTGTTCTATCCAATGCTGACTTTAGGAGGGTCAATTGGACTAATAATGGGGAACTGGGTGGAAATTGCTACAGGACATGCACCAAGTACATACATTTTTGCGGGAATGGGAGCTTTCGTAGCAGGATGTTCGCGAACACCAATTACAGCAATGTTTTTAGCTTTCGCTTTAACAAAAAATTTATTAATTATGAAACCTGTATTAATCAGCTGCATTGCTAGTTTCTTGATAGCAAGAGCTTTTAATGAAGAATCAATTTATGAAAGACAAATACAAATAGAATTAGAAGACTAAAAATTATCTTCAATCAAAAACAGCAGTTTTGCTGTTATAAACAAATACTTGATGATTCAGATGTAATCTAACTGCTCTTGCTAAAGCTATTCTTTCAATATCTCTTCCTTTTCTAATCAAATCATCAACTTCATCCCTATGACTTACATTAACTGTGCATTGCTCAATTATCGGGCCTTCATCAAGATCTTCAGTAACATAGTGAGCAGTAGCACCGATTAATTTAACACCTCTCTTCCAAGCTCGATGATATGGTTGCCCGCCCTTAAATGCAGGTAAGAAAGAATGATGAATATTTATTATTGAAGAAAACTTTTTTAAAAAAGAGTCACTCAAAATTTGCATATATTTTGCTAATACAACAAGATCAATTTCATATTCTTTTAGTAAATATAAAAATTGATCTTCAACAATAGATTTATCAGTGTTAAAGGTATCAATATGAACAAATTTTGCATTAAAGTCATCTGCAATATTTTCAAGATCAGAATGATTTGAAATTATTAACGGGACTTTCATTTTAAGTTCTCCATTTCTTACTCGCCAAAGTAAATCAATCAAACAATGATTTTGTTTACTCACGAAAATAGCAACATTTGGAATTTCATCAGAATAATTTACGTTAAATTTTCCATTTACTTCATCTGCAATTTTTTTAAATTCTTTATAAATCTCATCTCTATCAAAAGTTGCATTTTTGCTATTCCATTCAATTCGACTAAGAAATAAACCTGCATCTTGATCTGTATGATGATCAGAATGTTTTATGTTTCCACCGTAATTTGAAATCCAACTTGTAAGTAAACTTACAAGGCCAGGACGATCGGGACAAACAATTTTGAATATAATTGAAGGATGTTCCAAAAAATCTTTAACTATTAAGTCAAATAAACAAGTATATCTAATATATCAATGAAAAGCTTAAAAGAAAATTTTCAAAAAGCAAACATAGTTATTGTTGGATCAGGGATTATTGGAAAATTTAACGCCTTAGAATTATCAGAATTAGGTTTCCAGGTAACGATAATAGATCCAACTCAACTCCAAAATAGTAGCAATGCAGCTTTAGGCTTACTAATGGGTAATATGTATCAAAAAAGAAGGGGTAGAAGCTGGGATCTCAGGAAACAAAGCATTGAATTATGGCCACAATGGATTACATTCCTACAAAAATTTAATTATGAATTAAATATCGAAAAACCACTAATACAACTAACTACTAATGAAGAAAAGTTTAAAAAATTAGAGAAATTTGTTTATGACAATAATGATCCAACCTTACTAATTTTAGAAAGAGACTCGATATTAATCAAGAATATAAATAAAGCCTTCCAAACAAACAATATAAAAGGAATGATCTCCTTCAAAGATGGAAGAATAAATGCTTTATTGTTACTTCAAACATTAGATCAATATCTAAAACATAAAAAAGTAAACTATTTACAAGGAGAAATATTAAAAATAAGAAAATCAAAAAATCAATGGATTTCTACAACAAGGAATAATGAAAATATCAAATCTGACATGGTTATTTTGTGTAATTCACTTAAAGCGATTGATTTAATAGATAGCAGATCTCACAACATCAAATTAAAGCCTGTTTTAGGTCAAGCTATGGAAATTGAAATTAATGATGCAGAAGTTAATTTGTTATCGCTACCAAAACAATTCAGTATAAATGGTAAAAATATAATTCCAAAATCAAAAAATAAGCTAATTATTGGATCAACTGACGAATATAGTACTAAGCCAGCAAGAAATATATTCGAAAAACTCACAAATTTTCTCGATAAAAAACCAAATTGGCTGGAGAAAGGAAAAATTTCTAAAGAGTGGTACGGAATTAGGTCAAGACCATGTGGTGAGCCTTCACCAATAATGAAAAATCTTGAAGATGGACTAATTATATGTACAGGTTTTTATAAAAATGGAATTTTATTAGCTCCCGCTTGTTCTAAATGGGTTGCTAATGAAATTAAAAATTACCTTTACTAATCTTTTGTTTCAGTAAAGTCTGCATCAATTACATCATCTCCACCTTTTTCATTTGAATCACTTTGATCAGGACCGCCTGCTGCGCCAGGTGATGGAGGCTGATTGCCTGGTTGCTGATAAACAGATGAACCAACTGCATAAAGTTCTTGCTGGAGTTCTTCAAGAAGTTTTTTCATTGATTCATAATCTTCTTTTGAAGTTGCTTCTTTTAAAGCATTACTTTTTTCTTCAACTTTAGACTTTGCTGCAGCATCAATTTTATCTCCTAACTCACCAAGTTGCTTTTCTGTCTGATATACGAGTGTTTCAGCTTGATTTTTTAAATCAATTTTTTCTCTTTTTTCTTTATCTGCAGATGCATTTGATTCGGCATCCTTTACCATTTTTTCTACTTCATTATCAGATAGAGTTGAAGCACCAGTGATAGAAATACTTTGTTCTTTACCGCTTCCCTTATCTTTGGCAGTAACACTAAGAATACCATTTGCATCGATATCAAATGTAACTTCGATTTGCGGAACTCCTCTTGGTGCTGAAGGTATACCATCCAATCTGAAAGTTCCTAAACTTTTGTTATCAGAAGCCATTTCTCTTTCACCCTGTAAAACGTGTATTTCAACATTTGTTTGACCGTCTACAGCAGTTGAATATGTTTCAGATTTCTTGGTAGGTACTGTAGTATTTCGATTTATCATTTTTGTCATTACTCCTCCTAAAGTCTCTACACCTAAAGAAAGTGGAGTTACGTCAAGCAACAATATATCTTTAACCTCTCCTGCTAAAACTCCTCCCTGAATTGCAGCTCCAACAGCTACTACCTCATCAGGATTAACAGTTTGATTTGGTTCTTTACCAATTATTTTTTTAACTAAATCTAATACAGCAGGTATTCTAGATGAGCCTCCCACCATAACAACTTCATCAATTTCACTAGTAGAAATTTTTGCATCACTTATAGCTCTCTCAACTGGAGTTTTACACCTGTCTATTAAAGAAGCTGCTAATTCCTCGAATTTTGCTCTAGTAAGATTCAAATCCAAATGTTTTGGTCCTTCAGGAGTTGCTGTAATAAAAGGTAAATTTATTTCACTTTGCGTAGCATTTGAAAGCTCTATTTTTGCTTTTTCTGCAGCTTCAGTCAATCTTTGCAAAGCTTGCTTATCTTGTCTGAGATCAATTCCCTCATTAGATTTAAAAGTATTGGCTAAGTGATCTACGATGCATCTATCAAAATCATCACCGCCTAAATGTGTATCTCCAGATGTAGAAAGAACTTCAGTTACTCCATCACCAGCTTCAATAACTGAAACGTCAAATGTTCCTCCCCCTAAATCAAAAACAAGAATCTTTTCATTTTCTTTATCCAAACCATAAGCTAAAGCCGCAGCAGTTGGTTCATTAACGATTCTGAGAACTTCTAAACCTGCAATCTTTCCAGCATCTTTCGTAGCCTGTCTTTGGGAATCATTAAAGTAGGCTGGAACTGTAATTACTGCCTGTGTAACTTTGTCACCAAGATATTTACCTGCATCATCTGCTAACTTTCTTAAAACCTGAGAACTCACCTCTTCAGGAGAAAACTGTTTATCCAAAATAGGACATTTTAGTTTGACACTAGAACCAGATTTTTCAACAGAATAACTAACTTCTTTAGATTCTTCATTAACTTCATCAACTCTTCTACCAACAAAACGTTTTGCAGAATAAAAGGTATTTTCAGGATTCATTACAGCTTGTCTTTTTGCTATTTGTCCAACAAGCTGATCTTGATTTTTTGTATATGCAACAACTGATGGAGTAGTTCTGAAACCCTCAGCATTTGCTATTACAGTAGGCTTACCACCTTCCATTACAGCGACACAACTATTAGTTGTTCCTAAATCAATTCCTACTACCTTACCCATGGGTAAATTCTTTGTATTTGTTATTCTCCATAATCGGTCATTGACGTCATTTTTGTTACTCAAAGACGGGGTGTGGTTCCCGAACAGACCATTACTTTTAAGGATAAAATTCTAAACATGATTTCAAGTAAGACATCTTTCATCGCATTAATTGGTAATCCAGTAAGCCATTCTTTGTCTCCAATTATGCAAAATGCTGCCCTTCAATATTTAGGCTTAGATTTAATCTATATTGCTGTACCCTGTAAAGATGAAGATCTGGAATTAGTTCTTAATTCTTTTAAAAAGATTAATTGCAAAGGTTTAAACATTACAATTCCACACAAAGAAAAAGTATTTAACCTTTGTAGTGAAATCTCCCCTATTGCTAACAAACTTAAAGCAATTAATACCCTGAAATTAAATTCTGAAAAAAAATGGAGCGCAACTAATACCGATGTAGAAGGATTTATTTATCCATTAAAAAATTTAAACTTAGCAAAGAAAAAAGCAATAGTTCTTGGTTCTGGAGGTGCAGCAAGATCTGTTATTCAAGGTTTAATAAATTTAAATCTTTCAACAATTTCAGTAATATCACGTAACAAATCATCACTAGATGAATTAACGAAAAACTTTGATAATCAAATTCAACTGCAAGGTTTATTGAATAATGATGATCAAGCCCAAATTTTAATTCGGGAAGCAGATTTGATTGTAAATACCACGCCCGCAGGGATGAAAACAACTAAATATAAAATTAATGTAATGCCATATGGGAAAGCATTTTGGAGATCTCTCAACTCGCAAACAATTGTTTACGATTTAATATACAATCCTGCGCCAACTACTTTATTGAAATTTTGCGCAAATAAAGGCTGCATGACCATAGATGGTTTAGAAATGCTTGTTGCCCAAGGAATTAAATCATTATCATTTTGGACAGATGGTTTAGAAGTGCCTTTTCATGTAATGAATGATGCACTAAAAAAATATCTTTAAAAAAATGATCCTACTTTTCAAATAATTGCCTATCGTAATGTATCGTAAGTAATGAACAGACGCTCATCACATCAATTTATGAGCCAAAGACCTTGTCTGAAACTATGAACGATCAACAATCTTATTACGAAACCATGTATATCCTCCGCCCAGACATTGCGGAAGATGAAGTAACTAATCACATTGATAAATACAACAAACTTTTAGAAGAATTTGGCGCTACTATTCTTGATAGTCAAATGAGAGGTAAAAGAAGATTAGCTTATCAAATAGCAAAACATAGAGAAGGTATTTACGTACAACTAAGTCATCAAGGTGATGGACAGCATATCTTTAAAATTGAAAAAGCAATGAGACTAAGTGAAGATGTTATTAGATATATGACTGTTAAACAAGAAGGTACTTTGCCAACCCCAAGGCCTTCGAACAAAAGTACATCTCAATCAGAGAACAAAAATAATCCAGATGCGCAAGTTGAATCTAAAGAAAAACAACCAGTAGCAAGTGCAGATACTTCAACTCCAGGCAAAGATGATGCTGAAACTAAAGAAAATGCATAATCTTAAATGTTAATTTTTTGTTTTTGAATTTAACTCAGCCCATATTTTATTAGCCATACCCCACATATAAATAAAACCCTCGGCTAAAGAATGATTAAATACATCATCTTTACTGTAAGTTGCCAAATCCTCCCTGTAAAGTGAATTATTTTCCGACATTCTCCCAATGACTATTGCGTTTCCCTTAAAAAGTCTAATCTTTACTCTTCCATTAACTGAAGTTTGAGTCGATGATATAAATGCATCTAAACTTTCTTTAAGAGGTCCAAACCAAAAACCTTGATAAACTAATTGACCCCATTTTTTTTCTACTATTCCTTTAAAATCGATAACATCAGGATTTAATGTTATGCTCTCTAATTCTTTGTGAGCTTTGATTAAAAGTAAGAGGCCAGGTGTTTCGTAAATCTCTCTACTTTTAATTCCTACCACTCGATCCTCAATCATATCTATTCTTCCAAAACCGTGATTACCTGCAAGATCATTAGCTTTTTGAATAATCTCTACGGGAGTTAAAAATTCATCATTAATTCCAACTGGAAATCCATTTTTGAAAACAATTTCTATATCTTGATGGTAATCAGGTGAATTATCAACCGAGGATGTCATCGAGAATATATCCTCAGGTGCTTCTTGCATTGGGTCTTCTAATATACCTGCTTCAATACTCCTACCAAGTAAGTTAACGTCTATTGAATATGGTGATTTTTTTGATACTGGTGCAGGTATACCAAATTTTTCTCCATACACTATCGCCTCTTCTCTACTCATATTCCACTCCCTTGCAGGAGTAATTATTTTTAAATCAGGACCTAAAGCATTAATTGCTAAATCGAACCGCACTTGATCATTCCCTTTACCGGTGCATCCATGAGCTACTGCATCGGCATTAATCTCTCTAGCAATATTTACGAGATTTTCAGCAATTAAAGGCCTAGCAAGAGCAGTAGATAAAGGATATTTATCTAAATATAGTGCGTTTGCTCTAATCGCTGGAAAAGCGTATCTCTCAACAAAACTATTAATTAAATTGCCAACGATTGATTTAGATGCACCAGAGTTTAAAGCTTTTTGTCTAATAAGTTCTAAGTCCTCTCCTTGTCCAAGATCTGCTACAAAAGTAACTACCTCTGAAATTCCATATTCATTCTTTAAATATGGAATACAAACGCTCGTGTCTACGCCACCAGAATAAGCTAGTACAACTTTTTTTACCTGCTGCATCTAAATTTGCTCCATAAATTTAAATTTTTTAACGTAATTAAGAATTCGAATACTTATTAAAGACTAATACTATTGTAACTAAAAGAGCAGGACCAAAAACTAATACTAAGAGAAGAAAGTTATTAATTATTAAAACATTGGGATTCAAATATCCAATAAGTTTTAATAATCCTGACAGCAACAATGAAATTAGCCAAATAAAAAAATATTTTAAATTTCCTTTATCAAACAAAGTTTTTAAGTGTGCATCATTATGTATTATCTTATATATAGAACAAAACCTTTAATGGATTCAAATAAATTAAAACTTAGATTGGACGAAATTTCTGAAGTCAACCCTGCTTTAACTTGCTATCACAGAGATGATCCGGCTCCTGTGTTACCACTAAGAGATGAACCTGATTTACTATCTTGGCTTGAAAATACTGGAAGATTGGTTGCAGAACAGGAAGGAGACTCACAAGAAATTAGTACTATAGAAGAAGAAGAACTTTCAGCCCTAATGGGAGAAAAAGAAGACTATAAAACTGAAGAAGATGCTTCAGAAGATGATTGGGAAGATTAAAGAGTTTAACTTTAAATCGTTAATATTTTTAAATACTTTTGCTTTAACAGCAACCTCATATCTCTTTAATAATTTTATTTTTTTAGCAGTTTTCATATTATTTTTTTTTATTTCTTTATTCGCAACCAAGAATGGTCTAGAAATAATCAGAAAATTAAATTTACTTCAAAACATAAGAAATGAAGGTCCTGCTGATCACTACAAAAAAAGTGATACTCCAACAATGGGTGGAATTTTTTTGATAATTCCTTTTTTAATTTTTCTTTTGATAATAACTATAAATTTAGGTTCCCTAAAATTATTTCTTTTATTACTTACTATTTTTGGTTTCTTTGTTACAGGTTTCTTAGATGATTTTTTAAGTATTAAGAACAAAAAAAATACAGGTTTAAAAACAAAAGAAAAATTTCTCTTACAAAGTATAGTATCAATAATTTTTATATTGTTAGCCTATGAAAAAAATTTAATCAATCCATTAATAACAGTATCAGACTCTTGGGGAATAAATATGAATATTTTCATATTGCCAATTTCTTTTTTAGTACTAGTGGGCATAAGTAATTCAGTAAATTTGACTGATGGCTTAGATGGATTAGCAGCTGGATGCAGTGGGATTGTCTTTTATGGATTAGGAACAGAAATATTAATAAAAGAACAGCAAGAACTTTTTGTTTTTAGCATCTTATGTTTTTCAATGTCCGGCTTATGCCTAGGATTTCTCAAGTACAATGGTTATCCTGCAAAAATATTTATGGGTGATACAGGATCTCTAAGTATTGGTGCAATTCTGGGTTCTATAGCATTATTAACCAATAGCGTTTTTACATTATCTATTTTCTCAGGAATATTTATTATTGAGTCATTATCAGTAATGATTCAAGTAGGGTTTTTTAAAATTACAAAAAAATTATTTCACAGTGGTAAACGCGTATTTTTAATGGCTCCACTTCACCACCATTTTGAACTTAAAGGAGTTAAAGAACAAAAAATAGTTGAAAATTTTTGGAAAATCAACATTTTACTCGTAATTTTAGGTATAGTTTTAAGAATCAATCTTTGAAAAATTTGTTATGAATTTTTTTACATGGAAAGATAATGGATTAACAAGTGACTGCTCAAGTCTTGATGCAATGGCCTCAAGATTTGAAGAAACTGCTAACTTAATGAAAAAACTCTCTAAGAAGGGCTTCAAACTAAAGAAAACTCAAAATAATCAACTAATTCTTCACCCTGATCCTGAGGTATTTGATCAATGGGGTTTTATAAGTGAGGAGCTTCCTTTTAAACAACTTTGTTTAATGTCAGATGAAGAATAACTAGTTGAACTTGAAAATTCTTCAGTAAGAACTGATAAATAATTGCGTACATGAGTATTCCAACTAAAGTGCCTGTTAACACCCTCAATTCCATTTCTGCTCCATACTTTCCACTGTTTATTATTTGATATTCCTTTTTCAAGAATAACTTTCAACTCATCAATATCAGTAACATCCACTAGAAGTCCATTTTCACATTTTGAACGAATTTCTTTAGGCCCTCCATCATTTGTTGATATTATTGGTAATCCACATGAAGAAGCTTCAAGAAGAGTTAAACCAAAAGGCTCTGTTAAAGCTGGATTTACAAATACACCAGCTCTGCTAGCAGCCCACCTATATAAAGAAGGAATCTGACTTGGAAGATGTTTTTTTGGATAAGCTACCTTTCCATACAAATTATATTTATCAATTGTTTCAAAAATTTTATTGAAAACATCTTTTTGTTGAGGGTCAAGTTTTGAAGTACTATCTCTACAACCCAAAATCAAAATTAAATTAGTTTTTCTTTTTAATTTTTCAGATCTTCCATAAGCTTCAATCAAAGATGGAATATTTTTTCTTCGTACAGCTCTAGAAATAGTCAAAAATGGAGGTTTGGAAGAATCCTTGAGAAAAGGTTTCATCATGTTATCGATTTCAGCTGTCTCTGTTGTCGAGTGAATATGGTGAAATTTATTATGATCAACACCAGGCGGAATAACTTTAGCTTTGTGAGGTGAAAAAGAAGAATATTGGGAATATTGATACACTGATTCTTGTTTAGTGCTTGTAACGACAATATCTGCAGACTTCAATGCTTTTTCTTCTGCCTCAATTCTTTTACTTATGAAATAAAGTTTTTCTATTTGATTATTTTTTAAACCAGTACCAAGCAATTTCCTTTTTTTCTCTCTTCCTAAAGAATGACCAGTAAAAATAAGAGGAACGTTTAAAGATTTACTTAGTTTTACTCCTACATATCCAGCATCTGCATAATGTGCATGAATGAAATTAGGCTTTTTGTTTTTTTTATAGTAAGAAATTAATCTTTCAGTTAAATGATCTAAATAAGGCCAAAGCAATTCCTTTCTTAAATATTTATTAGGTCCAAATTTGAATCTTAAAATTCTCACTCCAGGTTCTACAAATTCTTCTTCTTGAGAATATTCATCGTCTACTTTAGAGTCGTTTATTAAACGAGTAACTAAATCTACTTGATCAACTTCTGATGTATTAGCCAAGCTTTTAATTAACTCTAAAACGTATTGTGTTTGCCCTCCTGTATCTGCATCCCTGCCTAACTCAAGATTTTTAGAACGTATAAGACCATGTAAATGTAAATGTAAAAATTTCAACCTCATTCAATAAACCTCCGATCAACGGCCTTTAATACAAATAAGCTGAATTTTCTAATGAAATATTAAGAAACCATTATGATTTGAATTTTTTTAATATAAAAATTTTGAAAAAAGCAGTTATAGAAAAGTTTTATGCCCCTTTAAAAAAGAATTTCGTATTGCTGAAATAATTAAAATAAAAAGAAATACAACAAGGTTTTTCTTATTTCAGAACCTTTTTTAAATATTTTGCTGTATGACTTGTAGGATTTTTAGCTACATCCTCAGGTATACCTTCTGCAATAATTTCTCCGCCTTTATCCCCTCCATCAGGTCCTAAATCGATAATCCAATCAGAACATCTAATAACATCTAAATTATGTTCAATAACAATAACTGAATTTCCTTTATCTACCAAACGTTGTATAACATCCATTAGTTTATGAACATCATAAAAACTTAACCCTGTAGTTGGTTCATCAATCAAATATAAAGTTTTTCCAGTAGCCCTTTTTGATAATTCAGTAGCTAGCTTAACTCTTTGAGCCTCTCCACCAGATAATGTAGGAGCTGGTTGACCTAATTTGACATATCCTAATCCTACGTCGACTAATGTAGATAATCTATCAGCAGCTTGAGGTATCGCAGAGAAAGTTTCTGCAGCTTGTTCAACAGTCATCTCTAAAACATCAGATATATTGAAACCTTTATATTTAACTTGAAGAGTTTCCCTATTAAAACGAGCTCCTTTACATACTTCACATTGAACATACACATCAGGTAAAAAATTCATTTCAATAACATTTACTCCCTGTCCTTTACAAGCTTCGCATCTTCCTCCTTTAACATTAAAGCTAAATTGACCAGCCTGATAACCTCTTGCTTTAGCTTCTACTGTAGCAGTAAATATCTGCCTTATAGGATCAAAAGCACCAGTATAAGTAGCAGGATTTGATCTTGGAGTTCTTCCTATTGGAGATTGATCAATAACGATAACTTTATCTATTGCCTTTATACCCTTTAACTCTTTTACACCTTGAGGAAAGGGAACTTTTAATCCTAGAGAATGACACAATGCAGGATGAAGTAATTCGTTTATCAAAGTGCTCTTCCCGCTTCCACTTACACCAGTCACAGAAACTAATCTTCCTAAAGGAAATTCAACAGAAATATTTTTTAAATTGTTTTTAGAGCAATTACTTAAAATTAAACTTTTTTTTACAGATGATCTACGTTCTTTTGGGGTAGGAATCGACTTCCTACCACTGAGATATGCTCCAGTTAATGACTTTTCTGAATTTAAAACATCTTGATAAGATCCTTGAGCGATAATTTCCCCACCATAAACACCTGCCCCAGGACCAATATCTACTAAATAATCTGCGGACTTCATAGTATCTTCATCATGTTCAACAACAACTAAAGTATTTCCCAAGTCTCTTAAGCTTTTTAATGTTTCTAATAATCTGTCATTGTCTCTCTGATGCAAACCGATACTTGGTTCATCTAATACATATAAAACACCAGTAAGACCTGCACCTATTTGTGTAGCCAATCTAATACGCTGAGCCTCACCACCTGACAAAGTCATAGCTGGTCTATCTAAAGTCAAATAATCTAAACCTACATTTATTAAGAACTTCAAACGTAAACGAATCTCTTTTAAAACTAATTCACCTATCTGCTTTTGTTTTTCTGATAAAGATATATTTTCCTTCTTTGTCTTACCTAAACCCATGATGCGCTCTACATGATTTAGTGTTTCAGAAACGCTTATAGAAGTTAAGTCAGTAATGTTATATGGACCAAGTTTAACGGCCAAAGCTTCAGGTCTTAATCTTTTTCCGGAACATGTTTTACAAGGAACTAATTCTTGATACTTTTCTAATTTTTGTTTAACTGATTCTCCATTGGCTTCATTCAATTGCCTTTCTAACATTGGCAAGATCCCTTCAAAAGGTCTTTCAAAACCACTAGAAGTTTTAAAACGACTATCAGCTTGAATTAATATTGGTTTATCTGATCCCAAAAGTAAAACTTTTTTTTGCAAATCACTTAAATCTTTCCAAGGAGTTTTTAATTCAAAACCATAAGCTTGTCCTACAGAATACAGTAAAGAGAAGTAATAAGTATTATCTTTTTCACTCCAAGGGGCTATTGCAGCATAAACTGGCAATGTTTTATCAGGTATAACTCTATCTGCAGTAAATTTTTTCAAATAACCAATCCCATGACAATCTGGACATGCCCCATATGGGCTATTAAAAGAAAATAATCTAGGAGAAAGTTCTTCAACAATAGAGCCATGTACAGGACATGCATAATTTTCTGAATAGAGTTTTTCTCTCTCTAAGTTGGAAGGTAAGTTTTCTCCTTTTTTTGGAACAACCTCTACTATTGCTAAGCCATCGCCTCTTTTGAGACAAGTTTGTAAGGAATCATTTAATCTTTCTTGTATTCCTTCTCTTGCAATTAATCTATCAACTACTACCTCAATATTATGAATTTGATTTTTATCTAATTCAATACTATCAGCAAGTTCTCGTACCTCTCCATTGATTCTTACCCTAGCGAATCCTTCAGCAGCCAGTCCACCTATTAGTTTTGTATGTGTTCCTTTTTTACCTCTTACAACAGGAGCCAACAATTGATATCTTGTTCCTTCTGGTAAAAGAAGAATTTGATCAACCATTTCATCAATTGTTTGAGGCGCAATTGGAACCCCGCAATGGTGGCAATGCGGCTCACCAGCACGACCAAACAATAATCTTAAATAATCTTGTATCTCTGTTACTGTTCCAACTGTTGATCGAGGATTATGACTTGTAGATTTTTGATCAATTGAAATAGCTGGTGATAAACCTTCAATATTGTCAACATCTGGTTTGTCTACTTGACCCAAAAATTGCCTTGCATATGCCGAAAGACTTTCAACATATCTTCTTTGACCTTCAGCAAAGATAGTATCAAAGGCTAGAGAACTCTTACCACTTCCACTTACACCTGTAAAAACTATTAATTTATTTCTAGGTAGTGAAAGATCAATATTTTTTAAATTATGCTGACGAGCTCCCCTGATATTAATTGAGTTATCTTCTCCAAAACTACTATCAGCTTTATTAACCATGTTTAAATCTAATTTATGATTTAAAAAGACTATTATAGTAGAATTTTTTTTATTTTACGCCGCTGGGCTATCTAAAAGTGTAGAAGCAAATTCATTTACTTCGCAAGAACATCCACCTATAAGTTCTATTAATTCATTTTTTCTTTGATTTTTTGTAGTTAATTTTGCAATTGAGGTATAAGTCATTCCATTGATTACGTTTTTATTAACTTTGAAATGAGCTGACCCCCTAGCAGCTAGGAATGGCTGATGTGTAATGCATAAGATTTGTTGATTTTTAGAAATTTCTTTTATAAGCTCAACCAAAGAAAATAGAGATTTACCACTTAAACCACTATCAATTTCATCTAAAAAAAAGGTATTGGATTGTTTAGAAATACTTGATTTAAGAGCTAATAAAAATCTTGACATTTCTCCACCAGAAATAACATTTGATAATGGAGCAATCTTCTGATCGGGATTAGCTGAAAACAAAAAATTTATATCGTCAATTCCATCGCCAGAAGGCTTGCATTCAGAAAATTGAATTGAAAAATTTGCATTTTCTAAACCTAGATTATTTAAAATTGACATTACTGAATTTTGTAACTGTTTAGCAATTTTTTTTCTTTCATTAGATTGAATAACAAATAAAGAATTTAGATTACTTTGTAAATTCTCAATTTGAGCTTTAATCGTAGAAATCTCATTACCTTGATCATTTTGTTGAAAATACGTCTTTAATTGATTACGCTTTTCAATTAATTGAGTTAAATCCAATGAAAAAGTTCTTTCTAAGTTTTTTAAAAAGAATAATCTTTTTTGTATTTCTGGAAGATTAGATTCATAATTTTCTATTTCTTGCAAATATGTTTTTAAATCAAAAATTAAATCTTCAACATCAGCATTAATATTTAATAACTTCTCTCTAAATTTTTGAATCTTTAAGTCGAAATCTGCTGTTTTATTTAAAATCTTTAGTGATTGATTTATAAAAGAAGTTACTGAGGGCTCATCATGACTGAAATTATTTAAATTTTCTAATGATGATTTAATTGAATTATTAATTTCAAGATTATTTACAAGTTTATTTTCTAATAACTCCAGTTCTAAAATTTCTTCACTTGAATTTAAATCAGCTTCTTCTAAACTCTTCAACATGTGTTTAATTGCTGTATTTTTTTCTTCTTGCTTCCTAGAAAATTCTATTTTTTCGTCCATTAAGCGTTTTAAAACTTTAATTTCTCCCCATATAATTTTAATCCTTTCGCTAGTATCTCTAAATTCTTGAGAACATAAGTCATCAATAATTAGTCTTCTCTTATCAAGAGAATCAAAGATAAAAGTGTCAGATTGACCTGCAAAATCTATTAAAAACCCTCCAAGTTTTTCTAATGTTTGTCTATTAATTTGTAGATCATTAAGGCTATATTTGGATAAAATTTTATTATTTTTTTTATAAGATTTTCTTTTAATTTGTAGTTCTGAAGAAGTTTTTTCGAAACCATTACTAATTAACCAATTGTTAATTTGAAAAGAAGAAGAAAATTTCGCCTCAATAACGCAAAAATCTTTTCCTGGACGTATTAAATGTTTTAAAGGTATATTAGTTCCACCAAATAAAGCATTTAGGGAATCCAAAATTAATGATTTTCCTGAACCTGAATCCCCAGTTATGATATTCAATCCTTTTTCGAAATTAATTTCTATAATTTCTATTAAAGCTATATTTTCTATTTTTAATTGTACTAACATGATAAATCTTCCATATAAAAAAATTAACTTCTTTTTTAAAAAAATAAAGGTTTTAAATATATAAAGTTATGAAAGAAGATTTTACTGATTTTATTGAAGTATCTGGACTCTTAAATTACGATCCAGATACAATTTCTAAAATTTACAAAAAAAATCCTAAAAGACTTTTAAAAAGACTTTGGCAAACACTCATACCTATTTTTGCTTATATCTTTTCCGTGGGATGGGATAAATTAACTGGAAGATTGAAAAATGAGCAGCAAGCAAGATTTAGAGCACGAGAATTAACAAATTTGTTAGTAGAACTTGGGCCTGCATTTGTTAAGGCAGGCCAAGCTTTATCAACAAGACCAGATATAATTCCAGGTATTCTTTTAGAAGAATTATCTGAATTGCAAGATCAACTCCCTGGATTTGATGGCAATAAAGCTATGGAGTTAATAGAAGAAGATTTAGGATACAAAATAAATGAGATTTTTTTAGAAATTGATAAAGAGCCAATTTCCGCTGCTTCATTAGGACAAGTTCATAAAGCTAAATTAAAAAACGAAGAGATAGTTGCAATAAAAGTTCAAAGGCCAGGATTGAGAGAACAAATAACCTTAGATCTCTATATAGTTAGAAATATTGCTTATTGGCTAAAAAACAATATCGGATTAATAAGAAGTGATCTAGTTGCTTTGATTGATGAATTAGGCAAAAGAGTTTTTGAAGAGATGGATTATCTAAACGAAGCTGCAAATGCAGAAAAATTTAGAGATATGCATAAACATAACAAAATGATTGCCGTACCAAAAATTTATAAAGAAATAACTTCAAGAAGAGTATTGGCAATGGAATGGATAGACGGTACAAAATTAACAAATTTAGAAGACGTAAAAAAATTAGGAATTAATCCTGATGAAATGATTGATATAGGAGTGCAATGCAGTTTAGAACAGCTTTTAGAACATGGTTTTTTTCATGCAGACCCACATCCAGGTAATTTATTAGCCTTAGAAGATGGAAGATTATGTTATCTAGATTTTGGAATGATGAGCGAAGTTTCCAGAGAATCTAGATCAGGATTAATTCAAGCAGTAGTACATTTAGTAAATAAAAACTTCGATAAATTATCTCAAGATTTCGTAAAATTGGGATTTTTATCAGAAGAAGTTAATCTGGAGCCGATTGTTCCAGCATTTCAAGATGTTTTCATTAACGCAGTAGAACAAGGAGTTTCGAAAATGGATTTTAAAAGCGTTACAGACGACATGTCTGGTGTTATGTATAAATTCCCTTTCAGACTACCCCCATATTATGCGCTTATAATCAGGTCATTACTTACATTAGAAGGAATAGCTTTAAGCGTAGATCCAAACTTCAAGATACTAGGTGCAGCTTATCCATATTTTGCAAGAAGATTGATGGAAGATCCTGATCCACAATTAAGGGAAAGCCTTAAAGAAATGCTTTTTGATAACAAAAAATTTAAATGGGACCGTTTAGAAGATCTGCTTTCTAACGCTGCAAAGCAAACAAATCTCGATTTAGAAAAACTTTTAGACGAAGTTATAAATCTTCTCTTTTCTCCAAATGGAGGATTCCTTAGAAATGAGATAATTGAAGGTTTAACAAATCAGATCGATTTACTTAGTCTAAAAATATTGAAAAGTTTGAATAACTATCTTCCACAATCAATTAAATTGAATACTATTAACGAAAATAACAACTTGAATGACCTTATAATGTATGTAGAGCCTTTGAAAAACTTTTTAGAGATTTTACAAAAAGTACCTGGGTATTCAATTGACATTTTTCTAAAAAGGGTTCCAAGACTTATAAATGAACCTTATACAAAAGAAATGGGTATAAAAATTGCGAAAAAAGTAACAGAAAAAGGAGTAGTAAGACTTGTTAAGATTGCTGCTGGTGCAAATATATAAATGAAACTTAGTAAAATTTTAATATTAAAAATATTCTTTATTTTAGTAATTTCTCCATTATTTTTAATTGTTCCAAAAGCTAATGCTGCTGAAGAAATCAAGATTACATACAGCATATTTTCTAGAACAATTAAAGTGAATTCTTTAAAAACTTTTGCTAAAGAAGGTAAAGCCACAAAAAAATTAAGGAGAATTTTCAAAACAACCCGGTCTCCCGATAAAGAAATTAGAACAGTTTTAAACAAAGATTTTGAAGTTCCTATCACCATTGCAAGCAAACTTGTTTACTCAGAAATAGGGAATGTTTTTTTAACAAGACTGTCATCTATTATCCACCCACCTAGAGCAACTGATGAAAGAACAGGCATGCTAGCCCTTAGAGCAAGCGTGATTCAAGGTATTAACATAGGAAATGGAAAAATAAATCTAATAAATTTTTTTGAAGGATATCCAACTAATACTGTAATTTTAGATGTAAGCGCTTTAAGCAAAGTTATGAGTAAAGTAGAATCGATTTCAGAATTATTAACCTTTTTCACCAATTCCCCTTTAGAAAAAATCAAAACAAATTAAACAACCATGGTGTTTTTAAATAAAATCAAAAATAAACTACGTTTTAACTATAGAAAAAAAAGATGGCCCGGCCTTATAGAAGCTTATAAACAATATCTCCCAGTTACAAAGAAAACTCCTATTATTTCTCTAAATGAAGGAAATACACCACTGATTTTAAGCGAATCAATTAGTAACTTAATTGGAAATGGAACAAAAGTTTTTTTAAAATATGATGGCCTTAATCCAACAGGATCTTTTAAAGATCGTGGTATGACTATGGCAATTAGCAAAGCAAAAGAAGAAGGCCGTGAAGCTGTAATTTGTGCAAGTACTGGAAATACCTCTGCAGCAGCAGCAGCATATGCTTCGAGAGGAGGATTAAAACCTTATGTTTTAATACCAGAAGGATTTGTTGCACAAGGAAAGCTTGCGCAAGCATTAATGTATGGGGCTGAGATAATATCTATTAATGGAAACTTTGATAAGGCTCTTGAAATTGTTAGAGATTTATCCTCAGAACATCCTATAGAACTTGTTAATTCTGTTAATCCATATCGAATACAAGGACAAAAAACAGCAGCTTTTGAAATAGTGGATGACTTAGGTCATGCTCCTGATTGGCTTTGTATTCCGATGGGCAATGCAGGAAATATAACTGCTTATTGGATGGGATTTAAAGAATTTTCAAAAATAAAAAGAAATTTGAAATTACCAATAATGATGGGTTTTCAATCCGAAGGCTCTGCTCCATTAGTAAAAAATATAATAGTTAAAGATCCAGAAACAATTGCAACTGCAATAAGAATTGGGAATCCTGTAAATAGAGAAAAAGCAAAAAAAGTAAGAAAGGAGAGTAAAGGAGATTTTCAGTCAGTTACAGATGAAGAAATAATAAATGCTTATAAAATTCTTGCCAAAGATGGGGTTTTTTGTGAACCTGCCAGTGCAGCATCAGTTGCTGGACTGATTAAAAACAAAAATAGAATCCAGAAAGAATCTACTATTGTTTGTGTTCTAACTGGAAATGGCTTGAAAGATCCTGATTGCGCTATAAAAAACAACGATGCAATTTTTAGGAAAAATATCGAACCTTCATTAAAAAATATAACTAAAATCTTAGGATATTAAAATCCAAAAAAAAAAGTGTCTGTGGAAATCAATTAAAAACAAACGTCATTTGTTGAAAAGTACAAAAGAATAAATTTTATTTGTTGAATATTTTTTTCTTTTTTCGAAAATTTAAAATTTATTCAACAGATAAAATTTTTTTTACACATATTCTTTTCTTTATAAACTATTTAGATAAGTGGTTTCATGTAAAATTCCACAGTTCCCACAAGAACTACTACTACTAAATTTTTTATTTTATTATTTATTTCTATATTAGAAAAAAGTAAAAAATCAATTTATTGAATTTAATTTACGAAAAAAGTATATTGTATTTGTAAAAAGTTCCAAATTCTGATGGAAATTATTTGTAATCAAAATGAATTAAATAATGCTATACAACTAGTAAGCAAGGCAGTTGCATCAAGGCCAACTCATCCAATTCTTGCAAATATACTCTTAACAGCTGACGAAGGAACTAATAAAATTAGCGTCACAGGATTTGATTTAAATTTAGGAATTCAAACTTCTTTTGATGGAACTGTTAAAAATAGTGGAGCAATTACTATACCTTCAAAACTTTTATCCGAAATAGTAAATAAACTACCTAATGAAACTCCTGTTTCTCTAGAAGTAGACGAGAATTCAGATAATATCCTAATAAAAAGTGACAGAGGTTCTTTTAATCTTAAAGGGATACCTTCTGATGAATATCCTAATTTACCATTTGTTGAAAGCGGTACTTCTTTAAATATTGATCCTAGTTCTTTTTTAAAGGCGTTAAAATCTACTATTTTTGCCAGTAGTAATGATGATTCAAAGCAACTACTCACAGGTGTCAATTTTACCTTCAAACCAAATTATTTAGAGTCTGCTTCTACAGATGGCCATAGACTGGCTGTTGCTTTAATTGGTAATGAAGAACATATTGAAAATAAAGAAAACTTATCTTCAAATGTTGATGATTTATCTGTAACTATCCCAACTAGATCATTAAGAGAAATTGAAAAACTAGTATCTTTGAGAAGCTCAGAAAATTCAATTAAGCTATTCTATGACAAAGGTCAAGTAGTATTTATTTCTTCTAATCAAATAATTACTACAAGAACTTTAGAAGGTACTTATCCTAATTATTCACAATTAATTCCTGATTCTTTTTCTAAAATTCTAAATTTTAATACAAAAAAATTAATTGATGCATTAGAAAGAATTGCTGTTTTGGCTGATCAGCAAAGTAGTGTTGTAAAGATTAAATTAGATGATACAGATTTAGCTTCAATCAGCGCTGATGCTCAAGATATTGGAAATGCAAATGAATCAATACCCGTTTCTTATTCTGGAGAAAATTTTGATATTGCATTTAACGTAAGATATCTGTTAGAGGGTTTAAAAGTTATTCCTTCTGAAAATGTACTTTTAAAGTGTAATATTGCAACTACTCCAGCTGTTTTTGTACCAGAAGATAATCTTAATTCTTTTACTTATTTAGTTATGCCCGTTCAAGTTCGTTCTTAATTTGAAATTACCTAAAGAAATTTTATTAAGTGAATTACTAAATTATAGTGTTAAGGGTAATATGGTCCTTAACTATGGAAATGGTGAAAATGTTTGGATGCATCCTCCAGTTCACCGGATTCTAGGATGGTACTCTCGTCCTTCAAATTTTGATTTAAAAAGAAATGTTTGGCGATTAAATCAAATTACTCAAATAATAGATAATGAAATTTATGTCAAAGGCGATCCAGCTATTTCAGATTTAGCAACTTTAAATAGGTTCCCAACTTTAATAGAAGCTAATCTTATAAATACAAATGGATCAAAAATAGGAGTTATTGCAGATTTTTTATTTGAAATGAAAACTGGAAAAATTAAATATTACTTAGTTTCTAGATCTAATCCTAAGATTCCAGGTTCTAGTAGATGGAAATTAACTATTGATAATATCAATGACCAACAACCGGGATTGGTATTTTGTGAAAGTAATTCTTTAGATGATTTATCTTTAATAAAATCAAGTATTAAAAATGAATTTATGCAAAAAGGAAAAAAAATTTTTGATAGATTTGATGATATGAAAAATATTGCTTCTAATAGATTAGAGGAATGGCTTGAAGAAGATGAAGATATTAGCCAAAACTTAGATTTTAAACAAAAAAGTTTTTATAATAATGACAGAACATCTGTACCGTTTAGTGAAAAAAAAGAAGATGACCCTTGGATATAAATAATGATAAATCAAGAAAATAATGATCTATATGATCTTAATGAAGCACTAAAAGTTGAAAATTTAACACTTAATGATTTCGAAGAAATTTGCAAAAGATTAAAGAGAAAACCTAACAGGACGGAATTAGGCATGTTTGGCGTTATGTGGTCTGAACATTGTTGCTATAGAAATTCAAAACCTTTACTATCTAAGTTTCCCACTAAAGGTAAAAATGTTTTAGTTGGTCCTGGAGAAAATGCTGGCGTTATTGATGTTGGAAATAATCAAAAACTTGTTTTTAAAATAGAAAGTCATAATCATCCTTCTGCTATAGAACCTTTTCAAGGCGCAGCAACAGGTGTAGGGGGAATTTTAAGAGATATATTTACAATGGGTGCAAGGCCAATCGCAGTCTTAAATTCATTGAGATTCGGCAACCTTGATAAATCATCAAATGTTGATTTACTACGAGGAGTTGTATCCGGTATTGCACATTATGGAAATTGCGTGGGTGTGCCAACTGTTGGAGGTGAAATTGACTTCGATGATAGTTATTCTGGAAATCCTTTAGTGAATGTTATGGCTTTAGGACTTTTAGAGACCGAGGAAATCGTTTGTTCTGGAGCTGAAAATGTAGGATCACCAGTTTTATATGTTGGTAATACAACTGGTAGAGATGGTGTTGGTGGTGCTAGTTTTGCTAGTTCAGAATTAACTACAACTTCATTGGATGATAGACCTGCAGTCCAGGTAGGTGACCCATTTCTTGAGAAAAGTCTTATTGAAGCTTGTTTGGATGCTTTCAAGACAGGGGATGTAATTTCAGCTCAAGATATGGGTGCTGCAGGTTTAACATGCAGTAGCGCAGAAATGGCTGCAAATGGAAATTTAGGGATTTCTATTGATTTAGATTTGGTCCCTTCTAGAGAAGATGATATGTCCTCATACCAATATTTATTATCTGAATCGCAAGAAAGAATGTTGTTTGTCGTTAAAGAAGAAAAAATTAATAATCTTATTGAAAAATTTAAAAAATGGGGATTATATGCCAGCGTTATTGGTGAAGTGATAGCAACTAATGAGGTAATTATTTCTCATAAAGGTAAAATTGTGGCCCAAATACCTACTTCTGCGTTATCTGATGATACTCCTGTAAATTTTCATAATGTGATTAATAATCCTCCCGATCATCTTTTAAATAAATGGAAATGGAAAGAAAATGATTTACCAGAAATTCATGAGCAAAAAATATTTTCATTAAAGGAAAATAAGAATTTTTCTTTTTCAGAAATCATTTTAAAACTACTCTCTAACCCATCAATAGCTTCTAAACGATGGATTTATAAACAATATGACTCTCAAGTTCAGGCAAATACAGTTTTTAAACCTGGAAAGTCAGATGCAGCCGTAGTAAGACTAAGGGAACAAAATAAAAAAAATAAAAGTAAAGTATTTTCTGGTGTCGCCGCTTCAGTTGATTGCAATAGTAGATGGGTTGCGCTTGATCCTTTTAGAGGATCTATCGCTGCCGTTGCAGAGTCCGCTAGAAATGTTAGTTGTGTTGGTGCTGAACCAGTAGCAATTACAAATAATTTAAATTTTTCTTCCCCTCAAAATGAAATAGGATATTGGCAACTCTCATCTTCATGTAATGGAATTGCTGAAGCCTGTAAAGCTTTAGAAACGCCTGTTACGGGAGGAAATGTATCTTTATATAATGAATCTAAAAATAAAGATAATCTAATTACACCTATTAATCCTACTCCTGTTATTGGAATGGTTGGAAAGATAGATAATATAGAAAAAGCTATAAGTAGCGAGTGGAAAAATATTGAAGATGAAATCTGGCTAATTGGTTCTTCCAAATCAGAAATAAAAATTGCAGCTAGTTCTTATCTGGAATATTTTCATGGAGAAATTACAGGTCGGCCGCCAAAAATAGATTTGTTGGATGAAAAGTTCTGCCAGAGTTTTTTAAGAAGTGCGATTTTAAACAGTTTTGTAGTTTCTTCTCACGATATAAGCGATGGAGGTTTAGCTATAGCTTTAGCAGAGTCTTGTATTTTGTCTGCAAGGGGTGCAACTATAGAATTAGAGAATGATTTAAATAGAGTTGATAATTTATTGTTTGCCGAAGGTGGGTCAAGAATTATTTTTTCAATTAGTAAAATGAAACAAAATGAATGGTTTAATTATTTAAAAAAAAATCAAATAAATTTCCCATCAAGTGTTTATGTAAAAAAAATTGGATACGTATCTAATGACATGCTGAAGATAAAAATCAACGAAAAAAATATTTGCAATATTAGGGTTGAGGAATTAACCGAAAAATTTAATAATAGTATTTCAGCTTACTTTTAAATATGAAAAACATATCTCAACTACTAATCATTCTAAGATATTAAGTTATGTGCGGAATAGTTGGAATCGTTTCTTCAAATGATGTAAATCAACAAATTTACGATAGTCTTTTGCTTTTGCAGCATAGAGGTCAAGACTCAACAGGTATAGCAACAATGGAAAATACTGTTTTTCATATACATAAGGCTAAAGGTCAGGTCAATACTGCTTATAGAACTAGAGATATGAGGAATTTAATTGGCAAAATTGGATTAGGTCATGTTAGGTATGCAACACAGGGATCAGCAGAAAGTGTAGAAGAAGCACAGCCTTTTTATGTTAATGCTCCTTATGGAATTGTTTTTATACATAATGGAAATTTGACTAATACCAGAGATTTAGAAAAACAGTTATTTAATGTCGACAAGCGGCATACAAATTCTTCAAGTGATACTGAAATGTTGTTAAATGTATTTGCGACAGAATTACAAGAACAAATTCATAATCAAGAATTAGAACCTGATATTATTTTTAATGCGGTCGAATCTTTACATAAAAGAATTCAGGGATCATATGCTTCAATTGCGTTAATTTCAGGACATGGTTTATTAGCATTTAGAGATCCTTTTGGTATTAGGCCTTTAGTCATAGGGAAAAGACTTTCAATGACCACAAATAAAGAAGAATGGATGGTTGCAAGCGAATCTTTAGTACTTGAGAATAATGATTATGAAGTAGTGAGAGATGTAGATCCAGGAGAAGCTGTTTTTATAAATCTTGAAGGGGAGTTTTTCTCTAAGCAATGTTCTGAAAATCCGATGTTATTTCCCTGTGCTTTTGAATATGTTTACTTAGCAAGGCCAGATTCAATTATGAATGGGATTTCAGTTTATAAAGCTCGTTTAAAGATGGGAGATTATTTAGCAGAAACAATAAAAGAAACAATCAATTCTGGAGATATTGATGTAGTTATGCCTATTCCTGATTCTTCTAGACCCGCTGCAATGCAAGTTGCAAGACAGTTAGGGATAGAATATAGGGAAGGTTTTTTTAAAAACAGATATGTTGGTAGAACATTCATAATGCCTGGTCAGCAGAAACGTAAGAAATCTGTAAGGCAAAAATTAAATGCCATGAGTGCAGAGTTTAAAAATAAAAATGTCTTAATTGTTGATGACTCGATAGTAAGAGGTACTACTTCAAAAGAAATTGTCCAGATGGCTAAAGATGCAGGAGCAAATAAAGTTTTTTTTACATCAGCAGCTCCTCCTGTTCGTTATCCTCACGTTTATGGAATTAATATGCCTAATAGAGATGAATTAATAGCTCATAATAGGACAATAACTGAAATCGCCGATAAACTTGAAATTGATAACCTTGTTTATCAAAGTGTTGAAAGTTTGCGTAAATCTATAATTGGTGATTCTCCTATTAAAGGTTTAGAGATGAGTTGTTTTACAGGTGATTATGTAACTGGAACAGTAAACCAAGAATACTTAAATTGGGTGGAAAATGTATATAAATCTTAGTCGAGAAAGTTTTCAAGTCGGAAACAATTTTCAAGGTATTCATCATTTTCTAATTTTAAAAAATCAATTAAAAAGTCTGACTTATTGGATTTGAAATTTAATTTATTTAAGTCTAATCTTGCAGATTTATTTTTATTAGTTTCAATATCGAGGTAATGGTTACTTGCCATTATTTTGAGGAAGTAATCGTTTTTAAGTTGGGTTTTTTCATTCAAATATCCTAAGCTGTATTCATTTGAGCAGTAAATTTCATTACTATTTATACAAAATATTTTTCCTTGTTTAGAGATTAAAAAAATATTTTCTCCATTATTAAATGGACAACAAGAAACGATTTTTTCAGATGGTAAAAGTTTTGTAATTATTAATCCTTGCGATTGTTTAGAAGTTGGTGTTAAAAATTTATTTGATAAATTAAATTTAAAAATTCTTCCTATCGAGGTTAATATTATTAAATCTTTCCTTTCATTAGAAATAAATGAATCAATTGTTTTTAAATTATTCTTTAATTTTGTAATAGTGAAAGATCTATTGCTTTTAATCATATCTTCATCAAATAAAACTTTTTTAAATCTTCCATCTGAATTTAATATGCATAAATAATTTCTGGTTTCTTTTTTTATTGCATGAAAATTTATTATTTCACTAGGATGAATATTTCCAAGAATTTTATTATCTAATTTATAGTCTTTATTAATATTTGATTCCCAAGCAATGTTAAATACTTTTCCCGTATTTGCGATTCCAATTAATTTTATATTTTTTTCAATATTACATATAAATTTTTTAATATTTTTATTATCTATGATTTTATTTACAACCTCAAATGATTTTTTGTAATTACCTAAAATCATCTTTTTTAAATAAAGCCTGTTGTCTATGTATAATTTTGTTTTTTTATTTATAAAGTCTTCTAATATCTGATTGTTAAGCGTTTCTAGTTCTTCATTTTGATTTATATTTTTAATTATTTTTGTTTTACGTATAACATCGTATTTTTTCTTTAATATTAATAATTCTTCTATAAGTAATTCAAGTAATAATTCTCTTTCGTTCAATAATTTTTGAAAATAATTCTTTTTTTCTTCTAAAATTTTTATATCGTTATCAATTTGATTTTTTTCTAGACTTGTTAATTTTTTTAGTGGCATATCCAAAACTGAATTTGCCTGTTTTTCACTTAACAAAAAATTTTCTACTAATTTTGATCTAGCTTGCACAGAATTTTCT
Organism: uncultured Prochlorococcus sp.; assembly: GCA_902521995.1. Classification (GTDB taxonomy): domain Bacteria; phylum Cyanobacteriota; class Cyanobacteriia; order PCC-6307; family Cyanobiaceae; genus Prochlorococcus_A. Next base: position 6,363 of record CABYTO010000011.1, on the reverse strand, counting down.
GATTCTTCAATAATTGCGACAACTTTTTTTATGTTTTTTGTGGCTTTAGATAAACCTGCTGATATTTCAAGTTTTTCAAGAGTATTTTTTAAAAAATAATAAGTTCTTTTTCTAATCGTTTCTTCTCTAAATTCAAGAAAATAATTGAGATATTTTTTTAGGTTTAGTTGAATAGGCTTGCCTTTAATTAAAGCTAAGAATATTGCACCATAGTTTGTTTGGAGAGTTGTTTTTTTATATAAATTAGAAATAACAACTTCTGAATTAGAATCTTTTTTTAGCTCTATTACAATTCTCATTCCATCTCTATCGCTCTCATCCCTGATATCAGAGATTCCATGAATTTTCCCTGAATTAACAAGTTCTGCTAGTTTTTCAATCCAACTTGCTTTATTAATTTGGTATGGAAGTTCAGTAATAATTAGTGCATTCTTTTTATGTTTCCCTTTACCTAAATTTACTTCTTCCGTATTTATAACTCCTCTTATTGTTAAAGAACCTTTTCCCGTTTCATAAAGTTCCTCTATTGCTGGACTGTAAATCAACTCCCCGCCTGTAGGAAAATCAGGCCCTTTAATAATGTTAGAAAGTTTTTTATCGCTAATGTCTTTATTTTTAATTAAAGCAATTAAACCATCTATAATTTCCCCTAGGTTGTGAGGGGGGATGTTTGTTGCCATGCCAACAGCAATACCTGATGAGCCATTCAACAATAAAAAAGGAAGTTGGGCTGGTAGGACATCTGGTTCTTTTTGAGAACCGTCAAAGTTATTTGAAAAGCTTACTGTTTCTGATCCAATTTCTTCAAGAAATCCTTTATGAGCTATAGGGGATAATCTGGTTTCAGTATATCTCATTGCTGCTGGCGGATCATTATCTACAGATCCAAAATTTCCATGGCCGTCAAGAGTAGGATATTTAGTAGAAAAATTTTGTACTAGCCTTACTAATGCATCATATACTGCTTGATCTCCATGAGGATGATACTTTCCTAGGACATCCCCTACAACTCTTGCACACTTCCTAAATGGTTTATCAGGTGTTAAGCCTAATTCGTACATTGCAAATATTATTCTTCTTTGTACAGGCTTAAGACCGTCTCTTGCATCGGGTAGAGCACGTCCAACTATTACGCTCATTGCATACTCCAAATAAGAACGTTGCATTTCTTCTTGAAGTGAGATAGAAGTAAAGTTTTTCTTATCCATTAGAGCGTAAAATTGAAAAAATATTGATTAACTAAATTAAGATTAATAGGTAAAACAAGATTTACCAGTATTCAAAATTAAGATCATTCAATTATTTTGGATTTTGCCATTATTACATCTTGTTTAAGCTGTTCATTTTGTAAAAGAATTACTGTAGAGGCTTGTAATTTTTCTCCCCATAACTGTTCTTTTCTATAATCATAATTGACATATTTAGGATCTTTAGCCAAAGCTTTTTTTGCTAGCTGGATTGCTAATTTAGTATCATTAATTCTTACACACGATGCCAGACCTAGTAATGGTTCGGCATTCTCCTGAATTGAGATTGCACTTTGAAAAAGTTCGATTGATAGATTTATATTGTTTGTCTCGAAATAAGCTAAACCTTTATTATTTATTGCTTGCCAAAAATCAGGCTTAATCTTTATAGATTTCTCAAACAAGTTGATAGCTTCTAAGTAATTTTTTTCCATTAAAAAAATATTTCCTAATTGAAAAATAGCTTTGTGGTTATTAGGTTCTATCTTTAATCCTTTTTCTAAAGCGCTCTTTGCATTTGTTAGTTGGGAAATTTTTAAGTAAATATTACTTTTAGCAAAATATATTTCGCTAATATTTGAATTGATCTTTTCTGCTTTATCTAGAGAATTTAATGCGTTTTTATATTGTTTGTTAGCTATTTGTGCTTCAGCTAAAATTAACCAAAGTTTTTCATTTTTTGGATTTATTTTTATAGCTAATTTGGCTAAATTGAGACTGTCTTCATATTGTCCAAAATAAAGTAGTTGATATGCATTTTTGCCAATATATAAACTTTGCTTTTCTAAATTTTTTATACTTGGAAAATGATAGTAAGGAATTATCGCTTGAACTTTTTCTGTTTGAAGAAAGTAAAAACTGATCAAGGAGATAAATATTATTTTTTTTAAAAAATTTTTCATACTTTAATTTTTTTATTATTTATATTTGCTTTTATGTTTCTTTTCCACATCCATGGTTTAATTCTTTTTAATGTAGTTCCTTTAAGATTTTCTTTCCAAGTTTTATCGTCCCAATTTAATGACTTAACATCAAGATCTTTAATCCATTTTTTTGGTGTAGTTTCAAAATTATTGTTATATGGTACTGACTTATTCCAAGGGCATACATCTTGACAAATATCACATCCCGCAACCCAGCCTTCTAAGTTTTGTTCTATTTTCTTTGGAATAGTTTTTTCTCTGTTCTCTATTGTGTGATATGCAATACATAGATCTGACTGTATTACAAATGGTTCTACTATTGCCTTTGTGGGACAACTTTCAATACAAATATCACACTTTCCGCAAAGTGACTCATGAGGTTTATCTGGCATTAAATCTTTTGTAAGGACCATAAAACCCAAAGTAACCCAAGAACCATTTTTTTTGCTTATTAAATTACTATTTTTACCTATCCAGCCAATCCCTGACTCTTCTGCCCATGCTTTTTCAAGAAGCGGAGAAGTATCAACACATATTTTCCATTTGCAATCAGGAATTTCTAGGTTGATCCATTTACCAATATTCTTTAATTTTTTGTGAATAACTTTGTGATAATCTTCTCCTTGGCTAAATTTAGCTACCTTAAGGAAATTATTCTTGTTGTTTTCTGAATTAATATAACTAAACCCAACGCTTAGAATACTTTTTGCATCTTCAAAAAGTGAACCTATATTTTTTCTTTTTTCTGCTTCCATCCATTTCATTTCAGCATGGTGTTTATTTGATAGCCATCTTTCCAATGCATTAGTTCTTAATTTTATTCGCGAACTACCTGGTATTGAAGCTATTCCAGCAATTGTAAAACCTTCAAGAATAGCCTTTTCTTTTAATTTTTTACTTATTTCTTTTTTATTTTGAATTGTATCAATCATTTCTTTCTTTTTTATAGCATTTCTTTTAAAAGCTTTTTTAAAGAATAAACTTATAAATAAAATTGATATATTTAAAAAAAATATATCCTAACTCATTAAAAACGGTTAAATTATTAGTAAAGTTAATATAGTTAGAGACGTTATTTTGGTTGAATCTAATCAAAATCAAGATTCAAATTTAGGATCTAGGCTTCAACAAGATCTAAAAAATGATCTTATAGCCGGGTTATTAGTTGTAATACCCTTAGCAACAACAATCTGGCTGTCATCTTTGGTTAGTAAATTTGTTTTAACGTTAGTTACTTCAGTTCCAAAGCAACTTAATCCTTTTATTACTTTAAATCCTTTATTACAAGATTTAATAAACCTTACATTAGGTTTAACTGTTCCTTTATTAGCTATTTTGCTGATAGGTTTAATGGCAAGAAATTTCGTAGGAAGATGGTTATTAGAATTTGGAGAGGGTACTTTATCAAAAATTCCTGTAGCTGGAGCGGTTTATAAAACTTTAAAACAATTGCTCGAGACTTTTTTAAGTAATAAATCTAATAGATTTAGAAGAGTTGTTTTAGTTGAATATCCTCGTGAGGGACTATATAGTGTAGGCTTTGTAACTGGAGATGTAGGACCTTCTCTACAGCCAGAATTGGAAGAAAAGTTACTTAGTGTTTTTATACCTACAGCACCAAACCCAACTACTGGGTGGTACACATTAGTTCCCGAGTCTTCTGTTAAAGATTTGAATATTTCTGTTGAAGATGCTTTTAGAACAATAATTTCAGCGGGGATAGTTAATCCAGATGAGAAGAATAACAATACTAATCCAACATTTTCAAAATTGTTTTCTCAATTAAGAGCTTCTACTAATACTTCTTCTTAATTAATGCATAATAGATCAGTTTCTAGAGAATTATCATTAATTTCTCTTGGCCTTATAAAAGATAAAGGTGATTTTAAACTTAATAAATTTCAGATAGAGGAAATTTTTGAATCTGCTTTAGATTCTCTAATAAACCATTGCAGAGAGGAATTAGATAATTGCGAGTCAGAGTTAGAAAATGCTTCACAAAAAATATTAGATAGTGAATTGCGCGAAGGTGTTGATTCTTCTTATTCAGACATTCGAGATGAGTTAAAAAAATCTCTAAAAAACATTGAAAATGTAATGAATACACTTTCAATAACTCTAGACTTTCCAAAATTAATTATTTCTAGTAGTCAAATTGATATTAGAGAGGATGTGAATCATAGGATTTGTAATATAGTTAATAACCTTAAAAGTATTGATTCTGATATTGATAAAGTAATGGAAGGCTGGAGATTAAAAAGATTACCAAGAATTGATAGGGATATTTTACGTCTAGCTTATGTTGATATCAATTTTTTGAACACTCCTATTGCTGTTGCTTGTGATGAGGCTGTAAATTTAGCTAATAAATATAGTGACTTGCAAGGAAGAAAATTTATTAATGGAGTTTTAAGGAGATTACAAACAATTTAATTGCCTTGATTATTTGATATAAATAAATAGTATTTTAAAAATTTAATTACGAATTATAGATAATAATGACTAATACTGATTCCGATAATTCTCGTGAGTGGGCTTCACAAGCCTACGCACTTTTAAAAAAACGACAGGAAGAGCAAAAGCAAGAATTACAGAAGCAGGAAGAGCAAAAGCAAGAATTACAGAAGCAGGAAGAGCAAAAGCAAGAATTGATTGAGAAACCTAATAACGAAAATATTCCTGAGCTTTCTAAAACTATTGCTGAACCTGAATTAGGAGAATTTGATGATAATTTTACTTGGTCTGCAATGGTATTAGCTGCTCAAGGAAAAAAAATAAATCAAATATCGATTGATGAAATTGATTGGTTAACTAAATTACGAAGAGGATTAGAAGAAACCCGAAAAGGATTTGTTACTGAATTATTGGATAAATTGGGCGATGATCCTCTTACTCCTGAATCTCTCGATGATTTAGAGACTTTATTGATAAGAGCTGATGTAGGGATTGATTCAACCGATAAAGTTATAAGTTCTCTTAGAACAAAATTAAATGAGGAAGTAGTGGGTGGAGAAGCAGGAATAAAATTCTTGAAGAAGGAATTAAAATTAATTATTGATAAACCAATAAAAAATTCGGGCACTGATATTTTAGTTCCCAAAAAGGGTAAGTTAAATATCTGGTTACTAGTCGGAGTTAATGGTGTTGGTAAAACTACTACATTAGGAAAATTAGCATATTTGTCATCAAAAAGTAATTATACAACTTTAATAGCTGCGGCTGATACTTTTAGAGCGGCTGCAGTAGAACAACTTAAAGTGTGGGGAGATAGAAGTAATGTTGATGTTATATCTAATCAATCAAAAAATGCTGATCCAGCTGCTGTAGTTTTTGATGCAATTAATTCTGCAAAAAAAAGAAATATTGAGTTATTACTTGTTGATACAGCAGGAAGATTGCAAACAAAGAACAATTTGATGGATGAATTATCAAAAATAAAAAAAATTATTGATAAGAAGGTCCCAGATGCAATTATTGAATCATTATTAGTTTTAGATGCAAGTCAAGGTCAAAATGGCTTAAAGCAAGCAAAAAGTTTCGCTAAATCAGCAGATTTAAGTGGAGCAATTATTACTAAATTAGATGGCACGTCAAGAGGAGGAGTCTCTTTAGCTGTTTCTGAAGAAGTAAATTTACCTATTAGATTTATTGGAGCTGGAGAAGGTATAAAAGATTTGAGACCATTTAACAGTTATGAATTTGTTGAGGCTATGCTTGCAGATAAATAAATATTTTATTAATTTTTTTTAAAAATTTAAATTTAATGTTAAAACATATTTATCTAATAGATTTGTTTTGAAAAATAATCAAAAAGAAAAAAATTTTTCGAACAAATTTATCCAAAATTTTTTAGAAAATCAACCTACAGTAACTTTAAAAAATAAATATAAATTTGCTGAAATTGCATCTTCTTTAGCATATTATTTAAAATCATTTTCTAATATAAATAAATTACTGGACTATATATGCTTAATTTATAAACATATTTTTTCTGAAAATATAATTTTAATTATTCCTTTAAATTACGAAGGGGAGATATGGAATGAAAATATAAAAATTTCCGCTAATGATGAATATTTCATAATTCAAGAAAAAATTAATAGTTTTTTGAATCAATTTCAATTTTCAAAAAATTTTAAAATAAAAGAAATTCTAACTTTTGAAAATGCTTTAAAAAATAATTTTAAAGAATA
>CABYTO010000010.1 GCA_902521995.1 uncultured Prochlorococcus sp. | reverse complement strand
TTTTTTGGAAGGAATTTCTTTTGTAATTATTGAGCCTAATGAAGGGATGATAGAAAAACAAAAAAATAAATTGGAAGAATTTTTAAACTTAGGCATTGATATTTTATGGAAACGTTTGGAAGAAGTAGAGGAAAATAATATAAATGGAATAGTTCTTGCAAATGAGGTTTTGGATGCTTTGCCAGTAGAGAGAATAACCTTCTCAAAAGGAAAATTACTACGACAAGCAGTTTCTATAGACAAAAAATCTCATAAATTATATTTTGATGAAATGCCAATTACTAGTGAATTGAGAAAAAGTATTGAAATTGCTAAAAGTGAGTTGGGAATCACTATTCCGCCTGAAGATGCTCTCGAAGGATGGACGACAGAATGGCATTTAGATAACTCAAAATGGTTAGAAGCTATTTATCAAAAAATTAATAATGGTATTTTATTGATAATTGATTACGCTAAAGAAGCTAAAAAATACTATAACTCTAAGAATTCTGATGGGACGGTAGTTTCTTATGAAAATCAAAAAATGAAGAATAATGTCCTAGATTCTCCTGGAAATTGCGATTTAACATCTCATGTGTGCATAGAAACTTTAATTAATGATGCTGAGACTCTTGGATTTAATACTGATGGAATAATTAAACAAGGAGAGGCTTTGTTGGCGCTTGGATTGGCAGAAAGACTTTATGGGATTCAGAAAGAATTTAAGGCGAATTTATCAAATGCTCTTTTAAGAAGAGAGGCATTACTTAGACTCGTAGATCCTGTTTGTTTGGGTGATTTTAAGTGGTTTGTTTTTAAAAAGTTTAATGAGAAGAAAATGAATATAAATTCAAACTGTTTGCGTTAAGAAAAAAACTTTAAAAATAATGAATCTTCTACGTCATCATATATATCAACAGCACCAATTTCTTTCGGTAATATAAATCTCATTTTGCCATCACGAACTTTTTTATCGCCCATAAGTATTGTTAGAACGTCTTCTTTATTTATTTTGGGGATCTCGGTAGGTAGATCGTAACTCTTCAAAAGATTCTTCTGTCTCTCTAATTCTTCTTTAGACCATAACCCTTTTTCAATTGCTATTTCCCCCGCAATATTCATACCAATTGATATTGCCTCACCATGCAGAAATTTGCCGTATCCACATAAATTTTCAATAACGTGACCAAAAGAATGACCATAATTCAATATTGCTCTAACACCATTTTCATGTTCGTCTTGAGAAACAACATGAGACTTTGTTTTAATTGAACTATTAATTATTTTAATTAGATATTCATTTTTGAGATTTATAAGTTCATTTTTGTTTTTTTCAATTTCTAAGTATTCGAAAAGTTCTTTATCTCTTATTACTCCGTATTTTATTACTTCGGCCATGCCTGCACTAAATTCTCTTTTGGGCAAACTTTTTAAAGTTTCTGGATCAATAAAAACTGCTTTAGGTTGATTGAAAGCTCCAATTAAATTCTTACCTTTTGGATGATTTACTCCTGTTTTTCCTCCTACAGATGAATCAACCATTGATAGTAATGTTGTTGGAATCTGAATATATTCGATACCTCTTAGCCAAGTCGCAGCAGCAAAACCACTTACATCTCCAACAATTCCTCCTCCAAGGGCAATAATTATTGAATTTCTATCTAAGCCAAATTCAAATGCTACATCATATATTTCACTCAAGGTTTTTAAGTTTTTATATGATTCTCCAGCCCTGATAAGGAACATTTTGGCTTGAAACTTATTATCTTTTAAATTATTTAAAAATTTTTTTCCATACAAATTTGATATTTCTTCATTTGAAATCACAAGTATTTTTCTTTTCTTTGTTATTCCAATTTTTAAGAGTTCTTCGCTGATATTATTCAGTATCCCTGCTTCTAGAGTTACTTCGTATGACTTATCACCTAATGGGACTACTATTTTTCTCTTATTCACAATTGATTACCTAGTTAAAATTTATAAATATTTGGGATTAAATACTTTATATATTAGCAAAATCTAAGCTCTAGATCCTTAAAAATTCAGTTGTTAAGAATTAGAAATGGTAATAAAATCATGCTATGAGTTTTAAAAAAAATATAAACGATATTAAGAAAAATTATTCCCTAGGAATAATTGGAGGTGGTCAACTGGCTTTGATGTTAACCGAGGCAGCAAAAAAAAGAGATCTAGAAGTATGTGTGCAAACAAAATCTTGTGATGATCCTGCTGGTTTAAAAGCAGATCATGTCATTGAAGCTGATCCTTTAAAGATAAGAGGTAATAAATCATTAATTAATGAGTGTGAAAAAATAATTTTTGAAAATGAATGGATAAAAATTGATAAATTAAATTTAATTGACAATAAAGATATTTTTGTTCCAAGCCTTAATGCAATTAAGCCATTAGTAGATAGGTTTTCTCAAAAAAAATTAATAGAAAGAATGAATATTCCCTGCCCAAAATGGATAAGTATTGAAGATTTTATAAATCTCTCGGATGAGGAAATCAATAATTGGACTTTTCCTCTAATGGCAAAATCAAATAAAGGTGGATATGACGGCAAAGGGAACAGAAAAATAAAGACAAAAGAAGATTTAGATTCTTTTTTAACAGAGAATAGTTCTAATGAATGGTTAATAGAAGAATGGATAGAGTATGAAAAAGAACTGGCTCTTGTTGGTTCGAGAGATAGGACCGGTAAGATAAGATTCTTTCCAATCGTTGAGACATTCCAATCAAACCATGTTTGTGATTGGGTTCTTGCACCTGGAACAAATGAATATGATTTGAACTTATTTGCAATAAATATTTTCTCTTCAATAGTCAATGAACTTAATTACGTTGGAGTTTTAGCTATTGAATTCTTCTATGGAGATAATGGTCTTTTAATTAATGAAATAGCTCCTAGAACACATAACTCAGCTCATTTCTCTATTGAAGCTTGCACTTCAAGTCAGTTTGATCAATATGTTTGCATTTCTTCTGGGATAATGCCACCTGAAATTAAAATGAATTGTGAAGGTGCAATTATGATAAATCTTCTGGGGTTAAAAAAGAATTTCCCAATCTCAATGGAAACCAGAATTAAAATGTTATCTGAAATTGAGGATTCTAATATTCATTGTTATGGCAAATCTCGCGAAATTCTGGGAAGAAAAATGGCTCACATCACATTTTTATTAAATGGTAAAACGCATTCAGAAAGATATGATGAAGCTCAAATTTTATTAACTATGGTAAGAGACATTTGGCCATCTCCAAATGCATAAAAAAATAAGTTAGAGTTACATTACTGGATCTTTGGTTAAGTTCTTCTTTATGTGCTCTGATCTGACTCTCTTTCGACATGAGGAGACTGTCGTGATGCGGTAGTAAACCGATCTTGTAATCGGAAACGAAAGCCCACTTTGAATCCTCTTCTGGCATTTCCAGGTCGATGCAGCAGAGAACTGACGGGGATCCGGTGTTACCTATCAAAATGCTTGCTAAAACAGGCTTTTGGTGGGTATTTTATTTTTTTGGAATAATTGAGCTGTTTTTATTCTCGATTAATATAAACAATTTGACTGCCAAAATACTTGACGATCCATTACCAATGTATTTATATTAATAGTACACATGTATTACTAAGTAATGACTTTAGGAGGAGCTAATGTTTGGACTAATTTTTCTTACGGTTATCGTAATGAGTCCCCAAGTGGTTGGTTGCTTAGCCCAGACCGCAGCAGATTAATTTTATTTACGAGGAATAAAAAATCTCCAAGAAATAGTATGAGAATTTTTGCTCATACTTATTATGCAAATGATCTTGGTGAGCCAATGGCAATTAAATCATCCACTCAAATGTATTTGGATAATGCTTGGGATAAATGGCATGACCTTCAATTAGAAGGTTGGACTTTTGAAGAACTTGAATTACCTGAATCAGTATGACTAACTTAAATCCAATCAAAAAGAAACTATCAAAAGCAGATAGAAAGATATCTATACAAGACCCATCAAAATTATTAGCAGAATTTTTTAATGGTGTTGTCATTGAACTTGATGAAGGATATAAATATGACCCATAAAGAATTAATAGATCAAGTTTCCGCAAATTTATTTAAGCAAAGTGGAAAGTTAGAAAGCAGAAGATCTTGGTTGGCAATGAGAAGTTATCTTGAACAATTAGATAGCGAACAACTTAAATCCATGCTTAAGGACCAAAGATGATTTAAAAACTTTATTTAGTATTTATTTTTTCTTAATTCTCAGAAAACCGTAAGTTGCAAAGCCTACCAAAAACATATCCAAGTAAATATGCCAAGTAGGAAAAATCTGGTGTATTAATTCCATTAACGTTTTATTGCTACTTGCCAATAAGGATAATCTAAATTTGATTTTTCTCTAATCAATTGTAATTTTCTAGAATTTATTTTTACTACTATTCCATCTGTTGGATATTTACTAAAAAGCTTCCCTTCTAGCCATTGCTTTCTGAATACTTCAACTTGGCTCGTAAAGTTGCATGAAATATCCTGAGGGATCGTGAAGCCAAGCTTTGAAAGACTCTTTTTGGACTCATATTGGTTAAGTGTTGAATTAAGTATTTGAAATGCGCAGAAGCTAAGGCTTTCAGAAAATCCTTCTTTAGCTCTTAGAAATCCAGAAGCGATTCTCTGGGAGATATTTGGACTTTGGTTGGGTGCGTATAATTCACCTCTTACTTGTAGAACTCCTCGTAAAGGGAGATTATTGGGAATGTCTTGGACTTTAATAAGTTTACTAGTAACGTCTGCCCCTTTTCTTGAAATTGCTTTCTCCAAGGTGCCGTCCCTATATTGCAAAGCAACAGCACAACCATCAATTTTCGGTTCAATTAATAATCTGGTATCTGCTAATAATCCTTTCAAAAATTCATCTATTGAATCCTTTTTTAATGAAGGTAAAACTAGTTTATTTTTCTTTTTAAAGTAATCACAATTAGGGTTTGTTCTTAATAAATTTTTTTCAAGTTGGTCGAACTGCTTATCAGAGATTAAAGCATTACCATTTCTATAATTATCGTCATACCATTCAATTCGTTCTTCTAAATAAGTCTTCATTTAATATGATGGATTAAGTTTTTGACCAGGTATCCAACTTGGTTTATCTATGATCAATTTTTCTCTATCTTCATATTTTACAGTCCATAAAAGAAATGAAGAAATTTCTTTTAGAGTTATACCAGCCAAATATCTTGTTTTTGGACTTATTGATATAAATCCAATCAATAATATTAATAAAATAAGCTTAAATATGGCTTTAATCATTTAACAACTCAGCGTATTTTTTTCGAAATTTTTAATTAATACAGTTCTTATAACCTTCAATCTTTGCTAGTTCATCAATGTTCAAAGCTGTTTCCTCTAGTAAAGTTTCTCCTATATCGTCCTTATTAAATTTAGTTAAAGCTCCTTTAGTAGAGTACTTAATACATAGGTTTTTGTATTTCGCTTCTTTGATAACAGGAGATAAATAAAAACCAAACAAGATGATAAAAGCTCCATAGGTTACAACTTTTCTATGGTTTTTCCACCATTCATAAAATTTATTGGACACGAAAAATAAATAATTAATTTCTATTTTAAATTGATTGTCAACAAATTACTTTAGTAATTGAAGGATTGCTTAATTTATTGTTTTTTCATTAATAGATTTAACCCAAGAATAATATCTTGATTTTCTAATCCTTTGCTCTTTCGAGACTAATCTATCCGCAGATTCTAGGGGTGATTCTCCTTTCTCAATTTTTGTTGTAATAGAAATACCAAAACCTTTTGCTTCAATTTTTGCAATGCCACCCTCTAAAAAAAATAAAAAAGACCAACCTTTGTTCCATCCTAAATAGAAGGGATTTCGATACATTGAATTCTTCCGAATATACTCTTTAAATGATATTTTCCTTTTCAAGGAGTTACTTGTATTCACTATTACCAAATAAGAAGTTTACGGCTGATTATTTCTGGAAAGTAATTTTAGTATTTAAATAATTACTAGAGGAATACTTGACGTCTACGAGTAGTACATTTATATTATTAGTACAACTGTATTGTCTTCATGTCTTCAGGAGTAGCTAATGTTCGGACTTATTTTTATCGTGGCAGCCTTATTGACCCCCCAACTGGCTGGTTGTTTAACAAAAAAAGTGGTTTATTAATTTTTTTTGAGAGTTATAAGAAATCTGTATCTAATAAATTACAAGTATATACTCATCTTTTCTATGCAAATGAATTAGGTGAACCAGCCCAAATTAAAAATTCAAGACTTCATTCTATTGAGTGTGCTTGTGAAACATGGAATGAATTAATTTCAGGAGGTTGGCAAATTGTTACTAATAAATTCCAGTAAGCATGATCATGGTAAATCCGTCAAAATGGGAATATCTAAAAGAATCTACCCTAAAACGAAAACGAACAAAGATTTGTATTACTTGCAATCACTTTCGCTACAGCACTACAGAAACTTTTGCTACTATCTTGATCTGTCCAAAATACAAAAAACGCATACCACAGGGTGATCATTTACTTAAAGGCTGTGAGTATTGGAAAAAAAATAGGACGATATTTTCCCCTGAAGCATCTTAATTATTCTCTAATTCAACTTCTCTAGGTAGAGATATTTATATAAACAAAGCATTATTTTATACAACTTAAAAAATTCTTTTTAAGTAATTTTAAAGCATGATTCAATTCTACTTTTCAATATTTTTATTAGTTGTGCTTACATTTTTTGCACTTTTATTAGATGCACCAGAATTGGCATCTTTAATTCAAACATTTTAGAAAATAATAAATCAGCATTTTTACTGATTTACTTTCTTAATAAGTAAGGCGTAGGTTTAACTTGTTGAATAGGAGGGATCAAATGATTGACAGTCCACCAGAGGAGTTAAATTATAAAATTAAAATCTAGATAAAACTAATGCTAAATCTGGAATGAATCTTCTATTTGAGATTCATTCCTTTTTAATTTCTTTCTAAAAAATGTAAATTATAAATATTTAATTTTAAAAGTAAAAAATCTGTTCATATTAAAATGATTTAAGGCCATATTCTCTCTATTAGATAATGGCTAACTTTACCTGAATCCAAAACCAGTTTTTTGTTCTTCTTTTTCTTCCCATTCATTAATAATTAGTTTTAGTAAACTTTTAAGTTCTGAATTCGAAGCATCAGTATCTTTTTGAAGATTTATACAAATGTTTTTTATTTCCTCAAAAGCATTATCAATTAATATTGTTTTTTGATCTGGATTAGCCATAGAATTTTAAAATGCTCCATTACAGTTGAACCCACTGCAGTTAATAACCCTGAAAATATTCATTACAAAGTTGTGAAATCTTTCATCATAAAAAAATGCCCAGGTTGTAAATATAGCAAAACCAGAGACAGCAAAAGCAGCATATTGAAGCCAATGTATTCCATAGATATCCAATCCATTTTTATCAAAATCAGAATTACTCAATTGCTTTTTTTACTTATAATAAAAATTTTTTTTTTAAAAGGAGAGTTTGTTTTGAACGAGAGATTTTTTTTTCTTTAAGACCTTAATGTATTGATAGTTTAAATAAAACCAGGTATTATCCACCCAAAAAAACCGTAGTTTACTATCAAAGCTAAAAAACCAATCATAGCTAATCTCCCATTTGTTATTTCGGCATTTTTCCAAAATTTACCCATGTAGTTTTTATTTTCTTTAGAATTTTGATCTATCAAATAATTTGGTTCTAAAGGTTCCTGTAACCTTTTGATGGCATATAAAGAAAATTGAATTGTAATTGCGATGATAACAACTATAAAACTAGTAAGTGCATCCATTTTTAGATTTCATGTGTGATCAATTAGTAAGCCAAAGAGTAAATGACATTTGTATACATCAAACATTTCCTCATTTCTGCTTTTTGACAGAGGAAACCTTAACTTGAATTATTAAAGAATGTAACATATTTAAAAAAAAATAGTATGAATTCTTACTTTTTCTTTGGATTTCACATTTTTAAGTACTTTACTGTTACATTTATGTGTCAGTAATATCCCAGGACTAGTCTTAATTGAATTACAGAATTAACTTTAAAGTTATTACTATAAATCAGATAAATATTGAAAAATTTTTATAAGGAATATATTTTCAATGTTATTTATTTAAAAATATTTTTAGTATCTAGAAATTATTATTTTTGTTTTATTTCAGGAAGGTAGAATTTATTGCCTAATGTGTATCCAATTGACATTAGAACAAATCCAATAAGTTGAGGTAGGTGAGAATTTGCTAGAGAGATTTTTTCAATCATTTCTCAATCTATAAATTTCTATAATAATAAAATTTTTTAAACACTGTAAGTCTATTTTCTTTTTGATTCTTTAATCTCCCCAGATTTTTTGAGTGAATTAAAAAGTCTTTCATTTTCTGTTTTTAAATTTTCTAATGCAGATTTTGTGAATTGTTCTTTAGCCTCAAATTTTGCTGAACTTATAACTTTTTTATTAGGGAGTTTTTTCTTCGGTTCTGACTTCATATTAAACAGCAATTTAAAAAATTTTAGAAGTTATTTTTCTTGAGTTAGGTATTATTTTTTACAGTTTTCTTGTTAATAATATTTGTTTACATAGACAAATTAATCTTTATCTTTTGGGAGCCTTAACCATCCAGTAGTCCATTCTGATTTTAGTTTTGCCCATGAGATTCTTTTAATATCTTTCTTATTTTTGGTAGGAAAAATATCAACCCATCTATCTTCATTTTTCCCACCATAAGCTTTAACTTGAAAATGCCTATTACCATTAATTGTTTTTGGTGCTGTCCAACACAAAGTAGGAGGCCATTTCATGAGAAATTTTTGAAACTTAAAAAACTAAAGGTTGCTTTGCCCAGTTAACACTAAACCATAATATGCAATCGTACCAAGGATAAGTATGATTCCTAGTATTCTAATAAGCATGATTTAATATTTTTAAATTCAAATTATATTAGAGAAATTTTATAAATATGCGTTGAAAATTTAATATTTTCTAATTTTTCCTTTTTTTATTTCTAACTATGGAGTGGCAAGATTCAGGATGCCATTCATTCTGAATTTTTCCAATAAAATCATAAATGAATGAATCGGGACATCCAGTTTTTTTTTGAAGTTCTGAAAGTTCTTCTTTAATGAATTCATATACACTAGTTATTACCCCTAAATTATCTTCTTGGGAGGGAGCCCATTTATTATTCTCTATTAATATTTTTTAAATTATTTTCCACAATATCGTAATAGGTTATGTCTCCATAATCAGCATCTGAACAACATAAATCTCCATATAGTGCCTCTAACAAATCGTAAGCATCTGAATACTTATCAAAACTTTGAGCTGTTAATTCGTCTTCTTTCCCATCAATTCTAATTATTTTGTATGTCATATTTTACTTAGTTGCAAAAAGTATTTTTTTTGATTAATTAGTTCATCCGATTAATAAAAATCTTATTTAGGAGTATTAGTTGGGTAAAGCTTCTGAATTTTATTTTTCTGAATTTCTATTTTTCTTCTTTCATATTTTTTTGCCATTATTTTCCTGATAAATAATTGTGGGATAAGCCAAACTAACGCGATAGCTACAGCCATGAAAGCAGGATTTCTCCACGTTAACCTAATAATCTCTTGTATAAATTCTTGATTGAAAATTTCCATACATTAAATTTTGATGATAAAAATATCTTTGCTTTCTTTTTTAAAATCTTTTAAATTTCATAATCCATCATAACCTTAAAAAATCTAATAAGGAATTATATAAATTTTTTCTTTTTCTAGTTAGTTTTCTTTTATATTTGGATTTAGATTAATTTTTTATTTTTTAGTTTAGAGATGTCGACTTATCTAATTACAGGATCAAATAGGGGTATCGGATTAGAACTATGTAAGCAAATTCATAAGCGGGGAGATAATGTAATTGCAACGTGTAGGAAAGCTTCAAAAGAGCTTCGAGATTTGGGAGTGAGAATCGAAGAGAATATAGAAATTTCTTCTGATGAATCGATAACAAATTTGTGTGAAAAACTATCTGGAGTTAATTTAGATTGCTTAATTCATAATGCAGGAATTTATGAATTTAATTCCTTCGAAAACTTAGATAAGAAAAGCATTTTGCATCAATTTGAAGTTAATGCATTGAGCCCAATATGTATGACCCAATCACTTAAACACCTTTTAAAAAGATCTTCTAAAGTTGCTTTTATCACAAGTAGAATGGGATCTATTGAAGATAATTCATCTGGAAGTTCTTATGGTTACAGGATGTCTAAGGTCGCCTTGTCAATGGCAGCAAAATCACTTTCCATAGACTTATCAAGAGAAGATATTTATGTAGCTATTTTGCATCCTGGTTTAGTTAGGACAAGAATGACTGGCTTTACAAGAAATGGAATTAGTCCTGAAGAATCAGCAAATGGCCTTTTAAAACGTATTGATTCTTTAAATAAAAATAACTCGGGTACGTTTTGGCATGCTAACGGAGAAATTTTGCCTTGGTAATATCTATATTTTTATTTTTAAGAGATTTATATTGTTAATTTGTTAAAAAACTTTTAAATTTTTAACGAATTTCTTTCCTTGTTTCATTCTTTTAGTTAACTTAGGAAAAACATTAGTAAAGGAGGTGATTCATTGTCGTATCTACCGAAAAATGCGGTTTTCAAAGGGGCCGTGAATTCAGTATCTTCATCACATTCATCGGTCTCTTTTTCTTTGATTAAGAAAAAAGGTTTTATAATCAACAGATTTATATAAATCAGTTACTTAATAAATAATTAAAAGCTCTGCATCTCATGAAGTTGTAGAGCTTTTTTTATGAATTTAAATAATCTTTCAAAATTCAAGCTATCTTTTTTGGCCGAAGTAAATTAAAGCTAAAAAAGATAAAGTGCTTACCAAAGCGATTAAGTACCACCCAGTTGAGGAGTTGCTAGCTACTTCGTTCATTTATTTTGATTTATCGGAGGAATTGATTATTTGAGTGAAAATCACAATTGATATCATTAAAAAAACTAAAAGGATGTAAGTTAAGTTCATTTATAGAAAAATGCTAATTATTAAAAAGATTATTCCTAGAACTACAGTAACAATTGCTCCATCTACTAATAAGTCTTTCCATGTATAACTTTTAAGCATCCTTGTTTTATCTTCTTCACTCATAAGGTTCTTTAACCACGTCCAATCTAAAAGCTGTGTCAATGCAACACCAAAAATTAAATGACCAAACAAAATACCAATTAGATCAATACTAGAAATATCTTTAGTAAGACTCGTAATAATAAAAAAGTCCACTAGCTTTTTTCTTTATTAGATAAGGCACCACCTTCTTCTTTGTATTTTTCCCAAGCTTCACTTATTTTCGCTTTAGAGAAATTTTGTTTTCCCTCAGAGAATTTATTTTTGAGGTTATTTAAACTATTAGTCAGTTCTTTTTTTGTTGGTTCATCAAGAAAGTTTGATGTTAATTTCCATAAATACCAGCTACTAGCTAGAAGAAGAATCAATCCGAGTAATTGCATATTAGTTTTTTCCCATACTACAACTTTTCAAATGATTTCGATAAATTAACTTATTTAATACCTGTAGAAATTTTTTTGACCTAAATAAAAATTAAAACTTTAACCAGTGGAAAAATATTTTATCCAGCAGCCATATAGTAAGACCCCCTTCCATGAAAGCCAACCAATACATCCCATAATCAGAAAATCCCATTTGCTCCTTTACTGCTTTAATTAATTTTTTGTGGGCTTGAATGAGATCTTTCATGAAGAATAAAATTTTTAAACCTTATGATTTTCTTTTATTAAGAATCCCTTACCGTAACAAGATAAACAGGTTTTAGTTTCATCTAATGAAATTCTTAGAAAACCTGCTCCATTACATCTAAAGCAATTTACTTTAAAAGTCGAGTAAAGTTTTGACTTGATTTTAGCAGCACGGTTTAAGTAAGAAACAGTTTCTTTACGACCGTTAGCTTGAGCAGCTTTATTTAAAAGCTTTTTATAACTGACTTTAAGTTCTTGGGTATTCATCTTTTGAAAGAAACAATAATTCGAACACAGGGAAAATAATTGTTTATATAATTAAAAAAAAATAGGAATTTTTCGTTTATATTTCTGATCAGATCTCTTATTGAGATTTGATTAATATAACTAGGATTTTCTTTATACGTTTAGTATCTGGAATATTCAAATGTATATTTAATAGAAATTTTATATTTGATAAATTAAAAATATTTTGGATGATAATTCAAGAAATCATTATTTAGACCTATAAAAAAATTTTTTAGCTTAATAAATCATCCAGCCTTTTTGAGGTTTTTAACTAAAAAATCATTTTCATGAGTAAGAACTTTGAGCTTAGATTTTTCCAACTCTTTTCTGATTTCGAAATTAAAATCCTTTTTTGTCTTATTTAGATTCATAAGATTCGTTCTAAAATTAATTTAAAGACATTCGAAATCATAGTGATCAAAAAAAAAATTTGTGGATAGTTTTTCTTAAAAGAAGATAATATTTTATTTTGCACATAGAAATTCAAATTTAATCAACATATTGTGGAAAACCCTGTTGAAAAACGCTTAAAAAGTGGATAACTCTTCGGGAGCATTATCAAAACAAGCTTTTCTGGAAAAATTTTTAAGTATTAATACTTCATCAAAAAAAATAAAATATAGTTTAAAAAGTTACATAATCTCTTGTTATAACAGTGGGATCATTACTTTTTAAAAAAGATAAATTTTCTGTACCAGAAGCTCATGTTGATAAACAATTTAAAAAGTTTTTTCTTCATCATGTATCAAATTGAATATTAAAGTGAAGAAAAATCAATCAAAACTTGAAATTTTTAATTTTTGTCATAGCTGAGTAAAAATTGTTTAATTCGGTTTTCTCTATGCAAATATTTCTCAAACCCAAAGCTAATCAAATAGGGTTTATTAAGTTAAAAAATTTTAAATGACAGAAGAAAAAAAGGATTCAAAAAAATGTTCTAGAAAGAAAAACGTTATGTTTGCTTATGGTTTTATACAACTTGGTTCTAGTTTCGTATCTGCAATAGCTTTAGCTGCAATCGCTTTTGGATTCTGTTCAGTAAAAAAAGAGTCTAAACTTTTTAATAAATGTGTTGCAGAAATTATTGAAGATGGTGGTACCAATTCTGAGGCTGTAAGGTATTGCAACGGGGGCAATTAAAATCTCTCTCAGAATAATTAAGTGGACTCAACCTGTGATTTGATTATTGACTCTTTAAAAGAGGAGCCAATTGGAGAAACTGATCATTTTATTTGGTTCATAACAGATATTGGCATCGTTGCCCTATTTAAAAGAGAGGAAAACTTTGAAACTTATAGTTCGAATGTCGAAATTGAGGCAAATAAAATTGCTTTAGATATAACTAAAGAAGAGAAAGAGTACCTCAATATAAAAGAGAGACAGCTTTTCTTGTTTTATTCATAATCTAGGAATTAGTCCTTGATTTAGTAAGATGGCTCAAGGTTAAAGGCCGGCTCCATAATATTGCTTTCGCTAATTAATTCGTAGGTTAGCTCTTTATTTAGGGCATTTATATAAGATGTATAAAGTTTTCCCCAAACAAATTCAAATTCATCTTTACTTAAATTCTTGAAAAGAATTTCTCCTTTGAAGTAAATGTGATAAGAATCATTCATCATGGAAAATTAATCTTATCCTTTTTAACGCAGTGAAATATGTATGTAGTATTAGGTGCTACTAAAAAGAAATTTATATTTAGAAGTTAGAAATACTTTTAGACTATCCGTGTATTCATTTTTTGTTTTTTGAATAATCCGACTGTCTCATCAAGATCCATACAAGGCTGAATACTTATATCCATTAACCTTCTCCAGGGATGCCATTGCTTCCAAATTGTCTCAAGAGAATCTGCACTCACTACAGAATGTCCAATACCATTTTGAACCATAAAAATCCAAGAATGAACCTCATAGTTTTCAGGTCTGTTTTGGGGACCACCTGATTCGTACCAATTAATTAGCATTTCTGCCCCTTCTTCTTGATCCTCTCCATCTGTAAATTCGTAGGAAATCAAATACCTTTGCATATAGATATTATTAAAATCTCTAAACTATTTTAACTCTTGATTTAGATATTGCCTCCCAATTTAATTAATGCTATGAAGTTTATATAAGTGATTGTTTTTAAATGACCGAAAGATTTGGGAAAATCAAAAAGAATATTTTGACTAATTTATCATTTATAAATAAGACAATCTTGAATTATTTTCAAAATCATGATCTATTCGTATAGCTCCAATTGACAGATAAAATTTGATACTTTAACAAGTACCTTTAATTAGTTACCATATTTATACGGTATAGATACCAATGACAAATAAAAAGGACAGTAGTGATCCAATTGATAATTTAGAGTATGAAAAAGTTCTAGAAGAAGAAATAATTAATTCATACGAAAATAAATTTCAGAAAGATACTGAAGAAGAAAGGAAAAAGATTAAATTTTACAGACTTAAAAGATCTCCATTAGAAATATTAAATAGGTCATTTTTCTTTTTCTTTATTGGAAGTTTTCTTTTCTCTTTGTTTTTAGCTTATTCGGAAAGTAAGTTATGGTTCATACTTTATGTAATGAGCGCATTGTCTTGCGTTTTCTATACCCCTAATAGAAAGGCACTTAAGGAATTAATAGCAGCTTGGCCAAATATAGAGGATCTCATCAAAGGAAGAAGTATGTGGAGAAAAGGCAAGTAATTAGATTATGAAACCGTTAAATTCATTTAAAAAGTGGTTATTAAATATCCTTGTTCCATTCATAGAAGGCGCCAACAAGAAAAAAGAGGATAAAAAATGAGTTTAATAAAGGTTGGAATTATTGTTGAAATATTTTTGTTTGTAGGAGTTTTTTTATGGGTTAGGAAACTAAATAGTAAACAAAGTAGGCAACCATCTCTATCCAAAAAAACAATAAAAAATCTCAAATTTTAGAATTTTGATCACAAAATAAGGAATCTTTATAAACAGATCAAATTTTTGGGAAAATTATTTCCTTTTTCCTCTCACTTTGTGTATGAAATCGGTTAGAACATCTGTATCGTTTTTAAAAATATGGTTTCCTCCATCCAAGGTCTTGCTCCAATAACCAATCCATTAAACAGTGTCTTAATAGAAAAGAAACTAATAAATGTTGATCAAAAGTTTATTCAACTTGTTTCTCTGGCAGAATGTTTACCTCGGACAGAAGTTGTTGAAAGTGGAAGGAATTATTGGAGAGGTGTTTGTAGAAGCTTGATTTTTAGATTTCCTGACGATCTTGAAATTTTAAAGCTTGATGTAAGAAGTTATGTAGATAGATCAAAAGGAATTATTCAGATAAGATCTGCAGCAAGATTAGGGCAATCAGATTTAGGCGTTAATCTTAGAAGAGTGGAATACTTGTTTAATCAATTAGAAAAATTTTAATTAATCTGTTTTTTATAAATTTAAGGTTCTTTTTACTAAATAGGTGTGCTTTAATTCAAAAGAATATTTGAAATGCCATGGTAAAGATAATCTTAGTTGGAATTATTGTCGCGCTTGTATATTCTCAACCTGACCTTCGTCTTACGGTCGCTGATTGGTTAAAAGCAGCTTCTGATTTTCTAATTGAATCAGTACAAGTAAAACCTTGAATTAATTTTTAATGAAGCATTAAATAAGACCTGAGATAATAATCATTTGTTTAATGCATATAGCCACGAAAATAAATATTATTATTCTGCTTAATATATATTTCACTTAAACAAATAAATAGTTTTAGGATCATAATAGAAAATTTTTTTGAAATTTTTGAATAGTTAACGATAATAAGGAATATGAAGCTTAGATTATTTGAGTTCTATTTTATTAAAGACTATTTAAGGCCTTGGTTAGGTCTTATTTATTCTTTATTCTTTCTGTTTTTTTTAGGTGCAATTGGCTATCGAATAACAGAAGGATGGGAATGGAGTGATTGCTTATGGATGGTTCTGATCACAATAACCACTATTGGTTTTGGAGAAGTTCAACCTTTAAGTCCTGAAGGCAGGATCATAACTGTTTTAGTAATCGTTGGCGGATTGATCTTTATTCAATTTACCTTTCAAAAAGCTGTTAGATTATTCGAATCCGGCTATTTTCAAAGAGTAAACGAATTACGTTTTAAAAGACTTCTTAGAAAAATGGAAAATCATGTAATTTTGTGCGGATATGGGAGGGTAGGTCAGGAAATATCTAACCAAATAAAAACTCAAAACATTCCTATTATTGTTGTTGAGAGCGATGAAGATAGAAAAAAGATTGCTGAAGAAAATGGTTTAGAAGTGCTTTGTGCTGACGCCACTCTTGATGAAACTTTAAAACTGGCAGGATTAGAAAAATGCAAAAGTTTGGTTGTTACATTACCTAATGATGCCGCTAATTTATATGTCGTTTTAAGCGCTAAAGGGATAAGAAGTTCTATAAGAGTAATAGCAAGAGCAGGAACTGAAGAAGCCGCAAGTAAATTAAGATTAGCCGGGGCAAGTATAGTTGTAAGTCCCTATATAGCGGCAGGTAGAGCGATGGCATCTATGGCATTAAGACCCATCGCCATTGACTTTCTAGATCTTTTAGCAGGAAGTGAATGTGAAATTGAAGAATTTGAATTAAGTAATGATATTAGTCTTTTTGAAACAGCAGAGAAAAGATCACTTTCTGAACTCGGAATAGGTAAAAAGAGTGGTGCGAAAATATTAGCTATTAAGGAAAACGAAAAGTTGTTTACTAATCCTGGCGGTAATTTCATACTTCAACCAGGCCAGGTATTAATAGCTTTTGGCAGTAAAGAGCAGCTAAATATTTTGAACGGTTTGTTGGGTAATCTTGTTGTAGCAGTAGAGCTATTAAAATAGATAGATCGAGATTCAGAATTAATTGCTAAATTAATTGTGGGTGAAATAAATCAAATGAAAATTTTAAAATTTCTATTTGTAATTCCTGTAATAACTTTAATAATTGTTTTTCAAACCTCATTGCAAAATAAATATCTAATGGCTTCTGATATTAGAGATGGAGAGACAATTTTTAGAAATGTTTGTGCAGGCTGCCATGTAAGAGGTGGATCAGTCGTTCTTAAAGGATCCAAATCATTAAAACTTTCCGATCTTGAAAAAAGGGGAATAGCTGATGTAAATTCAATAACAAAAATTGCTAATGATGGGATTGGTTTTATGAAAGGTTATAAAAATAAATTGAAGGATGGAGAGGATAAGGTTCTTGCACAATGGATTATTCAAAATGCAGAAAAGGGTTGGGAGTAAATGAAAAGCTTATTTTTTGCATCTTTTTTATTTTTATTAGCTGAATATTCTTTTGCTGAGGAATTAATTAATTACACAATTACATCTGATTCTCAAATAAATACTTTAGAAGGTGATTTAGAGGCTAAGGGAAATGTTGTCATTAAGAGTAATGGTGGTAATTTTGAGGCTTATTCGGACAAGCTTTCTTTTGACAAGGATGATAAATCTATAAAACTTTTAGGCAATGTATATGTAAAAAATTTAGAGTCTGAAGGAATTTCAATTGAAGAAACATCTGGAGATGAGTTGACCATATTCACTGACACAGGAATTTTTGAATTCAAATCTCAAAATAAAAACAGAGTCAAAACAAAATTATATTTTAAATAGAGGCTTGCTTTAAAAAAAATTAAGAAATTAAGTATAAGGATGTTTACTTTTCATGACTTTCATTTACCTTTAACCATTCTTAAAGTTTTTTGCAAAATTTAATAGTAGGTTTATATAAACATACTTTTTTTAATGGAAGAGAAATTAATTCTTTTCAAGAATCGTAAAAGATTCGGGATTGAAAAAAATATAGATATCATCTTTAAAAATACAACCCTAGTCTTGTCTAGTCTTGTCGCAATAGTACTATTTGGGATTATTTTAGTAGTCTTTTTTCAGTCATTTGAATCTTTTTCAAGGTATGGCTTAAATTTTCTAGTAACTTCTGAATGGAATCCAGTAAAAGATGAATATGGAGCTTTTACAGCAATATATGGGACATTAGTAACTTCTCTTCTTTCATTATTGATTACTATCCCTTTAGGCGTTGGAACTGCGATATTTATTACAGAAGATTTTGTTCCGAAATTTGTCAGAGAAATAGTTGGTTCATTTGTTGAATTACTAGCAGCTGTACCATCTGTTGTATTGGGATTATGGGCGATATTTGTTCTGGAACCTTTCTTTAGAGACTTTTTTGTTTTTTTACATAAATTCTTTGGTTGGATTCCTATATTAAGTTCGGAACCTGCAGGTCGAAATTCACTTTTAGCAATAATAATTTTAGTGGTAATGCTTTTACCAATAGTGACCTCGATTGCAAGGGATACACTTAATCAGGTGCCTAAAAAGCTAAGAAATGCAGCTTATGGAATTGGAGCAAGTAGATGGAAAACAATATTTTCAGTGATTTTGCCGGCAGCATTATCAGGAATTATGGCAGGTGTTCTATTGGCTTTAGGAAGGGCAATGGGTGAAACTATGGCTGTCACAATGATAATTGGTAATTCCAATGCATTTAGTTGGTCTCTATTATCTCCTGGATATACCATTTCCTCAATGCTTGCAAACCAGTTTGGTGAGGCTGATGGAAGTCAGGTTTCATCACTCTTTTATGCGGCTTTTGTATTGATGATCCTTTCGTTAGTGGTAAATATCTTTGCGCAGTGGCTGGTTAAGAAATTTAGTCTCAAATATTAGATAATTATGAATTCACTTTATTACCAGAAAAAACTATCAAGAAATGTAGTAGATAAATTCTTTACTTTTTTATCATTGTTTTGTGCACTCATTGCAATTCTTCCTTTGATTTTTGTGGTTACATATATTCTTATTAAAGGGGGAGCTCAGATAAATCCTGATCTATTTACTTTAGAACCAAATCCTCCTGGAGATGATTTAGATGCAGGAGGAATTAATCCTGCATTAATTGGGACACTAGTAATTACAACTATTGCTTCAATTATTTCCATACCAGTAGGTGTAGGCGGAGGTATTTATCTAGCTGAATATTCAAAAGGAGGACCTTTTTCAAAATTTGTTCGATTCGGGGTAAATGTTTTAGCAGGAGTTCCTTCAATAATTGCAGGTGTATTTATTTACGCCTTAATTGTCTCTACAAAAATTTTGTTTGGAAGTATGTATAGTGGCTTGGCGGGAGGTATGGCACTTTCAATATTGATGTTGCCTACTGTGATAAAGACAACTGATGAAGGTCTTAATTTAGTGCCAAATGAATTAAGGTATGCTTCTCTAGGCATTGGAGCAAGTATGTATACAACAATATTAAAAATAACTTTACCCACAGCATTTAGATCTATTGCTACTGGTGTTGTGCTTGGAATCGCAAGAGCTGCAGGCGAAACAGCACCTTTGATATTTACTGCTTTGTTCTCTTACTATTACATAACGGGTTTTGGAGATTTATTTTACGAGATGGGCTCATTAGCTGTCTTGATATATAATTTTGCCCTTGAACCTTATGATGCACAGAATAAACTAGCCTGGGCAGCTTCCTTTATTCTTGTCATGTCAATACTAACAGTTAATATTCTTTCAAGGATATTGGCCGCTTTTACTGAGAAAACTAAGAGGGTATGAAATGATTAAAAATACTAAAAAGTTGCAAAAGAAAAACATTTTATCTCTTGAGGATGTTTCTATTAGTTATGGAAATTTTGAAGCCGTAAAAAATGTTTTTTTAAATTTTAAAGCCGGAGACATAACTTCACTCATTGGCCCTTCTGGTTGTGGCAAATCAACCGTTCTTAGAGCTTTGAATAGAATGAACGATTTAATACCTAATTGTTCACTCAAAGGAACTGTTCTCTTTGATGGGACTAATATTTATGACAAAAGAGTAGATCCAGTTGAAGTGAGAAGAAGAATTGGTATGGTTTTTCAACAACCTAATCCTTTCCCAAAATCTATCTATGAAAATATTGCATTTGGAGCAAGAATCAATGGCTTTACTGGTGATATGGATCAATTAGTGGAAAGTTCCTTGAGAAAAGCTGCTGTATGGAGTGAATGTAAGGATAAATTAAATGATAGTGGTTACTCTTTATCTGGTGGACAACAACAAAGACTATGTATAGCAAGAACCATAGCAATTGAACCAGAAATAATTCTCATGGATGAGCCTTGTTCAGCTTTAGATCCAATCTCTACTTTAAAAATTGAGGAGACGATGCATGAACTTAAGAAGAATTACACAATAATAATCGTTACTCATAATATGCAACAGGCATTAAGAGTAAGTGATATGACTGCATTTTTTAATGCAATTGAGTATGAAGATGGTGATGGAGGAAAAGTTGGTTATCTTGCAGAATTTAATTCCACTAAGAAAATTTTTAATTCTCCCAAAGAAAAAACTACTCAGGAATACATATCAGGTAAATTTGGCTGATGTTAAATTTTTACTTTTAAAAGAATAATTTGCACTTTTAAGAAAGCCTAGGGGTAGACAAACAGTATAAATACCTATATAGTTATTTCGAATTAGTAAGTTTATCTTTGAAAAACTATCCTTTTCTACCTTTCTTGATTTTTGCAGGTGCTCTCATAACAACTGCAACAATAGGATTACCTGTATTTACTTCATAATTTAAATATATATTTATTCCAGGTAATCTTATGGTTCCAATATTAAATAAAGAATTAATTGGAAGTCCTCATAAAACCTTAATAAAGGGAAATTTATTTGACTTTATAAAAAAAAGAGAGAATATGAATCTGTGTGGGAGTGAAAAATCTGTATTAAAACCATTTTCAAAAGTGGTTAATTTCTAATTTATTTATCATGGATAAAACTAAAGAACAGTTAGAAAAATTAAGAGAAGTTGCAGAAGCATCTCTTACAAAAACGGACGAACTTCAGAAAGTTCTTGCTCAAATCGAAGCTTTAATGTCTAGAGAAGAATCAAAAACATTATCAAAGAAGAAATAATTAATTAAAAAATAATTTTAGGTTTTGTACTATTTATTACACCTCTACTATTCCAATGTAGTTATTAATTGGGTATGCAGAACCCGTTCCAAAGTTTTCTGTTAGGTCTCGAGGTCTTACCTTCTTTAAGTAAAAGACCTCTTTAATTTGTATATTTTTTTTATTATATTTTATAAACTGCTTATTTAGTTGATTACTTTATAGATTTCTTTCAAGCAGACATTTACATCGAAAGATTCAGTATTTACAACTTCTAATCCTGTTTTTTCAGTTACTTCAACAGTTGCATTACATTCGTCTTGTTTAAGAGCCATGTAACTTGGCTTTTTATCTTCTATGTCTAATTCAACGCTTGATTCAGTATCTTCCTTATATTGTTCCATAACAAGTGTAAGTGCCTCTATCTCAACGGAAAAATTATCATTTGCTTTTGCCCCAAATGGGATGACAAGAAATGGAAATAAAATCAGGGCTATTAATTTTTTCATTTCTATAAAATGTGTTTATTTTTTTTATAACGTGGATTGCTTGCTAAGGAAAGGGTCATTAGCTGTAAAAAATTTTTTTTCTATTTCTACTAGTAGAGATTGATTAATAGCAAAAAAATAATTGATAAAAAAAATAATCGAGACTTTTAAGTATAAATTGGTATATCTAAATGAAAAATTTAATTCACTTCAATAGGATTTTTTTTTAAGATTTTATTTCGATAATTTCTTCTTCAGAAACAATTGCCCATTTTTTAAATGACTTTTTGCAGGGATATCCGCCTGTTAAGTCTCCAAATGCAGGCAGATAAAAAACATTTTTATTCATATCCATTGCAAAGCACCTAAATGATAATTTATCTCCATTGTTTTTTATATATATTTTTGGATGATAATGTCCGCAAATATTCAAGGTTTTATTGTTTTCTAAATTGACTGGTTCATGACTAAAAGTAATATTTTTAGTTTTTCTAATATCAAAAATTTTAATATTTTTAATATTGCAACCTACATCGTGATTCCCTAGGACTAGTTCAACGTTAGTTTTTAGTAGTTCAGGAAGATCCTCAACTTTTTTTTGAAGAGTTTTATCTATTGAATATCTGCTGTGGAATAAATCTCCTAATATTATTAACTTTTCAGGAGTATATTTTTTAACTATTTTTTTTATTCTTGCAAAATTGTTTTTATCTGAATTATTAGTAAGAGGTATACCATTTTGCTGAAAATACTCAGCTTTCCCAAGATGAATATCGCATATTAACATTTCTTTTGTTTCCGGTAGAAATAACGCTCTTGAAGGAAGCATCTCTAACAATGTATCTTCCCAACAAAATTTAAAAGAACTTTTTTTCATTTAATCACTATATTTTTTTATAAGTTTTTCTACTCTTTTCTCTATTGGCTCATTGCTTAAAGTATTTTTAAGTCTTTCAACTAGTAAAGGGAAAGCAAAAGGAGTTGGTGTTTTTATCTCGTTCAGTCGCATTTTTAAATTTTTTAATCTTTCTAATGATCTAGATATTCTTTTATTTTCTAATTGATATTCTTTAACTTCTTGATGCGATTGCTTTATCAAAAGATGGCCTTCTTCATATTTTGTAAATACATCGTAGAAAAGACTTGAACTTATTTGAAGTTGGGAAGAAGTTTTTGTTTTGGTTGGATTATTTTGATTTACTAGTCCACTTATTTGAGCAATATTTTTAAATCTACGTTTTGTTAATTCTGAAAAATTAATTGCCTTTTCTAGATCTTCTTCTAATTTTTTGTTATTCAAAAAGTAATCAGCTTCTTTTTTTATTATTGAAAAATCATAATCTTCTGCAGTAGTTAAGCTGAATCCAAAATCATTAGCAGTAATACTAAATGTAGATTGCTTTAATTTTGCTAATCTCAAAGCCCATAAAAATGCAATGCCTTCATTTACAAATTTGCCATCAAGTGTAAAAACAAAAAGATTTGATAAATCCTTGGTTTTATATATTTCTATAAGGAATTCATCTTTCTTTGGAATATTTGAAAGAACTTTTTGTTTCTTCAATATTGGGCGTAATGAATTAAGTTCAGGATTTAAGCAATCATAATTTTCTAGTTCGTTGCATATATCTATTTCTTTTCTCAAACTCTCACAAAGTAGATCAGAAATTGCCATTTGACCTCCAACCCATGCAGGAATTAGAGAACTTTTTTTTGTTGATTTTTTAACGTATAAAATCATATCTCTTATTCTTACAAATTGAAGCATTTTGCCAGCAAAGTAAAATGTATCCCCGGGATTTAATTTTGAAGCAAAATTCTCCTCTAAATTACCTAAAGATTTACCTTTCACATATTTGACATTCACAAATTTGTCACTTGTAATTGTCCCAATATTGAACTTATGCATTCTTATTAAAGATTTGTCTTTTACAAAATATTTAAAGTTTTCATTATTATTTTGTGATTCTTCTTTAACTATCTTCTTATATTTTGGGTATGCTTTAAGACATTTTCCTCCATATTCTAAAAAGTCAAGACACCAATTCCAATCTTGATCTTTTAAGTTTCTATAACTCCAGCAATTTTTAATTCTTTCTTTCTCAATTTTTGGATCAAAGCCATTTCCACATGCCAAACTTATTAGATGTTGTAGAAGCACATCATAAGATAATTCAGGAAGTCTAATTTCCTCAGATATACCACTTTTTATTATTCTTCTCATTGCACTAATTTCTAATAACTCTAAAGAATTAGTAGGCATAAAAATTATTTTTGATTTTCCACCTGGCCTATGAGCACTTCTTCCCGCTCTTTGGATAAGTCTAGCTAAATTCTTTGCACTACCAATTTGAACTATTTGATCTACAGGTTGGAAGTCAATTCCCAAATCTAACGAGCTGGTGCAGACTACCCATTTTATTAATCCGTCTTTAACCCCTTCTTCAACTCTTTTTCTATCTTCTTTATCCAGGGAGCCATGATGAAGTGCTATTTTTTCTTCCATCTCTGGGAGAAAAAATTTAAGACATTGGTACCATCTTTCAGATTGATTTCTCGTATTGGTGAATAATAAGGTGCTTTTATTTTTATCTAGGATTTTTAATAGTGAAGAATGACTTCTGATACCTAGATGACCACTCCATGGAAAGGTCGTTTCCTCCTCTGGTAAAACACTTATAATTTCAATCTCTTTTTGAATATTTGTAGTTATAATTTTGGGTTTAATTGCGCTAATCCCAACTACTGCTCTTGCTGCTTCTTCAATATTTCCAATAGTTGCAGACATTGCCCAAATTTGTAAATTTTTTATATTACCAATTAGCCAACTTAAAGATAATTCGCACTGGTTTCCTCTTTTACTACCCATTAATTCATGCCACTCATCAATAATTATTGATGACAACTCCTTGAACAGATTATTAGATTCTTTATTAGAAAGTAAAAGAGATAAAGACTCTGGAGTGGTAATAAGAATATTAGGTGGTTTAGCTAGTTGCTTTTTCTTTTCATATGGTGTTGTATCCCCGTTCCTAATTTCAACAGTAATTTCTTTATTAAAATGCAAAGCTGCTAATTGTATGGAATTTTTTAGATCTCTACTTAGTGCTTTTAAAGGAGTTATTAATAATATATTCACACTTTTATTATTTTTGGGATCTTCTATCTTTGATAGAGGTCCCATTAATGCAGCATAGGTTTTGCCGCATCCAGTAGGGACTTGTATTATTCCACTCTCTCCATTTAAAAATGCTTCCCAAGATTCGATCTGATAGGGTAGTGGCTCCCATCCATTTGTGGAGAAAAACAGTTTAATTTTAGAAATTAAATTATTTTTCTTATTATTTTTCGTAATATTTTTCATGATATTTTTTTCATTAGTTCATAAGCATTCTCTAGGCTATCTGCATCATTAATTTTTTTATCTTTTCTCCATTTTGTTATTCTTGGAAATCTTACTGCGATGCCTGACTTATGACGTTTAGATATTTGTATTTTCTCAAAAGATATTTCAAATACCATTTCTGGTTTTAACGATCGAACAGGACCAAATTTTTCTATTGTATTTTTCCTTATCCATTTATCTAGCTCTTTAATCTCAATATTTGTTAATCCAGAATATGCACTTGCAAATTTAATTAATTCTTGGTCTTTCCATAATGCAAAACTGTAATCTGTATAAAGACCAGCTCTTCTACCGCTGCCGCCCTTAGCGTAAATTAGAACAGCATCCAGTTGCATAGGATCAACTTTATATTTCCACCAAATACCTTTTTTTCTACCAGAGGAGTATATAGAAGTCTTTTTCTTAATTATTAATCCTTCAGTATTATTTTCACGAGATTTTTCTTTATAAGTTAAAGCATCAGGCCAATCTTTAGGAAAGATTAAATCACATATTTTGAAAATATCAGAGATATTATTCTCAGTTTTATTTTGCCATTTTGAAAAATATTTTTCTAACTCAATTCTTCTATCTTCTAATTTAATTTCTCTTATATCTCTTCCATTAATCTCTAAAAGATCATAAGCTATAAAAATAATTGGATATTTTATTTGGATTGATCTAGTAGGAGATTTTCTATTTATTCTTTTTTGAAGTAAAGAAAAATCATAGGCAATTTGTTCTTTAAAATTCCAAACTAATAATTCCCCATCAAGAACAAAATCATCTTTTACATGAGACATTTTCTCTACTAATTCTGGGAAAGATTCATTTACTAATTCTTGCCCTCTTGTCCATAACGAAACATTGCCTAATCTTTTAATTAATTGCATCCTTATACCGTCGTATTTCCATTCAAATTGAAAATCATTTATTGAATCTTTGAAGATTTTATCTTCAATAGTATTCGCTAGAAGAAATGGGAATGGTTTGGAATTCAACTCTTGAAGATTAATATTCTTGTTAACTAATAATTTATATGACTCAATTGAAGGCTCAAAATTTCCCATCAACCTATGGGAAATAATCTCTTCATCAATATTAATTAATTTTGATATTGATTTTGTGATTAATCCGATAGAGACTCCTACTCTAAAAGTTCCTGTAAGAATTTTATTGAAAATTAGATGGTTATCTTCAGGTAATCTTTCCCAAATATTTTTAATTTGTAAATTTTTTTCCTCATCATTAAGTTTTGATAAATCAGGTATTGTTTTGCTTAGTAATTCATTGAGACTTATATTTGATAATTTCTTTTCTCTGGTAGTACTTTTATTTTTAAGTAATAGCGTTATTACCTCAGCAGAATCACCAACTTTTAAATAACATGTATCAATTAACCATTCAGGATATTCATATATTTGAGAAAAAAGATTTTTCAAATATCTTCCACTAATAAACCTCCTATTACTTTTTCCTGTCAGTAAATATATTGCCCATGAATTATCTATTGGATCATTTGATAAAAAATAATTCTTTAAAACTTCAATTTTATTATTTGTACTGTTACTTGAATCTAAATCTACAAATAATTCTGAAAAATTTTTTAAGCTCATATTTATTTACCGAAGAAAAGAACATTTATTGATTCCTTCTCAACTAAAAATTTAGTTAAAGCTTCACTATCTCCATGATGAAAAAATACATTTTTAGCTTCAGACTTTTTTACTACTTCCAGTATTCCATCCCAATCTGCATGATCGGAGATTGGGAATCCCTTGTCATATCCTGATCTTTTTCTTAGAGCTCTTATTGACATCCATCCACTCGCAAAAGCTGTTTGAATATTTTTGAAACTTTTTAGATAAGAGCCCTTACTTAAAGATGGCGGTAATAATATTAGACTTCCTTTAAGTTTATCAATATTTTTTTTATTTTCGATTTTTATAGTATCTGTAATATCAATTCCAAGTTTTTTATAATTATTGTTCATTTTATGAATGCTGCTATGGGAATAAATATTGCCTTTAAAATTTGTTTGACTAATTTCGTTTAACAATCTCTGGGCTTTTCCAAGTGAATAGCAGAAAAGTAAAGAAGTTTTTTCTGGTGCATTATTTATCCATTTTGAAATATCATTTGTTATTTTTTTTGATTCATCCCACTTAAATATTGGCAAACCAAAAGTACATTCGCTTATTAAATAATCAGTTTTTACTATTTCATATTGTTTGCAGGTCTCATCTTTTTGAAGCTTAAAGTCACCAGAAATTAGCCATTTTTCTTCAGCAAAAATAAACCTTATTTGACTAGATCCAAGGATGTGACCTGATGGATGAAAGGAAATATTAATACCATTTATCTTAAATTCTTCTCCATATTCAAAAGTCTTAATTTTGATATTTTCTCCAACTCTTTCTTTAAGAAGTATCGCAGTTTCCTTAGTAGAAATGTATTCTCCACAGCCAAATGTAAAGTGATCAAAATGAGCATGAGTTATTATTGCCTTTTTTACTGGCTTGCTTGGATCAATCCAAATATCAGCAAGTTCACAATAAAGATTTCCATCCTTATATCTAATTAAATATTCTTGTTTAGTTCTCAAAACTACATCTCTTGCAATGAAGTTAATTTAGCTAATTATGCCCAAGCTTGTTTTGATAAAGCTATAGCTGAAATTGTTAGTAAAGCAATAACTACAAATTTGTTACTCCAATTAATCATGAATGAACTAATTTTGTTAAAAGAAACTCTATTAGATGGCACAATATTTCTCTGGTTCAGAATATGATGATTTGCATTATTTTTTAAGTAATTTAAATTTTTAATTTCATTTATTAATTTAGATTCACAAGTTGAGAGTAGTTCTACTTGATTTAATAAATCAATATCTTCTGGTCTTAATAAAGAATTTAATTCTTTAATTTGCCTTTCGTTTTTCATAAGAAATTCATTAACTATCTCATCTGTCCCTGACCCATTCTTTATATTTAAAAGAATATCATTTCTTTCCCAGGATTTTTCTAGAGAATTTAAAATTTTGCTTATGCTCATTTTAAGTATTTTTACTTATGATAAATTATTATTTTTTTCTTCTGTGGCTTTTTCCTTTAAGTAATTAAAAAAATTATTTTTATTTAAGATTTACGAATAAGTCTGTTAGCAAAATATTTTATCTTTACATTTTCTACAATTTTTTTAGAACTACTTTTAGTTTTAACTTTATTTAAATTGATCACTTCATCTGACACATTTTTGCCCGTTTCAAAATAACTTTTAATTTTTTCTAATTCTTCTTTATTTAATCTTTTTGTTGCACCTTTTGCATTGATTCCAAGTTTCTTGCAGGCTAATAATATTCTATTACTTTCGACATTAAGATCTTTGGCAATACTGAAAATAGGAGTGTTGATAGACATTATTTTCTTTACTATGAAATTTATTATTTATAGTATATTTATAAGTTAGAAATTTAATATATTTTTAATTATTATTAATTTTAAAAACTTTTTTATTAAGCTACTTCATCTTCAAAATTATTTAAATCATTAAACTTCTTCTTCATGGTTGGATTATTTCTAGTTAATTTCTTAACTGTTAAATCTTGAGATTTGCTGTCAGCAGATAAAAGATGTTTTTTTGAGAGAACTAAAGCCTCTTTAGTTTTTTGTAAATGGGTTATT
The DNA here is from genome assembly GCA_902521995.1 of uncultured Prochlorococcus sp. GTDB lineage: Bacteria > Cyanobacteriota > Cyanobacteriia > PCC-6307 > Cyanobiaceae > Prochlorococcus_A. Next base: position 31,822 of record CABYTO010000010.1, on the reverse strand, counting down.
GATTTATCAATTTCTGAAATTGCATCATTAAATCTATCTTGGGCAAGTGAAACATTTTTACCAACTGCATTTTTGAATTGCTCAAGAGTACTTTCAAAATTAGTTATATCAAAATTCTCACGTTTCATTAAATCAATTTGTGATTTGTATTTTAAGGTTTCCATTGATGCATTTCTTAGCAGAGAAATAATGGGCAAGAAAAATTGAGGTCTTATGACATACATTTTTGGGAATCTATGAGAAACATCTACTATGCCAGCATTATATAGTTCACTATTTGGTTCTAGAAGGGATACGAGAACTGCATATTCACAAGATTTTTGTCTTCTATCTTTATCTAACTCTTTTAAAAAATCTTCGTTTTTTCTTTTATTAGTTCCATTTAAACTTTCATTCTTCATCTCAAACATTATGGATACGACTTCTGTTTTATTTTCATCAAATTCTCTAAATATATAGTCACCTTTACTTCCTGAAGTGGCATCATTATCCTTTTCGAAATATGAGTTTTTAAATGCAGAGGCACGATTCAGATTAAATTGAGTTTCGCAATGGATTTCTAATGTTTCTCCTATCATCTTTGTAGATAATCTAGATTTCATTTCTCTTAACTCCTGAATAGTCAGGTCCCTTTCACTAATTTTGCTTTTAAACTTTTCTTCAATTAATTTTTCATTAATTGAATGTTCAAGCTTCATCTTTTCAATGGAATTTGTTAAAGATGAGTTTTCTTTTTCTAAATTAGTAATAGCTTCACTAATTTTGTTTTTTAAAGATAATTCTGAAATTAAAGATTGGTTTTTAATTTCGTCTTTCAACTTGATTAATTCATTATTCAATGAATTAATTTTATTTGTTGCTTGGTTTTTTAAATCACTAAGGGCATTTGTTTTCTTTTCTTCAGCTATTTTTAATTTAGATTCAAGAGTTTGGATTTCAGACTCTTTAATACGATTCTGCTCTATTAACTGTATTTTTAACTCACGTTTTAAAATTTCCAAAGATTTTTTATTATCTTCTTCAGCCAAGATAAGTCTTTCTTTTATTTGTTTATTAAATTCTTCGTCTTTTATCTGAAGAAGTATTTCTTCAAAGCTGCTGGGATCAATTCGGAAAGTTTTGCCGCATGAAGGACATTTAATATCTTTCATTTTTTAATTACAAAATTAATATTAGAAAGGATTTAATATTCGAATTATGCAAAAAGAATATTATTCTTGACTAAGAATAAACAATGAACCAACATTATGCATTAAAAAATAAAGTAATTACTCAATAAAAGTTATATTAATCCTGATTCCTTTAGAATATTTATTTTATTTGCTAATTCTATATCTGCAGAAGATATTGCGCGGTCTAAAGTTTTGTGAGATGAAACTGTGTAACCACTGTCATCTACAAATTCGTCTTCCCCATCTTTTAAGTGGGCATTTTCATTTTGGAGATCTTTAAAATTATCCGACTTGAATATATTTGACTTGCTGATATTACTATATCCAAAATTTGCAATTCCTCTAGCATCTAATGCTTCCTCAACTAATATTCCAACTACTTTAGATCTACTTATAGATTCGCTCTTGGATATTTCATCAATAATTTCAAGTACTCTTTTTCTAGGAAGATATCCTATCCTTTTAACTTTATTTTCCATAAGTCTTTTGATATAACAATATTGTAACACTTCTGTCAAATCTACTCAGATTTTGATTAATAGCACTTATGTATAAATTTAAATAGTAGGATTTAAAGTATAATTTCAAAGAACACTCATTCAAAGTTATTTCTCAAATACTTATGGGTATAGTTTTAAATACTTCTTATAATTAATTTTTCCGTTGGGTTCTGATTTTTGAAATTTTCTAAATTTAAATTCAAAATATTATGAAAGATAAACTATATGATAATGCTGATAGCTTTGCAATGTCATTTGATGAGGAATGGGAAAATGTTGATTGTGATGATATACGATTAAAGCTCGATAAGGTATTAGAACTTTTATCAGATCACCCTTTTTTGATATCTAATCCTGAAAATGCTAGAAAAATGGCAGAATTTAGGATATTTTCATTAAAAAAATTTCAATAATTATGTTAAATTTTTTAAAGTTAATTATTTTAAAATTAACTTTAATTACTAAAGATTTAAATAGTTGGTGAATTAAAAAATCCCTTACTGTATAAAAATATTATTATGCCAATAATTGGACCTATCCCAAAAACAAAAAGTACTAATTTGGCAGAATTTTTTGTTTGACCTATTTTTTGATCTTTTAAATTTGAATTAGTTTGTTTTTTTTTAGATTTTTTCTTTTTCATAAAGTCAATATTACTACAATTCGACTTTAAAAGATTTTGATGTGTTATTGGGTTTGAAAAAATTTTTCAAATTGACAAAATTTATATGGGAGTCAAAAAAGATCGTATTGTATAATGTAAAGAATCTAAAGGAAATATGAGTGCAACTAAGAGAGAGGAAGTTTGTTCTCACCTTAGATATATAAGGTTAGAGCTTAGAGAAATGCATCAAATGCTTATCAAAGAAGATTTGTTGCCAGATCTTAATGAAGCAAAGGAGGTACTCGCTCAACTTGATGCTTTATTGGATTTATTATCAGAAAAAAAAGTAACCAAAATAAAAAGCCAATTTTGAGAGCTTTAAGTTAAATTGATTTTATTAAAGATAATTTGTAGCTGATTCTATTTTTTTTCTATTGTCGTGCATCTGTTCTAATTTATTGTAAATTTCTTTAATTTGGATTTGTATTAGATCGGTCGAATGTATATTACTTAACGCATCTAATGTTGATAGAAGGCTTTCTTTGGCTTCAATTAAATGTCTACATTCTTTACTGCCTGCTTCGTAGGACATAGGATTAATATAAAGAAAACTATTATCTTAAATATATTGAAAATTCTTCCGTATTGCTTGATACTCTTATTAAATAAACGATTATTATTGTAATTTTCAATACAGAATAAGGAATAATTTTTACTAAGATTCAATAAAAAACAAATGCAAGAAAACTCCAACGATTATAAATTCTGTATTAAGGTGGCACTAGATAATGCAAAAAAAAGAATTAATTTATTAGATAATTTTGATAAAAAGTGTGTTCTAGAAGAATATAAAGAATGGATTAATGATGGTTTAAATAAGCATACGGTTTTACTACTAAGAGATGATCCGATTATCTAGCAAAGATGTGAAAATATTTTTTAATTCTTTGTACTAGAAGTAACCCTAAATAAAAAATACAGGCTTACGATAAAAATTAATGATAAAATAAAAGTTAAAGATGAAATACTATTCATATCTATATTATTTAAAAAATTTAATTAACTATAGCAGTTAAGCAGTTAACTTAAATAAGTCCTGCATTCAGTTTTCTTTCAAAAGCGAAAGGATAAATTTATTCAAACTTTCTTTTTCTAAAAATATTTTTTTCTTATTATAGGTCTTTAATTTATTAAAAATTAAATCAACTAAGTGTTCTGATTTTGGAGTCATATATTAAATTTATTTTTCCAATAAATAAATTTTTTCTTCACCTATTTTATCTGGTTTTGTTATTTTACATCCTTTATCTTTTTCCATATTGCAATCTTTTGAGGCAGGAAAAGATTTCCAGGTACAAATTTTTTCTTGGGATTCTTCTTTTAAAATTTTCCATCCATCATCTAAGTAGTCTGAAATACCATTCTCTCCACAAGAAAACTTTATTTCCATTCTTCTCTTTTCTGAATTAGGCTTATCCTCAATATTTTTTTCCAAATTATTTGTGGGATTCTCTTTATTAGTGGATGTCTTACAAGAAATTAAGAAAATTGCAATTAGAATTAACACAGGAGCTTGTTTTATTATTTTCATTTTTTTTTAGCTTTTGATGATTCTAAACTATTTAAATCATAGTTTATTTTGATTCTATTAATTTTAATAGTTTATCCATTCTATCCATCAAGTCTTTTACATCATCTGGCTTCGGTAATATTAATTCTTCCGTGACTTGTAAATGCATTTTCTTTAAGTTTTGCCTCAAATCTTTTAAATGCATTTTTACGTTTTCTTTTTTTTGTTTTATATCAGTCATAGGAATAAAATTTAAACTTTATTAAACTTAAAGTTACTATCATAATATTGAGTTGTTTATTTATAGAGAATAATAGAAAACTTAATCTTTTAAATTTTCTATTTCATAGATTTCTTCGCCACCATAACAAAAATTTGTAGATATCATTTTTATTTCTCTATTATTAATTCCGATTGTATTTTTATTTTTAATAATATAATTTTTAGCAATTTCTTCACAATCTAATTTATTTTTTGCATGTTTAATTACTGGATAAAAATATGACAATGTAGTGATTACAAACAAAAATATTATTATTGATTTTTTTTCATTTTTAATAAATTCTTTAGATGTTTTTTTGGCTTTTAATATTTTTATTAGTAATTTATCTGATAATCCTATTTGAACAAATAATAACTCTACCCACCATGGAAGCTCCTTATCTTTCTTTTTCTTTAAGTTTGAGGAAGTATTCATTTTCTTGGCTTCATAGTTTTGGTTTTTCAGTTCTTTAGGATTAGTTGTTTCTTTTTTATTCATATCATCCAATGATTTATTTGGAATGTAGAGGTTTTATTATGATTTGAAAACTATATCTTTATTTTATAAGTTTTAATTTAATTTATCTATGAATTTGAGTATTGTTAATTTGTATTTAGAAATTTTAAATGGCCAAAAAAAGAAGGAAGTTAAATAAAGATTTTGAGAGAAAAATATATTCATCAAAAAAAAATGTCGAATTAGTAATGGCAAAAATCTATGATATCGATGATGAAGACATACAAAAAGAATATATGAGCGCATTTAACAAAGTTGTTTACTTATATGATGAATTAAAGGAAGATTACGAACGACAAGGATTTTCTGATATTTCTGAAGAACTTCTTACAAGCTATAAAAATGCATTTAATCTTTTCGAATCAGAATTTGAAATTTAAATTCAATTTCTAATTACCGTTTGGAGGGGGTTACAGGTATTTCAATTAGCTTTCCTTTTTTGAGATCAGATCTTTTCTCTTGTAAATTTTTGATACATAAAGATACTCTTTTCTCCTTTGCGCAAAATCTTTTTATTTTGTAATCAGTAAGTGATAATGATCTATTACTAAATGATAAAAAGGCCAATAAAAACATAAAAAAATTTAATACCAATTTCATTTTTTCGCTCCTATTTTCTAATACCTTTTAATTTAATTACTTTTTATTATAAAGATCTATGATTTCTTTTAATTCATCTTTACTTAACTCAGTTGAAATAAAAACTTCTTGAGCTGTATTACCCTTTCTTGCGATTGCTTTATATCCGTTTATAGTTTTTACTGACAATCTAATTATTAATTTAGAGGATCTCCCCCTGGCTCTTGAAATAACAGCTGGAGTTATTGTCTTGATATTATTTTCCAGTGCTAATTTTTGAAGTATTGGAATTAGACCTTCTATATTTGTACTATGATTTAAAACTAACCTTCCCAATTCAATTTTATTACAATTCTATTGAGAAAATTTTGTTTCTGAGAAATTAACTTTAGCTTTAAAATGATTAAAAAATTTTGAAGTTCTGTTATATTTATAAAAACGTTTAAAATCTAATGATCTTTCAAATAGGCTGGGCAGCATTGGCTGCTATTTTTACTTTTTCCATTGCCATGGTTGTTTGGGGAAGAAATGGGGACGGATCCATTGACATATGATTTCATTTTTAACTTATGAAGTCTATTTAAGTAAATTTCTTATTTTAACATCGTTTGTTTTGCTCATATTCATAACTTTAGCTGTAATTTATATATCCTATGTCTCTTGGAAAGATAAAAAAAGATTAAAAAAATAGTAATTATTTTTTTTGGTTTTTTTTCTTATCCTTAATTCTGAGCTCTTCAATTAATTCTTTTGCTTGTTCCATTTTTGATATGCTGCTTTTGTAGATTCCAATATCTTTTTCTGCTTTATTAGCAGATAAGCTTAACTTCTCAAAAATATTAGAGGTCATCTTATTTTTATCTGATTCATTTTTCTCTTTGAAATCTTGGGAATTTGAAATTAATATATATATCCCTAAGTTCAAAATCCTTGAAGGATAAAGTTTAAAATTACTTTTTTCTACTAATAATTTTAAAATATCTTGAGATGTTTTATCTTTTAATTCTTTTTGAGACTTTTTAGATATTTCATTAATTTCCTTCGCATCAAAATTTGTAGAACTGCATAAAGATTCAAAAAGTAGATCCAAGTGTTTTTCAGGTTGATATCCTTTCGTTAATTCTTTGAATGTTTCGGTGAGGCCGACACAAAAGAGATAATCTTGCGTAAATTCATTTTGATGGTTCAAAAGATTAAGTTCGACAAGCATTTCATCAGCTATTTTTTTATATAAACCTGGAATGACGTAAGGAAATTTTTCATGAAATAACTTTTTGCTATCTGAAACAGTCAATTTTTCTTTCAATTTTTTATATGTAAACCTTAATAAGGTTAGCGTATGTTGACTCAATATCGTTAATATCTAATAAACAGATAAATATTATTATGATCCCTTTAGTTTTAGAAGAATCGGGCGGTAGTGAAAGAGTCTTTGATATTTATTCGAGACTATTAAGAGAGAGAATAATCTTTTTGGGAGAACAAGTTACTAGTGAAACTGCTAATAGAATTGTTGCTCAATTATTGTTCCTCGAGGCAGAAGATCCAGATAAGGACATTTATATGTACATAAATTCACCTGGCGGATCCGTATATGACGGATTGGGTATCTTTGACACAATGCAACATGTAAAGCCTGACATTCATACGGTTTGTGTTGGCTTGGCAGCTAGTATGGGTGCATTTTTGCTTGCGGCGGGTACTAAAGGTAAAAGAAGCAGCCTTAGACATTCAAGAATAATGATTCATCAACCACTTGGAGGTGCTAGAGGGCAAGCTAGTGATATAAGAATTCAAGCAGATGAAATATTGTTCTTAAAAGAACGACTAAATACTGAATTATCAGAAAGAACTGGAAAGGATTATGACACTATCAAAGAAGATACTGATAGAGATTTTTATATGTCCCCAAACGAAGCTGTTGAGTACGGTTTAATTGATCTGGTGTTAGATAAGAAACCAATAAAAGTTTAGCTTAATAGTTGAGGTGTTCTCTCTTTCTCAGGAATTTTGGTGAATTTGGAGAGAATACTTACAAATTCATCACCATCTAATGTTTCTTTTTCGATTAATAGATCAACTATTTTATCCATAGCTTCTCTATTTTTGCTAACTATATCGTAGGTTTCTTTGTAACATTCTTTGACCATTATTCTTACACTTTCATCTATTTGTTTAGAGATTGAATCAGAAACTTCACTTCTAGTCATTAAATCTCTACCAACAAATACTTCTTGATTACCACTTTCTAAAGCGATCGGACCTAAATTACTCATTCCAAATCTAGTAACCATTTGGCGGGCCATCGAAGCAACTTGTTGGAAATCACCTCCAGCTCCCGTTGTAATCTCACCTTCTCCAAAAACTACATCTTCAGCAGCTCTTCCTCCTAAAGCACCCATTATCCTAGCTTTTAATTGCGCCCTGCTAACAAGGGTTTGTTCATCATCTGGAGTAAACCAAGTTAATCCTTTAGCTTGACCTCTTGGAATGACTGTCACTTTTTGAACAGGATCATGGGCTTTTACAAGTGAACCTATGAGAGCATGGCCAACTTCATGATAAGCAATTAATCTCTTGCTTCTACCATCTGTTAATGGAGAACCTTCCATTCCTGCTACAATCCTGTCAACAGAGTCATCAATTTCTGAAATACTTATAGAGTCTTTTCTCCTCCTGGCAGTTAATATAGCAGCCTCATTTAACAAATTTGCTAAATCTGCTCCAGTAAAACCTGGTGTTCTTCTCGCAATGCTTTCAAGCGTTAAATCCTCTTGAAGTTTCTTATTCCTCGCATGAACTTCTAATATTGAAAGTCTACCCTTGATATCAGGTGCATCTACAGTTACTTGTCTATCAAATCTGCCTGGTCTCATTAGTGCTGAGTCTAGAACATCTGGTCTGTTTGTGGCTGCAATAATTATTATGCCGCTATTACCTTCGAAACCATCCATTTCAGTAAGTAATTGATTGAGAGTTTGTTCTCTCTCATCATTACCTCCACCGATCCCTGCACCTCTTTGCCTTCCGACTGCATCTATTTCATCAATAAAAATTAAACAGGGACTATTCTCTTTAGCTCTTTTGAAGAGGTCTCTAACTCTACTAGCGCCAACACCAACAAACATTTCAACAAATTCAGAACCTGATAATGAGAAGAATGGTACACCAGCTTCACCTGCAATTGCTTTAGCTAAAAGGGTTTTACCAGTACCAGGAGGTCCTACCAATAAAACACCTTTAGGAATTCTTGCTCCTACAGAAGTAAATTTTTCTGGTTTTTTCAGAAAAGTAACAACTTCTTGTAAATCCTGTTTGGCTTCATTTACACCTGCAACATCATCAAAGACAACTCCTGTTTCAGCTTCCATTGCAAATCTCGCTTTAGTTTTTCCAAACTGCATTGCTTGGCCAGGACCTCCAGGCATACCATTTGACCTCCTCGCTAACAAAATTAAACCTCCAATTAAGATAGCTGGGAAGAGTAAATTACCTAAAATTCCTAATGCAGGAGGAGCTGTTTTTATTGGATGAACATCAAAACTAATTCCCTCATTTTTTAAAATATTAATAAGTTCTGGTGTTAGGCCGGGAAGATCTACACGCAACCTTTGAACTTTATTATCTAAATCCGAATCAATTGTCTCTATAACTGCATTTCTGCCTCCCTCAAAAATATCAACAGATGTAACCCTTCCCGAATTAATGTAATCTAAAAATCTGCCGTAACTAACTCTTGCTACCGCTTGATTTCTTGGTGCAACAGTAGTGCCATTAGACTTAAGCGAATCAACGTTGCTTGAAGATAAAAATTGGTAGGAAAGTGCTATTACTAAAAGTATAGGTAAAGCCCATAAAATTAATGTTTTAAATTTTTGATTCATTAATTTGTAGAAAGTTGATTCTAGGATTCTAGAATGAATCAGTGCATTTCGTTGATATTTTCTTTAACTTTATGCTTATACTACTCTTTAAAGTATCTAATTTATAAATGAAATTTGAGATCAACGATAAGGTTAAGTTGATTGCGCCAGTCTCTTACTTGAAGACTTCAGATAATATGCCTATGTTAAGACCACCTGATCTAGTGGCAATTGATGAAATTGGGGAAATCCTTTCAATTAAATCTCCAGATACTGTTGAAGTAAAGTTTAGGAGAGGTTCGTTTTTAATAGATATTGATAAGATTGAGAAAAACTAATCTAAAAGTTTTTCTTCCACCTATTTGAAATTTCTAAACATACATTTTTATTGCCAGAAATGCTCAGAAAAGGTTTTGAAAAATACTTATTAGTTAATTTCAAAATATCTAACGAACAAATTTCCTCTATTTTTAAATTTAAATCGTTCTCAGAAATTGGTGTAATACCATAACTAACTAACTGTATCTTTCTCTGTAAAATTTCATCTAGTGATTGATTACCTAATAAAAAAGAACCTTTTAGTTTTTCTTTTGCTAAAAATATTTCAGCATCAGTCAAAGGATTTAAAAGTAAATTTTTCCATAGTGATGATAAAAGTTCAAAAGCAAAAAGTGCTTGATCATTGGATACGGATAAATAAATTAAAAATGGGGCATTTCCACTCCTGATAGGATAATAAACACCTAGATCGTAAGTGATACCATGTTTTTCTCTAAAAAGTTTAAATAAAGCAGCGCTCATTCCATAAGATAAATATGACTCCAAAACCTTAAGAGGAAAATATTCACTACTTCTTCGCGAGCAAGTTTGGTCCCCCATTATTATTATTGTTTGATTTGATTCATTATTAATGTAATCAAATCTATTAGCAGCAGTTAAATTACGATTTACATGTCCTAATTGTTCTTTTAGGATTTTTTTTTCTAATGTTCCAAGATCATCTCCATTTATATTGGGATTATTTGAAATTAAATACTTTTCTCTATTTTTAAAATTTTTAAACTCGAGTAAAACATCTTCATAGGTAATCTTTGAGACATCGTCAGCATTGCCAATAGTGTTAAAAGCATAAGGATGATTTGAGTAAACTATTTTTCTCCATTTTTCAAAACAGATATTGAATGGATTCTCTTTATCTTTCTTAAGGTAATCAGTAGAAGATTTTTTTACTTTTTTAAATTCTGTTTCAGTGAGTAATGGCTTATTAATTATTAAATCTAATAAAGGGAATAACTTGCTGAAATGTTCATTTAAGGATTTAAGGCTTATTGAAATTCCATCTTCAAATATTTCTTGATTTAATTCTGCTCCATAGGACTCAAGATACTCAGAGAGAGTGAAATTGTTAAAACCTTCACATCCTCTGGTAAGTAATGAACAAAGGATCTTGTTTATCCCTTTTTTGCCAGTACTATCCATATCACTCCCCCCTTTTATCCAAATTGAAGCAGTTGAAAAATTTCTCTTTTTATTATCTAAAAAATATCTTTTTAACACTTACTTAGGGGATGCAACTAAAGTAAATTTCTCTCCACGTATATATTCTGTAATCTCTTTGAAGTTATCCAAGTTACTCCAATATTTTAAATGACTTTCTAGATTATTTATTGAAGATTTTCTCCCCCAAAGAAGTTCATTTCCAAAGAATGAAGAGAGTTGCGTAGATGTCTCTAAATTAAAGATATAGTTACTCTTCACAATATTTATTGCTTTTTTTATTTCATCCAAAGCTAAGGCTTTACAATTTGAGATCTCATCAATTGTTTTATTAATTTGCTTTTCTACTAAATCAATATCTTTGGACTCACAACTTGCTTCCATTATAAGTAATCCGCCTAATTCTCCAGTATTTACATCTACATATACCGATTCAACAAGATTACTATCTTCTTTCAAAATTTTAACTAATCTACTGTTTCTTCCAACAGAGAGTATTGATGCTAATATCTCAAGTCCAATAATATTTTTTTGATCATTTAGGTTTGGGATAAACCAAGCCATAAATATTCTTGAAAATTCTAAATTATCAAACTTAACTGACTCTCTACCGTTTCTAATTTTTAAAGATGGTTTATTTTTTAGATTTATTAAATTTTGACTTTCTTTTATGCCAGATAGATCACTTTTTTCAAAAATTTTATAAATATCTTCAGAGAGATTTCCCGCAATTGCAATACTAATTTTTTCAGTAGTGTAATGTTTGCTATGAAATTCCACAAGGTCATTTATCTCTAAGTTTTTAACACTATGTTCAGTTCCTAGAATCGAATTGGCATAATTCGGACTTAACCAAACCCTTTTTAAAAAATAGTTAAATAGTCTTTCTTCAGGCTGATCATTTTGTTGTTTTATTTCATCGATAACTACCCCTTTTTCTTTTATAAATTCATAAGGATTAAAATCTGGAGCAATGACAATATTTGTCAAAAGAGCAAGTGATTCTTTAAAGTTACGTGGTGGAACTAAGACATGGTAATGTACATCATCATAACCTGTTGAAGCGTTACTTAATCCGCCTAGTGATTCAATTTTATGGTCAAACTCACCAGGCATTATTTTGTTAGATCCCTTAAAAATCATATGCTCAAGAAAATGAGCAGTGCCGTTTTTATCAACATCCTCAAATGAAGAACCTGCTTTGCACCAAATATCAATGCTTATAAGCGGCAATTCTTTATTATCCACAAACACACATCTAGTTTTGCTTGAATGGGTGTAGTAGATAAGATCTCCTACGTTCATTTCGATTCTCTATTTAAATTCTATTTTGGTACTTTTTAGTCTTGTTGTCTGAATCTTTAACTAAAACAAAATTAACTGACCCTCTTATTTTGGATTTATTACAAAATATAAGAGAGCATAGATCCATGCTTGAGGACCTTAAGATTATAAAAATTGATCCAAAACTAACTAACATAATATCTAATGAAATAGGCCGAGAACTTTATATTGAAAATGAATTTCATAAAGCAAAAGGTTTTAGAAAGTTACATATTGAAGTAGCAGAATTTTCAAAGAATCTTAAGATATTACATTGCGTTTTTTTCCCTGATCCAAAGTTTGATATCCCAATTTTTGGAATGGATTTGGTGAAAATAAATGATATTGTTTCTGCTGCCATTGTTGATTTATCACCGGCCTCAAGAAACCAAGCTTTGAAATATGAAAATTTACTTTCTGGAGTTGATAAAAGTTCTTTTACCTCTTTGAGAGAGATTCCTAAATGGGGCGAGATTTTTTCTAATAATGTATTTTTTGCTTCCTTAAAAAGTAACTCTGAAAAAAATGAATTTTGTAGAGTTGTTGATCAATACCTCACTATTTTGATCAAATTAAGTAAGAAAGCTAAACCGGAAATTAATGAGGAAATTATCCAAGAGAGAATAGATTTTCAAAAAAATTATTGTGTTCAACAAATGAAAAATGAGAAGACGAGCATGGTTCTTTTAAAATATTTTGATGAAAAATGGGTCAATAACTACATAAAAACAGTACTCTTCGATTTTTAATGAAATTAAAAATATTAAAAAATTTATTTATTTATTTTTTATTATTTACACCAATATCTCTTGGTATCATTTCCTGTTCTGGCAATAATAAATCTAGTTCAAAATTTAAAGAGGAAATAACTCCAGATTTCATACCTTCTATTACAGCTGTTGCCGCCCTTGGTCAACTTTCTCCTTCGGGAGAGATTAGACAATTGGCAGCTCCAATAAGTCAGTTAGGCTCTTCCCCCCGAATTGTCGAAATTTTAGTAAATGAAGGGGATTTCGTTAAAAAAGGTGATATCCTCGCAATCTTTGAAAATGGAGAAAAATTAATCGCTGATCTTGAAAGAAACGAAAATCTAATTAATACTATTAACGAAGAAATTAACCTAAAGAAAGATCAAATTCACAGGTATGAATTGGCTTTGAACAAAGATGTATATTCTTTTGTAGAGTTTTCACAGAGAAAAGATGAATTATTAAAATTGCAAAAACAGAAAATAAATCTTATAGGAGATCAAAAAAACATCAAGATAGATCTATTTAATTCAAAACTAAGGAGTCCAATCGATGGTTTTATCCTTGGAATAAACGCGAGAGTAGGTGAAAGGCCTCAAAATGAAGGGATTTTGGATATTGGTTCTAGTCAAAAAATGCAGGCTTTGATAGAGGTTTATGAATCTGACATCGATAGGGTCTTTATCTCTCAGAATGTTGTATTGAGCAGCGAGAATGGAGGTTTCCAAAAAAATCTTAAGGGAAAGGTGATTAGGATTAGTCCTCAGGTAAAACAAAGAAAAGTTCTATCGACTGATCCAACAGGGGATGCTGATTCACGAATTATCGAGGTATTAGTAAAACTAGATCAAGATTCTATAGATATCGTTCAAAACTATGCAGGAATGAAAGTGATTGCAAAATTTATTCCCTAATGCGTTTTTCTTTTTTAAAATTTAGAAAAATACCATTAGCTTGGTTGTTATTAACTAGGCAACCATTAAGGTTAGCAGTTGCCATAGCTGGAATCAGTTTTGCAGGGATTTTGATGTTTATGCAATTAGGTTTTAGAGATGGTTTATTTGACACGAGTGTAACTATTCATAAACTTCTAGATGCCGATCTTGTTTTGATAAGTCCCAGATCAAAAAGTTCTATAAGCATGAGTGGATTCCCAAAAAGAAGATTAATTCAAACTCTCGCATTAGAGGATGTTGAAAAAACTGCTCCTGTTAATCTGAATTATTTACTTTGGAGAAATCCCGAAAATCTTAAAACTAGATCAATACTTGCATTAGGTTTTAATCCCTCCGATTCACTTCTTTTAGATGAGGGATTCTCAAACAAAGCTTATAAATTAAGAAATCCATCAAGAGTTCTTTTTGACAAACTATCTAGACCTGAATTTGGACCGATTGAAGAATGGTTCTTATCTGAAAAAAAAGTTGAGACAGAGGTGGCTGGTAAAAGAGTAATTGTTGAGGGCCTTGTGGAGTTGGGACCATCTTTTGGCGCAGATGGTAATTTGATAACTAGTCGAGAAACCTTCTTAAGACTTTTTCCTGCTAACCCTCCTGGCAGTATAGAAATTGGTTTGGTAAAGCTAAAAAAAGGATCTGATCCTGAATTGATTTCAAGGATATTAAATAACTCGCTTCCAAATGATGTTAGGGTTCTTACAAAAAATCAATTTATAGAATTTGAGAAGAATTATTGGAAAAACAGTACTGCTATAGGTTTTATATTTAGTTTGGGGGCATTGATGGGTTTCGTTGTAGGGTGTGTGGTTGTTTATCAAATTCTTTATAGTGACGTTACAGATCACCTCCCAGAGTACGCCACCTTATTAGCAATGGGTTATAGACTTAAGTCCCTTTTCTTTGTTGTAGCTAGAGAGGGTTTTTTGTTGGCATTGTTTGGTTATTTACCTGCTTATTTCTCTGGTCAAATACTTTACTCAGTTATAAGAAGTTCTACTAAACTCCCAATAATAATGGATGCAGACAAAACTATTTTAATTTTCGTATTAGTTTTAGTTATGTGTATGGGGTCCGCCGCTGTTGCTATGCGCAAATTAGTTGACGCTGATCCTGCCGAAATTTTTTAACAATTGAAGATAAATGGTTAAAGCTAATAAATCAAAAAATAATGTTAAAAATCTTAAAACAGTCTCTATAAATAATTTGAGTCACTTTTATGGAAAAAATGAGAATAAAAAACAAGTTCTTAATGCCGTTAATTTAAATATTGATAAAGGGGAATTGGTTCTTTTGAAAGGACCTTCTGGATGTGGTAAAACGACACTTTTAACATTAATTGGTGCCTTGAGAACCTGTCAAAGTGGAGATTTAACTGTATTAAATAATCAGTTAAATGGAGCATCAAGGAAAACTCGTCAGATTCTTAGAAGAAGTATTGGAATGATTTTTCAAGGTCACAATCTTCTGAGATGTTTAACAGCAGAACAAAATGTCCAGATGGGCGCCGATTTAATAAAAGGTTTAACATATTTGCAAAGACGTGAAATAGCACGGAAATGGTTGTCAGCAGTAGGATTAGAAGAACATCATAAAAAGTTGCCAAATGACTTATCTGGTGGGCAGAAACAGAGAGTAGCAATTGCTCGAGCTTTATCTGCTAATCCAAAACTTTTATTAGCTGATGAGCCGACTTCTGCTTTAGATAGTGTCACAGGAAGAGAAATAGTAACCCTTTTAAGGAAACTAGCAAAAGAGCAAAATTGTTCTGTACTTATGGTGACGCATGATCCAAGAATTTCTGATATGGCTGATAGGATATTAAATATGGAAGATGGTAAAATATATAGTGCTCATAGTGAGCTAATATAATTAAAAGTTAAAAATTTTATGTCTAAGAGAAGGAATCTAAAAAAAGAAAAGCAGGAACGTAATAGAGCCTATGCTAGAAAGTTCAAAAAAAGGAAATTAAGAACGGATGGAAGACCTGATGGTGGAAACGTTACAGGCACAGCAAATAATGGCGGTGCAGCTGATTAGGGAATATCTTTTATTTTTTATCTTTTGGAGTTTAATATATCATGCATATTTAAGACATAATCATGAATGTAAGTATTGTTATACCGACTTACAATAGATTACCTATATTAGAGAAATGTCTATTTGCGCTTGAGAATCAAAAATTAAATACAAATATCAGTAATTATGAAGTAATAGTAGTTGATGATGGATCAACTGATGGCACAGCCTCATGGATAAATAAAAACAAAGCTAATCTCCCACACGTTATTTTATTTCAGCAAGAACATGGTGGGCCTGCACTTGGAAGAAATCTGGGAGTAATTAAATCAAAATATGAAATTATTATATTCATTGATAGTGATCTTATTGTTTTAGACAATTTTATAAATTGCCATGTAGAAAAATTACTTGCCTATTGGAGAAAAAATAATAAAAAATGTTTTACCTATGGCTCGGTAGTCAATACATCTAATTTTCTAAATCCTCAGAGTGAAAAACATAAAATAATAGACACTTCTTTTGCATACTTTGCTACTGGGAATGTAGCGATATCGAAAGAAGTGCTTTTAAGTGTGGGATTATTTGATACTTCTTTTAGTCTTTACGGTTGGGAGGATTTAGAACTTGGAGAAAGATTAAAAAAAATTGGGACAAAATTAATTAAATGCCCAAATGCGGTAGGTTTTCATTGGCATCCGCCATTTAATTGCGAACAAATAGATTCATTAATAGCTCAAGAAAAAGAGAGAGCAAAAATGGCTTTAGTGTTTTATAAGAAACACCCAAATTTAAGGGTTAGATTTATGATTCAGTTTACTCCTCTCCATAATTTACTTTGGCAAATTCTTTGCTTGGGAGGACTAATCAGTGTTGATAGAATCCTTCCTTTATTAAGATTCCTAGTAAATATTAGAAGAAATAGACTTGCACTCGAGATACTTAGGATCCCTCTTAATTTGAAATACATTAAAGAGTTAACCAAATCAAGATAAAAAACTTTTAGAAATACACATCACTTGCTAGAATATTTAAACTAATTTTCACACATCTGACAGTTTCGGGTGAATTATTAACATTAATTCCCCGTCAGATGGAGGCTAACCCGAAACCCTTTTTAAATTATGGCTGTTGTATCACTATCAGAAATGATGGAAGCTGGTGCTCATTTTGGGCATCAAACTAGACGTTGGAATCCCAAGATGTCTAAGTATATATATTGCGCGAGAAATGGAGTTCATATTATTGATCTCGTAAAAACAGCATTGTGTATGAACAATGCATATAAATGGACACGAAACGCTGCAAAAAGCGGTAAACGTTTCCTATTTGTCGGTACAAAAAAACAGGCATCAGATGTAGTAGCTCAGGAAGCTACACGCTGTGGAGCTGCATATGTAAATCAAAGATGGCTTGGAGGGATGTTGACTAATTGGACAACAATGAAAGCTAGGATTGAAAGATTAAAGGATCTAGAAAGAATGGAAAGTAGTGGTTCAATAGCAATGAGGCCTAAAAAAGAAGCTGCGGTATTAAGGAGAGAACTTGAAAGATTACAAAAATACTTGGGTGGACTTAAGGGTATGAGAAGGTTACCAGATGTAGTTGTATTAGTTGATCAGAGAAGAGAATCTAATGCAGTATTAGAAGCTAGAAAATTAGATATCTCACTAGTATCAATGTTGGATACAAATTGCGATCCGGATTTGTGTGAAGTCCCAATTCCTTGTAACGATGATGCTGTTAGATCTGTGCAACTTATTTTAGGAAGACTTGCAGATGCCATAAATGAGGGTAGAAAGGGGTCTAATGCCGAAAGAAAAAATTAAATTCTAATTTAAAACTTACTATTCACTATTTTTATTACTTCAAATGGGAAACATTACAGCAAAACTTGTAAAAGATCTTAGAGACAAAACTGGCGCAGGAATGATGGACTGCAAAAAAGCACTTAACGAAACTGAAGGGAATCTAGATAAAGCTTTGGAATGGTTAAGAAAGAAAGGCATAGCTAGTGCCGAAAAAAAATCGGGAAGAGTAGCGGCGGAAGGGTCAATTGGTAGTTATATTCATACTGGATCAAGAGTCGGCGTTTTACTAGAGTTAAATTGTGAAACTGATTTCGTTGCTAGAGGTGATATATTCCAATCTCTGTTGAAGGATGTCTCAATGCAAGTAGCAGCATGCCCAAATGTTGAGTATGTATCAATTGATGAAATACCAGAAGATGTTGTGGAAAAAGAAAAGCAGATTGAAATGGGTAGGGATGATTTATCTGGAAAACCAGAACAAATTAAAGAAAAAATAGTTGAAGGGAGAATAGCAAAAAGACTTAATGAGCTTGTTTTGCTTTCACAACCCTACATTAAAGATAGTTCTCTAACAGTTGAGGATCTTGTTAAACAAGCAGCTGCAAAAATTGGGGAAAATATCAAAGTAAGACGCTTTACAAGATATACATTGGGAGAAGGTATCGAAAAAAATCAGATGGACTTTGCTGAAGAGGTCGCATCAATGCAAACAAAATAGTCACTTGAATGATTTGAATAATTCCAATAACTACATAGATTTAGATAAAATAAACTCTCAATTAGAGAGAGCAGAATCACAAAAAAGAATATTAACTAGAAAAATCTATAAGGAATATGAATTTTATCTTAATTTAGTAAGGGATCTACTTTTCATCTCAGTAGAAAAAGGCCTTAATCAAATATATAGTTATCCAACAATTAATGATAATTTCTTAAATGAAAATGAATTCTATAGTCTTTTTGAAAAAAAAATAAGTAAATTAATATTAAAGAATTTGCCCTTTTTAACAGTAGAACAATTAGAGATAAATGAAATTGAAAAAAATATAAATAAGGAAATTAATCTTAATATTTTGGATAGTTCCACCAAAAAAAAGGATGATCAAAAAGAAAAATTTCAATATGAAGATGGTCTTCAATTAAAGGAAGCCACTCAATTAGAGATTACTGAGGACTTTTCAAATACTTCTGAATATTATCAAGCTCATAATTTTGAGAGATTCGCATCACTTGATTTAGATAATAACCACCATAATAATTATTTATCTAAAAACAATACTTTTGAAAATTTAGGAGTTGAAAAACAATTTATTTCCTCCTTGCTTGAATTAATAGGAGAAGAAAAAGTGGAAAAACCAAGATATCAAGAAAAAGAAAATATCAATCAAATAGATAATTTACCAAAAAATCAGATTCTTAATAATTTTGATTTAATAGACAAGTCGTTGGAAAATTTACTATTGAATCTTTCATATAATATTAACCAAGAATTATTCAAGGCAAATCTAATAAAAAAGATTATATCTAAAGATTCCTTTGATTACTTAGTAGGCAAAAATTTTATGATAAAACATCCATATCCTTTTGTTATTAATTTCGAATTAAACGTAAATCGTTCATCACTAGTCGGCAATAATTTGCTAAGCATTATTTTCTTCAATATATCTACTGTTGAGTTAGAGTTTAAAAATTTAAATCTTTCTATTCAAAGGAACAAAATAAATGAGCTGAAAAATCAATTTCAGCGTTTGATTAAAAAAGAGACATATTGGAGGCAAAAAGAAATAACTTTGAATAAGATACGTTGAAAAAATAACTCTTTTTCAAATGTGACTATTAGCGGGAATATTAATAATAAATTAATTAAAGATTGGATAAGACCTCTTCAAAAATCTCTTACTATTGAAACTGAAAACAAATTTATTAATACTTTAGGAAGAGAAAAATATTTTAATGATTATTTGCATGAATCTTTAAAAAAACTAGATAATCTAAATCTCTCAGACGAATATTTAAGGATATTTTATGAATTTTCTAAAAAATATAATGAATACAATAAATTAGATGAAAATCAAAGAAAAAGGTTAATTATAGATACAAGAAAATATCTTTATAAACTAGGTAAAACTCTAGAAATAGAAAGTTCTAATAATATTTCTAATAATGTTTTTCTGAATAAAGCTGATGCAAATTTGTCTTTTGATTCAGATATTTCATTACTAAAAAATGTAGGAAAAGTTTATAAAAATAAGCTTAATGAACTAGGGATATTTCATATAAAAGATCTAATTAATTATTTCCCACGAACATATCTAGACTATACGAATAGAGTCAAGATAATTAATTTAAAACCAGATAATTTATACACGTGCATCGCAAATGTTAAAAGATTTTATATTCACAAGAGTAAAAAAAATAGTAATTTATCAATAATGAATATTGTCGTTTTTGATGAGACGTCTTCAATCAAGGTTACAAAATTTTTTTTAGGAAGAAGATTTAGATCTTACTCCTTCTTCACATCTCAAAAATCTTTGTATACTTCTGGAACCAAATTAGCAATTTCCGGTAAGGTTAAATTGACAGAGTATGGCAAAACTTTTATAGATCCGCAGATTGAAATTCTTAAGGATAACAATGATAATTTTAATTTCTCAGGCAAAATATTACCCTTGTATTCATTAGGCGAAGCATTATCAAATATGAGTTTTATAAAACTTATGAAAAAGGTACTAATTTATGCAAAGCAATATCCAGAAATTTTAAATAAAACGCAACTTAAATCATTATCTTTATTATCAAAAGGAGAGTCATTGATTAATATTCATTTCCCCCCAACTCAACAGGCACTTATTGAGTCAAAAAAACGTTTGGTTTTTGATGAATTGTTCCTATTGCAAATAAAGTTCCTACTTAGAAAAAGAAAGACGAACAAAAATGTAACTTCCCAACAATTACCTCAAAAAAAATCTTTATTAAAAGAATTTTTAAATACTTTTCCTTTTGAATTAACAAAATCTCAGGAAAATGTATTAAGTGAAATTAAAAAAGATTTATCTAATCCTGTACCAATGTCTAGATTGCTTCAGGGAGATGTGGGAAGTGGTAAGACCATAATTGCAATAGCGTCTCTTTTAATTGTCATTGAAAAAAACTTGCAAGGTGCATTTATGGTTCCAACTGAGGTATTGGCAGAACAACATTATAAAAATTTATTAAAATATTTGAACCCCCTTTTAGTTTCTGTTGAACTACTTACTGGGAATACTCCTCAAAAAAAGAGAAAAGAAATTCTCTCTAATTTGAACAATGGATTAGTTGATATCCTCGTAGGTACTCATGCATTATTTGAAGATAAAGTCATCTTTAATTCATTAGGGATGGTCGTAATTGATGAACAACATAGATTTGGAGTTACTCAAAGAAATAGATTACTAAATAAGGGAGAAAATACTAACTTGTTATCAATGACAGCAACACCAATTCCAAGAACTCTTGCACTTTCTATTTATGGTGATTTAGATGTGAGTCAAATTACAGAACTCCCTCCTGGAAGAGTTCCTATAACTACAAAAATAATTTCAGAAGATGATTTAACTAACTTGTTCAAGATTGTTGAAGATGAGATCAATAAAGGAAAGCAAGCTTATGTGATTTTGCCACTTATAGAAGATTCAGAAAAAATGAATTTAAGCTCCGCAAAGAAAATATTTAAACATTTATCAGAAGAAGTCTTTTTTAACAAAAAAGTTGGATTATTACATGGCAAATTAAGTTCACAAGAAAAGAATGAAGTAATTAATTCATTTTTAAAGAATGAAATTAATATATTGGTTTCAACCACTGTAATTGAGGTTGGCATTGATGTGCCTAACGCCACAATTATGATTATTTATAATTCGGACAGATTCGGATTGTCCCAGCTACATCAATTAAGGGGGAGAGTTGGTAGAGGATCAACAAAATCTTTTTGTTATCTGGTAACCTCCGATAAAAATGGATTAGAAAATAAACGACTTTGTGTTTTGCAAAAATCTAATGATGGCTTTTATATTGCTGAAAAAGACTTGGAGCTTAGAGGACCTGGCCAGATTTTAGGATATAGACAATCCGGATTGCCTGATTTTGTACTGGACAATTTACCTAACAATAAATTTCTTATTGATAAGGCTCGTGAAGAGGCTATTAAGATTGTTAGTGATGATCCTGATTTAAAAGAAAATATTGTTTTAAGGAATATACTTATTGATAATTCTGATAATAAATTCATTCATGATTTCTTAAATTGAAAACTATCATTGTAATTTTTGATATATATGTCACCATAAATCAATTGCAAATTTCAATTGAAAATTTGGAATAAAATACCAATTAAAGATAATGGAGAAAAATTAATAGCTATACCTAGCTGCCTAAAGTTTTTAGATCCCCACCCTTACTTTCATTTAGGAGCACCTTACAAAGATAAAACTTCTATTTGGAAATTAAGAGAGGAGGTTGTAAATAGATTAGTAAAAGTAAATGATTATTTGATATCAAAGAGTAGTTTTAACCTTTTAATTTATGATAGTTGGCGACCTTTAGAAGTCCAAGAATTTATGTTTAATAGAGCATTTTTATTAGAGTGTGAAAAATCTGATATTGATATTTCTTTTGAAAATATAAAATCTCATCCATCCATTTTAAAAAAAGTTGAAAAATTTTGGGCATATCCTTCTCATGACGCTAAGTGTCCTCCCCCTCATTCCACTGGGGGTGCATTGGATGTTTGTTTATCAGATAAAGACGGAAATCTTGTCGAAATGGGAAGCATGGTTGATCAAATGGACGAGACCTCAAATCCTTATTTTTATGCAAACATGAAGAAAGAAGGAGCAATAATTTGGAATAGTAGAAGAAATTTATTAAGGGAAATTATGACTAAATTCGGATTTGCTCAACATCCTAATGAATGGTGGCATTTTAGTTATGGTGATCAATTATGGGCATGGAAAAATAAAAAAGCAAATGCCCTCTACGGAAAAATTTAAATTCTACTGATTTTCATCTAGTAAATTTAATATATAATTTTCATCTTGAGTATTTATAAAATCTCCGAAATCCAAATCCAAATTACTCTTCCAATTATCAAATAGTGGTTGAAGAGTTTTTTCTAAATCGTTAAGTTCCATTCTTTGTAAAAAAGGTTTAGCAAGCCTTTGTAGATTTTTACTTCCCCCCAACCATAATTGGTATTTGTTTTGACCACTTCCAACAAGTGCTAATTCGGCCATATAAGGCCTGGTACATCCATTCGGACATCCTGTCATTCTGAATAATATTGTTTTTTGTATTTTTAGATCTAATAGTAAATTTTCAATCCTTTCTAGTACATCAGGTAATATTCTTTCAGCTTCAGTCATTGCAAGACCACAAAGTGGTAAAGCAGGACAAGCTAAAGCGTGTCTTTGTATTTCATTAATGTTTTCTAAATTATCATATCCAATTTTTGATAGAGATTTTTGAATTTCACCTTTGTTTTTATTGGGGATGTTACAAAGTAAAATATCTTGATTAGGTGTGAGTCTTAAATCTAAATTATATTTTTTAACGATACTTGTGATGGTATTCTTCTTTTCTCCAGATAATCTTCCTGATAATAATGGTAAACCTACGAAATGGGAAGTTTTATTTTGTTTATGCCAACCTAGGTAATCAATAAGAACCTTATCAGGTTCTTTTCTAATTTTTTTAATTTCTTTTTTGAAATACTTATCAGAAAGTATCTTTTTGAACCATTTAATACCTTTTCTATGAAGAAGATATTTCATTCTCGAATTTTTTCTTGATTTTCTATCACCATAATCTCTTTGAATAGCCACAATGCTTTGTATTAATTCATAAACATCAGGTTCTTCAACATATCCAAGTGGATCTGCAATTCTGGCAAAGGTCTCCTCATTATTATGAGTGCGACCCATACCACCTCCAACATAGAAGTTGCATCCTTCTAAGTTTCCATCTTTAGAAGTAAAGGCAACTATTCCTATGTCATTGGTAAGAAGATCAACAGAATTATCCCCAGGAACTGTCACGGCACATTTGAATTTTCTAGGTAAATAAGTTGAACCATAAAGAGGCTCATCTTTTATTCCACTAAAAACATTATCTTTGAATTGGAGCTCCCTAATTGCTTCAATATCTTTATCAGGCTTTATGGTGTACTCTAAATCTCCATCAGCCCAAAGTTCTAGAAAAGTGCCTTGGCCAGCCATTGGGGTGAGAAGATCTGCAACTTTTTTTGCCAATGCTCTTGCAATATTATAGTCTGGCGAATCAAATGGAGCCGCAGGGGCCATAACATTTCTATTAATGTCTCCGCATGCAGCTAATGTGGAGCCCATTGAATTTACAATAGTTTGAATTACTTCCTTTAGGTTCTCCTTTCTGATTCCATGCATTTGAAAGGCTTGTCTTGTAGTGGCCCTAAGTGTTCCATTACCTAGCTTGTCAGATAATTCATCTAATGCTAAAAATAATTTCCCAGGGACTTCACCGCCCGGATTTCTTAACCTAAGCATCATTTGCCAATCTTTACTTTTGCCCGGCCTTCTATTTTCCCTGTTATCTTGTTGATAACTACCATGAAATTTTAATAACTGAACTGCATCATTGGTAAAGTGATCACTTTCATTGACTAATTCTGTAGCAAGTGGTTCCTTAAGAAATTGGCTACTTTTTTTAAAATTTTCAAATTTAGAAACTTCCAGTCCATTTGCTAAGCAAACAGTCTCTTCCTTTGCAGAATCTTTTTTCTTTTTTACTTTCTCAACCTTGATCAAAGGACCAAAACATATCTCTTTTTATACATTAGCGAAAAGCTTATTTAACTGGTAGTAAATTATAGTAAGTGAAGTCAAATTTTTTTCTTGTCTAAATATTTACTTGAGATAGGAACAGAAGAGTTGCCCGCAAAATTTTCTCATTCTGTTCTAGAACAATTTAAATCTCTAATAGAATTTGAATTGGATAAAAAGTTAATAAAATTCGAACAAATAGTTGTTACCTCCACACCAAGGAGGATAGTTCTACTTCTCGAAGGTTTAGTTGATTATGCAGAAGATATGATAATAGAAAGAAAAGGTCCTAAAGCAAATTTAGCTTATTTAGATGGATGTCCTACTAATGCTGCTTTAGGATTTGCCAATAGCTTAGATATAGATGTAGGTGAGCTAGAAATAAAAAACACGGAAAAGGGTGCTTTTGTATTTGGAAAGAAAATTGAGAAAGGACTATCAACAAAAATTTCTTTGTCTTCGATTATCCCAAAATTAGTAAAGAGTCTTCAAGGTCCTCGATTTATGAAATGGGGGGGTGGGAACATAAAATTTTCAAGACCTATTAGGTGGATTGCCTCTATTTATAATGATGAAATTCTTGATTTTGAATTTGATGAATGTGATCCAAAAATTAAAATAAGTAATAAAACAAAAAGTCATAGATTAATCAATGAAGTTTTAGAAGTTCAGAAAACTGATGATTTTTTTGAATTATTGAAACGAAGTAGAGTTCTAGCTATTCGAAAAGAAAGAAAAGAAAAAATTGAAAGTTTAATAAATCAGGCATCTAAATCTTTAAATCTTAAACCTGACCTTTCAGAAGGATTACTAAATGAACTAACTGATTTAGTTGAATGGCCAGACTTAATTATTGGCAAATTTAGTAATGAATTTCTTGATCTTCCTGTTGAAGTTCTCTCAACAGTCATGAAAATTCATCAGAGATACGTTCCTCTTTTATTTAAAAACGAAAGTTTTTCTAAACTAGATTTAAGCTCTGAAAAAAATATTAGTACAACTTTCTGTGTTATTTCAAATGGTCTTGAAGAATCAAATAATAATATTGCCAAAGGTAATGAGAAAGTATTAAGGGCAAGGTTTTCAGATGCAAAGTTTTTCGTAGAAAGTGACAAAAAAGTTGCTTCAATTCAAAGAAATGAGAAGCTTAAATCTGTTTCATATTTGAAAGGACTTGGAAATATTTTTCAGAGGGTAGAGAGGATAGAGGGAGTTACAAAAAAAATTCTTAAATTTTTAAATGATAAGTCTTTAGAAGAAAAAAAAATAATAGAAGCTGCTAAATACTGCAAAAACGACTTATGTAGCGAAATTGTTTACGAATTCCCTGAGCTGCAAGGAATAATGGGTGGTAAATATCTTAAATATGAGGGATTTAGTGATGATGTTTGCTTGGCTGTCGCTGAACATTATTTACCTTCTTTTTATAAAGATGCTTTGCCCTCCACAAAATATGGTGCAATAGTTTCCATAGCAGATAAGGTTGAAACTTTAATAAGTATATTTATTTCTGGTAAACGTCCTAGTGGATCATCTGATCCTTATGCTTTAAGAAGAAATTTGAATGGAGTGATTAAAATAATTTGGGATTATGAATTTGATTTACCTTTAGATAAATTATTCAACGAACTTATTGATTTTTGGAAAATCGTATTTCCGAATTTAAACTTCTCAAAAGAAACAGTACTTAATGATTTAAATGAATTTTTAGTTCAAAGAATTGTTAGTCATCTAGAAGAAATATCACTAAGTAAAGAATTAATAAAGGCCGTTTGCTCTTCTGATGAATTATCTCAAAAAAGAGTGTTGAATATTGTTGATCTTAAAAATAGAATTAATTCTATTATCAATTTTAACGAAAAGGATAATTTCGTTGAAATCCAGAAGGTAATTACTAGGGTAAGCAAATTAGCAAATAAAAGTGATATTTCAATAGACGTTCTCTCAACAAGAGATTATATAAACACAAAACTTTTTGAAAAAGATTGTGAATTCAAAGTTTTTGAATTTATTGGAGAATTAGAAAAACTTTTTTCAGAAGGTTATTGCAATTATTTGGAACTTCTTAATTTGTTTGAGATTAATGTAAATACTATCGAGGATATATTTGATAATGAAAAGGGAGTCCTAATAATGTCAGAGGATTTAAATATAAGAAATAATAGACTCAATTTGTTGAGCTTAATTAGAAATTATTCTCTAAAAATTGCCGACTTTACACTTTTGAACTCTTAACTTTAATTCCTCCCTTTATTGAATAATTTTCTAGCATTTTTTCTACCTCTTTATTTTCCCTAACAGCACTATCTACAGGTTTATATTTTAAGGGCGCAAGGGCTTTCCCTCTTAAAATCGAACCAAGTGTAAGCATCGTAATTTTAAGCTGCTGTAATGGTTTCATAGAGACAACTCTTTTGTATAAGTAACTATCAAAAGTAAGTCTTTGAACATCCATGTCATCACACATCTCAACAAAGGCTTCTCTAGCAGAATCATTTCTGTAGAAAATATTTTGAAGGATTTCTAGTACCTTATAAGTTGTGCCATATTTTTTATCCCATTTTTTAAGATAGTTTTTTAAATCTTTTTCTGATGGAATTACTTGACCATTTTTTGATGCTTCAACAATTTCCTCGGCACACATTCTTCCGCTTTTTGCAGCAAAATAAATACCCTCTCCAGAACTTTTTGTAACATAACCAGCTGCATCACCAACCAATGCCATTCTCCCAACTACCCTTCTAGGCCTTGGATGCTCTGGAATAGGGTGAGCTTCTACCTTTATTACTTCACCATTAACAAGTCTTTTCTTTGCCCTATTCCTTACACCCTCTTGAAGTCCTTTAATTAATGACTGATTCTTTTGCATGGTTCCTGTGCCCACAGCAACATGGTCATATTTAGGAAATACCCACCCATAAAAATCAGGAGAAACATCAGTTCCAACATACATTTCAGCAAGATCTTCGTAGTAACTCATTTCTTCTTTAGGCAATTTAATTCTTTCCTGAAATGCTATAGCAACTTTGTAATCACCTGCATCCATTGCTTTTGCGACTCTGCTATTGGCTCCATCAGCTCCGATCAAAAGGTCAACAGTAAGCTCTTTTAGTTCCCCTTTTTTATCTCCATTCGTAAAATCTGAGTAGGAAAGCTTATATGGCCCTTGATTATTATCGCCAGTATCAATAGAAGTAACTAATCCATTTATTAATGTAGCACCAAGATCTGATGCTCTGTTGCGCATAAAGGCATCCATAACTTCTCTTCTACACATCCCAATAAACTCATTATCACTTTTCCCGTAAACTCTATCTAAGCTTATATCTACTTCTCTATTTGATGGAGATATCATTCTCATATGCCTTACTTTTCTATCAATAATTGACTCAGGTAAATCAAATTCTTCGACCATGCAAAGTGGAATTGCTCCTCCACATGGTTTCGCATTATCTAATTTTCTCTCGAAGAGCCAAGTTTTTATTCCAGCTTTAGCAAGTATTTCTGCCGCACATGAACCACTTGGACCTCCACCAATAACAGCTACCCTCAACATATGAAAAAAATAATACTGTATATAAAAACTACATCTTTTTTGCTTATAAAAGTGCATTTCTTAAAATAATAGTTAATATCGAAATATCTTTTCCAAATTCACTTCTAAATATTGGAACTAAACAAAGATATCGATCAATTTGATATACCACTTGCCAAAAGAACTTACCTAAATAATCCAAATTCAACATTATTAAAAAAACTATTAATATTTTCTCCATTTCTTTTTCTTATCTTTTCTGTCGCTACATTGCGATTAATTAAAAATATAGAATTAGGATCTCTTGATAATCTCAATTTTCAGGCTCAGATAAATCACGACCATAGAATTTTAGGTCATTTACCCTATGCGGAAATTTCTAAGGAGAAACTAGTTTTAATTGAGCCTAATATTGAAGTTCATATGGATATGCGCGATTCTCTACTAAAGATGAGAGAAGAAGCCAAAAAGGATGGGATATATTTAGTCTTCTTGAGTGGTTATAGATCAATAAATTTGCAAAACGATATCTTTTATTCTTTAAAATCTATTAGAAATCAAGAAGCGTCAGAAAGAGCTAGAGTTTCAGCCCCTCCAGGGTATTCCGAACATAGTACTGGATTCGCAATCGACATTGGTGATGCTACTAAAAGAGAGACAGACTTTGAAACCGACTTTGAAAATACTGAAGCCTTTAGATGGTTAATAAAAAATGCAGCTAAGTTTCACTTTAAGTTATCTTTCAACAAAGACAATAAATATATAGATTACGAACCCTGGCATTGGAGATATGAGGGGTCAATTGAAGCATTAAAAGTTTTTGAAAGCTCAAATAGAAAATTATAAATCTAATTGATTAATTTAATTAATCAATAAATTATATTTTTCAAAGTCTTAAAGAGAAATTCTCATAATAAGCATACTTTGAGTTAGCCTTAATAAAGTCAATCTAATATTTATATAAATTCTATAAATGTCATCTTCGATAAAAGAAATTAGAAATGTTGCAATTATTGCTCACGTAGATCATGGGAAGACAACTCTTGTAGATGCATTGTTATCTCAATCAGGAATATTTAGAGACAATGAAGTTATCCCTACATGTGTAATGGATTCAAATGATCTTGAAAGAGAAAGGGGGATAACGATTCTCTCAAAAAATACTGCAGTTAACTATAAAGATACCAGAATAAATATTATAGATACACCTGGACATGCTGATTTTGGAGGAGAAGTTGAAAGGGTTTTGGGAATGGTTGATGGTTGTCTGCTTATTGTTGATGCAAATGAGGGACCTATGCCTCAGACAAGATTTGTTTTAAAAAAGGCATTAGAAAAAGGACTAAGGCCTATAGTCTTTGTAAATAAAATTGATAGACCACGAGTAGTACCAGAAATAGCAATTGATAAGGTCCTTGATTTGTTTTTGGAGTTAGGTGCTGATGATGATCAATGTGATTTCCCTTATCTTTTTGGGAGCGGCTTATCTGGTTTTGCAAAAGAAGAGATGGAATCTAATAGTGAAAATATGATGCCTCTTTTTGAAGCTATTATTAGACACGTTCCTCCTCCAGTAGGTGATTCTAATAAGCCTCTTCAGCTACAAATAACTACTTTGGACTATTCTGATTTCTTGGGCAGAATAGTAATTGGGAAGATCCACAATGGAACTATAAAAAATGGCCAACAAGCTAGTTTAATTAAAGAAAACGGAAAAACTATAAAAGGTAAGGTTAGTAAGCTTTTAGGATTTGAGGGATTACAAAGAATTGATATAAATGAAGCATTTGCAGGTGATATTGTTGCTGTTTCTGGTTTCGATGATGTCAATATTGGTGAGACCATAGCATGTCCCGATTCTCCTCATCCTCTTCCATTAATCAAAGTTGATGAACCTACCTTAAATATGACTTTTGTTGTAAATGATTCACCATTCGCGGGTAAGGAAGGGAAATTTGTTACTAGTAGACAATTGAAAAATAGATTGGAGAGGGAACTTTTAACAAATGTTGCCTTGAGAGTAGAAGAAACTGATTCTCCCGACAGGTTCTCAGTTTCAGGAAGAGGAGAATTACATCTAGGGATATTGATTGAAACTATGAGAAGAGAGGGTTTTGAGTTTCAAATCTCACAACCTCAAGTAATTTTCCGAGAAATTGATAATGTTGAATGTGAGCCTATAGAGACTTTGGTTTTAGACGTACCTGAAGTATCTGTTGGTTCTTGCATCGAAAAACTTGGATCTAGAAAGGCAGAGATGAAAAACATGCAGACAAGTTCAGATGGTAGAACTCAATTAGAATTTCTAGTACCATCAAGAGGATTAATTGGATTTCGCGGGGAGTTTGTAAGGATAACCAGAGGTGAAGGTATCATGAGCCATTCGTTTTATGAATATAAACCTAAAACAGGAGACTTTGAAACCAGAAGGAATGGCGTTCTTATAGCTTTTGAGGAAGGTGTAGCCACATTTTATGCTTTAAAGAATGCTGAAGATAGGGGTGTATATTTCATTAAACCTGGAGTTAAAGTTTATAAAGGAATGATAATTGGGGAGAATAATCGACCTCAAGATCTTGAGTTAAATATATGTAAAACTAAGCAGTTGACTAATATGAGATCTGCAGGGGCAGAAGAACTTGATACTTTGCAGTCACCTGTGGATATTACCCTTGAAAGAGCACTCGAATATATTGGTCCAGATGAAATGCTAGAGGTAACACCGGATTCAATAAGAATGAGAAAAATAAATAAAAAGAAAAAAAATTAGTAATTGCTTTAATGAACGAAGAAAGTGCAAAAAGTTTTCAAGATTCCCTTTTTACAGCTTTAAATCTTTTTAACAATCATGAGTGGTACGAGGCTCATGATGCTTTTGAAGAAATATGGAATTCCGTGGATGGTGACGAAAGACAAGTTATCCAAGGAATTTTACAAGTATCTGTGTCTCAGTTTCACTTAAGTAAAGGTAATTTAAATGGAGCTACTATTTTGCTTGGAGAGGGTTTAGGCAGAATAAAAACTAGAACCAAGATTGATTTAGGGATTGATCTTGAATCCTTCTGCCAATGTTTGGAAGATTTATTAAGGAAATTACAATATAGAGAACAATTAAACGAGAGCGATAAGCCTTTTTTGAAACCCCTTTGATGAATATATCTTTTTTTTCAATTAAATTATTATTATGTATTTAATTTTTTTTCAAGAAAGTAAGAAAACTAATCGATCTCAAGGAAAATGAACCTAAATATTCATAATGTATCCCTCTCAATTAAAGGAAGATTAATTGTAAATGATGTTTCCATAACTGTTAATCCAGGGGAAGTTGTAGGTTTGATGGGACCTAATGGTGCTGGGAAAACTACAACTTTTAATCTTGCAGTTGGGAATATAAAACCAGATAAAGGTGAAATTTTAATGAATGGGAAAAATATAACCAATCTTCCTCTACCAATTAGATCAAGACTTGGGTTAGGGTACTTAACTCAGGAAGCAAGTATATTTAGAGACCTCACAGTTAAGGATAATATAGATTTGGCTTTACAAAATTCATCTTATAGTAGAGCAGCGATAAGAAATAGAAGAGAACAATTAATTAATGAATTTAATTTGAATAACTTTGTAGATACTTATGGCTATCAACTTTCAGGAGGAGAAAGGAGGAGGTGTGAAATTGCAAGGGCTCTCACTATAGGCAGAAAAGGACCTAGATATTTGTTATTAGACGAACCTTTTGCTGGGATTGATCCTCTAGCTGTTAATGATCTAAAGAAACTAATTCTAAAATTAAGCAGTGATGGGGTGGGGATTCTTATTACGGACCATAATGTGAGGGAAACCCTCCTAATTACTAACAAATCATATGTATTAAGTGAAGGAAAAATTTTAGCTAACGGTTCATCAAGTGAATTAGCTGATAATCCAATAGTCAAGAAGTATTATCTAGGAGATAATTTCAAACTTTGAAATGTTTTTTTTAAAATAAATTAAAACTTTATTATTAAAGATTTACTCATATGAGAATGATTTT
>CABYTO010000009.1 GCA_902521995.1 uncultured Prochlorococcus sp. | reverse complement strand
TAATTCTATCTCCAGCTCTAGAAACTTGTCTGCGATTAGTATCAACAACTAAACTTCCAAATTTCATAACTCCTTTGCCTGAAGGAACTTCTTTGGTTTCAGTAACCGATACAGTTGGCCCCATTCTTCTCAAAATTGTAGCTATTCTGGCCTCTAACTCTTTTGGGCTAAATGGTTTAGATAAGTAATCATCGGCTCCTAAATCCAAACCAGCAACTCTCTCTGAAATAGCCTCTAGAGCGGTTAAAAATATTATTGGTACTACTGACTCAGCTCTAATTCTTCTACAAACAGCAAATCCATCCATTTTTGGAAGCATAACATCAAGAACTATCAAATCTGGGGAATCCCTGTGAAAAGACTCAAGAGCTTCTTCACCATTAGTGGCTGAATATACCTGATATCCTGCTAGTTGAAGCCTCGTAACTAATACCTTCAAAACTGCTGGTTCATCATCAACAACTAAAATTCTTGCTTTTGACATAGTTAAAAAAAGATTTCTCGATATTTCAAAGCAAAGAACTATTGCATTGAACGTTTATTCTAACAATTAAAAATATAACATTACGAACCCTCAAAGAGATATTCCTAAGGTTTACAAACATTTTAAATTAATTGAAATATATAAATTTTTTCAAGCATTTTTTCCTCTTGGCAAAATTTATTATCACAATTTTCTTCTTGAAAATTTAAATATCCTTATAAGTTGGGAGCAAATAAAGGGAGCAAACAAACCTGTCAAAAAAACTTCAGCTAAGATATTTTTTACACCTGGAATAAACATTATAAAATTACCATCTGAAGAATTTCTAAACAAAATTTGTGCAAGATAAAGAGTACCGCATAAAAAACTTCCAAAAGAACAAATTAAACCATACCTAAAATGTCCCACCAAAATATCACTATGTGATTTAATTCTCCCAAAGAAAAATCCACAAAAAATTAAGCCTGGTATTTGAGTAAAACTTTCATTTAAAGTTAGAGAATCTAAGATGAGACCTAAAAACAAACCAAATACTAATCCATTAATTGATCCATTTATCATTGCCCAAGGCAATAACCAAAATAACGGCCAATAAGGCTGAACACCTAAAAATCCAAGCCAATTAGGGTGCCACAAAAAAATAATTGGGATAAAAATAAAGCTTATAATGGAAAATTTTTTGGTAAAAAATTTATTCATTAAATATTTACTTTCAAAATTTGTACCCAATCAATTACATGGGGTTTTGCTATAAGTGAAATTTTTGCCGTTTTTTTTGATTTCAAAGTCTCATCTATAGATTGGACAATACCAATAGGGATATTTGGAGGTAATAACGTACTAGCAGGAGATGATGATACAAAATCTCCGACTTTAATGTCGGCATCTTTTGAATAAAGTATTAGGCTAGGAAAATCATCTCCTAAACCGACTAGTAATCCATTGATTTGAATTCTATCCACCCAAACGCCTAACTTACTTTCTGGAGAAGTTATTAAAGTTACCGACGAAGTGAATAAAGAAGTATTCTTTACTCTACCTAATAATCCACCCGGACCAATCACAATATTGCCAATTTCTACTCCATCTTTTGAACCTTTGTTTAAAATTAATTGTCTCCACCAACCTCCCGTTTTTCGCGAAATGACTGCAGCTGAAATATGTTCATCATTAGATGATTCTTGAAGAGATAAGATTTGTCGCAATCTTATATTATCTTTTGTCAGAAGATTTAACTTTATTAAATATTCTTGATCAATACTCTCAAGAACAATTTCTTTTTGAAATTGACCAGGCCAAAAAGGTTTTGAAACAAAATAATAAAAATCTTTATAAAAAGCTCCTTTTGATATTCTTACAAAAACCAAAAATAAAAAAATTGCAAAAAATAGCCAATTTTTCTTTTTATGCCACCAACGACTATTAGAAATTCGTCGGATACCTAACATAACATTAATCTCTTATGGCATTCCTTATGAATTCTGGAGTGTCAACAACTCTTTTGAGTTTTTTAAAATCATCCAACACCTCTCCACAACCATTTACTACGCAAAGCAGTGGGTTTTCTGCTATGTGAGTAAAAATTCCTGTTTCATCGCTCAATAAATCATTAATACCTCTCACTAAAGCTCCACCACCTGCAAGCATAATCCCTCTATCAACAATATCTGCGGCAAGTTCAGGAGGGGTTCGCTCTAAAGTTCTTTTTACAGCTTCGACTATTTTGCTAAGTGTTTCAGCCATAGCTTCTCTGATTTCTCCTGATGTCAAAGTGACTGATCTAGGTAGACCAGATAAAAGATGTAAACCTCTAACCTCTAAAGTAGTTTTATCAAAATCATCATCTGGAAATGCAGATCCAATTTTTATCTTGATATCTTCTGCAGTTCTCTCTCCAACAACTAAATTGTGAACTTTTTTAAGATAAAGCGCAATTGACTCATTTATTTCATCGCCTGCTATTCGAACAGATTCACTCAAAACAGTTCCTCCTAAACTTAATACTGCAACCTCAGTAGTACCTCCACCAATATCAACAATCATTGTTCCAATTGGCTCAGTTACTGGTAATGATGCTCCTATTGCTGCTGCGACAGGTTCATCTATTAAATGAACTTCTCTAGCTCCCGCTAATCCAGCTTCTCTTACTGCTCTTCGCTCAACACTAGTAACTCCACTTGGAATTCCAATCACTATCCTTGGAGCTACTATCCCCTTGCCTTCATTACATTTTTGAATAAATGTTTTTATCATTTGTTCTGCAGCATCAAAATCTGCGATAACTCCATCTCTTAGTGGTCTTACAGCTCTTATATTGCCAGGGGTCCTTCCAAGCATTAACTTTGCTTCTTTACCAACAGCTAATGGAATCCCTTCTTCTAAATCCATAGCTACCACAGAAGGCTCCTGTAAAACAACGCCTTTTCCTGATACATGTATAAGAGTATTGGCCGTTCCCAAATCTATGCCAATATCTCGAGAAAATTTAAATCTGTTAAAAATCACAATAAGAATTTCTTTTTATAAATAATATATCTATTTTTTGATAAGCTCTCGTAATTCTGACGTTTAGTTATGAATAGCACGTAAAACTTTGAGCAGAAACTGAAAATATGAGTATTATAAAAAAAAAAAAATTATGGAAATTAACACTATTAATCTTGTTGGCAGAGCGGGAAGAGAACCAGATGTTAGATATTTTGAATCAGGCAGTTTAGTAGCGAACTTTACAATTGCAGTTAACAGAAGAAGCAGAGATGAAGAGCCAGATTGGTTTAATTTAGAAATATGGGGCAAGCAAGCACAAATAGCCGCAGATTATGTGAAAAAAGGATCATTAATTGGAATTACAGGAAGCTTTAAAATTGATAGCTGGAAAGATAAAAATACTGGAGAAGATAGATTTAAACCAGTTGTTAGGGTAGATAGATTAAACTTACTAGGCTCACGAAAGGATTCTGATAATAACCAATATTCCAACAGCAATAACTCAAGTGAAATTCCTTTTTAAACTCTATTTTTTTTAAGAAATCTAATAAGTACTCTTATAAAAAAATATAAGAAAATTAAAATTAAAATTGGCTTTACAACATATTTGATTTGATCTAAATAAGTTTGAATGATTGGATAATTTTCACCAAATAAATAACCTGAATAAGTCAGAAGTGCTACCCATATCAGACTACCAAATGTAGTCCAAAGCAAAAATTTTCTTAATGGCATAAGTTCTATACCAGCAGGAACAGAGATTAAAGTTCTTATACCTGGTACTAATCTGCCCCAAAAAACTAAAGAAACACCGTATTTATCAAACCACCTTTTACTTTTACTTAAATCACTAGGAGAAATACCCAGATATTTTCCTTTTGTATCTAGAAAATTTGAAAGTCTTTTTTCATTTACTAATCTACCTAAATAGTACCAAGGCAATGAACCTAAAATAGTTCCAAGTAATCCCC
This sequence comes from uncultured Prochlorococcus sp., assembly GCA_902521995.1. GTDB lineage: Bacteria > Cyanobacteriota > Cyanobacteriia > PCC-6307 > Cyanobiaceae > Prochlorococcus_A. The sequence goes on along the minus strand of CABYTO010000009.1, from coordinate 56,911 downwards.
AAAAAACTAAAATATAGAAATTTAATTTTTGTTGATAAACAAAAAAACCTCCTAATGGCATTATTATTTCCGAAGGAATTGGAGGTATTATGTTTTCCAAAAACATAGCCAAACAAATAGTGAGGTATGCAATTGTTGAATTCTTATCAACAGCCAAACTAATGTAGTCGGGAATTGAAGTAAGAAAATTTACAAAAATCAAACTCAAACTTAGTATCTATAAAGCTCTGGTTTGTAAGGTCCTTCAACAGAGACATTAATATAGTCAGCTTGTTCCTTAGTTAATTTTGTTAATTTTGCACCAATTTTATCAAGATGTAATCTAGCTACCATTTCATCTAAATGCTTTGGTAAAACATAAACCTCCTTAGCATATTTTTCTGACTTATTGAAAAGTTCGATTTGAGCTAATACTTGGTTAGTAAAAGAATTACTCATAACAAAACTTGGATGTCCAGTGGCACAGCCTAAGTTAACTAATCTCCCTTCGGCTAAAAGAATTATTTTATTGCCACTTGGTAATGTTATGTGATCAACCTGCGGCTTAATATTTTCCCATGGATAATCTTTCAATGAAGCCACATCAATTTCATTATCGAAATGACCAATATTACAAACTATGGCCTCATCTTTCATCTTAACGAGATTTTCGTTTGTAATTACTTGATAGTTCCCAGTTGCTGTAACAAAGATATCTATATCTTCCACAACATCGTCTAACGTAACGACGCTAAAACCTTCCATTGCCGCTTGAAGAGCACAAATTGGATCAACTTCAGCAACTTTTACGATTGCACCAAGTCCACGCAATGACTGGGCTGAACCTTTACCTACATCTCCAAAACCCATTACCAAAGCAACTTTCCCAGCAATCATCACATCAGTTGCGCGCTTTATGCTATCTACTAAAGATTCGCGACAGCCATATAAATTATCAAATTTGCTCTTAGTTACAGAATCATTAACGTTGATCGCAGGGAAAGGTAAAGCATTTTGCTTTTGCAGTTGATAAAGTCTTGCTACTCCAGTTGTCGTTTCTTCAGTGACACCAATGATATTACTTTTAATTCTAGAATAGAAGTCACTATCATTTTCTAATTTAGACTTAATAGAATTGAATAAAGCAATTTCTTCTTCATTACCAGGATTATCTAAAACAGACAAATCTTTTTCCGCTTTACTGCCGAGTATCAATAAACCAGTTGCATCCCCACCATCATCAAGAATCATATTTGGAGAGTCTGAACCCCAATCAAGAATGTAGTGAGTATATTGCCAATATTCATCAAGTGTCTCACCTTTTTTTGCGTATACAGGAATTCCTTGTTCTGCAATAGCCGCAGCCGCATGATCTTGAGTTGAAAAAATATTGCATGAAGCCCATTTCACTTCTGCCCCAAGATCAACAAGAGTTTCTATTAAGACTGCAGTCTGAATAGTCATATGCAAACTTCCGGCTATTTTTGCACCTTTGAGTGGCTTTTCTGATTGATATTTATCTCTAAGTGCCATTAATCCAGGCATTTCCGTTTCAGCAATTTTTATTTCTTTACGGCCAAAATCTGAAAGGGAGATATCAGCAATTACGTAATTTGGTGTAGAGGTTTTAACTGAATTTGCGATAACCATATCGTGTAAATATCTTTTACATTAAACTATAAATGATTTTTGAGTAATTTTGTGTTTGTTGAAAATTTAAAAGAAACTTTAAATTTGGGAGAACAACTCTCACACAAATTAAATCCACAATCAATTGTTTTATTACAGGGTCCAATTGGGGCTGGAAAAACTTCATTTGTTCAAGGGATTGCTAAAGGCTTGTCAATCTCTGAGGACATTACAAGCCCTACATTTGCTTTATCGCATCACTATAACTCAGGAAGAATTCCGCTAATTCACCTTGATTTATATAGGTTAGAAAATATTTCTTCAGCAAAGGAAGTTTTTTTTTCTGAAGAAGAAGAGGCAATACAAAGACAAGCTATTTTAGTTATTGAATGGCCAGAATTAATAGAACCAGCTATTGATAATTTCTGGAAAATAGAAATTAGTTACGCAAAAGATTATGGAAGAAACTACGAAATAAGAGATCCCAAAAATTTATTAACCTTTTCATAATATGGCTGTTGCTCGATAGCGCCTTCACCAAGACAAGTTAATAATCCACAAACACCTGCAAACTTAATGCAATCTTCTATCTCTAAATAATTTGTAGGATAGCCAGAAGAAATTAATTTTGAAATAAAGCCAGCTAGAAAAGCATCGCCTGCCCCAGTTGTATCAACAATTTTTTGTGAAATAGGAGTTTCGGTAATTCCCTGAAATCCGTTGATGCTCCATAAAATAGGATTTTTCCCATCAGTTATAATTACATCTGGTCTATTAGAAAGTCGTTGAGATATTAGCAAGGGATTTTCATCCTCAAAAAACAAAGTTGCTTCTTCCTTAGCAAGCTTTAAAACATTTGCATGATTTAAAAAATTCTTGATTAAATTAACTCTCGCGGCTTTACTAATTTCTGATGAGAAACTTGCGTGATCCCAAAAGACCTCTCTCCAATTCAAATCAATAACTATTTTGACTTCAAATTTATTAGCCTGTTCAATAAGAAAAAAAATAGTCTCTGCTGATATTGGAGATGATAATAAGTTCGTTCCTGTTACCAAATATTTTATTTCTAGAAAAGATTTCTCCAAATTTAAAATTTCTTTTTCTATTAATTTCTTGCTAAGAACTTCGTCTGCATAGCATGCATAAGAACTTTCCTCAAAGCCTGAAAAAAAACGATCTCCAAATCGATCCCTATCTACATTAACCACACGAGTAGATGAATCGTTATTTAATTGCAAGAAATCTAAATTAACTCCCAATTGATCAAATTGCGAAATAAATTTTTTTCCATAATCATCATTACCCAAACTTCCCATAAAGATTGAATCTATTTTTAATTTTTTCAATGCACAAGCGACATTAGCCGGCGCACCACCCAAAAAATCTGTAAATCCTTTATTTGACTTATTTCTGATTCTATCTATTAAAGCCTCACCAATACATATAACCTTTTTCTTTTTCATAAAATGAACGCTTTTTCTTAACTAAGAATAATTTATTAAAGACGAATAATTTTTTTTTGAATTAAAGTTTAATTAAAAGCATATTCACAGTGTCTTTAAATAAATCTGAAACTTGGAAGTGGAAAAATTGGGAAATTTCTTGGTCTTTATCCAAAGAATCTACTTCTGAAAAAAATATTAAAATTTTATTAGTTCATGGATTTGGGGCATCAAAAAACCACTGGAGACATAATCAAGATTTTCTTGGTAAATTTTCTAACTGCTACGCAATTGACTTATTAGGATTTGGAGAAAGTAGTCAGCCTAGTGCTTTATTAAATTACGAACCTGACAAAGAAAACTCCATTAAATATTCATTTGACTTATGGGGTAATCAAATATCAACATTTTGTGCAGAGGTAATCAAATCTCCTGTTTACTTGGTAGGAAATTCAATTGGAGGTGTTATTGCATTGAAAGCTGCTGAAATCCTCAAAGATAATTGCAAGGGTATCATTTTGATTGATTGTGCACAAAGAACTATGGATGATAAACGTTTAAAAAAAAGTGATATCTTAATGAATCTACTGAGACCCGTCCTTAAGACGATAGTCAGACAAAGAGTAATTAGTAACACACTTTTTACAAGAGCCGCTAATCCAAAAGTTATAAAGAAAATACTTGAACAAGCTTACCCTTCAGGAAAAAATATCGATAAAGAATTAATTGAAATACTTTATCAACCCTCCCAAAGGAAAAATTCTAAAGAAGCTTTTCGTGGTTTTATAAACTTATTTGATGACTATCTTGCTACTGACCTTTTCCATAAAGTTGATGCTCCAATCCAATTGATATGGGGCGAGGAAGATCCTTGGGAATCTTTAAATGAAGCAAGAGAGTGGATGAAACTGTTCAGGAATATCAAAAGATTAGATATTATTAAAGGCGCTGGTCACTGCCCTCATGATGAAGAACCTGAAAAAACAAATAAGTTAATAAATGAATTTATTCAAGAAACAAAATAAGCTTCTACATTATCACTAAGTCTTCTCAAGCCTCTTAATCCATCTCTTTCTAGGTTTCTTACTCTATCTCTACTTATCCCTAAAACTCTTCCTATACCTGTAAGAGACATTGGCTCATCACCATCCATTCCGTATCTCATTCTTAAAACTCTACATTGCAGATCAGGCAATTGATGTAAAAGAGAATGCAGATCACCTCTCATACAATCCATCTCTATTTGTTCGTCAGGCAAATCCTCACCACCTGCCAGTAAATCTAATAAGACAGTATCTTCACCATCACCAACTTTGGTTTCTAGACTAACTGGCTGTCCAGCTTTGCACATCAAATCTTTAACATCATCTTCGGGAAGCTCTACATATTTTGCAAGTTCACTAACAGTTGGAGTTCTAGACATCTCTTGGCTGAGCTCTCTTTGACCTTTTTTTAACTTATTCAACATTTCAGTTATGTGAATTGGTAGCCTTATCGCACGACTTTTTTCGGCTATCGCTCTTGTGATACCTTGTCTAATCCACCAATATGCATATGTTGAAAACTTGTATCCTCTGGCTGGATCAAATTTTTCTACTCCTCTGACCAATCCTATAGTTCCCTCCTGAATTAAATCTAAAAGTTCCATATTTCTTTTTGTATATTTTTTTGCAACGCTTACTACCAATCTTAAATTCGCTGCGACCATTCTTTCTTTAGCCCTCTGTCCAGCTCTCAATCTTTTTCTTATTATGGATGAAGATAAATTTAATTTGGTCGATAATTCATCAATACTAGGCTTATCTCCTGTTAATTCCATAATTTCTAATTCTGTTCTTTCAACTTCCATGTACTCTTGAACTTGTCTACCTAAAGTAATTTCTTGCTCATGGGATAGTAATGGAACTCTTCCAATATCCCTCAAGTATGATCTAACAAGATCTACATCATTACTACTTTTTATACTAGCGATTGAAGTTAGTTTATTTTCACTTAATGTTTCAGAAGACATGAAAGATGAATGATGTTTTGTAAACAATACCATTAAGAAATGTAAAGTTAAACAAAAAAATCCACATTTTTAAAAAAATGAGAATAAATACCTAGTGGATTTAGACTAATGATGAGTTTAATAACCATTTTGCTGTACTGAGATAAATAAATACACCAGCAATATCAGTGACGGTTGTAATGAAAGGAGAGGACATTAAGGCTGGATCCAATTTCATTCTGTCAAACAACAAAGGAAGAATCGCTCCAGTTGTAGCAGCTAAAGTTGTTATGGATATCAAACTTATACCCACTGCAGAGGCGATTAAAGGCCCTTCTCCTTGCCACCAGGCAAAAGGAAATACTACAAGCATCATGAACACACCTAAAAGAGCACCAGTTATTGCCTCCTTAATTACTGCCTTAATAGCACCAAGAGACTTCAATTTTTGAGTACTTAAACCTCTAATGACAACAGTTGAGCTTTGAGCACCAACGTTTCCCCCAGTACCTATAAGTAGTGGAATAAATGCAGCTAATAAAACTATTTCTTTTAATATTTGATCATTCATTGCTATAACTTTTGTCGTTAAACCATTTGCTAAAACCAAGATTAATAACCATAAAATTCTTCTTCGAGCAATCGTAAACAAACTACTTTGGAAATAATCATCTTCATCCCCGGGTTGTACTGCCCCAGCTGCATAAATGTCTCTTGTTGCCTCTTGTTCTATGACATCAATTAAATCATCAACAGTTACTATCCCAACCAGTCTTTTTTCTTTATCAACGACTGGCAGAGCTAAAAAATCATATCTTTGTATTGCTCTAGCAACCTCTTCTTGATTCGTATTAGTAGAAATATTAACTACATCTCTTGTCATAACATCACCAATTGGCTTAGAAGGATCAGCAGTTACAAGGTCTCTTAAAGAAAGGATACCTGTTAAATGTCTTTCTTTATCCGTAACATATAAGCTATAGATAGTTTCAGTAAATGGGGCTCTTTTTCTAACTAAAGAAAGAGCCTCAGCTGCTGTTTGCATTTCTTTAAGATCTATAAATTCAGTTGTCATTAATCTTCCGGCAGTTTCAGGCTCGTATCCGAGTAATTCAGCTGTTACTTTCCTTTCTCCAGGACTAAGAGCTGACAAAAATTTTCGTACAACTTTTGCAGGTAATTCATCAAAGAGTTGAACTCTATCATCAGGAGACATTTTTTCAACGATTTCTAAAACCTCTCCTGAGCGAAGTCTTTCTAATAAAGTTTGCTGAACTACTGGATCTAAATATTCATAAACCTCAATTGCCTCATTTTTCTTTAATAATCTAAATGCTAATGCCTGTAATATTAGTGGAAGGCTTCCAATAGCATCTGCAATATCAACAGGTTGGGAAGGCTCTAAAAGTAACTTTGCCTCATCATAATTTCCTGCGATGAGCAATTCCTCAAGTTGAATAGTAATATTTTCTCTCGTACTTAAATCTGAAGATAACGATGTAACTATTTCAAGATTATTTTCTTTCATAAATATAATCCCTTATCAAAGTAACAACACCATTATATGAAATCTAAGTAATTTTTCTACTTATCAAGAACCCCAAAAGCATTGTGAATAAATTTACGATGATGATTAAATTAAAAAAAATTATAAATTTTATCCAATCCCCTTGATTTAAAATTTTGTACAAAAAATATATAAATCCGCTGAAGGATGTAAAGCAAGAAAAAAAACCACTAAATAAAATTTTTTCATTTGAATAACTTAATCTTTTACTGACAAAAAAGCCCACTAAAAATGATCCAATTATTGAAATAAAAAAATTATTTTTTATAGTTAATCTCAAAAAAGTAGCTAGGTAGGCAGCTAAAAAAATATAAATAAAATGATTTATTTTCACTTTAAAAAAACTTAATAAAAAAATAACCCAAATAAAAGAAAATGAATGAAAAAATTATCACTTCAATATAGTGGAAAAACAATTTGAGGTATTTTCTTTTTCTAAATAAAATAAATAGTTGATATATAAATGAAGAAAATGTACTAAAACAACCTAAAAAACCACTATAAAATAAAACTAAAATTTCGTTGTTCAAAAAATTTAAAGATACTAAAATTCCTAAAAAAAAAGATGATAAAAAATTTACTATTGAAGTATTTTGAATATCAAAACCAATACTTTTTTTAAAATTATTTTGTATAAATATTCTTAGTAATAATCCAAAAGTGCTACCTATTAAAATTATAGATAATGAACTAAAATCCAAAATTTACATTTTTATCCAGCCTTTTAAAATCCTGTTAGGATCATCTAAAAATTTATTAGAAGCTAATTCAACCCTAACCCAAGTTTCACTTTTGCTGACTTTCCAATTGCGTAATACTGATAAAGTTGTACCTACATCAAGAACTAATAATTCCTTTGCATAAATCTCTGGACAAGAATAAAGGGAAGTATTGGAACTCAATATAATTTCATTTGTGTTTTTGGGAAACTTATTTTGATTTAAACTTTTTTGAATCCCACCAGCAGGTAATGTAATTGGAGCAATTAATGCAAAAGTAATTAAACAAAAATTCTTGAGAACATTATTAATCATATGTCTAAGGTTGCCATATCTAAGTTACTACTATGAGTTTCAATAAATTCTCTTCTTGGTGCAACTTTATCTCCCATTAATATATTGAATATTCTGTCAGCTTCAAGTGCATCTTCGATTTCAACCCTTTTCATCATCCTCGTTTGAGGATTCATAGTTGTATCCCATAATTGTTTTGGCATCATCTCACCTAATCCCTTAAATCTTTGGATATTATAATTTGCATTTTCTCCAAAACCCTGAATTGTATCCTTTAATTGATTCTCGTTATAACAGTAATAATGGTTCTTTCCTCTTTCAACTTTATAAAGAGGGGGACAAGCAATGTATATAAAACCTTTCTCAACAAGTTCCCTTTGGTATCTGTAAAAAAATGTCAGCAATAAAGTTCTTATATGAGCACCGTCAACATCAGCATCAGTCATAATTACAACTCTATGATATCTCAAAGAGCTTTCGTCGAACTCCTCTCCTTTTATTCCTAATCCTAGAGCTGTTATTAATGACTGTATTTCTGTGTTTTTGTATATTTTAGTATCATCAGTTTTTTCAATATTAAGAATTTTACCCCTGAGAGGCAAAATAGCCTGAAAATTCCTATCTCGACCTTGTTTTGCAGAGCCACCAGCTGAATCTCCTTCAACTATATAAATTTCTGATTCTGAGGGATCTCTAGAACTACAATCTGCTAGTTTACCCGGTAATGTAGAACTTTCTAGAACACTTTTTCTTCTTACTAATTCTCTAGCTCTTCTCGCAGCTTCTGCTGCATTAAATGATTGAATTGCTTTTTCAAGAATCAAATCCAAAATGCCAGGATTGAATTCCATATATTTTGTGAGAGCCTCCCCAATGAGAGAATCCACAATTCCCCGTACTTCAGTATTTCCTAATTTTGTTTTTGTTTGCCCCTCAAATTCGGGATCTGGAACTTTTACTGATAAAACAACGGTCAAACCCTCTCTAATATTTTCGCCAGCTAAATTTTTTTCAATATCTTTTCTTTTGCCTCTCTTTTTTGCAAGATTATTAAAAGTTCTTGTCAGAACTGTTTTTAGCCCTTCAATATGAGTTCCTCCATCAATAGTTCTAATATTATTTGCAAATCCTAAAATATTATCTGAATATACATCTGAACACCATTGCAAAGCGGCTTCTACATATACATTTTCTTTCTGTGAGTCAACATAAATTATTTCAGGATGAATAGAATCTTTTTCAGCATTCATGTATTCAACATATTCTTTAATACCACCTTGATACAAGTAAATTTCTTCTTTAAACGAACCATCTGATAATTGATTTCTTTCATCTCTAAAAACAATTTTTACTCCGCCATTAAGATAAGCTAACTCCCTTAATCTAGATGAAAGAAGAGCATATTCAAATTCAATTCCTCCAGAAAAAATCGTTTTGTCGGGTTTAAAGCAAATAGTTGTTCCTTTCTTAGATGGTTTGCCAGTCTGCTTTTTAGTTTGCAATTCACCCTTTGATAAACCTTTTTCAAATCTTTGATTAAACTCGCTTCCATCCCTATAAACAGTAACATTAACCCATTCGCTTAGAGCATTAACTACAGATATTCCTACTCCATGCAAACCCCCTGAAACTTTATAGCCACCACTTCCAAATTTACCTCCTGCATGAAGAACAGTTAGTACAGTTTCTAAGGCACTTTTCCCTGTTCTTGGATGAATATCTGTTGGAATACCTCGTCCATTATCAGAAATTAAAGCAGAACCATCTGCTCGAAGAACTATTTCTATGTGATCACAATGTCCTGCAAGTGCCTCATCAACCGAGTTATCAACTACCTCATATACTAAATGGTGTAATCCCCTAGGTCCTGTTGAACCTATATACATACCAGGGCGTTTACGAACTGGTTCTAACCCCTCTAAAACCTGTATCTGTTCAGCACCATAATCATTTGAGATTTTATTAGATCTTTTGTCCTCACTCATATAATATAAAAAAAATATTAGGCTTTTAAAATGTTATTTTTAAAAGGTCTTTCATTAAACTTACCACCACAGTTAGATTAAGGCTCGAAGTTAATGAAAAATTTAATCACTTTAATTATATAGCTAATAATTTTTTTCTTCAGAAATTCATATGTCTTCATATTTGCCTCATGTAATAATTTTAATTGGGCCTACTGCAAGTGGCAAAACAGACTTAGCTATTGAAATTGCAGAATATTTTAAAACTCATATACACAATATTGATTCAAGGCAAATTTATAAGTCCATGGATATTGGAACAGCCAAGCCATCTAAAATACAACAAAAAAAAATAAAGCATTTTTTAATAGATATTGAAGAACCAATTAATCCAATTAATGTAAAACAATTTCAAGAAATTGCTCAAAAATCTATTAAGAGAGAAATTACACAAGATAATTTACCTTTTCTTGTTGGAGGAAGCGGGTTGTATATGAACTCAATTACAAAAGGATTTTTTGTTCCAGATGTGCCTCCTCAAAAAAATTTCAGAAGACAATTAGAAGAACTTGGTCAGGAAAAATGTTGGGAAATATTAAAAAGTTGTGATCCATTATCTACAGAAAAAATCAATTTTGCTGACCACATTAGAACAATAAGAGCTTTAGAAGTCTTTTATGTAACAGGTAAACCTTTATCAACTCTGAAAGTTCAGAAACCACCTAACTGGAAAATCTTAGAGCTCGGATTAGACAGAGATAATTTAAAGGAGAGAATTTTTAAAAGAACAAAAAATATGTTTTTATCTGGAATTATTGAGGAGACGAACCACCTTATCTCTAAATACGGATTTGATTTGCCAATATTAGAAACAATTGGTTATCGAGAAGCTAAGGAAGTTTTAAATAACCGTTCAACAATTGAAAAAGCGATTGAGTTAACTACGACAAAAACTATTCAATTTGCAAAAAGACAAAAAACTTGGTTTCGTAATAAAAATAATCCTCTTTGGCTTAATAACAAAAACCTTCTAAAAGATGCAATAATTAAGATAGAGTCTTTTTTAAGCTAACTTTATCAAAATAGATTTTGTTCATCATCCAATCAAATTATTAAATTAACTGAATGCCTCCACGCCCACGTTTTGATCGCCGAGCTCCCGTTAGAGAGCTACCAAACATAAATGAAAGAATAAAATACCCTCAATTAAGAGTTGTTGATTCAGATGGGAAACAATTAGGTGTCATAGATAGAATAAAAGCATTAGAAATAGCATCTCAAAGAGAACTTGATTTAGTTTTGGTGAGTGAAAAAGCAAATCCTCCCGTTTGCAGAATAATGGACTACGGAAAATATAAATTTGAACAAGAAAAGAAAGCTAAAGAAGCAAGGAAAAAATCCCATCAAACAGAAGTCAAGGAAGTAAAAATGAGGTACAAAATTGACAAGCATGATTATGATGTCCGCATAGGTCAAGCAACTAAATTTTTAAAATCGGGAGACAAAGTAAAATGTACTGTAATTTTTAGGGGTAGAGAAATTCAACACTCAAATTTAGCTGAAACACTTCTTTTGAAAATGGCTAATGATTTAGAAGAGCAATCAGAAGTTCAACAAAAACCAAAAAGAGAAGGGAGAAACATGATTATGTTTTTAAGCCCTCGAAAAACTCCTCTCATTAAAAAAGATGATGGGTGATAAATTATTTTCGAAAAATTATGACAAATGTTAAAGTGTCACTATGGTCAAAACTAAATTAGTGAAGGTTTTTAGAAAGTGAGATTCCATATTCAACAAGAAAGTGATATTCCAGCATCTACTCAACTATATAATCAAATTTGTTTTGCAATTGCAGCAAGACATTATCCTCCAGGTCACAGACTTCCCAGCACTAGGCAACTTGCAATGCAGACTGGACTCCATAGAAATACAATAAGTAAGGTATACAGACAATTAGAAATAGATGGGGTTGTTGAAGCAATAGCTGGTTCAGGTATTTATGTAAGAGATAATCTTTCAAAAAAAGAATTTAAAAAATCAGTTTATCCAAAAAATAAGATAAGTAAACAACCAGATCAAGAAGCAAAGAAGGTTATTGACAGCTTAATAAATCTCGGATGCTCTTTACAAGAAACGAGAGACATATTGACCAATGAAATTGATTGGCGTATTAAGTGCGGATCAAGAATCATAGTCAGTACTCCAAGAGAGGATATAGGCGCTTCAATGTTAATAGCAGACGACCTTTCAAAAACAATTAATGTTCCAGTAGAAGTTGTTCCTATGGAAGAATTAGAAAAAGTTTTGAGTAATTCTAATAATGGAACGATTGTTACAAGCAGATATTTTATTCAGCCTCTAGAAAAAGTTGCTAAGCAACATGAAGTGCGGGCTATTGCAGTTGACTTGAGCGATTTCCAAAAGGAATTGAAAATTCTCAAAGAATTAAATGCTGGAAGTTGTGTAGGTATTGTTAGCATAAGTCCTGGTTTATTGAGAGCTGCAGAAGTCATAATACACAGCATGCGAGGAGGTGAATTAATTCTTATGACGGCAGTATCAGACAATAACAGTAGATTACTATCACTTTTAAAGGCTTCGAACCATATAGTGTGTGATGGACCTAGTTTATCAGTTGTGGAAAACACATTATTAAAAAATCGTTCTCAGTTGATGAGATTACCGCAAATAATATGTGCTAAAAATTATTTAAGTATCGAAACAATAAATCAGTTAAAAAAAGAAATAGGTGTTATCTGTTAGACCAAAATGCTAAGAACTTTTAAATCAGATATAGAAATTATAAGAGAGAGAGATCCTGCCGCTAGAGGGGTAATAGAGATATTTCTTTGCTACCCTGGCTTCCAATCCATTGTTATTCATAGGTTTACGCATGCATTATGGAAATTAAAGATTCCTTTGATCCCCCGCTTATTAAGTCATACCAACAGATTCTTAACAGGCATTGAAATACATCCTGGAGCCAAAATTGGTAAAAGGGTTTTCATAGATCACGGAATGGGAGTTGTAATTGGAGAAACTGCGGAGATAGGAAATAATTGTCTACTTTATCAGGGAGTCACATTAGGAGGAACTGGCAAAAGTCATGGAAAAAGACACCCCACCTTAATGGAAAATGTTGTAGTGGGAGCGGGCGCAAAAGTTCTTGGATCCATCACAGTAGGATCTAATACTCGTATTGGTGCGGGCTCAGTAGTTGTTCGAAATGTAGAGGGAAATAGTACTGTAGTTGGAGTTCCTGGCAGAGTAGTGCATCAAAGTGGTGTTAAGGTAAATCCGTTAGCTCACTCTGCCTTACCAGATGCAGAAGCTAATGTCATTAAAAATTTAATGGATAGGATAGATTCTCTTGAAACTGAAATTCTTAAATTACAAAAAACACTACAATGTATGGCTAGCTCTGAATCTATTGATATTTCTAAACTCGGTGATTCTCAAAATCTTAAAGATAAAGAAATTTTTGAATTTCTTGGAGATGATTAAATATTGATTTAATTTTTTTCATTAACGTCAGTTTTAGGTTGAAACATAAACATTGAATAAATAACGTTTCGTCTCATATTAGTCATCATTTCGAGAAACATATCATATCCTTCGTTTTTATATTCGATTAATGGATCTTTTTGACCATAACCTCTCAATCCGACTGATTCCCTCAAGGAATCCATGGATTGAAGATGTTCTCTCCATAGATTATCGATTTGCTGCAAAATGAAAAATCTTTCAGCTTCTCTCATTAATCCCGGACGAATCTTTTCTATTTGTGATTCCTTTAAATCATAAGCTACTCGCAACTGCTCTTGAAGGTAGTTTTTTAATTCTTCTATTGACAGTAAATTAATATCATCAGATTTAAGATCATCTAATAAATATATAAATTCTTTGACTTTAGAAATTAATTGATCAATATTCCATTCTTCAGGAGGAAGATCAGGATTAATATAAGCATCCACAATTTCAATCATTGTCCTTTCTCCATATCCAATTACTTGTCTCTTTAAATCAATTCCTTTCAATACTCTAAGTCTTTCGCCATAAACTGCTTTTCTTTGATTATTCATTACCTCGTCGTATTCAAAAACTTGTTTTCTAATATCGTAATAGTAGGTTTCAACTTTCTTTTGAGCACTTTCTAGAGACCTAGTTAGCATTCCTGACTCAATAGGCATATCTTCATCAACCCTAAAAGCATTCATTAGGTTTGCTACTCTATCACCTCCAAAAATCCTTAATAAATTATCATCTAAAGATAAAAAGAATCTTGTACTTCCAAGATCACCTTGTCTTCCTGCTCTACCTCTAAGTTGATTATCCACTCTTCTTGATTCATGTCTCTCAGTACCAATAACATGTAAACCGCCAGCTTCTCTTACTTTTTGTTCTTCATGAATCAAAACTTTTTCATATTCTTTTTTTACATCGGACAAAGATTCTCTCAAAAGCTTTATCAGGTTATCATCAGTTGGTGCTTTTTCTGCAGCTGTAGCTATTCTGTCATCAAGTTCCAAGACAGAAAGTTGTCTATCTCCCCAATTTTTAACAAGTTCATCAGATAATAAAGAGAGTTTCTTTTCAATTGCTTCATCTAGTTTGCAAGGGAAAAGGCTTGTTGAAGAATTTGAATTGTTCTTTTTCAAATTTGAAACAGCTTTTTTAGAAAAACCACCCTTAGATTTTGAATTTCTTTGTTTAGGTATTGGTGGCTTATGCTCGTTATCAGGCTTGACTAACAAGGGAATTAAAATTTCTTTTAATTTTAGTCTTGCCATATAGTCACTATTGCCGCCAAGAATTATATCTGTTCCCCTTCCAGCCATATTAGTCGCAATAGTAACAGCACCTGCTCTTCCTGCCTGAGCAATAATTTCTGCCTCACGTTCAACGTTCTCAGGCTTAGCATTTAACAAATTATGTATGATTTTTTCTTCAGATAAAAGTGAACTTAATAATTCACTTTTTTCAACGCTTGTCGTACCAACTAAAACAGGTCTACCTTCTCTATGAATTTTTGCAGTTTCTTTAGCAACGGCTTTCCATTTACCAATCTCTGTCTTAAATACTTGATCAGACCAATCTTGTCTCTTTCTTATTTGATTTGTCGGTATAACTGTTGATTCTAATTTATAAGTTTTTTCAAATTCAACCTCTTCAGTTTTTGCAGTTCCCGTCATTCCTGCTAAACCAGGATATAAAAGGAAAAAATTCTGATAAGTTATGGATGCTAATGTTTGAGTCTCAGGCTGAATTTTAAGACTCTCTTTTGCTTCTATTGCCTGATGTTGTCCATCACTCCAACGTCTTCCTGGCATTACCCTACCAGTAAATTCGTCCACTATGACAGCCTCATCGTTCTTAATAATATAATTTACATCTTTAATAAATAATTCTTTAGCTTTTAAAGCATTAGTTATGTAATGCGCCCAAGGATCCTGAGGATTATATAAATCATTAACTCCCAAATACTCTTCACATTTTGCAAAACCCTGATCAGTTAAAATGCAACTTCTCTGTTTTTCATCAACTTCATAATCGCCTTCTGGATCAATACCATCTTTACTTAATTCTTTTGCTTTGACTAATGCCAAAGATAATTCTGCAGCTTTTTGATATTTTTCTTGTGGTCTTTCAACTTGGCCAGAAATGATTAGAGGCGTTCTTGCTTCATCAATTAATATTGAATCAACCTCATCAATCACGCAGTAATTAAATTTTCTTTGAACTACCTCACTAATATCGGTAGCCATATTATCTCTTAAATAATCAAATCCTAATTCTGAATTTGTGGCATAAGTTATATCACAATCATAATTTTTCTTTCTCTCAACTGGATTCATATCTTGCTGAATCAGACCTACGGATAAACCTAAAAAACGATGAACTTGTCCCATCCATTCTGCATCCCTTCTAGCTAAGTAATCATTTACAGTAACAACATGAACTCCCTTCCCTGTAAGAGCATTTAAATAACAAGGTAAAGTTGCGACAAGTGTTTTTCCCTCTCCAGTCTTCATCTCAGCAATTTGACACTCATTTAAAACCATCCCGCCTATTAACTGAACATCAAAGTGTCTCATATCAAGAACACGTTTACTTGCTTCTCTTACTATTGCAAAGGCTTTAGGAAGAAATTCTTCTAGGAGTTCTTTTTGTTTTTTAAAATCTAATTCTGCTGAAATATTTGATTTAAGATTTTGAGTTTCTTTTCTAAGCTCATCATCAGTCAATTGAGAAATTTCTTCTTCTAAAAAATTTATCTCTTCCACTATTGGTTGATAGCGCTTTAACTTTCGTGTATTCGGATCTCCCAACAAAAGTTTTAGCATACGTCAAAGTCCTTAAAAAATTCATCTTATTACAAACATTATAAATTAGTGCGTTACAACAGAATGAATAAAACTATTATCTCTTTATTTTATAGAAAAGATCGATTAAGGTATTTAGATTGAAGTCACAAAAATAACCTAGCTGACATCACTTTTCAAAAATCTTTTTAATAAATGAAAGAAATATCTCTAATCAAACATGCCAAAGGAGCTTTAGGATTAAGGGTTTTTGGATTAGGTCCTAATCTTAAACCAACAAACGGATTAATTAAACTACAAAAATTACTAGATACCAATGCTTTTTGGGCAAAAAATAGAACAATTAATGATCTCAAAAAATGTCTTGCTAATAGTGATGTGATAATAAGTCTTTGGGTTGGCAAGGAAATAGTTGGTTTTGGTAGAGCTTTAACCGATGGGATTTACCGCGGAGTACTTTGGGATATTGTTATTGATCAAAATCACCAAGGCAAAGGTTTCGGCACATTAATTTTAAACAATCTTTTATCTTCTAAAAAAATTAAAAATACAAAAAAATTATATTTAATGACAACAAATAAAAAATTGTTTTATTCTCAATTTGATTTTAAACAAGTTACTTCTCAAAATTTATTGATTCGTGAAATATAAAGCACTCTTCTAAAGAAAAAAATCAAGATACAAATTTACTATAAAGCCATCTTATAAAAGTTCCTAAAATTGGAACTGGTCCAAAAGTTGGGCCGCAAAAATCAAAGTAATCTCTGTGCTCTTTTATTAATCCATTTTCACCAAATAATAAACGAGTAGTTCCAGGATAAATAAATTCTTTACCCATAATTTTTAAACCCATTGTCCATTCAACAAATCCACAATCCCCAGTTATAGAAATTGCATGAGTTTCTAAAAAAACATCATCACATCTTTTAACTAGCTTTTCTTGAGCTTTAACGTAAGAATCTAAACCCTCTGTTGCCTGAGTTGGGTCTGTAAAAATAACATTCTCATTATAAAATTCAGCCCATTTTTGTTTCGTTGGCGCATCTACGCCATAAGGTTTAGTAAATAATCCTTTTAAATCCTCAATAGAAATTACTCTTGTCATTACGAAAATTAATTACAAACTATTTTAAGTGATACAAACGTTAAAAGCGGATGAAGAGATTCGAACTCTCGACATTCTCCTTGGCAAGGAGATGCTCTACCACTGAGCTACATCCGCAGAACTTTTTTATTTTATCTCAAAGAAGGGATCAATGATAAAAATAATTAAATTTTTTTTCAATTAATTTAAATTTTTAATTAAGGATCCCATCTCAATTGCTTGTAAAGCAAAATTCCAGCCAAGATTATTCTTAATCCCTGCTCTTTCTAAAGCCTGCTGCATAGTATCAGTAGTTAAAACTCCAAAAATAATTGGAACATTATTTTCATTTGAAACTTGCGAAATACCCTTGCTCGCCTCAGATATAACTACATCATAGTGGGAAGTTTCACCGCGGATCACAGCCCCAAGAGCAATTACAACGTCATAACTCTTTTTTTTCATGAGGGTTTTAGCTGCGATTGGTAATTCGAATGAACCTGGAACCCAAACTATATCTACTTGATTGCTTAATTCAGAGGTATCTAAACCATGTCTTTTTAAACAATCAAGACAACCAGATAGAATTTTATTAGTAATTAAATCGTTAAATCTTGCTATTACAATCCCAACTTTTAAAGTAGAGGCAGTAGTAAAAGAACCCTCAAAAATAGCCATTAAATTTTACTTAGGTATATTAATAGACTCTCACGAAAAGGTATTAAGTTCAAACTAATGAAGAAACTATCCCAGTAACAAAAACCAAAACAACCCAAACAGCAGCAATAGAATAAATTTTTCTCCTACTTTCTCGCTGTCCTTCCTCAGTAGAAGGTTGAGTCACATATAAAACGGGTACTCCAACTACCGCAATTAAAGAAGCAAATAATAGAGCATTTACGAAGAAAAAGTTAACAGCCTGCATAATTCAGTCTTAGGTTTCAAATATTATAAATACTATAATCTCATGAAAATGATAATTTTTTGAGAAAATTTACATACTTTAGACACTTTAAATGCAAAAAAAAAAATTCTAACTAATATCTATTTAGGAATTAAAAAAGTATGCAAGAAGATACGATAATTCAAAAGAATTTATTTGCGATTGGTAATGATAATAATGAACAAAAAGAAATAACAACTATTCCAGAAAATTTATCTTTGGAAGATTTAAAAAAAGAATCGCAAAAAAGACCCAGACAAAGAAAAAATTCAACTAATTTAATAAATAAATTCAAGACTGATTTAATTTCAAATAACAAAAATGTTTGCATCAATGAAGAATCTTATAGCTATAAAACAGTTTCAAAACTGAAATTAACTCCTGTAATGAAGCATTATGTAACTCTAAAAGAAGAAAATAAAGATAGGTTATTACTTTATAGATTAGGAGATTTTTTTGAATGTTTTTTTGAGGACGCTGTATTAATATCTAACCTTTTAGAAATAACGCTTACCAGTAAAGATGCTGGCAAAGAGATTGGTAAGATCCCTATGGCAGGGGTTCCCCATCATGCAATGGAGAGATACTGTGCTGATTTAATTAAAAAAAATTATTCTGTGGTTATATGCGATCAATTAGAAAAAAGTTCTGGAAATTATGGGACTCCAATTAAAAGAGGAATAACAAGAATAATTACTCCTGGAACTGTAATTGAAGAGGGGATGTTGATAGCAAAGAAAAATAATTGGATTAGTGCTATTTACTTATCAGAAGAAAACTCAGATGAATCTTATGAATGGGGGATATCAAAAGCTGATGTAAGCACAGGAGAATTAATAACTTTAGAAGGCCAATCTCTGTCAAAACTATTTGATGAAATTATTAAATTAGATTCTTCAGAAATCATTGTAGGAAGCAATGCAGTAAGAGATTTATTAATTAAAGGAAATAGTCAAATTACATATACTGTTTCTCAAGAGACTAATTTTGGAATTAATGAAGCAAATTATCTAATAAAAAATTATTTCCAAATTGCAAACCTAGAGGGTATAGGACTTAAAAATTTAAACAATGCAACTAGATCACTTGGAGGTTTATTAAATTATTTAGAAAAAATTAATCCTTCAAATTTAGATAAAGATTCTTCTTTAAAAATCTCATTAGACTTTCCACAAATCCAATATGGTCACAACAAATTAATTATTGATTATCAAACTCAAAAAAACTTAGAAATCAAAAATACGCAACGAGAAAACAATTATGTAGGTTCGCTACTATGGAGTATTGATAGGACTTATACCTGCATGGGCGCAAGGTGTTTAAGAAGGTGGATAGATTCGCCACTATTAAACGTTAATGAAATTTATAAAAGACAAAATATAATAACAAACTTTCTTGAATCTAAAAAATTACGAACAGATACCCAAAATTTACTTAGAGCAATGGGTGATTTAGAAAGACTTGCAGGTAGAGCTTGTGCAGGTCATGCAAGTCCCAGAGACTTAATTGCAATAGCTGAAGGTTTAAAAAAATTGCCTAGACTAAAATCCATAATTGAATTATTTAAATATGATCTTCCAGCTTGGACTGATCAATTAAAAAATATTGATGAAGGACTCTTAGAATTAGCTGATACTATAAGTTTTAAATTAGTAGAAAATCCTCCTCTAAATATTAGTGAAGGAGGCATGATCCACGATGGTGTTGACAATATATTAGATGGTTTACGAAATTTAATGGATGATTACTCTGAGTGGCTAAATAAAGAGGAGTCAAAGGAAAGAAAAATTAGCAAAATTTCAAACCTAAAAATTCAATTTCATAAAAATTTTGGTTATTACATTTCTATTAATAAGTCAAAAGTTAATTTAGCTCCACAACATTGGATCAAAAGGCAAACACTTACTAATGAAGAAAGATATATCACTTCTGAAATTAAAAATAAAGAAAATAAGATTTTCCAAATAAAAAGTAGAGCCTCATCAAAAGAATATGAAATTTTCTGCGAATTAAGAAATATAGTTGCTGAAAAAACAAAACAAATAAGATCAATCGCAAAATCCATAGCATCTCTTGATGCACTACTTGGTTTATCAATTACTTCAGTAGAAAACAATTTTATAAAACCTTCATTAATACCAATAAATGATTCAATGACAAAAAATAGTACAAAAATTATCGCAGGAAGAAATCCAATTGTAGAGCAATTGTTAAGTGATAAAAAGTTTGTAGCAAACGATATCTCTTTTGAGGATAATCAAAAATTAATTATATTAACCGGTCCCAATGCAAGCGGAAAAAGTTGCTTTATAAGACAACTTGGTTTAATACAAATTCTCACGCAAATTGGTAGCTTTGTTCCTGCTAATAATGCTGAAATCAAGATTGCAGATAGGATTTTCACAAGAATTGGGGCAGTTGATGATCAATCATCTGGACAATCAACATTTATGGTAGAAATGTCTGAAACTGCATCAATTCTAAATCAGGCAACTTCTAGCTCACTAGTTTTACTTGATGAGATTGGCAGAGGGACATCTACTTTTGATGGACTTTCAATAGCTTGGTCAGTAAGTGAATATCTTGCAAAAAAAATTCAATGTAATACTATTTTTGCTACGCACTATCATGAGCTTAATTATTTAAAAAATTCAAATAAGAATATAAAAAATTTTCAAGTTTTAGTAGAACAAAATAACGATCAGCTAATTTTTAGCCACAGGATTGTTAAAGGGGGCTCAAACAAAAGCTATGGCATAGAAGCAGCTAAATTAGCAGGAGTCCCAAAAGAAGTTATAGAAAAAGCAAAATCAGTTTTAAATTCTTTAGAAGAAAACAACAAATTAAATTATGATATTAAGTAGATTTTTGACATTGTTATAAAATAAATACTCTTTAAATAGTTTCCCTCAATAAGGCGTTAACAGCAGCAGCTGCCATGGCAGCACCTCCTCTAGTTGAATCCAAAACAATTCTAGGAAGATCGGTGGAAATCAGTTTATTTTTGCTATTCTCTACTCCAATAAATCCAACAGGCATTCCGATAATTAAACTAGGTAAATCTTTTGCATTTTCTAAAATATCAATTAAATAAGTTAACGCTGTAGGCGAACTACCAATAACTACAATAGGAGATCTGCTTCCAGAATTTATAGCGGATAACTCCTTCCAACCTTCACTTAAGCCATATGCAGTTTTAGTTAAGTTTGTATGATTATTTTTTCCAAACCACATTCTAGCGGTAAATACTTTATTCCTAGTTGTATTTTCTGACATGGTTTTTATTGCTGCTGCTGCCATATCGGTATCAGTTAAAATCGGAGCACCATTTTTAAGTGCCTGAAGGCCCTTTTCACAAGCACCTTCACTAAAATTTACAAGATTTTGAACCGTAAAATCTCCTGAAGTATGGACTAATCTCTCTAATACTTTTTTTTCCAAATAATTTAGTTCATTGGCTACTAAACGAGATCTTATGAATCTTATGCTTTCCAAAAAAATTGGATGATCTATTACCATTAAATTTAATTTGTGTTAGAAGTAATCATAGTTAATATATGGTTTTTATTGAGCTATTATGCCAATACAAATATTATGGGGTAATGATCTAAATGCTCAAAATACATTTATTCAAAATTTAATTGATAAGGAAGTATCCAAAGAATGGAAAGAAATAAACGTAACTAATTTAAATGGAGATGATGATGAGCAAGTCAATAAAGCTTTTGATGAAGTTCTTACACCTCCTTTTGGAGATGGATACAGAATAGTTACATTGAAAAATAATCCCATTTTTACTGCCAAGAATGAGGATCTAAGAACTAAATTTGAAAAAATTCATGACAATATACCTCAAAATACTTATTTCATTTTACAAAATACAAAAAAACCAGACTCAAGACTAAAGAGTACTAAATTTTTACAAAAACTTATCAAAGATAATTTAGCTAAAGAAAAATCATTTTCTTTACCAGAAATCTGGGACTATGAGGGCCAAAAAAGATTTTTAGAAGATGCCGCAAATGAAATGAATATCAAAATTGATAAAAATGCAGCTGAATTGATAATTGATTCAGTTGGTAATGACAGCTTTAAACTAAGAAATGAATTAGCCAAAGCTAAAACATACCTCTCTGCAGTATCAGGTGATTCGAATTCACAAGTTTTTCTTAAAAGTATTGATGTAAAAAAAATATTTAGTGATCATCAATCCAATATTTTCAAAATCATTGATCTTCTCTTACAAAAAAATATTAATGAAAGCCTCATTGAAATAAATTATTCTTTACAGAAAGGAGAACCTGCTTTAAGACTAAATGCAGGTTTAATTAGTCAAATAAGAATTCATACCATTATAAAACTAGCAGTTAATTCAGGTAACGATAATGCAGAAAAGATTTGTAATCTTGCAGGCATATCTAATCCAAAACGAATTTTTTTTATTCGAAGAAAAGTCAAAAATGTATCTCAAGAATATTTAATTAATTTAATGAGTAACTTACTTGATATTGAATCATTACTAAAACAAGGTAATAATCCTATAAATATTTTTACAGAGAAATTAATTAATTTAAGTTAACCAAATTATAAGTTTAAGAATTTACATTATCATTTAAATATGGCTTTACTAGTAAAAAAATTTGGCGGTACTTCTGTCGGTGATATTAAAAAAATAAAAAATATTGCAAGTAGCATTTGTCAAAGTAAAGAAGCAGGGAATGAAATTGTCGTAGTTGTCTCTGCGATGGGGCAAACTACAGATGATTTAAATTGTTTAGCGGAATCAATTAGTAAAAATCCTAATCGAAGAGAATTGGATATGCTTCTCTCAACTGGAGAGCAAGTAACCATAGCTCTTCTATCAATGGCATTAAACGAATACGGAATACCTGCAATTTCAATGACTGGTAGCCAGGTTGGAATTATTACCGAATCAATTCATGGGAAAGCGAGAATTCTGGATATTAAAACAGAAAGAATCCAAAATTATTTAAATCAAGGTTTTGTAGTTGTAGTGGCTGGATTTCAAGGAACAACATTAAGCCATACGGGTTCAATGGAAATTACAACTTTGGGTAGAGGTGGTTCAGATACTTCCGCGGTAGCTTTATCAACAGCTTTAGGAGCTGAGACTTGCGAAATTTATACAGACGTTCCAGGGGTTCTTACTACTGATCCAAGGATTGTTCCTAATGCAAAACTCTTAGATGAAATTAGCTGCGAGGAAATGCTTGAACTTGCAAGCGTCGGTGCTTCAGTTCTCCATCCAAGAGCAGTAGAAATTGCTCGCAATTATGGTATTAAATTGTGTGTCAAATCAAGCCAAAGTGACTCCAGTGGGACTCTCCTAGAAAGTCAAATCCAACCTCTCCCGCTAAAAAGAGGAAGCTTAGAATTAACAAAAACAGTCAACAGTCTTGAAGTATTAGAAAACCAAGCAGTATTCAGTCTCTCAAATATTCCTGATAGGCCTGGGATTGCTGCGCAAATATTTGAAAAACTTTCAGAAGCAAGTATTAACGTAGATTTAATAATACAAGCGACAAATGATGGAAATAAAAACGATATTACATTTACTGTTGGTGAATTAGAAGTAAAAAAGACTGCAGAACAATGTGAACTTATAACTAGTCAATTAGGGGGAGAATTTAATTTAAAAACCAACATGACAAAATTAAGTATTCAAGGAGCAGGCATTATGGGCAGACCAAGTGTTTCAGCTGATTTATTTGATACTTTATCTCAAGCGAATATAAACGTTAGGTTAATAGCTACTAGTGAAATTAAAGTCAGCTGTGTAATTGAAATTAATAATATACCAAAAGCTATTAGATTTGTTGCTGAGAAATTTAAGTTATCCGATACACAAATATTTGTTAATCCAAGCAATGAAAAACATGATCAACCTGAAGTAAGAGGAATTGCATTAGATAGAAACCAAGTTCAGGTAAGCTTTCGAAAACTGCCTGATCGTCCAGGTGTAGCAGCATCGATATGTTTAGCATTAGCTGAAAATAATTTACTTATCGATACTATTGTTCAGTCTGAAAGAATTTCCACTTTAAAAACTAAGGATATTAGTCTTACAATGAATAAACAAGATAGAGAAAAAGCTAACTTAGTTTTTGAGGCCTTAACAAAAAAATTACCCGGATCATACGTTGAGGATGGCCCTGCGATAGCAAAAGTAAGTACTGTAGGAGCGGGAATGGCATTTAAGGTTGGAACGGCTGGAAAAATATTTAGAGCATTGGCTGACCAAAATATCAATATTGAAATGATTGCCACTAGTGAAATTAGGACTTCATGTATTGTCTTAGAAAAAGATTGTGACAAAGCAGTTAATGCGATTCATAATCATTTCGAATTAGAAAAGTAAGTTCTTTTTAATTATTTCTTGCCAATTTTTGTCTTAATTTTTTGATTCTATCCCTCAAATTTGCTGCTTCTTCAAAATTTAACTCTTTTGCAGCGTCTTTCATTTTAATTTCTAACTTTTCTATTAAGTCAGGCAATTCTTCGAGCAAACATTGATTATCACTGGAACTGAGAATTGCATCAGTTTTGTTATTAACTATATTGATTAAATCTTTAGATAAACCACCAGCATCAAGTTTTCTGGAAAGTTCTAGAAAAGATAATATTGAATTTTCTATTTTTTTGCCTGCAGGTTTTGGAGTAATACCATTGACTTGGTTATACTTTTTTTGAATAGTTCTTCTTCTATCAGTTTCAGATATTGCTCTCTTCATTGAATCTGTGAAGTTATCTGCATAAAGCAAGGCAACACCTTCAACATGTCTGGCAGCTCTTCCTATTGTTTGAATCAATGACCTTTCTGCCCTCAAAAAACCTTCTTTATCAGCATCTAAAATGGCGACTAAGGATACTTCTGGAAGATCTAGTCCCTCTCTTAATAAATTAACTCCTACCAAAACATCATATTCGCCCATTCTGAGGTCTTGAATAATTTCAATTCTTTCAATTGAATGGATTTCGGAATGCAAATATCTAACTCGTACTTTATTTTCAGATAAAAAATCAGTTAGATCTTCAGCCATTCTCTTAGTAAGTGTTGTCACAAGCACTCTTTGATTCTTTTCAGCTCGAATTCTTATTTCAGATAAAAGATCTTCTATTTGGCCTTCACTAGGTCTTACATCAATTACCGGGTCTAATACCCCAGTTGGTCTTATAACTTGCTCAATAAATTGACCATCACATTGATCTAATTCCCATTGACCGGGGGTTGCACTTATAAATAATGTCTGTTTTGATTTTTCCCAAAACTCTTCACATTTTAAAGGTCTATTATCTGCAGCACTTGGCAATCTAAAACCATGATCTATTAAAACTTTTTTTCTAGATTGATCACCGTTGTACATCGCATGAAGTTGAGGACATGTTACATGACTCTCATCAACTACCAACAACCAATCTTTGGGAAAGTAATCTATTAAACATTCTGGTGGTGAACCTTCCTCCCTACCTGATAAATGACGAGCATAATTCTCAACTCCATTACAATAACCAACCTCTTTAAGCATTTCTAAATCATATTTTGTACGTTGTTCTAGACGTTGAGCCTCTAATAATTTTCCTTCATATGTAAATTTATCTAGTTGAGTTTTTAATTCACTTTTAATTGCACTTATTGCACTCTCAAGTCTTTCTTTTGGAGTTACAAAATGCTTCGCTGGGTAAACGCTAACTTGTTCCAAGCTTTCAAGTATTTCTCCTGTAGTAGGGTCAACATATCTAATAGCCTCGACTTCATCACCAAATAACTCAATTCTTATTAATCTATCTTCATAAGCTGGACCGATTTCTAAAACATCACCTTTAATTCTGAATCTACCTCTAGAAATTTCAATATCATTTCTAGTATATTGATTTTCAACTAGAGACCTCAAAGAAGAACGTAGATTTATTGATTTTCCTACTTCAAATTTAACTGCAGCTTTTAAATATTCACTCGGTATACCAAGACCATAAATACAACTTATTGAGGCTACAACAATTACATCTTTTCTTTCAAATAATGAGCGTGTTGCAGAATGCCTAAGCATATCTATTTCTTCATTGATTGAAGCAGTTTTGGCTATGTAAGTATCACTTACAGGTACATAAGCTTCAGGTTGATAATAATCGTAGTAAGAAATGAAGTACTCAACAGCATTTTTTGGAAAAAATTCCCTTAATTCATTACATAGTTGTGCAGCCAACGTTTTGTTATGGGCTAAAACAAGTGCTGGCCTTCCTGTTTGTTGAATTACATTGGCAATGGTAAATGTTTTTCCAGTTCCAGTAGCTCCTAAAAGAGTCTGAAACTGTTTACCATTATTTACGCCTTTAACTAATTTTTTAATAGCTTCTGGTTGATCTCCATTTGGTTCGTAAGGAGCTTGAAGCTTATAGTTGTTCATCAAGCTAGTAGCTAAAGGATGTTGCTATACTAAGAAATTTTTTCTCCAATTATTGAATTTTTCAAAGATTCTTTTAAGCCCCTAACAACCGCAATCATTGATATTAAATCATCTAATTTATTAACTACAGATCCAACGCCAACTGCTGAGGCTCCAGAGGATATTGCTAATGGACAAGTTACTTGGCTTAATCCAGAGGCACTCATGATTGGTATATTCAGAGATTGTTTCTTAAATTCTTGATGAATAGCATAGGTAGATGCAAGGGTTGGTACTGATTTTTCAAAAAAACCTTGAATTCCTGGAGAGTAAGGAGTAGAACTGATGCCACCTTCTGTTTGAATAATGTCAACGCCTTCTTCCACTAGCTTTACAGCAAGATCAACTTGTTTATCAATAGGCATAGTATGAGGAACAGTTACTGATAAAGGAAAATTAGGCAATAAATCCCTCGTCTCTTTTGTAATGTTTAAAACTTTTTTATCTGAAAAATGAATGCCTTTTTCATAAAAAGTATCGTAATTTCCTATCTCAATTAATGATGCTCCTGCTTTTACACAATCTTGAAAAGATCGAGGCACTACTGAACTAACACAAACTGGTAGTGTTGAATTCTTAAGTGCTAAATCAACGAGTTCAGGTTTACAAGCAATATCGACAAGATCTGCACCTCCTAATGAAGCAGCCTCAACAATTATTTTCACAGACTGAACATCGAAATTATTCAATCCTGAAATAACTTTGAGTAAGGATTTGCTTCTTAACTCTTTTTTGATTTTTTGTGGCAAAAGATTAATCAGACTCATTGACTTAATGAATTTATTACCCGATTGTGACATTGTTTTAGTAAAACAGTGCATTTTTTAAAAAATATTATCTGAGCTACACAAAATGACTGATAAAAAATTAAGTCAGAAAAATTGGTCATCATGGCATCATCAGCTTCATAAGGAGATTCTTGCCAAAAAAATATTAATTCCCAAAGGATCCAATATTTTAATAAGTGTTTCGGGGGGTCAAGACTCAATGACCTTATTAACCCTAATTAGTGACCTAAAAAAACTACATAATTGGTCTATTAGTGTTTGGCATGGTGATCATCAGTGGCACGAAAAATCATCACTATATGCTCTTGAATTAAAAGATTATTGCGAAGATAAAAATATTTCATTCTCTTTTGATCAAGCAAATAAAGAAGATATTTCTTCAGAAGAAAAAGCACGAGAATGGAGATATAAAAAATTATGTAAAAGAGCCAAAACTTTATTAAGTACAAACCAGAAAAAACATAATATTTATTTGCTAACTGGTCACACGAGTAGTGATAATGCAGAAACGTTTATCCTCAATTTATCTAGAGGAAGCAATTTTGCAGGTCTGAGTAATATTGAGAGTAAAAGATTAATAGAAAATCAAATTTATTTAATAAGACCAATTTTAATTTTCAGTAGGGAAGATACAAAACAATTTTGCAATGAAATGAAGATTCCAGTCTGGGAAGATCCTACAAACTCAGATCTTAAATTAAAAAGAAATTTAGTAAGAAAAAAAATTATTCCTACCTTAGAAGTCATCTATCCTGGTTGTTCTGAAAGGATAAATAATTTTTCCCAAAAAATGAGCAAATACAATAATGAACGTAATGATCTTAGTGAACTAGCGTATTTATATTGTAAAGACGTAAAAGGTATCGATAGGAATCTCCTAAATGGTATGTGTATTGAAGCGAGGTGCACAATCTTAAATAGATTTTTAAAAGAAATATCTGCAAAGCAATGTAGTTCTAAAAATCTTACAAAATTAGCAACTTCAATTTATGAAAAAAATA
This sequence comes from uncultured Prochlorococcus sp., assembly GCA_902521995.1. GTDB lineage: Bacteria > Cyanobacteriota > Cyanobacteriia > PCC-6307 > Cyanobiaceae > Prochlorococcus_A. The sequence goes on along the minus strand of CABYTO010000009.1, from coordinate 28,720 downwards.
AAGGTCAAATTAATCTGCAAGAGTTTTTAAAAATTGTTTGGGATAAAAACTATATAAATTTAGAAAAAAGTTAAGATGTTACAGCAGATCTTCTTCTTCTTGTTCTACCTTCAAATGAATCTTCTGTAGCAGTCTCAGCTGATGGATTCTTTGAAACTTTTGGACTTTTTTGGTTATTTTGTGGGTTATTTGAACTATTTGGATGATTATTGTTTGATTTCTTATGGAAATTATTATTATTTCTATTTTTATTGGAGAAATTTTGCTCTTCGGTGATCTTTGGAATATAAGCACGAGTTCCACTTGGAGCAGGTTGAACTAAACACAAAATTAGTGGTTCAACTTGTAGTTCTCTTCTCATTCTTCTCGATAAACCATTTTCAATTTCTCTTTGTACACCAATCCAATCTACCTCAAAATTATTTGGCCCAGTTTGTCTGGATAATTGTTTCCATCTATTTTCTAAGACCCAGCTTATTTCTCGTTCTGTCCACATAGACATTTTTCTTGGCTCTGCAGTAGTAACAACTCCTCTTAAATTAACTCTGGGAGGCGCAACCATCTTCCCATCTGTACTAATAGGAGCTAAAACAGTTACTACACCATCCCCAGCTAATTGCTGCCTTTCCTTTAATACTCGAGCATCTACTATCCCATTTCGTGAGTTATCGAGCAGTTCAACACCAGCTTTTACAGGATCTCCCTTTTGAATAGAATTTGGTGTTAACTCAACAACATCTCCATTTTCAATAATTAAAATATTGTCTTTTGGAACCCCCATAGTTTGCGCGCTCTTGCCATGACAAACAAGCATTCTATGTTCTCCATGAACAGGAACAAAAAACTTAGGTTTTGCGAGTGCCAACATTAACTTTTGATCTTCTTGAAAACCATGACCAGAAACATGAATATTCTCACCCTTTCCATAAACAACCTTTGCTCCGAGTTTCATTAATCTATCTATTGTATTAACAACAGAAATAGTATTACCAGGAATTGGGCTGGCTGAAAATATTACAGTATCAGTAGTCTTAAGACGAACATGCTGATGATCACCACGAGATATTCTGCTCAACGCTGCCAGGGGTTCTCCTTGACTTCCCGTCATTAACAATAAGGTCTCCCTATCTGGCAAATCTCTAATTTGCTTGATAGGAACAAACAAATCATCTGGGCATTTCATATAACCAATATCTCTCGCCTTAGCTATAACATTTATCATAGATCTACCTAACAAACCGACTTTTCTTCCATGTTTCATGGCCAATTCTAAGATCATTGTCACTCTATGAACAGAACTAGCAAAAGTAGTAAGTATAACTCGTTCTTTTGCCTCAGCAATATGTTTTTCTAAAGAGGGATAGATAGTCTTCTCTGAAGGACAAAAACCTGGAACTTCGGCATTAGTCGAATCACTGAACATACATAAAACACCCTTCTCTCCATAATGCACCATTCTTTCAATATCAAATTGCTCTCCATCTACTGGCATATGATCAAACTTAAAATCCCCCGTGAAAATAATTGTGCCAACAGGTGTTGTAACTGCTAAAGAAAAACTATCGCAAATAGAATGGGTATTTCGAATAAATTCAACAGAAAAATGTTTTCCTACTTTCACAACATCTCTTGGATTTACTGTCTGTATAGTTGTTCTATCAGATACCCCTGCTTCCTCCATTTTTCCTCTAAGCATTGACATTGCAAGTCTTGGGCCATAAATAATTGGAATATTAAAATGCTTTAGATGATGAGAAATACCCCCAATATGATCTTCATGGCCGTGAGTGACAATCATTCCTTTTATTCTTCTTTGATTTTCTTTTAAAAAAGTTGTATCAGGCATAACAACGTTTACGCCATGCATACCATCAGATGGGAAAGCTAGGCCTGCATCAACAAGCATCAATTCATCACCATATTCAAAAACGCAGGTGTTTTTTCCTATTTCATGTAGTCCTCCAAGAGGTATTACTCGTAGAGCTGGTGTATTACTTTTAGATCTAGATGAATCATGAGTAGATCTATTTAAAGTTGAATTTGTACTTGATTGCATAATTTTGAAATTTATGAAGGCCTGCTTGTAATCAAATAAGGTTTATTTAAATTTAATTATCAAGTTAAATATAATCCCTATTATAGGGATTTCAGGATAAAAGATAGTTGCTTTTTCATGTCATTGGTTAATGGTGACAAAGGACTTCTAGGATTTCCTACATCCCATCCCGATAGCTCCAAAGCAGCCTTAATTGGGATTGGATTAGTAGTCATAAAGAGTGCTTTGAAAAGAGGCTGAAGTTTTTCATGAATAGCAAGCGCATTGGAAACATCTCCACTTTGAAAGAAATGAATCATATCTTTCAATTGCAATCCAACCAAATGACTTGCAACGCTTACTACTCCTACAGCACCTACAGATAACATTGGAAGCAACAATGAATCGTCGCCACTATATACAGAGAGTTCAGAGCCACAAATAGCCCTTAATTCTGTTACTTCCTCTATTCTACCGCTTGCCGCTTTAATACTGAGAATATTTGAGAAATCCATAAGTTTCTTCACAGTATCAGGTAATAAATTGCATCCTGTCCTTCCAGGAATGTTATAAAGCATAAGAGGCAAATCTTTTGCAGAATTAGCAATAGAACTAAAATGTTTATAAAGACCTTCTTGAGGTGGCTTATTGTAATAAGGAACAACGACCAAAGCACCGTCAGCACCAGATTCATAGGCTTTTTTTGTAGCTTCCACAGCCTCGCTAGTACAGTTGCTACCAGTGCCAACTATTACTTTACAGCTTGCATCCAAAGATCCTTTTACCGCAATAAATAAATCATGCTGTTCCGCCCATGAAAGAGTCGGAGATTCTCCAGTCGTACCACAAAGCACAATTCCATCGGAACCGTTCTCAAAAAGATAATTTGAGAGTTTTATAGCTAGTTCGTAATCTACATCTCCATTTTCCGTGAATGGAGTAACCATTGCAGTCAATATTTTTCCAAATAGTGGATTATTACACTCAGTTTTGTCTGTAATCATTTTTTTGGAATTAATAACTCAGCTATTTGAACAGCATTAAGAGCTGCTCCTTTTCTTATTTGATCTCCACATAACCATAATTCTAATCCATTAGGCTGACTTATATCAGTTCTAAGCCTGCCAACAGCAACATTATCCTCTCCCATAACATCATTTGGCATAGGAAATCTATTATTTTTATAATCCTGAATAATTTCAATTCCAGGAGATTTTTTTAATTCTTCAAGAGCATCTTTAGGCTCAACTACACCAGCAAATTCAATATTGATTGATTCAGAATGTGCTCTCAGTACTGGGACTCGAACACATGTAGCAGAGAGCTTTAAATCAGGAATATTTAATATTTTCCTAGTCTCATTAACCATTTTCATCTCTTCTTCGCAGTAATCATTTGCAAGCATGGGTGAATTATGCAAAAACAAATTAAAAGCCAGTGAGTATGGTAAAACTTCACTTTTTTGAGGATTACCCTGAAGATATTGTTCAGTTAAAAGTTTTAGTTCCTCCATCGCCAATTGGCCTGCACCACTTACGGATTGATATGTTGAGACAACAACTCTTTGAATAGTCGAAAGTTTATTTAAAGGAGCTAAAACTAATGTCAGCAAAATGGTAGTGCAATTTGGATTAGCTATTACCCCATCATGATTAATTACTTCACTAGCATTAACTTCAGGAACTATAAGAGGTACATTATTATCTAGTCTGAAAGCACTTGAATTATCTATCAATATAGCATTTTGTTCCATAACGGTAGACAACCATTTTTTTGAAATACTTCCACCTGCAGAAGCTAAAACTAAATCAAGATTCAGAAATTGTTCCTTAGTAGTTTTTTTTGTAACTAATTCTTCATCTTTCCATGTAATTTTTTTCCCTTCTGAACGCTCTGATGAAAGCAAGACCAATTCCGCTATTGGGAAATCACGTTGTTCAAGAATTTTAAGTAATTCAGATCCCACAGCACCTGAAGATCCTAAAACAGCAACTTTTAATGGCCTATTAGGCAAAAACGGAGATTGTCTCACACTTTAAAATGATTTTTATAAATAAATTGGATATTTTTTTACTTTATCAAAGAAATAACTTTCAAGGAAATCACATAATGTGAAATAATTAAGTTTCGACTTTTAGTAATAAATAAAAAAATGGCTAAAGAAGCATTAGTAGTCAAAACAACTCCTCTGCCTCAAAGTAGAATTTCATTTGAATTAGAAATACCATCTGAGACATGCAAAACTTGTATAAATGAAACAATCAGTTCTATCAGTCGTTCGGCTAAAATTCCGGGATTTAGAATTGGTAAAATTCCTAAACAAGTCTTAATCCAAAGAATTGGCATAACACAATTACATGCTTCTGCTCTAGAAAAAATTATTGATAAATCATGGCAAGAAGCATTAAAAATAAAATCTATAGAGCCACTATGTGAGCCAGAGTTGGTAGATGGATTTGAATCTTTACTTGCAAAGTTTAGTCCTGAAAAATCACTTAAGGTTACCCTTCAAACTGATGTTGCCCCCGAATTAAAACTAAACAAATCTAAAGGACTAAGTGTTGAAATCTCAAAAACAAAGTTTGATCCAAAGTCAGTAGATGAAGCGCTAGAGAAATCTAGAAGTCAGTTTGCAAATATTATTCCAGTAACCAATAGAGCAGCGAAATTAGGAGATATTGCTGTAGTTAGTTTCAAAGGAAAATATAAAGATTCTGGTAAAGAGATTGATGGTGGGACAAGTGAATCTATGGATCTTGAGTTAGAAAAGAACAAAATGATTCCCGGTTTCGTTGAGGGAATCGTAAAGATGAAAATTGGTGATACTAAAACACTTAACCTTAAATTTCCGGAAGATTATTCTCATGAGGATTCAAGAGGCAAAGAGGCAATCTTTGAAGTAAATCTTAAGGATCTTAAAGAAAAAGAATTACCTGAACTTAATGATGATTTTGCAAAACAGTCTGGCAACAAAGAATCAATAAAAGAGTTAAAGAAAGATATTGAAAAGCAACTTAAAGAAAATTTTGAAAAAACTCAAAAAGATATCAAAATTGAAGCTTTATTGGATGCTTTAACAAACGAATTGGATGCTGAAATTCCAAAATCTATGATTGATATAGAAGTAAGGAATAATATTGAACAAACAGCTCAAAGATTTGCTCAACAAGGTCTTGATGTCAAATCTACTTTCACGCCGGAATTAGTTAAGTCATTAGCAGAGTCCACAAGGCCTCAGGCTGAAAAAAATGTCCAAAGAAATTTAGCTCTAAAAGCATTAGCTGAAAAAGAAAATATAAAAGTGGAGAAAGATGAAATTAATTTAAAAATGAAAGATTATGAAGATGCAATCTCTCAATCTTCAAAACAAATAGATATTAAAAAATTAACAGAAGTAATTAGTAACGATTTACTCAAAGAAAAATTAATAATTTGGCTTGAAGAAAATTCTGAAGTAAAAGAAAAAACCACAAAAAATTCTAAAGTTACCAAAACCTCCAAAACAACAAAAACCACAAAAACTTCAAAAACAACAAAAGCTCAAAATAAAAAAGAAAAAAAATAATTTATGAAATTTCCTACTAATTAAACAAAAACCCCTTAAATTATTGGTAATACGAAAATTAATTTGTGAAATCAGAAAAAAAACATTTAATTCAAAGCTCAATAAGTTCTTGCGAAAGTAATAATAAAACTATTGCTGCTGTTCCTACCGTTATAGAACAATCAGGTAGAGGAGAAAGAGCTTTTGATATTTATTCAAGACTACTAAGGGAGAGAATAATTTTTTTAGGTACTGGAATTAATGATCAAGTATCTGACTCACTTGTCGCACAATTATTATTTCTTGAAGCTGAAGATCCAGAAAAAGACATTCAAATATATATCAATTCTCCTGGAGGCTCAGTTACTGCAGGAATGGCCATATACGATACCATGCAACAAATATCGCCTGATGTGGTGACAATATGTTTTGGGGTAGCCGCAAGTATGGGAGCATTTCTACTTTCTGGAGGAGCAAAGGGTAAAAGATTGGCTTTACCTAATTCTAGGATTATGATTCATCAGCCTCTTGGAGGTGCACAAGGTCAAGCAGTAGAGATTGAAATACAAGCTAAAGAAATACTTTTTCTCAAGAAAACATTAAATTCGCTTTTAGCAGAACATACCGGTCAACCTCTAGAAAAAATTAATGAAGATACAGAAAGAGATTACTTTTTATCTCCCTCAGAAGCTGTCGAATATGGATTAATTGATAAAGTTATCAAAAAGTGACAAGGGATACTGATTTTTTAAAAATATGATGACGAATCGATATTTATAAGCAATCCTAGTGAATAAGGATTTACTTAACACCTTTCACATTAAAACTTATAATCGATGGCTAAATTCGACGCCCATCTTAAATGTTCATTTTGCGGGAAATCACAAGACCAAGTAAGAAAGCTTATTGCTGGTCCTGGGGTTTATATCTGTGACGAGTGCATAGACCTTTGTAATGAAATTCTCGATGAAGAACTACTTGATAATCAAGGGAACATAAACAACTCTCCGCAAGTAAAGAAGAAATTACCAACTGATAATCCAAAAAAATCTGTTCCTTTAGAATTATCTTCAATTCCTAAGCCATTAGAAATTAAAAGTTTTCTAGATAATCAAGTTGTTGGACAAGAATCTGCAAAGAAAATATTATCAGTAGCCGTATACAATCACTACAAGCGATTAGCTTGGAAAGTTAAAGAAGAAAGTAAAAATAGCACTTCAACAGATCCACAAGCAACTAAATTACAAAAATCAAATATTTTGCTCATTGGCCCTACTGGAAGTGGAAAAACATTATTGGCGCAAACTTTAGCTGAGTTTCTAGATGTTCCTTTTGCAGTAGCTGATGCAACGTCTTTGACAGAAGCTGGATATGTTGGGGAGGATGTTGAAAACATACTTTTAAGACTTCTACAGAAATCAGAAATGAATGTAGAACTAGCTCAAAAAGGAATAATTTATATTGATGAAATAGATAAAATTGCAAGAAAAAGCGAGAATCCTTCAATTACTAGAGATGTCTCTGGTGAAGGTGTACAGCAAGCATTATTAAAAATGCTTGAAGGAACCATTGCTAATGTGCCACCTCAAGGTGGAAGAAAACATCCTTATCATGACTGCATCCAAATTGATACTAGTCAAATATTATTTATTTGCGGTGGAGCCTTTATAGGTTTAGAGGATATCGTTCAAAAGCGTATGGGTAAACACTCCATTGGATTTACCACCAATTCAGATCAAAACAAAAATGATAAAAAAATAGTAGATCCAAGAGATTCCCTGAAAAATCTAGAATTAGATGACTTAGTGAAATATGGCCTAATTCCTGAATTTATTGGAAGAATTCCAGTTTGTGCTGTATTGGATCGTCTTACTAAAGAAACTTTAGAATCTATTTTGACTCAACCAAGAGATGCATTAGTAAAGCAATTCAAAACTTTGCTAAGTATGGATAATGTTGAATTATCATTTGACCCTGATTCTGTTGAGGCGATAGCAAATGAAGCATATAAAAGAAAAACAGGTGCAAGAGCATTAAGATCAATTATCGAAGAACTAATGCTAGACATTATGTACACTTTGCCTTCTGAAGAAAATGTAAAAGAATTCACAATTACGAAAAAAATGGTAGATAATTTGTTCTCACCTAAAATTGTTAAACTACCTTCAGGTTCAAAAAGAATCATTAAAGAGTCTGCATAAAATTAGAGTTCAATTTTTTTAATTTAATCCCGAATATTTCTAATTAGTGAAAAATAAATGTCAAATATACATAAACCTTTTCATCAAAAATATAGACCGAACAACTTAGATGAACTAGTTGGGCAAAAATTTATATCAATTACACTCAAACAAGCACTTTTAACAAAAAAAATTGCTCCTGCATATCTTTTTAATGGTCCAAGAGGCACTGGAAAAACATCAAGTGCAAGAATATTTGCAAAATCGCTGAATTGCCAGGCATTCGATCAACCTACGATAAATCCTTGTTGTAAATGTGACTTATGTAGACAAATTACAGAGGGGAACGCTTTAGATATTATCGAAATTGATGCAGCATCAAATACAGGAGTAGAAAATATAAGAGAAATTATAGAAAGAGCGAGATTTGCACCTACTCAAGCGAGATGGAAAGTATATGTTATTGATGAATGTCATATGCTTTCAACGGCAGCTTCAAATGCTTTACTAAAAACTATTGAAGAACCGCCCTCAAGAGTTGTATTTATCCTTGCTACGACAAATCCTGAGAGAGTATTAAATACAATCAAAAGTAGATGCCAAAAGTTTGATTTTAGAAGAATAAGCCCTAATGATATTTTTAAACATTTATCAGAAATCGCCGAAAAAGAATCCATTGAGTACGAAGTTCAGGCCTTAAAAATGATTGCAAAAAGATCTAATGGAGGTATGAGAGATGCACAAAGCCTTCTTGAACAATTGAATCTTTTACCAGAGGGGATAACAATTAATAACATCCGAAACCTCCTAGGTGAAGTATCAGAAAGTGAATTAACAAATCTGATTAACTCATTAGTTGAGAATAATCCAGAGTCATTAATTATCACCTGCAACAAATTATATGATGCCGGAAATGAACCTCTTCAAATAATTATCGGATTATTGAATATAACAAGAGATATTCTATTACACACTACAAATAATAGATATTCAGATCTTTATTATACTTCTGATGAATTTCAAGATGAATTGGATAAAATCTCAAAAAGAATAAATAAATCAACAATAATTAATTGGCATAATAATCTGAGAAATATTGAATATCAAATCAAATCAAGTGATAATCCAAGGCTTTGGTTTGAAATACATTTAACTGGCCTTCTAGGTAATCAAGAGATAAATAGTTTTGAAAATAAGCAAAAAAGTAAAAATAATACGACTGAGGAGACTCATGAAAGTCGGAAAAAAATTGCATTTTTAAATAAAGAAAATATTTCAAATGAAATTCAAAAACCAAGTATCAAAAAAGAAATAAATCGCGATGAATTGATCGAAAAAAAAGACGAGAAATTAGAAAAATTTGCAATTCTTGAAAAAGAAACTATAGAAAATATTTCTATCAATAACCAAAATAATCCTGGATCAAATAATTTAAAAGAAAAATGGGAATTAATTCTTTCTAAAGTAGAGTTACCATCAACAAGAATGTTACTTTCACAACAAGCCGAACTTGAAAGTTTTGATTCGGAGAAAATCACAATTGCGCTATCTCCAAACTGGGAAAATATGATAAAAAGCAGAAAAGTTATAATTGAAAATACTGTAAAAAAGATATTTGGAGATCAAATAATACTTAATTTTTCAACTAAACAATTAAATAAAAGTAACCTAACAAATACTCCAGAAATAAACCAAAATGAAGTAAATAATTTTCGACCAATAAAAAAAATAGACCCAAAAACTCATCCGTCAACAAAAATATCTAACGAGGAAACTTATGATGATAGTTCAAAAAACTTAGCAAATTTTTTTAATGGAGAGATTATAGACCTTGATGAATAAATTAAACTCCAGTATGAAGAGTTTTTCGCCAGAGTATTTTTTTGGGAAAAATAGACATCTTTAGTGTTACCCAAGGTATTACTAGAAACCAATGTGATAAATAAAAAACCGATACAAATACCATCAAAAAATTGCTTTTTTGTAAGACAGGCACTTCGCTTTTACAATAAGAACCGTACCAAAAAGCAATTCCAGATAACATAAAAGCTGTAAATGAAATAGGCCAGTAAATTGGTGAATCTAATAAAGCAATACTGAAAACTAAATCAAAAATAGAAATTATTGGTAGTGCATATTGCAAGATGAAAAAGTAAGTTAAATCAAATTTCTGCAAATAATCAATTTTATTTGTAAATAATTGATGTCCATAGTCAAAGAATCTTTGCAAACCCCCCTCTGCCCATCTTTGTCTTTGCGCTAATAAAGCATTTAAATTCTCAACTGCTTCCTCCATGACTGGAGGATCCCATAAAATTCCAATTCTAGATTTTGATAATAATAATCGTAAACTCAAATCAAGATCATCTGTAACTGTATCTTCATTAAAAGAACCACATGCCAATAATGTTTCTTTCTTAATTAATTGGCCATTTCCCCTTAATTCAGAAACTCCAGCAACTGATAATCTTCCATATTGAAAGATTGCATCCATAGCCATCTCCATGGCCTGACAGGAAGTTAAAAAATTCTTACTTACATTTGTTACTGATTTTCTTAGTTGAACTGCAGACCAATCACCCTCTTCTACAAAAGTAAATAACCTTATCAAGGAATCTTGTTTTAATTCAGCATCAGCATCCAAAACTAATAACCATTCACCATGAGTAAACTTCAAAGCATAATTTAAAGCTCCTGACTTTCCTCCTCCCGCGTTTGGGGAACGACTTACGACTTTTAGCTTTTCATATTGTCTAGATAATCGATCTAAAATTAAAGGCGTCTTATCAGAACTGCCATCATCGATTATGTAGATATTTAATTTATTTGATGGATAATCTAAACTGAATAATCTTTCAACTAATCTCGCTATGACATTCTCTTCATCTCTAGCTGCGACAAGAATATCAAGGACAGGTAACTCTTTATTGGTAATTCTGCTTTCTACAATATTTGAAACGTTGTTCCTATTAAAATTTCTAGAAATAACTATTAAACCGTAAAAAACAATTACACAAGAAAGCGTCAATATAATGTAAAAAAATTTTTCGATATTGTAAGCATGAGGAATAAAAGCAACTAAAAAACAAGCAATAAGAAATATAAACGACTTCAATCTTCGGTTTTTATAAAATCCCTTACTCATAAAAGTAAATTTTTAATTACTTAACTTTCCCTGAGACAAAATCTCAATTTTTTTCAGTTTTGCATCTCTATAGTAATGATTCAATATTTGTTCATAAGAGAATCCTAATTTAGCCATTTCAATTGCTCCTGACTGAGATAAACCTACACCATGACCGAAGCCTCCTCCTCTCAAAAGCCATAAATCATCACTTAATTTATTAATAGTAAACAAATTACTAGGTATAAAATTTAATACCCGTCGAATATCATCTTTAACTAGAACAATAGATTTATTAACTTTGTCAGTTTGTATTTCCAATTTTGTCACTCTGCCACTATACCCACGTTCAATAGAATTTAAATCCAAAACATCATCATTAATATTTATAAGTTTGTTTTTAATTAACTTTTCTTTAATTTCAAGATTAGTAATTTTCTTATTCCATCGAAAAAGAGAATGATTACTCCCATAAAACTGTTCTTTATCAAAATCTAAAAAATTATTTAAATCAGATTCATTTTTAATTGGAAGTTTAAAAATTTTTTTTAATGATTTAGAACCATCAATTATCGAATTGAAATAAGAATAATTTTGAATTTGCCAAGACTCGCCTGCCGTAGCAGATACGCCACCATTAGAACCATGGTAAAAAGCATTTATTGGTTGATTTCCATAAGTAAGTATTAAATTTGAAGTTGCTTCTATAGCTTTTTGCACTTTTTTATTTGAAATTTTAGAAGGCTTATAAACTTGACATTGAGTACTTATACATAAATGATATTTATCCATATTAAATCTATCAGAATTAAATATTCCCCAAGTTCTTGCAATAACTGCTTGAGCTTTGAGTGCTTCTAAAGGAGAATTCGGTCCAATTTCGTATGGCAAAACACCTGCCAAATAATCATCAAATCCAATTTTTTGAACTAGAGTCCAAGTTCCATATGAATCTTTTATTAAATAAAAATTTCTACCAAAGTTGACACCATTTATTTTTATTTCCTCTTCAGAGTAAATATGTATAGGTCCTTCAAGTTTCAAAACACTATGTTCACTTCTTAGAACAGGAGTAATTTGAAAATTTTTTATTTTTCTAGAAATCTTATTTTTTAATTCAAACTCTGGCAGATCATCTTCAAATGGAATCCATACCTCCCAATTTTTAGGGTAAGCAACAGTCGTCTCAAATCCTTTATCTTTAAGTTTCTCTGATTGTTTTTTTGCTGATTCATAGCTAGCAAAAGGACCAAAAACAATTCTTTCGATTTTTTTTGGATTTTTGATGGGTATATCCACCCAGCCAATATTTATCTTTTTTGATTTATGTTTAACACCGTTAGACGATATTAGATTTAAAAAACCTTTATCAGTGATAAAGTTGATATTCCTTTTTTTTGAAAAACTGTCATTCTCGCCGCCTAAATATTGCTTTAAACCAATTAAAAATTTGCCTTTTTTAATTTCATCGTTGAGTTCAACATTTTGCAATTCTTCTCCTTTTACATTTGAAGTAAATTTAGTGTTTATCAATAAAAGAGAAATGCATCCTAAAAATAATTTTAAAAAAGCAAATTTAAGTTTCATAAGTTAGAACTTTCTTAGTCAATTAAAAACTTTTATTTGCACCAATGCGTATAAAGGTTTAGATTATCCTAATTAAACACATTTGACTTAAATGTCTAAACTAAAAACTCGTAAATCAGCCGCCAAAAGATTTAAAGCTACTGCGACGGGTAAATTCATGAGAAGAAGAGCTTTCCATAATCATTTACTTGATCATAAAAGCTCAAAATTAAAAAGACATCTATCAACAAAAGCCGTAGTTGATGAAAGAGATGCTGATAATGTAAGATTAATGATTCCATACGCATAAATCTTTCACCAATTTTTATATATTCATGGCACGCGTTAAAAGAGGCAACATAGCCAGAAAAAGAAGAAACAAAATCTTAAATCTTGCGAAAGGTTTTAGAGGGGGGAACAAAAATCTTTTCAGAACCGCAAACCAAAGAGTGATGAAAGCTCTTTGTAATGCTTATAGGGATAGAAGAAGAAGAAAAAGAGATTTTAGAAGACTTTGGATCTCTAGAATTAACGCATCTGCAAGAATAAATGGAACAAACTATAGCAAGTTGATAAATGGCATGAAAAATTCAGAAATTATTATTAATAGAAAAATGCTTGCTCAATTAGCATTAAACGATCCTAAGTGTTTCGAGAAAATTGTTTCTTCCGTTAGTAAGTAGAAAAAAGAATATAATCGAGAGAATTAAAAATAAATAATGGAAATATCTTCCTTTCAATCTTATTTAATAATCCTTTTTGTTGTATTGATAATAATTTCTATTTTTGTATTCAGACAATTTCTAAAAACAAGAAGTGAAGAATTAAATTTAGTAAAATTTGAGCAGAAAGGTTTAGATTCTCTTATTCAAGCTTCAGAATTATATGAATTTGGGTCTATTCAAATAAAAAAAAGATTATATTCTGAAGCAACTAAAACTCTTTTAAAAGCAATTGAAAATTATGAAAATGAACCTGACGAAGCCAAAGCGATAATAAATAATGCTTTAGGATTCTCTTATGCTGCTCAAAATGAATTTAAGAAAGCAATTAAACACTATAACTCTGCAATAAAATCTCTCCCAGAATATCCCATAGCCCTAAATAACCTCGCATCAGCACAACAGCGTTTACTTGAGTATGACTTGGCTTATGCAACTTATCAAAAGGTTTTGGGGATAGATCCAAAAAACAAAACAGCAATTAAAAAAAGTAAGGAGTTAGAAAAAAGAAATAATTATAAACCTTATAAAGGCATTAAAGATAAGGGATTCTAAATATGGAAAATTATTCTTCTTTACTAATTGATGGAAAACAATTTTCCAGTAGATTAATGGTGGGTACTGGCAAATACAAATCTACTCAAGATATGGAAAAAAGTTTATCAAATTCTGAAACGGAAATTATAACGGTCGCTGTTAGAAGAATTAAAAATGATCAAACCGGAGAAAATTTACTAGAAAAGATCAACTGGAAAAAATACTGGATGCTTCCTAATACAGCTGGTTGTATTAATTCCGATGAGGCAGTGAGAATAGCAATTTTGGGTAGAGAACTTGCAAAATTGTCTGGTCAAGAAGAAAATAATTTTGTGAAGTTAGAAGTTATTCCAGACAAAAAGTATTTGCTACCAGATCCAATAGAAACCATTAAAGCAGCCGAAATTTTAATAAAAAAGGGTTTTGCTGTTCTTCCCTATATCAATGCAGATCCTATTCTTGCAAAAAGACTAGAAGAAATAGGTTGTGCAACTGTAATGCCATTGGGCTCGCCTATAGGCTCCGGCCAAGGTTTATTAAATTTATCAAATATAAGAATTATTATCGAGAATGCAAAAGTGCCTGTAATAATTGACGCAGGAATTGGGGTCCCTAGTGAAGCTTCTCAAGCCATGGAAATTGGAGCTGATGGTGTCCTAGTCAATAGTGCAATAGCACAAGCTGAAAATCCTGCTTTAATGGCTCAAGCAATAAATTATGGTGTGAAAGCTGGCAGGCAAGCTTTTCTGGCAGGAAGAATTAAAAAACAAGACTTTGCAGTAGCAAGTTCACCGGAAAAAAACATATCTATCTAATTCTCTGCATTGAGCAAAGTTTAAAAAGAGAATAAAAAATTATTATTTTATTGATCATATTAAGAAAGAAGATTTGAAACTATTTTCAATATTTTTTCGCAAATTGGAAGCACACTGTAGTAATTTAATAAATATGTTATGAATCTATTAATTCTGGAGTTCTGAGTGAAAGTTATTGTTCTAGGTGGAGATGGTTTTTGCGGTTGGCCTTGTGCGGTGAATTTAGCAGAACAAAATCATGAAGTGATTATTGTAGACAATTTAAGTCGTAGAAAAATTGATATTGATCTAGAGGTAGAATCTTTAACTCCAATTGCTTCGATAACAGAGCGACTTTCTGCATGGGAAGATATTGGAGGTAAGCCTATGAGATTTCTTAACATGGATATCTCTAAACAATATCAAAAATTACTCAATTTACTCATTGATGAAAAACCAGATTCTGTGATCCACTTTGCAGAACAAAGAGCAGCACCCTACTCGATGAAATCGAGTTTTACCAAAAGATATACAGTAGATAATAATGTTAATGGCACCCACAACCTCCTTGCTGCGATAGTAGAGAGTAATTTAGATATTCATGTTGTCCATTTAGGAACAATGGGAGTCTACGGATATGGATCACATAGAGGTGCAACAATTCCAGAAGGTTATCTAAAAGTTGAAGTTCCACAACCAGACGGAAGCCGCTTTGAAGAAGAAATACTACACCCTGCAAGTCCAGGTAGTGTTTACCATATGACTAAAACTTTAGATCAATTATTATTTCTTTACTACAACAAAAATGACCTTGTAAGGATCACTGATCTACATCAAGGCATTGTTTGGGGAACAAATACAGATGCAACTTTAAAAGATCCTAGATTGACAAACCGATTTGATTATGACGGAGATTATGGAACTGTTCTAAACAGGTTTCTAATGCAAGCAGCAATTGGATATCCATTAAGTGTGCATGGGACAGGAGGTCAAACAAGAGCATTTATACATATAAAAGACTCTGTAAAATGTGTACAACTTGCACTTGAAAATCCTCCAAAACCTGGAGAGAGAGTCAAAATCTTTAATCAAATGACTGAAAGTCATCAAGTTGGAGAACTAGCCAAAAAAGTTGCCTCCCTAACAGGAGCCGATATCAATTATTTACCAAATCCAAGAAATGAAGCAGTAGAAAATGATCTAATTGTTGATAATAAATGCTTTATAGAATTAGGTTTAAACCCAACGACCCTTGATAATGGTTTATTAGAAGAAGTTGTTGAGGTTGCAAAAAAATACTCCAATAGATGTGATCTTAAGCGCATACCTTGTGTTTCTTCCTGGACTAAAAAACAAGCTGAAGCAATAAAGACTAATTAAAAATTTCTGAAATAATTACCTAAAGAAAGTGAAAATTGCATTGTTTACTGAAACTTTTTTACCTAAAGTTGATGGCATAGTCACAAGACTGACTAAAACGATTGAATTTTTAATAAAAAATGGTGATGAAGTTATAATTTTTTGTCCAGAAGGGTGTCCAGAATCATATATGGGTGCAACTGTAGTTGGAGTTGCTGCAATGCCATTACCTTTATACCCAGAGTTGAAGCTTGGTTTACCAGGTCCTGCAGTCTCAGATAAGTTAGAAAAATTTAACCCAGATTTGATACATGTTGTTAATCCAGCTGTACTTGGCTTAGGTGGCATATGGTTAGCGAAAACTAATAATATTCCTTTAATTGCCAGTTACCATACTCATCTTCCAAAATATCTGGAACATTACGGTATGGGTATGTTAGAGCCACTTTTGTGGGAATTACTTAAGGCAGCTCATAATCAAGCTTTGCTAAATTTATGTACTTCCACTGCTATGGTCAACGAGTTAAAAGATAAAGGTATTCAAAGGACTGCTCTATGGCAAAGGGGAGTAGATACTTTCAGTTTCAGACCAGATTTGAGAAGTGAGAAAATGAGAAAAAAATTATTTGGGGAATATAACGACGCTAATTACTTATTGATTTATGTAGGAAGATTATCAGCAGAAAAACAAATTGAGAGAATTAAACCAGTCTTAGAAAGTATTCCTAATGCTTGCCTAGCACTTGTAGGTGACGGACCATATAGAAACCAGCTTGAAAAAATCTTCGAAAATACAAAGACTAATTTCATAGGATACTTATCTGGCGATGAACTTGCTAGCGCCTATGCCTCTGGAGATATATTTTTATTTCCATCTAGTACAGAAACGCTTGGGTTAGTTTTACTGGAAGCAATGGCAGCTGGATGTCCTGTTATCGGAGCCAACAAGGGGGGTATTCCAGATATTATTAGCGATGGGATTAATGGTTGTTTATATGATCCTGATGAAAAAGATAATGGGGAACAAAGTTTGATTGAAGCGACAAAAAAAATTCTAGAGAATAAAGATAAAAGAGAAGTAATGAGAAAAGAGGCACGAAACGAAGCAGAAAAATGGGATTGGAATCAAGCAACACTACAACTGCAAAATTATTATGCAGATACTCTCAAAGAAATAGATTAAAAATAATCCTGATTATGCTACGTGTGGAGGCGTGGGATTATTATACGAACTTAAAGGAAGTATTAGGGTAGCGATATTTTGATTCTTTTCAGGCCGTTTTTTCTTTGAAAATTTTTTACCAAAGGGTACCCTTATAACATTAGTTCCCTCTATGGAACAAATCTTTGAGTTATCTCCTGAAAAATTATTAACAAAATTTGGTAAATCTAAGTTTTTAACTGGCAGGTGCTTAACATTACCAGATTTAAAATCTTTGGTCATAGCTTCAAATACCCCAAAAAATTTGATGCCCGATTATTTTAATAAAAAAATTTAAAAAAATTCTATAAGAAAATATTAAATTTTTATTCTCACTCATACTAACTAAGTAAATAAAAGGATGCTAGTCCTTTAAGCACATTTTTTTTCTTCGAAAGTCTCGCTTTGATTTACATTGCAAGAACAAATTAAATTGCGATCGCCATATGCATTATTGATCCTAGAAACTGAAGACCAAAATTTAATAGAAGTTTGAGTTTTATAAGGAAAAGAAGCTTTTTCTTTTGAATAAGGATAATACCAATTATCAGTAATTAACTCTTTCAGCGTATGGGGAGCGTTACTTATTACATTATTATTCTTTAATGCAACATTTTGTTCTATGTCGCTGATTTCTTCTCCAATCAATAGCATAGCCTCGCAAAATCTATCCAATTCAATCAAACTTTCACTTTCAGTTGGCTCTATCATTATCGTCTCTGGAACAGGCCAACTAATTGTTGGGGCATGAAAACTATAATCAATTAATCGTTTAGCTAAATCATTTACACTCAAACCAGTTTTGGATTTTAAATCCCTAAAATCTAAAATACATTCATGTGCGACAAAATTATTTTTTCCTTTATAAAGAATCTTGAATTTATGCTTTAAAGAATGCGCAATATAATTTGCAGATAAAATTGCATGCGCTGTTGCTTTCCTTAAACCACTAAGACCAGCCATTTTTATGTACATCCAACTTATTGGAAGAATACTTGCACTCCCATGCTTGGCAGAAGATACGTAATTGGAACTATTAGATAAATTATCATCCATTAAAGAATGAGTAGGAAGAAATGGGCTTAAAGTTTCTGATGAAGCAACTGGACCTACTCCTGGACCACCACCTCCATGTGGAATGCAGAATGTTTTATGTAAATTCAAATGACAAACATCAACACCATAATTCCCCGGTTTACATAATCCAACCTGAGCGTTCAAATTTGCTCCATCTAAATAGACAAATCCTCCCACAGAGTGAATTAAATCACATATCTTTCTGATTTGTAATTCAAAAACTCCATGAGTAGAGGGATAAGTCAACATAAGAGCCCCTATTTGATTATCAAATTTCTTGACCTTGATTGACAAATCATGAAAATCAATATTTCCTTCGTCATCACATTCAACAGTTAACACATCAAAACCTGCCATAACTGCACTAGCAGGATTTGTTCCATGAGCACTTTTTGGGATTAAACATTTTTTTCTTAACAGTTCACCTTTTGATTCAAAGTAAGAATTTATTGCCAATAAACCTGCAAACTCCCCTTGAGAGCCTGCATTTGGTTGAAAAGAAACTGATTTTAAACCAACAATCTCACTTATCCATTTTTCTAGGTCAGATATAATTTTTGAATAGCCTTTAATTTGATCTGGTGGGGAAAAAGGATGAATGGAAGATAAATTAGCCCAGGATACTGGATTTAACTCTGCTGCAGAATTTAACTTCATAGTACAACTTCCCAATGGCATCATCCCATCTACCAAAGAAAAATCTTTTTCTGCAAGTCGGAATATATATCGCATTAATTCAGTTTCACTTTGGTAATTTGTGAATATATCTTGCTGCATCCATGCACTGGATCTCAAAGCTAAACTTTCAAGATGAAATTCTTTATCAAATTTTATATGATCTAAATCTTCATCTTTTTCTATAAGTTTTGCTACGAAAGTCAAAATATCTTTTATTTCGTTTTCATTACTAAGCTCATCCAAAGAGATCCCAAAGCCAGTTGAATTTTCAATAGTTGATCCCAAAGGCAAAATTCTTAAGTTATAGCCATTCTTTAAAGCTTCATTATGGATTCTCTGGGAATGCTCAGAATAAACATCAACACTATCAAATCTAATCCCATCAGGAATATCAAAACCTAAAGAAGCTAAACTTGATTCTAAATTTATTCTCAACTCAACTAATCTCTTAGCAATTTGCGTTAATCCAGAGGGTCCATGATAAATAGCATAAAAAGAAGAAATTATGGCTAACAAAGATTGAGCAGTACAAATATTGCTAGTGGCTTTTTCCCTTCTAATATGTTGCTCTCTTGTTTGCAATGCTAATCTTAGTGACTTTTCTCCGTTTTTAGATAGAGTTTGCCCAACTATTCTTCCGGGTATAAGCCTTTTATATTTTTCGCTACAAGCAAAATATGCTGCATGGGGGCCACCAAAACCCATTGGAACACCAAATCTTTGCATGCTCCCTACTGCTACATCAACACCAAATTCAGAAATAGGTTTAATCAAAACTTGTGCTAGTGGATCAATACATGCCGTAACAATAATTTCTGATCTATGTGCTTGGGATATTAAGAATGTAGGATCATATAATTGTCCATTTTTACCAGGTAATTGCAACAACATTCCAAAAACATCATCATGATTAGGAAGATTGCTTTGAGTAAAGCGTTTTAATGATATTCCCAAAGGTTTTGCTCTGGTTTGTAGAACATTAAAAGTATGATCAAAAACATTTGACTCCACTAAGTACACTTTTAAAGATTTATTTTTTCTTGCGGAAAAACTCATAGCCATGGCTTCTGCAGCAGCAGTACCCTCATCCAACAAAGATGCATTGGCAACAGGGAATCCTGTTAGTTCACAAACAATAGTCTGAAAATTAAATAGAGCTTCTAATCTTCCTTGTGCAATTTCTGCTTGATATGGAGTATAAGACGTGTACCACCTTGGATTTTCAAGAACATGTCTTTGGATTACTTTAGGCATATGATTGTCATAATAACCAAGGCCTATAAGTGATCTCATTTTAGTATTTTTATTCGCAATCTCTTCTAATTCGTTTAAAGCCTCAATTTCTGAACAACCCTGGGGCAATATTTCTGAAGATTTATCTTTAAGCTGAATATCTTCAGGAATAACTAGATTTATAAATTGATCAATATTATTAAAACCAAGCTTAGAGAGCATTTTCTGCTCATCAGCATCACTCAAGCCAAGGTGTCTATTAATAAATAAATCTGAATTAACCGTGGATTTCATGTCCAATTTTTCTATAACTTAACCTATGTATAAAGATTTTGCTTTAATTTGGCATAACCTTTGATTTATATGCATCTGAAGTCATCAAATCAGCATTTGATCCTTTTGATTCAGGTTTCAAAATGACTAACCAACCTTCTCCAATAGGATCATTCTGTAAAAGCTCAGGGTTCTCAATAACACTTTCATTTACAGATACTATTTCACCTGAAAAAGGCAGATAGACTTCCTCAACGGCCTTAACTGATTCTATTGTTCCAAAAGTCTCGCCTTTCTCTAAAGTCGTACCTTCATCAGCTAATTCAACAAAAACAATATCTCCTAATTGATCTATAGCGAATTCACTAACTCCAATTTTTAATAATCCATTTTCTTCCAAGACATATTCATGAGTATCAGCATAGTTGAGGTTGTCTGGAAACTTGTAAGACATGATTAAGTAGATAAAGGAAGTAGAGAGTCCTTTGAAATTAATTTTTCCTCTAATAGTTCAGATAATAAACGAATTAACGCAATTTTGATGTGAGCTGTGTGAGAACCACCTTGAACAAAAATATTGTAAGGATCTCTTAAAGGGGCATCAGCAGAAAATTCACTTGTACTACCTTCAATGAAGGTACCTCCCGCCATTAATAATTTTGAATCATATCCATCCATTGATGATGGAACAACATTTAGAAAAGAATCTACTGGTGAAGAATTTTGAAAAGATTGACAAACTTTTTGTACCAAATCAGGATTATTCAATCTTACTGACTGAATAAGATCAGATCTATAAGTTGCTGGCTCTGGTAAAACCTTAAATCCCAAATTTTTAAAGACTGCTGCAACCATATCTGCACCTTTTAGTGATTCGTGAACAATTTGTGGTGCTAAAAACAAACCCTGCAAAATTAATCTTCCTAGTCCAAAATTTATTCCTGCAGAAGAACCAATACCTGGTGAGGTTAATCTAGAACATGCCATCTCAACCAACTCTGCGTCTCCTGCAACGTACCCACCAGTAGGAACTATTGTTCCTCCCAAATTTTTAATCAATGATCCAGCAATTATATTTGCCCCTTTAGAAATTGGTTCACTATCTTCAACAAGCTCCCCATAACAGTTATCAACAAAACATATACAGTTAGGATCAAGAGAATGAATAAAACTACAAATTTTCTCTATCTGATGATTGGTAAGAGACTTTCTCCAACTATATCCACAACTTTTTTGTATGAATACTAATTTGCATGAATTTTCTTTAAAAAAATGAACAATTTTTTCTTCAAAAGAATCAAAATTATCGCAGATATTTTCTTGCTTATATTTGACATCAAAATCTTTAAGTGATCCTTTTCCTCCTCCCCTTATTCCTATGACTTCTTCTAACGTGTCATATGGTTGTCCTGTAAGAGATAACATTACATCTCCAGGTCGAAGAATTCCAAATAAGACAGAACTTATTGCATGAGTTCCACTTACAAATTGCATCCTCACAGCAGCCTTTTCAGCAAGAAAAAATCTCGCAAAGACCGCATCAATTTTTTCTCTAGATATATCATCATGACCGCTACCAGAAGATTGATTGAAATGACTAGTAGAAACTTTTTCTTCCTTAAAAATTGTCAAGATATTTTCTAATTTCTGGAAAACCTGGTTGGACCTTTCTTGGAAAACTTTACTTAAACTCTCTTCGACAGAAAGTACAGCGTTTTCAGCCAGTTTTAAGTTATTGTCAAGAGTCATTTATTATGAAAATTCATGTTATTTTTCAGAAGCTAAATTTCTTAATTCTGCGAGGAAAGCATTAGGTCCCCTGCCCTGAAAATAAGAAAGTTTTTTTGAAGCTTCATATAAATCAAGAAGTTCTCCATCTAATTCTTCTGCCGTATAATCTCTAATTCCTGCAATTACCTCAGCAAAACGTTCTCTACGGGCAGATTTATTGACATCATAGGCTTCCATTACCCGCATTTTACATGATCTCCAAGCCTTATTCTGACAAAAATGCACTGAAAGAGCATCACTTAAAGCAGAGGCTTCTTCATCTTCTATGTACCAGTCAAAAGATGAAGGGAGAGGTTTTAATCCTGAGAATATCTCGAATAACTCCCCGGCCGACAATGGATTACCAGAATCATTTTTTAGGGGTAATGCAGACTCTTCCAAAGATTTCCATAACTCTGGGTAATCACTTTCAAAACGATCCCTGATTTTTTCAATGCCTTGATCAAGAATCGTATTAACTTGAGCTAAAGCAAGAAAAACTTCAGGACCTGGTGAAGATAACTTCCCATTCCTAAGAGTAGAAATTTGCGAATTATGAACTTTACCTAAATCAAGAACTTCTGAAAGTAATGGCAATACTCTGTGAGACCAACCATTTCTTTCATGCCAAAGGTGAATCAAATGAGCCATAGCCCTTCGACCTCTAGATAATTTATCGCGATATCCGAGACTCACAGATAATTAAACTTATCAATAGTATAGTATGATAATATTACATATCGGTAATTTTGAAAATAGTATTTCAATATCATGAATTCAGTAATTTTCCAAGAAACAGCAAAATTAAAAAAACCTGTTCCAGCAGAAAAAGTTATAGAACTCTCAGAAAAATTACTGGAACCTTCCAGTCATTCAAGAAGATATCCTCCAAGGCTACATAAAACGTGGGGAACAATAGTTTTTATGGTTGCAATACATATTCTTTCTCTAGTAGCTTTACAACCAAAATTTTGGAGTCTCCCTGCAGTCACTTCATTATTATTTTTTTACTGGGTAACTGCTTGTTTAGGAGTCACCCTTGGATATCACAGATTGTTATCACACAGATCGTTCATTGTACCAAGATGGTTAGAAAGATTTTTTGCTACCTGTGGAGCCATAAGTTGCCAACATGGACCAATAGATTGGGTAGGTTTACATAGGCATCACCACTCTTTTTCAGATACTGAAGTAGATCATCACAATAGTAAAAAGGGGTTTTGGTGGAGTCACATGGGTTGGATGTTTAAAGACGTAGAAGCACTAAAAGCTGTTCCAAAACTAAGTGCAGATTTAATCAAGGATCCATACTATAGATTTTTAAATAAATACTTTTTATTCTTACAAATTCCTATTGGATTTTCATTGTACGCAATAGGTCAAAAATTAGGAGTCGGAGGATGGGCTCTAGTCCTTTGGGGAATTCCATTGAGGCTTGTGGTTGTTTATCATGTAACTTGGCTAGTCAACTCGGCGACGCATTGTTGGGGTAAAGCACCATTTGAAAGTGGTGATTCATCTAAAAACAATGCATGGGTTGCTGCATTAACTTTTGGAGAAGGTTGGCATAATAACCATCATGCATTTCCCAATTCGGCAAAACAAGGATTATTTAAAGGTCAGATAGACATAACATGGGAGCATATTAAGATTCTTGCGAAATTTGGTTTTGCAAAAAAAGTAAAGTTACCCTCTAGGTCTTATTATTAAATATATTGTTCAATATTTTCATGGCTAAAAGAGTACAAGTCGCATTAACTAAATCAATCGCATCACTGGGTAAAGAAGGTGATCTAGTTGATGTAGCACCAGGATACGCAAGAAATTTTCTATTACCTTATGGCAAGGCAATGAATGTAACACCAGCAGTCCTTAAACAAATTGAGAGGAAGAAAGAAAAAGAAAAAATCGCTGCTGATAAATTAAAGCAAGAAGCTTTAGATTTCCAAACTGCATTATCTACAATAGGTAGGTTCACTATCAAAAAACAGGTTGGAGAAGATGGTGTCCTTTTTGGAACGGTTACCAATGGTGATGTTGCCGAAGCGATAGAAGCGGCTACTAAAAAAGAAATTGATAGAAGAAACATTACTGTTCCTGATATTCATAATTTAGGTTCCTTTACTGCAAAAATAAAATTACATCCAGAAGTAAATGCAGAAGTAAATATTGAAGTAACAAGTTAATCAATTTGTTGCATTATTCTGAAAAGTAGCCAGAGTATATATCTAAGCAATTAAAGATATGGTTTCCGTACCTTTTCCAAATAATGGTCAAAATAAAAATTTTAAAAAGGATTTTAATAGTGAAAATGCTGGATTAGTTCCACCTCAAAACGTTCAAGCAGAAGAAGCTGTTCTTGGTGGCATACTTCTTGATCCAGACGCGATCGGAAGAATTGCAGACTTAATTAAACCTGAAGCTTTTTATATAAATGCCCATCAAGAGATTTATAGAACAGCATTAATGTTGCATACCCAGGGAAAACCAACTGATTTAACATCAATGAGTGCTTGGTTAGCAGATAATGGATCACTAGAAAAAATTGGAGGAAACAGCAAACTGGTAGAACTCGTTGAAAATGTTTCCTCTACAGCTTCCATAGAACAAGTTGCTAATTTAATTAACGACAAATTCATGAGAAGGCAGCTTATTAGATCTGGAAATGAAGTGGTTCAACTAGGTTTTGATCAAACTCAAGATACTAATGAAGTGTTAGATAAAGCAGAGCAAAAAATATTTGAAATCAGTCAAGAAAAACCTTCAAAAGGTCTGACTCAAGCAGCTGAAATCCTTACAAGTACTTTCAATGAAATAGAGTCAAGATCATTAGGTACTTCAATAGCTGGAATTCCTGTTAATTTCTACGATCTTGATGCGATGACTCAAGGTTTTCAAAGAAGTGATTTAATAATTGTTGCTGGAAGACCTTCAATGGGGAAAACTTCAATAGTTCTTAATCTGGCTAAAAATGTTGCCCAATCTCAAGATTTACCTGTGTGTGTATTTAGCCTTGAAATGAGTAAAGAACAGTTGACATATAGATTGCTCTCTATGGAAGTGGGAATCGAAAGTGGCAGGCTAAGAACAGGAAGATTACAGCAAGATGAATGGCCATTACTCGGAGAAGGTATCAATTCATTAGGTCAATTACCAATATTTATAGATGACAAGCCTAACTTAAGTGTTTTAGAGATGAGATCTCTGTGCAGAAGATTAATAGCTGAACAAAAAAAAGAACTTGGATTAATTGTGATTGATTATCTGCAGTTGATGGAAGGATCAACCCCTGATAATAGAGTGCAAGAACTTTCACGAATAACAAGAGGTCTTAAAAGCATGGCCAGAGAATTAAAAGTACCAGTAGTAGCTTTATCTCAGCTTAGTAGAGGGGTCGAGTCTAGAACAAATAAAAGACCAATGTTAAGCGATCTAAGAGAGTCAGGATCTATTGAACAAGACGCAGATTTAGTATTAATGATTTATAGAGATGAATACTATAATCCGGAGACTGAAGATAGAGGAATTACAGAAATCATTGTCACTAAACATAGAAATGGACCCGTAGGAACTGTTAAATTATTATTTGAACCTCAATTTACGAGATTTAGGAATTTAGCTAATTAAATCGCTCCTAAAATGCAAGATCATCACTCAACAAATGAATCTTTTGACGTCATCGTTATTGGAGGAGGACATGCAGGATGCGAAGCCGCTATAACAACAGCAAAATTAGGTTTTTCTACTGCCTTATTTACAATCAATCTAGATAGAATTGCCTGGCAACCGTGTAACCCTGCAGTTGGTGGACCAGCAAAAAGTCAGCTGGTTCATGAAGTTGATGCATTAGGTGGAATTATTGGTAAATTAGCCGATGAGACAGCTATTCAAAAAAGAATACTAAATGCAAGTAGAGGCCCAGCTGTATGGGCGTTAAGAGCTCAGACAGATAAAAGAGAATACTCAAAAAAAATGATCGAAATACTACAAAATACAGATAATTTATCTTTAAAAGAAGCAATGATTACTGAACTGGATATTGCAAAAACTGAACAAATTGGATTGAACTCAAAAAAAATCTTAAAAAAAAGAATAAAGGGTGTAAAAACATTCTTTGGTAGTTATTATTCAGCAAGATCAGTTATCATCACAGCTGGTACGTTCTTAGAAGGAAAAATATGGATAGGAAATAAATCAATGTCAGCTGGTAGATCGGGCGAACAAGCAGCGCAAGGCCTTACTCAGAATTTGCACGAAATTGGTATCAAAACAGAACGTTTAAAAACAGGTACTCCAGCAAGAGTTGATAAAAGAAGTATCATTTTTGATGAATTAGATATTCAACCAAGTACTGCAGCAGATAAATATTTTTCGTTTGACCCAGATATAAAAAATAATATGCCCCAAGTTAGTTGTCACATTACAAGAACAACTACCAAAACACATCAACTAATTAGAAACAATTTACATTTAACTCCAATTTACGGAGGTTTTATTGATAGTAAGGGGCCAAGATATTGTCCATCAATTGAAGATAAAATCGTCAAATTTGCTGATAAAGAATCACATCAAATTTTCCTAGAACCAGAAGGAATTAATACCCCTGAAATATATGTGCAAGGATTTTCTACAGGCTTACCCGAAAATATACAATTAGAACTTTTAAGGACCTTACCTGGATTAGGTGAATGCAAAATGTTGCGACCAGCATATGCTGTGGAGTATGACTATATTCCTGCAACACAGCTCCAAACATCACTCGAAACCAAAGAAATTGAATATTTATTTAGCGCCGGACAAATTAATGGCACTACTGGTTATGAAGAAGCAGCAGCACAAGGATTAGTTGCAGGTGTCAATGCGACAAGAAAATTAAACAAAAAAGACCCAATAATCTTCGCTAGAGAAAGCAGTTATATAGGAACAATGATCAATGATTTAATTACAAAAGATCTCAAAGAACCATATAGAGTTCTCACTAGTAGGAGTGAATATAGGTTAACTCTGAGAGGAGATAATGCAGATAGAAGATTAACACCATTAGGTTATCAAATAGGGCTAATTAATGAGAAAAGATGGTCGGCCTATCAAGAAAAAATGAACCTCCTCGAAGAAGAGAAATTTAGATTAAATAACACTCGTTTAAAAAATACCGATGAAATATCAAAAAAAATAGAATTAGAAACGGGATCAAAAATCAAAGGCTCAACAACTTTGAAAGAACTCTTAAAAAGACCAAACTTTCATTATTCAGATCTAATTAAATATAATTTGAATGAAAGAAATCTAGGTTCTTCAATACAGGAAGGTGTTGAAATAGATATTAAATACGAGGGTTACCTTAAAAGACAAAAAAACAACATAGAACAAATAAATCGTCAAAGCTGTAAATCTCTGCCTCAAGAAATAAATTATGAAAAGATAGAGACATTATCTTTAGAAGCTAGAGAAAATTTGAATAAGATAAAGCCAAAAAATTTTGGTGATGCTTCAAAAATTCCTGGGGTTAGCAAAGCTGATTTAACTGCATTACTTGTTTGGCTAAAAATAAGAGAAATAAAAAAAGAAAAAGCAAATATTTTTGTCGAAAAAAAGTTATCATCTTAAAAGGATTCTGTCTGAGCACTGAATAATAAACTTTTTAAATCACCAAAAATTTTATGGGAAGAAAAAGCCTCTACTTTTTTAGTGAAAAATTCATTACCAGAAATATCTGGTCCATGGAAATTAATGCTGCTTGGGGATGGAAGTCCAACTAGACATTTACAGCTTTTAACTAATCAAGAGACGAAAATTAAATTAATTTCAATGCAAGTAGATCCTCTATTTATCACAGAGGGACCTAAAGAATTAAATCAGTTAAATGAACCTTTAATTAGAAGACAAGTATGGATTAAAAACAATAATAAAAACCTAGCATGGGCTGAAAGTTGGTGGAATGCAGAACAAGTGAATGAAAATTTAAAAGCCAAAGAAGAACCAATTTGGAAGAATTTGACACAAGACAGATCAGAATTGTTTAGAGAAGTTGATCGAATTTCACTTGTTAATTCAAATTGGTTAGAGGATCAATTTGGTTTTAAAGGTCCATTCTGGTCAAGAAATTATAGATTTTTTCGAGACAAAAAGCCCCTAACAATTATTAGAGAAGTATTCAATCCCCATTTAGAAAGTTTATTAGGCTATTCAGGAATTAAAGAATTTACGAAACTATACTCTTCTTCTTCTTGATCTGGGAAGATTTCTTGATTTTGATTGAACTTGTTGGTTTGATTGATCTCTCGAAGTATAAATCTCTTTTTCTGAAGCTCTTTGCCATCTTTCAACTTTGAAATCCATTTCATCTGGCCAATCTTCGTCCTTACTCTCTTTCACGTAAGGTAATTTTTTTTGCTCAGTTATCTGTAAATTTTTTTTTGGTTGCCTTAAAGATATTGCTTCTAAAGGTCTTTTTGAGTGCTGTTTAGAAGATTCATAAGAATTTGATTCTCTGGAAAATGTCTTAATATCCCTATTATCATCATAAAATTTTTCATCATTCCAATCATCATTATCTTCATCAAAAAATAAATCCACTTTTTCAGATACCCATCTTCCTACTTTTTTAACACTCTTACTTGTTATTCC
>CABYTO010000008.1 GCA_902521995.1 uncultured Prochlorococcus sp. | reverse complement strand
TGAAACATTTTGGTTTAAAGGTTTTGAGGGTCAATCTACTCATTCTTTCCTTTATAAGCCGCTTGTAGAAAATTTTAGAAAGCCACCGCTCCTTGTTAGAGCACATAGCGGACCAACTTCATGTTTTGATGGATCATATAATTCTGAAGTTCAATATTGGACATCGAGGGGATTTTTTGTTGCTGAAGTCAATTATGGAGGATCATCAGGATTTGGCAAAGCATATAGAGAAAGGTTGAATTATAAATGGGGTATTATTGATTCTTATGATTGCAAAGCACTAGCTCTTGAATTGATTAAATTAAATCAAGTTGATAGTGAAAAAGTAGTAATTTTTGGGAATAGTGCTGGTGGGTTAACTGCCCTGAATTGTTTATTATATGGTTCTATTTTTACAGCAGCAATTTGTAAATATCCTGTTATTGATTTGAATGATATGCATTACAACACTCATAGGTTTGAAAAAGATTATTTAAATTCTTTGGTAGGAAATTATGCAAAAAATCATGACGACTATATCAATAGATCACCGATAAATCATATTAACAAAATAAAAAAACCTATCCTATTGTTTCATGGAAAAAAAGATAAAGTTATTTCTTATAAACAAACTTTGAAAATTCAAGAAATTTTGATTCAAAATAATAAATATTCAGAAGTTATTTTTTTTGATAATGAAGGGCATGGTTTTAGAAATATTGAAAATAAAGAAGTAGTAATGCAAAAATCTCAGGAATTTTTAAAAAGTGCTTTGAATATTTAAGAATTGATTTTTAGAAAATCAATAGTATCTTTTAATTTTTCTATAAACATATCTATTTCTTCCTTATTGGTTGTGAAATTCATGCTAATTCTAGCTGTTGATTTAATTCCAAAGTATCTGTGAAGAGGTTGACAGCAATGGTGGCCACTTCTGATGCAAATTCCTTTTGAATCAAGAATTTCAGCAATATCATTTGAATGTATATTTTTTATATAAAAGGTGGCAAGTGAGGCTCTGTCTGGATCTATCTCCGGCGATGGGCCTATAATTTCAATATTCTCTATTTGATTTAATTTTTCAAATAAATATTTAGTAATAGTCTTTTCATATTCATAAATCTCATTCAATCCAATATTGTTGATATAGTTAATTGCTTCTGCAAGACCAATTGCTTCTGCAATGGCTGGAGTTCCAGCTTCAAATTTGTGTGGTAGCTCTGCCCAAGTACTTGTCTCTTCAAAAACATCTTGAATCATTTCGCCACCTCCAAAGAGGGGAGGAATTTTTTCTAGGATTTCTTTTCTTGACCAGAGGAAACCAATACCTGTAGGACCGCATAATTTATGTCCTGATCCAGCTAAAAAATCTATATTAAGATCAATCACATCTAGTTTTTGATGAGCTAAACTTTGGCATGCATCTATTAACACTAAAGAACCTTTTTGTTTAGCCAATTTAGTTATTTCTTTGATTGGATTACAGCAACCCAGAGTATTACTAACATGTACTAGGCTAACAAGTTTAGTTCTAGATGTTAGTTTTGATTTAAAGTCGTCTATATCTAATTTCCCATCTTTATCTATACCTACAAATTTTAATTTGCATTTATTTTTTGCTGCAACCATTTGCCATGGAACAATATTGCTATGGTGCTCCATTATTGATAAGAGAATTTCATCGTTTTCTTTTAATGAATATTCACCCCATGATCTAGCTACTAAATTAATTGCCTCAGTAGCATTTCTTGTGAAAATAATTTCTTTTGCTGAATTCGCTTTTATATATTTGCTAATTAAATATCGTGCATTTTCAAATTCTTCTGTTGCTTTAGCACTTAATTGATGTGCCCCTCTATGTACATTGGCATTGAAGTTTTTGTAATATTCATCAATTTTTTTTAGGACTTGTATTGGTTTTTGTGTGGTTGCAGCATGGTCTAAGTAAATAATTTTCTCATTACTTTTTAAGTTCTTACTTAAAAGAGGAAAGTCTTTCTTCGTTATTTCAGGAAAATTTTGAATCGTTTCCATTAATTCTCATTTAAAAGTTTATCAAGCAAATCCCATCTATCTTTTGAAATGGGAATAAATGAAATTATTTCTTGAAAGTAAGAACTTAATTGTAGTTTATTCGCTTCTGCTAACGTGATCCCTCTTGTTCGCATATAAAAAAGTTCTTCTTCATTTAGTTGCGAAATTGTAGCTCCATGTTTGCATTGAACATCATCAGCAATTATTTCTAATTGAGGTTTGGTATCTATTTGTGCAAGATCTGATAAAAGTAAATTTCGGCTTAATTGGGAAGCATCAGTTTTCTGAGCAATTTTGGGAACTATTATTGAACCTTCAAAGATTGCATGTGATTTATCGTCAGCAAGTGATTTGTTGATTTGATCTAGAAATCCATTTGGGCCATAAAAATTTATTTTTGTATAAGTAGAAATTTGTTCATCTTTTTTTGTTATTTGCATACCTTTGATATTGGTTTTAGCGTTTCCTTCAGATTGCTTAATATTAATTTCAAATCTTGCATAATTAAATTTGAAATGTAAAGATCCCAAGTTGTATTCGCTATTTTTTTGTTGAATTACATTGAGAGAATTTAATAAATTTGATTCTTTTTTACCGTAAGAAACAACACCATGATTCAAGGAACTATTTTCTTCTAAAAAAAAGAACGTTGATTGAGATAGTGAAGAGTTGTCTTTGCCAAGATTTACTTGTAATAATTCAATATCACAATTCTTTTCTAAAAATATTACTAGCGTTTTTGCGTTTAAAGAGTCACTTGATGCATGACTAAAGATTTCAATAGGAGGTATTTTTGAGCCATTTATTTTTAATCCCAAGATATTCTTTTTACAACTTAAAGATAGATTAAGTAAGTCACTCCAATTTTCGTTTTGATCAAAACATGATATCTGTTCTTTAATATATTTATGTAATTCATACTCACTTAATTGTTCTATTGAATAATTTTTTCCTATTAATTGAATGTCACAGTTTTCGCCAATTATTAATCTAATAGTATTTTGAGAATTTTTCGGATAAGGGGTATCAAATCTCCCATCTTTTTCATTAAACGAGTAGTCTAAAAAGTTTGAAAATTTTGATTTATTTGAAAGTCTCCATAGTTCACTTTTAGGATTAGGGAGGGGACTTGTTTGTAATTTATCGAGACAGATTTTTTGTATTTCTGTTTGATTTTTAACTAATTTATTTTTTTTTATTTTTTCAATAATTTCCATTTATTTAAGTCTCTTTTACAAAGTTATCAGTCCATTCGTAACCTTTTTTTTCAAGTTCTAATGCAAGATCACTCCCACCAGTTTTTATAATTTTTCCGTCTGCCATAACATGGACAAAGTTAGGTTCAATTTCATCTAATAATCTTTGGTAGTGGGTAATAAGTATAATTCCAGTTTGTGTGTTAGATATTTTTTTAATTCCTGATGCGACTATTCTTAGAGCATCAATATCTAGACCAGAATCGGTCTCATCTAATATTGCTATCTTGGGCTCAAGTAAAGCCATTTGCAGAATCTCATTTCTTTTTTTTTCACCTCCGGAAAATCCTTGGTTTACACTCCTTGATAGGAATGCGTGATCCATTTTGACAATTTCTAGCTTTTTTTTAACTAATTCTTCAAAATCAAAAGTATCTAATTCTTCTTTGTTAAGGAATTTCCTTCTAGCATTAGTTGAAACTCTAAGAAACTCAAGATTACTTACACCTGGAATCTCGATTGGATATTGAAAACCAAGAAAAATTCCTGATTGAGCTCTCTCTTCAGGTTCTAAAGAGTTGATGTTTTCACCTAAAAATTTGATGTCGCCTTTTGTAATATTATATGAAGGATGTCCAGCAATGATTTTCGAAAGAGTACTTTTGCCACATCCATTTCTTCCCATAATGGCATGGATTTCTCCAGGATAGACAGTAAGTGAAACCCCTTTCAAAATTGGAAGATTATCAGTAGATGCAGATAGATTTTCAACTTCTAAAATTGGATCCGATTCTTTCATTTTACTTTGCATTTCAGTTTAGAAATTGATTAATTAACCTACTGATCCCTCTAGTTTAAGCGCCAGTAACTTATCTGCTTCAGCAGCAAATTCCATAGGTAATTGATTAAATACATCTCTGCAAAAACCGCTGACCATCATAGATACTGACTCCTCAAATTCAATACCTCTACTTTGGAGATAAAAAAGTTGATCTTCTGAGATTCTACATGTGCTTGCTTCATGCTCAATTTCAGAATTGGGTTGTTGAGATTTGATGTAAGGGAATGTATTTGCAGAAGCTTGATCTCCTATTAACATTGAATCACATTGACTGTAATTTCTTGATCCTTTAGCTTTTGTTCCCATTTTGACAAGACCTCTATAGCTATTTTTTGAGTTTCCTGCGCTAATACCTTTGCTAACAATAGTTGATTTGGTCTTAGGACCAATATGGATCATTTTTGTGCCGGTATCTGCTTGCTGAAGATTATTGGTGAGAGCCACTGAATAAAATTCTCCTACAGATTCTTCCCCTAAAAGCAGACAGCTAGGATATTTCCAGGTAATTGCAGACCCTGTTTCAACTTGAGACCAGCTAATTTTACTTCTCTTACCTAAACATTTTCCTCTCTTGGTGACAAAATTAAAAATTCCGCCAATACCTTCTTCATCTCCAGCATACCAATTTTGCACTGTGGAATATTTTATTGAGGCGTCGTCTAATGCTATTAGCTCTACAACTGCTGCATGTAGGGTATTTGTATCAAACATTGGAGCTGTACAACCTTCTAGATAACTTACAGAACTTGATTCTTCAGCAATAATTAGTGTTCTCTCGAATTGTCCTGAATCTCCACTATTAATTCTGAAGTAGGAGGATAGGTCCATCGGACAATTAACACCTTTTGGGATATAAACAAAAGAACCATCACTGAAAACAGCAGAATTTAGTGCTGCAAAATAATTATCACTAGCTGGAACTACTGTGCCTAAATATTTTTCAATCAAATCCGCGTGATTTTTTACTGCTTCACTAATTGAGCAAAATATAACTCCATGTTCAGCAAGTTCTTCTCTAAAAGTTGTGGCTATAGAAACACTATCAAAGACAGCATCTACTGCGACATTTGAGAGTTTTTTTTGCTCCGTAAGTGGTATTCCCAATTTGTCGAAAGTCTCAAGAAGTTTGGGATCAACTTCATCTAAGCTAGAAATTTTCTCTTTTTGCTTAGGAGCAGAGTAATAAATAATATCTTGATAATCAATTTTTTTATATCCTAATGATGCCCAATCAGGCTCTTTCATTTTTTGCCATTTTTTAAAGGCTTTTAATCTAAAATCAAGAAGAAATTTTGGCTCTTCTTTTTTCTGTGAAATTAATTTTATGATATCTTCATTTAATCCCTTTTCTATTTTTTCAGTTTCAATATCAGTAACGAAACCATATTTATAAGGCTCTTTTACTACATCTTTAACTAAATTCTCTTTGACCATGTTATTAAAAATAACCTATTACAATTAGCTTTATATACTTTAACGAAAGATACCCCCAATATTGAGTTTTTTTCCTTTATTAAGACTAAAAATTAATGTCAAATCATCTTGATCCCTTGTCTAACCTGTTAAAAATAGAAACTATTCAAGAAATTGATAATCTTGATCTATCTATAATGCAGAAACATCATCTAAGAATACTTGCTCATTGCCTTCAGATTTTAAAAATTATCAATTTAGATAATAGTTTTGAATACCAAAATAAAAATCCCCTGAGAGAATGGTGTGATAGCCAATCCAAAAAATTTGATGATAAAAAATTTAGTGATCTTTTTTATGAGCAGTTAGAATCTACTTCGAAAAAATTAAGTACTTTTTCAATAAAAATTGGTAAAAGTATTGAGGATTTAGAGATAGATGATTTAGTACTTTTAGTTAAACAACGCTGAACTCCCTTTTAATTGATCCCGAAGAAAACATATATTTTTGTTGAGTCGTTAACAATTTCGGGTAATAAAATTTAAAAAAAAAGAAAATTAATTTACATTTCAAAAAGATCTGAAAATTAATTAATTTCATTGATACCAACTGTTTTGAAGAGAAATATCAATTCTGAGAATTTTTTAGTAGTCAGAGGATCCTGACGACAAGGCAAAAAGACACACAATTCCTAAAAAAAAAGAACATACTGATCCCAAACAAAAACGGAGAATTTAAAGTGGCTGATGGGATCATGAATAAAGATCAATTACTCTCACTAACCCTCAGACAATTACGTCTAGAAGCAAGTAAATTATCTGTCCCGCTCTACAGTCGCAAAACAAAAGCCCTTCTAGTTGATCTAATACTTAAATATCAAGAAAAATCTACAAATAAAACATTCACTACACCTGTTGAGTCAAAATCTGAAGAAATTACTGATACCAATGTTTTCAAAAGTAGTGAAGAAGTTAAAACAAATGTGGTTTTCCTACCCCGAGACCCCGATTGGGCTTATGTTTTTTGGCAAATTTCTGATGCAGATAGAGAAAAAGCACAATCTTTGGGAGCTAACAAATTATGTTTACGATTATTCGATGCATCTGGTTCTGAAGGTAGCAACATGAATCAAGGAACACTAAGGGAGATAGCAGTTGATAGTTATAGTACCGAGTGGTACTTGCCAATCCCGCTTGCAGATAGAGATTATAAAGTTGAATTAGGTTACAAATATGGCTTTAACTGGATGTCATTGGCATTTTCTTCTATAAGCCATGTTCCTGGGTCTCATCCTTCTGAGCAAATTCTTGATAAATTTGTCCCTTTCAATTTAGATTCTACTTCTGAATCAATTCCAGATATTTCTAATCCTGTTGTTTCAGAACAAAATGGTATGCATGAAAGGTTATATCAAGCAGCAACAAACATTCCTCTCAGAAGAAAAATTGGTTCTGAAGAATTTATGGAAAATGTAAATTCGACAAATCTCAATGATAATTTAACAGACTCAGGTGCTGGTAAATGGTTATCAGGTTTAAATGATTCTGGAAGCGGAGTTGTTAAAAATAGATCTTTTTGGCTCGTTGCTGATGCTGAATTAATTGTTTATGGAGCTACAGAACCTTCTGCAAAACTGACAATAGGTGGAGAAGATGTACCTCTTGCTGCAGATGGTACTTTTAGAATTCAAGTTCCATTTAGAGACGGAAATCAAAAATATGATATTAAAGCTGTTGATGTATCTGGCGAACAAGAAAAAAGTATATCAATGAAATTTGATAGAACTACACCACTTGACGATACTAATGAAAAAGATAATGCTGAGACTGAATGGTTTTAATAAATTAAATTAATGTTGAAAAAAATTGTAGCTTTTACTCCAATATTTGGGGCATTAACTTTTCCACTAATAGTTCCAATTACAATTTCTAAATTTGGTGTTAACTACGGAATTCTTAGTGCATTATTAATTTCTTCATTATGGTTTATCGCTATGTTAAGAACTTCCGAAATGCCTCATTAATTTAGTTAGATTTTTGGAAGTTTCTTAAAAATATGACTCAAGTTAGTGTAATTAATATCAATTCTCCTTTCTTAGATCAAAAACCAGGTACCTCTGGATTAAGAAAAAGTACTTTAAAGTTTCAGGAAGAACATTATCTAGAAGTTTTTATTGAAGCGATCTTCCAATCATTAGAAAATTTAAAAGGTTCAACATTAGTAGTTGGTGGTGATGGTAGATATGGCAATATTGAAGCAGTAGAAAAAATTGTCCAAATATGCATTGCTCATAAAGTTCAAAAGGTTATTGTTCCAAAGTACGGTTTATTATCTACTCCTGCGACATCACATTTAATTAGGAAAGAAAACGCTATTGGTGGAATTATTCTTTCTGCAAGCCATAATCCTGGTGGGATTGATGGCGACTTTGGAGTGAAATTAAATATCTCTAATGGTGGCCCAGCTCCTGAGATAATTACTAATAAGATTTTCAAAGTTTCACAATTACTTACTAGTTATAAAATTTGTAAAATTCGACTACCTGATTTTAGTGAATATGGAAATTATCATTATGGTGAAACAACCTTAGAAATTATTGATGGATTAACAGATTATTCTAATTTGATGGAGAAAATTTTTGATTTTGATCAAATTAGTGATTTTTTAAAAAAAGACTTTTCGTTAATCTTTGATGCAATGAATGCAGTTACAGGCCCATATGCAAAAAATATTTTTGTTGAAAAAATGGGTCTTGCTCATGATTGTGTCATGAATGGTAACCCTTTAAAAGATTTTGGTGGTTTACATCCTGATCCTAATCTTACTTACGCATCCCATTTGGCTGATTTGTTATTAAATAAAAAATCTTATAGTTTTGGTGCTGCATGCGATGGAGATGGAGATAGGAATATGATTTTAGGAAGTGGATGTTTTGTAAATCCTAGTGATAGCCTTGCAGTTATCACTGCTAACACAAAATGTGTTCCTGGTTATAAAGATGGTATTACGGGTGTGGCACGATCTATGCCAACCAGCTCAGCGGTTGATAATGTTGCTCGAGCATTAAATATACCTTGTTTCGAGACACCTACTGGTTGGAAGTTTTTTGGAAATCTTTTAGATTCTAATTTAATTACTTTATGTGGAGAAGAAAGTTTCGGAACAGGTAGTAATCATGTGAGAGAAAAAGATGGACTATGGGCGGTTTTGTATTGGTTACAAGTTTTAGCTGAGAAAAAATGTTCGGTTAGTGATTTGATGCAGAATCATTGGCAACAATTTGGTAGGAATTATTATTCAAGACATGATTATGAGGCAATCCCCTCAAATATTGCTAATCAAATCTTTGGTAACCTAACTTCTATGCTTGAAATTTTAAAAGGAAAGAGTTTTGCTGGCCATCTAGTTAAAGTTGCAGATAACTTTTCATATTTAGATCCCGTTGATAATTCCACAAGTGAAAATCAAGGTTTAAGATTAGTGCTTGATGATAATTCTCGAGTAATTGTTCGCCTTTCTGGAACTGGAACTAAGGGTGCAACATTAAGACTTTACTTTGAGAAATTTTTTAATCCTCAACAGAATCTTTTGTTAAATCCTCAGATCGCTTTGAAACCTCTTATAAGTGATTTAGATGCTTTATTAAACATTTCAAAACTTACTCAAATGGAAACTCCTACAGTAATTACATAGAATTGAAAGTAATGATTTTTTGATTTTTATATATGCATTCAGAAAATTTATTTACTAATTATTCTCAAATAGAAAATAATGCACCTTTAGCAGATAAATTAAGACCAAAGAATTTGGAAGATTTTATTGGTCAACAACCAATCCTGAATGAGAATTCGCTTTTAAGAAGTGCAATATTAAACGATAAGATTAGTAATTTTATTTTTTCTGGCCCTCCTGGCGTTGGGAAAACTACTCTAATCGAAATTATTTCCTTTAATACGCGGTCAAAATTAATTAGATTAAATGCGGTATTATCAAGTATTAAAGAATTAAGAAATGAAATCGCTAATGCTAAAGATAGACTAATAAATTCAAAAAGAAAAACAATTTTATTTATCGATGAGGTGCATAGATTTACATCAGTTCAGCAAGATGCTTTATTACCTTTAATAGAAAATGGAACTATAACTTTTATTGGTGCTACAACTGAAAACCCTTTTTTTGCTGTTAATAAAGCTCTTGTTAGTAGGTCTCGTATTTTTACATTACTTCCTTTGTCAGAAAATGATTTACATAAAATAGTACAAAAAGTAATAACTCACTATTCTAAAAAAAAGGATTCAAAAAAGGTTTATTTAACTAAAAATGCTATAAATCATTTTGTTAAATATTCTGGCGGTGATGCAAGAACATTAATCAATGCGCTAGAGATGGCTATAGAAACGACTGCTGAAAATGATGCTAAAGAAATCAAGATTAATCTCTCAATAGCAGAGGATGCAATTCAAAAGAAAAATATTGTTTACGATAAAAATGGTCAAAATCATTACGATGTAATAAGTGCCTTTATCAAGTCCATAAGAGGTTCTGATCCAGATGCAACTTTATTCTGGCTTGCGAATATGGTGGAGGCCGGTGAAGATCCTAATTTTATTTTTAGAAGACTACTTATATCTGCCAGTGAAGATATTGGAATAGCTGATCCTAATGCCATAGTAGTTGTACAATCTTGTTGTGATGCTTTTGATAGAGTTGGTTTTCCAGAGGGATTATATTTTTTAACGCAGGCTTCTTTATATTTAGCTATTTCTCCAAAAAGTAATAGTACTAAAAGTATTTTTAAAGCAATTGAAACAATCAAATCTAGCAATGTTTTTGATGTACCACTTCATTTAAAAAATAATTCTAAGAGTTATGTCAATCCTCATAAGTATCCAGATAATTGGGTCGCGCAAGAATATCTTCCTAAATCTTTAAGAGGTTTAAAAATATGGGAACCAAAAAATGATGGATGGGAAAAAACTCAATATGAAAAACTGCTTAGAAGAAAAGAAAACTAAAAATTTTTCGAACAACAAATAATCTCAGGATTAAAAGAAGTTTTTTCTTCGTAAGCTAAAGCGATAGTCCAATTATGGAAGTTGATCTGTGAATAATTTAAATGTATGTTTTTCTTCTTATGTATTAACTCTTTTGGCTTTTCAAAATATTGCCAATGGTTTATGTCTTTAGCTAATTTTCCATGATCCCATTTTATAGCCGCTTCAACAGCACACCATTGATTTAATATCATATTTTTTGTTAAATAATTATGATGGTTTGATTTATTGGTATTAAAAAAATATTTTTCTGCAAATTTTATATGGCTAAAATCTCTATCTGTTCTCTCAATATCAATTCCTATTTTTCTTTTATTCCAGACTATAGTAATGGCATCTTTACAATGACTTAAACTGATATTTCCCATGCCAGAGGGTAAACTTGGAGGCTCACCAGGATTAGCATTAATTGGAATTTCTAGGGGGTCTAAATCAAAAAGTGTTGAAAGGGATCGTCGCAAATAAGCTCTCGTTTCTAAGAAAATTTTTGATCTTGAATTTGTTAGTTTTTTTGCAGTTTTAATTTCTTCTATAGTTGCGACATCTTGCACACCTTTAATTTCATAAAACCAAATTTTTGGTATTTTATAATCATACTCATTTAATAATTTCAATGGCTCTTAAGGTTGGCGACAAAGCACCAGAATTTAAATTAAAAGATTCTTTTGAGAAAGAAGTTTCTCTTAGTGATTTTAAAGGTAAGAGAATAATACTATATTTTTATCCAAAAGATAATACTCCAGGATGTACTAAAGAAGCATGTAATTTTAAAGAGAATTGGGATTTACTCCAAAAAAATAATATTATTGTGCTTGGTATTAGTAAAGATAATGCATCTTCTCATCAGAAGTTTATAGAAAAATTTAATTTACCTTTTATTCTTTTAACTGATCCTGAACCTTTCAATGTTTCTTCTGATTACGATAGCTATGGACTGAAGAAATTCATGGGGAAAGAATATATGGGAATGATGAGAAATACTT
Source organism: uncultured Prochlorococcus sp. (assembly GCA_902521995.1). GTDB lineage: Bacteria > Cyanobacteriota > Cyanobacteriia > PCC-6307 > Cyanobiaceae > Prochlorococcus_A. The sequence goes on along the minus strand of CABYTO010000008.1, from coordinate 51,042 downwards.
TTTTAATTGATACTGAAGGTAATATCGAAAAAATTTACTTAAAGGTTAAGGCAGCAATAATGGCTGATCATATAATTGCAGACCTTGGGTTAAGCTAATCTGCTTTAGGACAGTTGGTAAATAATCATTCCTTCCATAACTAAATTAGGAGCATTGATAATATTTTCTTTATGAGTCTTTAGAGATTTTGTGAGTAATTCTGAGTCTCCTCCACAGATTATTAAAATATCTTTTTCGGGATTAACTAAACTATTAATCACGCCAGTAAGAGAGTTGATTACTCCTTTTAACATTGCTTCTTCTGTATTAATTAAAAAATCTTTGAGCGGAATATCATATTTTTCGGGAACTTTAAGATTTTTTGTATTTTTTTCCATTGATTTTAATTGTGTTAAAAAACCTGGAAGAAGTTGACCTCCAATAATAGATCCATTTGCATTCAATTTTGTTATTGATAATATTGTTCCAAAATCTGCAATTAGCAAATCTTTTTTGAAAGGGTTTTTAATAATTTTTAAAGCTGCAATACAGGCAAGAGCTCTATCAACTCCAAAATAATCAGGAAGATTTGATAACTGAATATCTTTAGTTTTTATTTCATTTTCTTTTTTCAGCAAAAAATTTGGTAGTTTTCCCACAGAAGCCCAAATTAATTTATCAAGGTCTATATTTTCGGGAACTTTTTGTTCTTTTTTGGTATGGAAGAATTCAGATTGATTTTTAGAATATTTTGCCCAATGAAGCCTACTATTACCTACTAATAAAAAATTTATATCTGAGACCATTGTTCTATGATCAATTTAATTATTAGTGTGTATTCCACATTCTTGTTTAATCCCCCCAAATCTTGTATCTCTGCCCTTTGTTTCAATACTATCGGGACTGCTTGAATGCCAATCTCCTACAGAAGAATAACCTTTGATAAAAAGTGGATGGGTAGGTAAACTATTCTCTTCCATATAATAAAAAATATCTTTATTTGTCCAATTTAATAAAGGTCTTAAAGAGAGTCTTTGACGAATTACGTCTAGTATTTTCATTTTATTTCTATTTTTTGTTTGACTAGATCTTACACCACTTGCCCAGCATAAAATATCATATTTTTCTAGACCATTTTCTAAAGGCTTTATCTTTCTCAATTCATGATACTTATCTAAATCACTCTCTTTATTTGTTTCCCAAAGTTTTCCGTATTTGGCCTCCATTCTTGCTGGAGATAATTGACTTTGCAGAACTTCAACTTCTAAGGATAAGTTATCAATCAGCTTTTCAGCATAATGGTATGTTTCTGGAGGAAGGTAACCTGTATCAATCCAAAATATTTTGATTTTTTTTTGTAGAGATAATTTACTGACCATATTTAAAAGGACTGATGACTGAATACCAAAACTTGTTGTAATAGCAAATTGATTATCAAACTTTTCATAACCCCATTTAAGGATTCCTTGAGGCTTCATATCTACTAGCTCTCGATTAAATTTCCTCAAGTTAGTTTGAATATCTTTGTGGATTTTTTCAATCATTCTTCAGTTTGGTTATGAGTTTAATTTTATTTCGCTCAATTTAAAAATTATTCGTATAGTTTAATAATACATTTACGCATAACAATATTTCTCTAATGAAATCAATACAAAAACCAATAGTAATAGTTGGAGCTGGTTTTGCAGGTATGACATTTGCTTTGAATTTAAAGAAACTTAATCCCTCTTTACCGATTATTGTGGTTGATTCTGAAGTTAACTTTATATTCAAACCTTTAATGTACGAAATTTTAAGTAAAGAAATAAGAAGTTGGGAAGCAACTCCAAAATTTGCAAATATTTTTTCTGATGCGGGTATAACTTTTTTAAGAAATTATTTAACCAAAATTTCCTTCAAAGAAAATATGCTTGAATTTAATGACGATTTAAAATTAAATTATCAGTATCTCATTATCTGTACAGGATCTGTTCCAAATAGTTTCTCTATAAAAAGTGTAGATGAAAATTGTTATTTTTTTAATGATTTTCACGATCTAAATAAATTAAATTCTTTTTTAAAAAAATCATTAGATACTCCATTGTATAAAAAGTTATTCATAGTTGGAGGCGGTCCCTCCGGCATAGAGTTGGCATGCAAAATTAAAGATTTATTTACAGACCAATTTGAAATTAATGTAATAGAAAAATCAAACGAAATCCTTAATAAAAACAAAATTTTTAATAGAGAACAAGCAGAGAAGGCATTAGAAAAAAGAAAAATCAACGTTCTTTTGAATTCTACAGTTAAAGAAGTCTCAGAAACTAAGATTATTATTTCTAGTGAGTTTGGAATAACTTCCTTGGAAAAAGATATTGTTATTTGGACTGCAGGTGTTAAACCAAATTTGTCTTACTTAGAAAATGATCAAATAACAAAAAAATTTGGACGAATTTTAGTTAATAAAAATTTGCAGATAGAAAAATATAAAAACTGTTTTGCTATTGGCGATATTTCAATTATTGAAGGAATGGAGGATTTACCCATAACTGCTCAGGTTGCTATGCAGGAAGGAAATCATTTGGCTAATAATTTAGAACTTTTAATTCAAGGAAAGGATGCTTTACCCTTTGAATTTAAAGACAATGGTGAAATGATTAGCTTAGGAATAGGAGAAGCTTCAATTTCTGGGCTTGGAGTTACTTTATCTGGGAAATTGGCTTTTGAGGCAAGAAGACTTATATATGCTTCCAAGTTGCCTGATATTACTGAAAGCTTAAAATCTGCATCTTCATGGATATTCCAAAAAAATTCTATTATTAAAAATTTTCTTAAAAAAGATAATTTCAATTAAACTTTTTTGAAATATTGTTTTTGGGTATATTGAGTTAAATAAGTTTCATATGAATCTAATTTCAGTAGTTAGTAATAATTTTGATGCGTTAATAACGGTAATTGTTTTAATAATGTCAATAATCTTGTTTATCAAAAATACTATTGCGCCAGAATTGACTGGTTTGTTATGTGTTGGAATATTTATAGCTACAGGGGTTCTTTCTCCTGAGAAAGCCCTAGCTGGATTTGGAAGCCCTTCCTTAATCACTCTTATGGGTTTGTTTGCAGTTTCTTCTGCATTATTCAAAAGCGGTGCCTTAGATAGAGTAAGAGAATTGATTTCTTCTGAAAGTATTAGAACGCCAAGGAAATTAATTTCTTTAATCGCTTTTTTGATTGCTCCAATATCTGGAATTGTACCTAATACTCCAGTAGTAGCATCTTTGCTACCTTTAATTGAAGGTTGGTGCGAGAGGAGAAATATATCACCATCAAAAGTTTTATTACCTCTTTCTTTTGCTACATTACTAGGCGGAACTCTGACTTTATTAGGTAGCTCAGTTAATCTTCTCGTAAGCGATATTAGTCAACAATTAGGTTACGGAGCTTTGGAATTATTTAGTTTGACTTCAATTGGAATTCCTGTGTGGCTATTAGGTACAACCTATATGATCTTAGTTTCTGATGTGCTTTTGCCAGATAGAGGGAGAGATAAGGAGTTTATTAAAAATGGAGATATGAATATATACTTTTCTGAAGTCACTATTCCCTCCAATTCAGAATTAGTTGGACAATCTGTCAGAAATAGTAGATTGCAAAGACGCTTTGACGTTGATGTTTTGGAATTGCAACGAAATGGAAAAGTTATTCTTCCTCCTTTGGCTGATAGAAAGATTGAACCCGATGATAGATTGATAATCCGCGTTACAAGGGCAGACTTATTTAGGCTTCAGCAAGAACATACTATTCTGTTAGGAGAAAATAAAACATCTTTTGATGGATCTAATGTTTTTTCAGATGATGAAGGTACTAAGACCTTTGAAGCTCTTTTACCAGCTGGCTCAACTCTTGCTGGTGCAAGTTTGAGAGAATTAAGATTTAGGCAGCGTCATAATGCAACAGTTTTGGCACTAAGAAGAGGTCAACAAACTGTTCAGGAGAGATTAGGCCAAGCTGTTTTAAGAGCTGGAGATGTTTTATTATTGCAGGCACCGTTAGATTCAATAAGAGGTTTGCAAGCTAGTAATGATTTACTCATTTTAGATCAATTTGAAGATGATTTACCTTTCTTGATAAAAAAACCTATATCTATTGGAATTGCAATAGGAATGGTGGTTTTGCCTTCGGTTTCTAATATTCCATTAGTAGGTTCAGTCCTTTTAGCAGTCATTGCTATGGTTGCCTGTGGATGTTTAAGACCTGCAGAGATACAAAAATCAATTAGGTTAGACGTCATTTTATTGTTGGGATCCTTATCATGCTTTAGTGTGGCTATGCAAGTAACAGGATTAGCAGATTTAATTGCTGTCAATCTAAACTTTGCCCTTAATGGAATGCCTCTCTATTTTGCACTAGTCCTAATTTTTGTATCGACAGTTATTCTTACACAATTTATAAGTAATGCTGCTTCGGTTGCTTTGATTTTGCCTGTTGCTATTGAATTTTCAAATGTTTTAGGGATTTCGCCAAGTGCTTTAATAATGCTTGTTTTATTTGGCGCAAGTCAATCTTTCTTGACTCCAATGGGTTATCAAACAAATTTAATGGTTTATGGTCCTGGAAGATATAGGTTTTTTGATATCGCAAAATATGGAGCTGGATTAACACTTATAATGTCTTTTACAGTACCAGCATTGATAATTTTAAATTACGGGTAATATCGTGAAATTCACAAGTAAGGTTTATAAGTTAAAAGATGCTTACAAAAAGCTATCAGTGCCTCAATTTACTATTGTTACAGGCTTATTTATTATTTGCCTTGGAACTTTAATTTTGAGTTCTCCATTATGTTCATCTTCAAAGGTTGGCTTGTGGGAAGCATTTTTTACATCTACTTCTGCTATTACCGTAACTGGTTTAACCATAATAGATATTGGTGATGATTTAAATTTCTTAGGCCAGTTTTTTTTGGCTTTCATGCTTTTATCAGGTGGTCTAGGATTAATGGCTATTACAACATTTTTACAAGGTTTTGTTGTCAAGGGGACAAAGCTAAGAACTAGATTAGATAAAGGAAAGACTCTTGATGAATTTGGAGTTGGAGGAATTGGTCGAACTTTTCAAAGCATTGCTATTACAGCGATTAGTATCATATCCTTGGGCGCAATTATTTTATATGCTTTTGGATTTGTAGATATTCAAAATAATTGGGAAAGACTATGGTCCTCGATTTTTCACAGCATATCCGCATATAACAATGCAGGATTTTCTTTAAGTTCAAATAGTCTCCAAGACTATAGAACAAATTATTTGGTGAACAGTGTTTTTGTTTTTCTCATTGTTATGGGTGGATTGGGATGGCGGGTTATTGATGATATTTGGAGTAATAAAAAAAATCTTTCTTATAAAAAATTAAGCCTTCATTCCAGACTAGTTATTAGGACAAGTTTGTCTTTAATATTATTTGGATCATTAGGATTCTTTATCACTGAATCATTGCTTAATAGTCAATTTTTTAATGATTTGAATTTGTTTGAACGGTTATTGTCATCAATTTTTGAGACAGTAAGTGCAAGAACTGCCGGCTTTACAAATTATCCAATCTCTTTGAACTCCATATCAGATACTGGCTTATTGTTATTAATGACTTTGATGTTTATTGGAGCAAGTACTGGAGGTACTGGTGGAGGTATAAAAACAACCACATTTATTGCTTTAATGGCTGCAACTAGATCAACTTTAAGAGGTCAGAAAGACGTAATTATTAGTAATAGATTAATTTCAGATAAAGTTATTCTAAAGGCAGTTGGAATTACTGTTGGATCTTTACTTTTTGTTCTTTTAATGGCAATGTTGCTTAGTACAACAAATACTTTCGTTAAAAGAGAATCTTTCACATTTCTAGAAATTCTGTTCACTTGCATATCTGCATTTGCAACTGTTGGTTTTGATATTGGTTTAACTGCAAAATTAAATCATTTTGGCCAATTTATTCTTATTGTCGGAATGTTTGTGGGCAGACTTGGTATCCTTTTGCTTTTAAGTGCACTTTGGCAGGCTCTTTATAAGAGTAGAATAGATAGACAAAAGAGAATTGGCTATCCTAGGGCTGATCTTTATGTTTAGGATAGACTAAGTTTTATTATGGCTGATTGGTGGCAGTGGTCTCAAAAGAGAGAAACAGAAGCACTCACTTTTGCAGTTGTTGGCGTTGGAAGATTTGGAACTGCTGTTTGTAGAGAACTTATAAGTAATGGTGCAGATGTTTTGGCTGCAGATTATTCGGAAAAAGCTATTGATGATTTGAGACAATTGGAACCTTCAATAGAAGCAAGAGTTGTAGATTGTACTGATGAAGAGTCTATGAAGGAATCTGGAATTCTTGAAATGAATACAGTTGTAGTAGGTATAAGTGAACCTATTGAAGCAAGTATAACAACGACACTTATTGCTAAAGATAGTGAAGGTAGCAAAGTGAAAAGAGTAATAGCAAGAGCTACGAGTGATTTGCACGAAAAAATGTTAAAAAGGGTAGGTGCAGACAAAGTTGTCTTCCCTTCCAGAATGCAAGGAGAGAGACTAGGCTTAGAACTAGTTAGACCAAATCTAATTGAAAGATTGGAACTCGATAATCAAACTGGTATAGATGAAATAACTGTTCCAGAGGAGTTTATTGGAAGATCTTTAAGAGATTTGAATTTGAGGAAAAATTATTTAGTTAATGTTCTTGCAGCAGGACCTGCTGAAAAGTTAACAGTTAATCCTCCAGCAAAATATATCTTGGAAAGAGGAAATATTTTGGTAGTAATGGGAAAAACTGCAGATTTACAGAAATTACCTCAAAATTAATTATTTTATTCAGATTTTTTATAGTATCTAATCTTTTGAGGAGCTCTTTTTAATCTTTTAACACTTTGTTTTTCAAGTTCATTTCTAAATCTATCAGTATTTAAATTATTTTCTGAAACAGGTGATTTAATTTCTCTTTCGAAATATTTTTTTATACCCTCTTGTATTAACACTTTTGCCATATTGCTAACTGTTCTAGATTCATTATTAGCCAAATTAGTTAATTGCTCACATATTAATTCTGGAAGAACTACTTGAATTCTGGGGGATTTAGGCTTCCCATTAGTTGAGTTTTGGCGGGTAGCCATGAGTCAAAGTTGATAACTGTTACTTATTAGTATACACAGTTAGTCAAGGATACTATCTTTGTGTATATTATTAGTAAGGCAATTTATGTCCGTATCAATTAATTGTTTTATTGTCCCATGAAAAATTCAAGAAAAATTGATTCTCCTAAAAGGTCGATAATTGATAAACCGAAAAAAAGATTAGTCAATTGTGATTCTCAAGATAATGAAAATAGTGACGTTTTGGTATCAGCTGTAATTAGTCCATATTTGTTAACCCATCTTCACCATATTCTTCAGCAATCTGAGTATTATGCCCAAAAAGATGGGAGAAAATCTCACGCAGCTAATTTTGCAAAACTAAGAAAAGTTTTATGTTTAGACGCAAGAAGTATGGCAGATGCCTCTGCAAAAGAGATAAATGATGTGGATAATGATTTATCTAATAATAAATATAATGAACAAAATGTAGCTTGAAGTAATAATCTATTAATGAATAGATTTTAAAAACATGTCTAGTAATGCTGAAAAGCTCTACAAGTTAATAGCCAACGATTCCAAAAAGAAACAAAGTCTGTTTATGACAGCCTTAACTAATCCCAAAAAAGCCTTAGATAAAATATGCGATATTGGCAACGAGTTAAATATTTCTGTGACTAAAGAAGAGGTTATTGAATATTTAAGTACTATTGATGATGAGGCAACTAAAATGTGGTTAATCAAGGCTCGAGGAGGTCTTTAGGAAAAGGTTTCGAATAATTATTATTTGGATTAGGAATAGTTTTTATTCTTTTGTCGTAGCCACCGCCTCCAGCTAAAGTCCAAAAAAACCAATAACTTGGAATTGCAAGAGCTGCAGCTATGAAAATCACTACAATTTGTTCTATTCTTTTCATGATTTAATTTTATTCCACAAAAAATTTTTTAGTAAATAAGCCACAGATTTTGTAAATTCTATTTTTAAAACAGTGATTAGATTTGAAGGTGTAAGTAAAATTTATTCTACAGATGTTGTTTTAAAAAATATCAGTTGGGAGATTAAGAAAGGAGAAAAAGTTGGCTTAGTTGGTTCTAATGGTGCAGGTAAATCAACCCAATTTAAGATTTTAATTGGAGAGGAAGAGCAAACAAGTGGAACGATTATTAAAGAGGGAAATCCCAAAATTGCCCATTTAAAGCAAGAGTTTGATTGTAATTTGAATTTTTCAGTGAGACAGGAATTAGAAAGTTCTTTTAAAGATATACAAATTGTTGCTATTAAACTTTTAGAAATTGAGAATGAAATGAAATCGTTGGATATAAAAACAAATTCCAATGAACTTGAAATATTTGTCAATCAACTTGCAAAATATCAAGCAAAATTTGAAGCTTTAGGTGGTTATAAAATGCAATCTGATGTTGAAAAAATATTACCAAAATTAGGCTTTTCTATAGAAGATGCTGATAAATTAGTTGGCAATTTCTCAGGTGGTTGGCAGATGAAAGTTGCACTTGGAAAAATAATCTTACAAAAACCTGATTTGCTTTTACTTGATGAACCTACCAATCATTTAGATTTAGAAACTATTTTCTGGCTGGAAGAATATCTATCATCGCTTAAAATTGCTGTTGTAATCATTAGTCATGATAGATATTTCTTAGATAAATTATGTAAAAAAATAATTTTTGTAGATAGAGGAACATCTGAAACATATAATGGGAACTATTCTTTTTTTGTCGAACAGAAATCTTTGAATGAAGAATCAAAAAATAAGGCATATCAATTACAACAAAAAGAAATTGAGTTACAGAAGAGGTATATAGATAGATTTAGAGCTAGTGCAACTAGAAGTTCTCAAGCAAAGAGTAGAGAAAAACAATTAAAAAAGATTTCTAAAATTGAGGCTCCCTTAGCAAAATCAAAAAGTCCTGTTTTTAATTTTCCAGAGTGCCCTCGCTCAGGAAAATTAGTTTTAAATATCAAAAATTTGTCTCATAGTTTCGAGGATAAAATTCTTTTTTTAGATATTAATTTAAAGATTTCTTCTGGGGAGAAAATAGCAATATTGGGACCTAATGGCTGCGGCAAATCTACATTGCTTAAAATTATTATGAAAAAAATTTCTCCTGAAATTGGAGATATTAATCTTGGTAAACATAATATAATTACTAGTTATTATGAACAGAATCAGGCTGAAGCACTTTCACTTGAGGAGAGGGTTATTGATTTAATATGTAATAAGTCTCCAGAATGGTCCCAAAAAAAAGTTAGAACATTTTTAGGGGGTTTTGGCTTTCAAAATGAAACTGTTTTTAAATATGTTAAGCAACTAAGTGGGGGAGAAAAGGCAAGATTAGCGTTAGCGCTCATGATTATTAATCCTAGTAATTTCCTTCTTTTAGACGAACCAACCAATCATTTAGATCTCCAGTCAAAGGAAAACTTAGAATTAGCAATTAAAAATTATAAAGGTTCATTACTAATTATTTCTCATGATCGGTATTTTATTTCAAAGGTTGCAAATAGAATTATTGAAATTAAAGATTCAAAGTTATTTTCATATGATGGTAATTATGAATATTTTTTAGAAAAAACTCAAAGCCAAAAAATGTGATTACTTTTAATAAAATTTACAATTGGCTAAGTAAGATCACTTATTTATCTTTACATAGTTTACCGTCCTTGATTAATCTTAAAAATACAAAAATAGGTTTTAATAATTTAAATGAAAAATTACGATTTCCAAGACAAACATTTTCAAATTTCTGATCCTATTGAAAGTTATTTTGAATGCATTACTTCCTGCGACATAACGGATGGTAGATGTATTTCTAGATGTGTGGAAATACTTAAACGGAATGACAATTAAATTTTTTAGTTATTTTGTAGATTAGTAATATCTGTTGGTTTTACTTTCAATTTAATAAATTTATTTTTACGCTTCAATAATATATTTACTTGTTTTTTAATACCATTTTTACTAATTTGTTCTATTACTTCTGATGCGGTTTCAATATCTTTATCTCCTATTTTAACTAAAATATCATCTATCTTAATTCCACTTTTTTCAGCTGGACTGTTCGGTACTACATATCCAACTTTTACGACATTATTTTTTCTCTCAGAAATACTTTCTTCTATTAGGCTAATTCCAATCATAGGATGTATTACTTTCCCATTGTTTAAAAGTTGATAGGCAATTTCCTTAGCTCTATTAATTGGGATTGCGAAACTCAAACCCGCTCCTGGACCTGATCTTATCAACGTATTAATACCAATTACTTCTCCATCTCTATTCAAAAGTGGACCTCCAGAATTGCCAGGATTAATAGCAGCGTCTGTTTGTATCAGTTCAAGTTTTTTATCATATATTCCTAATTGAGTTACGTTTCTATTTAGATTACTAATAATACCAAGCGTGACTGTGTTTTCCAGTCCGAAAGGATTTCCAACTGCTATAGCCCAATCACCAACTTTAATCTTTGAGGAATCTCCCAATTTTGCTTTTGGCCAAGGCCCTCTCCCTTCAATCTTTAGCACAGCTAAATCAGTAAAAGAGTCTTGACCTATCAGTTTAGCGTTTAATTTTTTGCCATTGGTTAAACCAACAATTACCTTATCTGATCCATTCACTACATGAGCATTGGTCATTACTAGTCCATCTGCGAATATAAATCCACTGCCTTGGTTTTGTTCTATCCTTGGTCGATTTTCGTTAGACAAATCTAATCCAAAAAATCTTTCAAAATATGGGTCTAAAAATAGTTGAGAATTTCTTGGAAAATTTCTTTTTTTAACATATCTTTGAGTATCAATCGTCACCACAGCTGCACCGGTTCTTTCTACAGCTTTCGTTATAAAAGATTTGTTCGAATATAAATTAACTACATTAATTTTTGGTTTACTTAATTGTTGGGATATGACTTTTGCTGGATATCTAATGCCATATGTAATTAATGAGACAATTAGTAATAGCTTTTGGATGTCTTTTTTCAATTTTGATTTTTATGTTTTTCGAGAGATTTAATACACCACATCAGTGTAATTTAAATATAACTACTAATTAAATTTATTGAATATAGAGAATAATTTAATAACTTAAAGTAGCTAAATTTCTTTTTTTCGGGCTATGATGAATAACATATAATTCTCTAATCTATAAGTTTGATGACTATTCTATTTCCAATAATATATTCTGCGGCTTTAACTTATTTAGTTTGGAAAGCATTTAAAGTAATGTCTAATGGTTGGGGTATATCCGATAATAAAAATAAACGTTTCAGTACTTCCAGTTTTAAACAAAAAAAGTACACAATACATCCAGAACTTTTAGACAAATCTGGAAATATTACTGAAGAGGAGCTTTTAACAGTAAGATTTTCGAATGACAATGACTCTACATTAGAAGAAAAAGGTTCAACAACTGATTAATCAAATATATTTAAGGAAAAAAATTGGAATTAAGAACAAAAATTGTATCAGCGGTAATAAGATCTCTCAAGTTACCACCAAGATTTCGTTTAAAAATTGTTAAAGAAGATCCAGTTAGACTTGAATTAAGTCTTACTCCTTCTTACGGTAAAAATCCAGTTATTGTTGGTATAGTTGAATCTTTAGACTTAGTTGCTCGTAGAGATAGAGAAGGTAGATTACCCAGAGATCTTCAAGGGACTTGGGACTGGACTGTAAGACATGGAAAAGTTAGTACAGGAGGTTGGAATCCTATGTTAAAAGAGGCATTACAAACAATGTTTGATACAGGATTGCCAGCTATTGTGTATGAGGAATTGACTGGAGATGAGTATCGACCTGTTGATGGTGTAAGGCATGTTAAATAAATATTTTATTTTTTACCATAAATTATTCCTTAAAACGTTAAAATAATTTAATAGATGATCTAGTTAATTATGAATAATGAAAATCAACCAAGATTTGGCTTTGTAAACTTTGCAGAGACCTGGAATGGCCGTATGGCAATGATGGGTATTTTGATTGGTCTTGGAACTGAATTAATTACAGGACAAAGTATTCTTCGACAAATTGGTATAGGTTAATATTTCACTTAATTTCTTCCGCTTCCACTTCAATAGTACTTTCAAAAGGCTTTTTATTTAATTGATTTTTATTACTTATATTCTCTAAATCTGCACCGCAACTCATGCAGGTTTCACTTAAACCTAATGATATTGCCCCACAATTTGTGCATGTATTAATTTTTGATTTGTAAGAGTTAAAACCCACAAACACTAAAACTAATAATAGAAGAGGAACTAAAAATAGAAGAAGTAGGATATTTCCCACAAAGCTAATGAAAAAGTTAAATCCAAAAATTGGAATAACGATAAGTATGATTAATGAGAAGGTAAGAAGATTTTTATTAGCTTTTAGAAAATAATTCACCTTAGTTATCCTTATTTATAATTTCTTTTTTTATTTACTAAAGTCATACTAGCAATTACTACGCTCCAACACTGTCCAAAATATAAAATCACTCCTAAAAGCCATACCCACAAAGTAAGTACAAGAAAACCTCCAATAAAACCGTATGCTTGAAATCTTACTCCAAGTGACAGAATACTTTTACTTACTGCTAAGTTCAAAGTGGTTAGGCCAATTCCAATAAGAAAAGATCCAGGTAACAGTGGTTTCAATGGAACTTTCCTACTGGGTAAAAGTGCTTGTAATAAAAGAGCCATTAAAGAAAAGCCAATTAGTGGTATTGCAAACTGGCCAACTTGTAATAGCGGTAACTTTAATAATAAATCAGAAATAAGATTATTAGATTTTGAAAGATTTTCTAAAACGTTACTTGGGATCATTCTAAGATTTGCACTAATTTGATCTAGAACCATTAAAAAACCAATAAAGAATACTATTAAAAAAGCTTCAACTCTATTTCGGAGAAACTTCGAAGCTTGCACTCTCCAAGCAGAATTAATTTTTTTAGAAGGAATTTCATCTTCCCAAAGCCTGTCCGAGCCTCTTTGAAGAGATAGATATGCATTTCCTGCGGTAAAAAGCAAAAACATAGCCCCAAGAATACCTGCTCCAAACCCTTGATCTATCAAATTAAATAATGTTGTCTCTACTAACTCAACTACTGAAGGAGGTAAAAGCTGAGCAGCAATGGCAATTATTTGTTGATCTAATCCTTCTTGTTTTCCTAGGAACCATGAAGCTATTGAAAGAGAAATTAGAAGGATGGGAAAAAATGATTGAAGTGTGTAGTATGCAAATGCAGCGCTTAAATCAACACAATCAGATTTGCTCCATCGCTCACAAGCTCCCCATAAACTTTTCAGTATCCATGTTGAACTTCTCTGCATATTAATTTTCTTCAAATATTTTATTTATTTACTTAATTTTTATTGTATCTGATTAAGAAATTTTTCAAGCAATTTTTTATTTATGATGCAACTATTTTTCTAATAATAGATTGCCCCATGGCTTTAAAATTTCAAATTTTTCTATAGATCTACAAGCAATTAATGGAAAATTAACATCGCACAAGTCTTCTCCTGAAATTAAATTTAAAGGATCTGTTTCTAACCACTCTAAAGAACAATTGAGTTCCTCTAAGAGAAGCCAGGCTGCTGCAATATCCCATATCTTAGGGGTTGATTCTATTGCTCCGAAAGTTTGTCCCATCGCTACACTAGTAAGATTTAAACTCGATACACCTAAGAGTCTGATTTTGCCAGGAAATACTGAGTTTGGTTTTTTTTGTAAAATTTTTATAGATCTGCTACATAAAGAAACGCATTCACTTTGACGATTATTTTGACTAGGATCTATCTTCTTGTTATTTAACCAAACCCCTTTACCTTTTATAGATACAAACTTTTTTTTCAATGTAGGAATTATTAAAAAAGAAGATTGTGGTTTACCATCAACGAACCTTGCTACAGATATAGACCAGTAAGGAATGCCGGCAGCAAAATTTGTTGTTCCATCGAGTGGATCGACTACCCAGTAAGCTTTTGAATTTGGAATTAACTTTTGCCCTTCTTCACTAAGGACACCTTCACCTGGAGCTATTGAAGCCAAGCCATCTACGATTGTTTTGTCACTCCATAAATCACAACTTGTTAATAATGATCCATCTGCTTTATTGCTGGCGCTAATATTTCCAAAATCTTTTGTTTGCCTTTGACTAACCAATTCAAATAAAGAATCTAATTCACGTAGTTGCTTATTAGTTAAATTTGGTGGATTCATCTTTATAAATTGCAAATAGACTCTGTATCTTTAATTTTAGTATTATTACTACCTAAACAATTTTTACTTTTATCAAGGAAAGTTAATCTTTCTAATTCATCTATATTCAGATTGTAATTATATATTGCATTAATATTTTTTGATTGCGCATTACTTAATTCACTTTGCCTAACAAGAACATCTTTTAGAGTTGATATTCCCACATCATATCTAAGTCTGGAAAGCCTTACAGACTCTTTGCTAGATTCAATTTCTTTAAGAGAAGAGATTATTTTTTCTTCATTTAATTTAAGATTTAAATAGGCTTTACTAATACTTGTGGTTAAAACATTTTTTAGATTTTCATACGCATATTTTTCGGATTCTGCATCTGCTATTTTTGATTTGTAGGAGTTCTTATTTTGTCCGCCATCAAAAATACTCCATGCAAAATTTAGACTTATGGTATTTGTATAATTTGATCCGGATTTTGCAGAGTCGATATTATTTGCTAGAGAGTCTCCCTTTGAAAATGTACTAGATAATGAATTACTGATATAAATATTTGGCTTATTTTGAGCTAAAAAGCTTTCTGCTTGGCTATTTTTGATTGATTTTTGAAGAACAAGGTTTTTTAAGGAAAGATTTTTATCCAAACCCTCATTAATATTCTTATTCAATTTATAATTCCAAAACCCTATAATGTTTTGCTCTTTATTAGTTTCGAAATCCCCTTTAACATTCAGAATCTCTTTAAGAGAAATTTTATTAATTTCATGTTCTATTTTTTTTTCATTAAGTGATTGTTGATCTCGAGATAATTGAGCTTCAGCTTCAAGAACTTCAAATTTTGTACCAATTCCAGAATCTAGCTTCGCTTTAGCATTTTTTAAACTTGTAATTGATAAATCAAGTGTTAATTTTTTATTTTGAATATCTTGATATGACTTTTTGTATTTGTGATATCTGATTCTTGCTTCTTGAATTAAATCTTTTTTCTTAATCTCATAATTATTTTCTGCGATTTTGTAATTTGTTTTGGCAATTTTAATTTCAGATCCTCTTAGAGGGGCAACTACATCCCATTTAATATTCAGAGAGGGATTAGCCGTAAATTGTGATGTTTTTAAAGTAGATGAATTGCTATTATACTTTTTACCTGCGACATATTTTGGTAACCCATTGGCTTGAAAATCTAAGGATGGGTATCTTTTGGCAATTTGACTTGAGAGATTAAAGCTTGCAGAGGCTACTAGGTTTTGTAATGATTTTAATTCTTGATTATTTAATACAAGTTTTTCTATTTCTTGATAATCAACAAAAGTAATATTTGAATTTTCTTCTAAAACATTATCAATATAATTTTTTATTTCGCTCGATAGAACATTAAAGGTATTCATACTTAGAGTAAGCGGCAATAATAAGAAAGGATTTATTACTCTTCTAAGCATGTTTTATAGTTGCGGAATATTCGATTAACCAATCAGAGTATTAATAATATCATTTGAATCATCAAGAACGTGAATTTTAGTATTTATTTGATTCTCAACTTCTTGAATATTTTTATCATCTAAAAATAAATCAGTATTAATTTTTAACATAATAGAAGGTATGTAAACAGCTTCTCCTAAATCCTTGTTTTTCAACCCGTAAATTAGATCTTCTCCAGTAAGAAGACCTGTAACAACTTGATCTTGACCCCAATAGATACTCGGCAAACCATATAAATTAATTGTTAATCCATTAATTAAGTTTAATTTCTTAACTATAGGAATTAGGGCTTCATAAACTAATTTACCAACAATCCAACTAATTTTTTTTGGCTTTTTTACTTTATGGGGTAGATTTTGAGTCTTCTCTTTTAATGCTTCTAGAAAGTTTCTAATAGTCCCAACCCCATTAGATTCTTGTGGCATATTTTCGTAGGTTTTGTAACTGGGTAAATTTGTACCAGCAATTAAATACCATTCGTCTGCTAGCCAACAAAAACGAGTCCCAAGAGTAATTTGTAGAGAAGCTTGAATCCTCTCTACTTGTTTTATAGTTTTTTTTGCGTATTCTGGGCTGATTGATTTCAATCCATCATTTTCAGGTCTAAATTTTGTAAGTCCTACAGGAACTATTGCCACTGAAAGTACTGTTTGAGAGTTTTTTCTGTAGAATTCAGCGAGTTCCAAAATTGATTTCTCAAGAATATCCCCATCATTTATATCTGGACAAACAACAATTTGAGCATGTATTTGAATAGAGTTTTTTTCAAACCATGAAATTTGATCAAGTATTACTCCTGCTTTTTTATTTTTTAATAATTTTTCTCTTGTAGCGGGATCAGTAGCATGAACTGAAATAAAAAGTGGGGATAGTTTTTGCATAGCAATTCTTTCCCAGTCTTCTTTTTTTAAATTCGTAAGAGTTAAATAAGAGCCATATAGGAAACTTAATCTATAATCATCATCTTTTATATATAGGCTTTTTCTTTTGCCACTTGGCTGTTGATCAATAAAACAAAATGGACATTTATTATTGCATTGCTTGATTGAATCAAATAATGCATCTTTAAAATTTATACCTAAATTAACATCTTGATCTTTTTCTATATTTATATTGTGAATCTGATGATTTTTATCTAATACTGATATGTCTAAAATTTCTTCACTAATCAGAATCTGATAATCAATTAAATCTCTTGGTTTTCTCCCATTAATACTAATAATTGAATCACCTGATTCAAATCCTATTTCTTCAGCAATAGAATTAGCTTCAATACTTTCAATTTCTGCAGGGTTTATTTTATAAGTAATATTAGGAATCAAAAGATCAATGGGATCTTCCGTGTAATTAATTTCTTGCCACACAATTTAAGGCCAAATACTCTCAACTATATTTATTCTAAACTTATATATGACTCAAAGTGTATTAAATACTTTTAAAAAAGTAAATATAGGTGTCAAATTATGGGCCTTTTATTTATTAAAATATGGCATTCGCAGTTTTCTAAAACACGATTTAGATTAATTAAAATAGCCTTTTTCATTGAAAGAATTAATTACAAAAAATTTAGAAGTAAAAGATAAATTCAACTATGAATCCCATAAGACAGTTGATTCATATGAAAATAGTTTTTTATCAAATCCTTTAGCTTTAAGATTGTGGTCTTCTTTTTTTGTAATTTTACCTATTTTTGTTCAAGCACCTTGGGTTAGATTAGAACCAATAAGTGCTATTTGTTTTACTTTTGTTATTGTCTTAGTGGCAATTGTTTTGAATCAGAAAGGATCAAATAAGTGGTTTATTGTCAGTTCATTATTACTTGGTATATCAGGTAGTTGGCTTGGTGGATGTTTGTTCTGGGGTTGGTTAAGCCCATTTCCTATCCTACACATACCTGTTGAAGCTGTAGTTCTCCCATTAGCTTTAATTGGATTTGGTACTAATTGGAAAATAGGTTCAAGTTTTTATATCTCTTCTTTATTTGGAACCGCAGTTACCGACATTACAATATTTTTAATCGGAATC
Organism: uncultured Prochlorococcus sp.; assembly: GCA_902521995.1. GTDB lineage: Bacteria > Cyanobacteriota > Cyanobacteriia > PCC-6307 > Cyanobiaceae > Prochlorococcus_A. The sequence goes on along the minus strand of CABYTO010000008.1, from coordinate 33,261 downwards.
ATGGATCAATGGAAGCAGGTAATTACAGCAGATTCTGAAAATGCACCTATTATTCTTCAAAAAACTTCAGAGAGTCTTATTCAAATAAAATCATTATCTATTATCGTTTTTGTTGCTCTTATACTTTGGTTTATTTCAAAAGAAATTTTAGATTCTGGCACAATCAATACTACTAGTGGTAAAGCACTCTTAGTTTCTGGTTACGTAATTCAAACGACATTAATTGTTGATGGTATTTTTATCGTTTTAGCAATTCTGCAACCAACTTTTAGTGGATTGGTTTAATGTTAAGGCCTCCATTTTCGCAAGAACCGATACCAATAAATAATTGGGATGTAATCGTTATAGGTGCTGGAGCAGCTGGCCTTATGACTTGTCTTGAATTACCCTCAAATTTAAAAGTGCTTCTTCTAAATAGAAATACTAGTAAGGTATCTTCCAGTAGATGGGCTCAAGGAGGTATTGCATCTGTTGTTAGACAAGATGATTCATTTGATCTTCATGCTGATGATACTTTGAAAGCAGGTGATGGACTATGTGATTTTCAGGCTGTAGAAATGCTAGTTAAAGAAGCTCCAGGTTGTGTAGAAAGGTTGCAGAATTTAGGGATGATTTTTGATCAATGTTCTGATCAACTAGCTACTACCTTGGAAGCAGCCCATTCACGAAGAAGAGTCTTACATGTTAAAGATCGTACTGGACGAGCATTAGTTGAAGTTCTAGAAGATCATATTGAGAATCAAAAAAATATTCTTCACTGCAGAGGTGTAAGAGTAACTGAACTTCATATTGAAAATAAAGAATGTAGAGGAGTTCAGGTTCTTGATGGAGCAAATTTATATTGGATTAAATCTAGAGCTGTTGTTTTGGCTACAGGTGGGGGTGGGCACTTATTTACAAATACAACAAATCCTGCTCAATCCTCTGGTGAAGGGATTGCTCTTGCATGGAAAGCAGGAGCTGCTATCGAAGATTTAGAGTTCGTGCAATTTCATCCAACAGCTTTAAAATTTTATGGTGCACCTTGCTTCTTAATATCTGAGGCACTTAGAGGGGAAGGAGCAATTTTAGTTGATAAAAATGGTGAAAGTCCAGTTAAAAATCTTGAAAATCGTGATCTATCTACTAGAGATCAGGTAAGTAGAGCAATTATGAAAAATATGCATGATAATAATGTAGACCATGTTGGCTTAGATCTTCGGTATATTGACCCAGAAAAAATTGTTGAGCGCTTTCCCACGATCTTAAGTCGATGTCAGGATTATGGCGTAAACCCTTTAAATGAGGTTATTCCCGTAGCTCCTGCAGCTCATTATTGGATGGGAGGTGTTAAAACTGATCTAAATGCATCTTCAACAAGAAAAGGATTATATGCCGTTGGAGAAGTTGCTTCTACAGGTGTGCATGGTGCTAATAGACTGGCAAGTAATTCACTGATGGAGTGTCTTGTTTTCGCAAGAAAAATGTCTTCAATTGTTTTGAATGACCTTTCTAAATTTGAAAAATTTGATAGATCATTTCAAGAGTTTGATATTGAAGATCCAAAAGAAGATCAAATCTCTATAATTGCTGAAAAAATTGATGAACTAAGAAAACTTTGTTGGTTAAATTTAGGTGTATCTCGAAATAAGGTAAATATGAGTAAATTTTTAAATTACATTCAAAATGATATAGATAAATTAAATAAAAATGATTTACTAAATAGTCTTGAAAAAATAAAATTTGATCAAAATATAAAACTTAGTGAACGCAATAGAAGAGCATTAAATCTTTTACTTGATTTAAAGAATAGACAAATAACCACCATCACTTTATTAAAAGCTTGTCTATTTAGAGAGGAAAGTAGAGGAGGGCATTATAGAGATGATTTCCCTAATAAAGATAAAAATTGGCAATGCCATACTAGACAACAGTTAGATCAAAAAATTCAAAAAAGGTTTATTAAAAATTAAGATCTCCCTGATAGTCGGTTTTTGTTGCTAATTCATTTAAGTCACGCGTACCACTAATAATTTCTCCATTTATTTCCCAAGAAGGAAATCCACTGATTCCTTTCGTTTGGCATAGCTCATACTCATTATCTTTACCATCTTTAGCACACTCAACTACTTTTAATTCTTTAACTGCTTCCTTACCAAATAATTGTTTCTGATCGTGGCAATGAGGGCACCAGTATGCACTATACATAACAATATTGTTTTCACTTAAAAATTTTGCAAACTTTACCTTCTGGGGAGAGCTTGAAGTGGTAATTATTGGCGATACATTTTCAGTGGGGTTTGCAACATCAATAGCATTAGAGGGGTCAACGTTTGTTGACCAAATTAGGCCCCCCAGGAGTACACTAATGGCTACAATGAAACCTCTAAAAATCATAGGTTCTCTACTTTCGAACTTTGCTCCAATCATAGAAATTATAAAGATAGAAAACGATAAAATTGCTGAAAGTATACAAAAAAAGCAATATGCTTGAATCTTAAAAAACATTATATTTATCAATAAAAAGCTAAATGTTGATGACGCACAAGAAATTAGAAATACTAACCACCATAAAAACTTATTGAGTTTTTCTTTTGGAGAAATTAAATTAAGCGAGAGTAATATTGTGATAACTAATATTGATAAATATGTTATAAATCCAGCTAATGAGAGAGGTATATCAACTTGATTATTTTTAAATAAAGTACCCCAAGGACTATTTAAAACCGTTTCACAACCATTTTGTATTCCTGGGCATGAAAGCGAAGTAAATAATCCCCAGTTTTTTAAAGTAATTGAACCTGTATCAACTATGCCTATAGTGCTAAGAATTGCGATTATGATTTTTGGCCATTTCAAATCTTTTTTATTTCTTCTGTTTAAAGTCTTAAGGGCCATACAAAAAGAAAGTTTGTTATTTACATTATCTATCCTAATATTATCTTGGCATGAGAGTTATATACGAAATGCTTTTTAAATCTTTTAATTCTTATTTTTCAAGTTGTGAAGCAAAATAGTCCTAATGTAAAAGAAAAAAAACGATCTAAGATTGCATTCAGTCATGTTGGTTGTGAAAAAAATCTTGTTGATACTGAACATATGCAAGGCTTATTAGATAAAGAGGGTTATGAAGTTGACAGTAATATAAATGATGCAAATGTTGTTGTTGTAAATACTTGCAGTTTTATTGAAACAGCTAGAGAAGAATCTATTAGAAAAATTCTAGAATATACAAATCAAGGAAAGGAAGTAATAGTTGCAGGTTGTATGGCTCAGCATTTTAAAGATGAGCTTATAAAAGAAATCCCTGAAATAAAAGGTTTGGTTGGGACAGGAGATTATCAAAAGATAGCCGAGGTTTTAGACAGAGTAGAAAAAGGGGAAATCGTTAATGAAGTTTCTAAAATACCTGAATTTATTGCAGATGAGGAAATGCCTCGTTTTGTAGATAAAAATAAATTTGTTGCTTATCTTCGTATTGCTGAAGGCTGCAACTATAATTGCGCTTTTTGTATTATTCCTAAATTGAGAGGTCCCCAAAGAAGTAGAACAATAGAATCTATAGTTTCAGAAGCTAAAAGTCTTGCAAAGCAGGGGATACAAGAAATCATATTAATTAGTCAAATAACAACTAATTATGGTCAAGATATTTATGGTAAACCATCATTAGCCAAACTTTTGAATGAGCTGTCTAAAGTTCCAATTCCTTGGATCAGGATACATTATGCTTATCCAACGGGTTTAACTGATGAAGTTATTAGGGCTTTCAAAGATTCAGAGAATATAGTGCCTTACTTTGATTTACCACTTCAGCATAGTCATCCAGATGTGTTGAGGAGCATGAATAGACCTTGGCAGGCTTCTTTGAATGAATCAATTTTGGAGAAAATTAGAAAAGAAATTCCATCTGCTGTATTAAGAACTAGTCTCATTGTTGGTTTCCCAGGAGAAAAAAAAGAACATTTTGAACATCTTCTGGAATTTTTGTATAGGCACAAATTTGATCATGTAGGAGTGTTTATTTTTTCTCCTGAGGACGGCACTGCAGCTTTTGATTTGCCAAATAGAGTATTCCCAGAGATTGCAGAGGCTAGAAAAGATAATGTTATTTCAGTTCAGCAAAATATCTCTAAAGATAAAAATCAGGTATATGTTGATTCAAAAATGAAAGTTTTGGTAGAAAAAATATCAGATAATAACGAATTAATAGGTAGGTCCTACAATTTCGCTCCTGAAATTGACGGAAATGTGATTTTATCTATTAATACTAAAAATGAATTGAAAAATTATATTGGTAAATTTGTTGAAGCAAATATTTCTTTTGCGGATGAATATGATTTGTATGGAGAGATTATTAAAATTTTATAGTTTTTTTAAATTAATTTAACTGCTCTTAATAGCTTATATAATGCGAAAGCAGCTCCAAAACCAAAACCAATAAATGCAAAATAGAAAATGATGTTCATTAATTTTTTTATTTTTATTTAACTTAACATCAGATGAAAAGATTAGAGTTTTTCGTTTAATTTCTTAATCTTGGATATATGGTAATTTTTTGTATAAACATTCTTCTGCTTTTTGTAGTTCCCTACCTAAATATAGAGCATGATCGAATCTTGTTATTAAGTCATTTCTTTCTTCAGTGATCAATATTCCAAGTTGTTTCGCACTAATTCCTTTAAAAACTTCATTACAAACTCTTTTATTTTGAGAGTCACATTTAATTGGTTCATTTGTTTCTGGGTCAAGGGCATATCCGTCATCATTAATATTATTAAGAAAGTGCTCTAAAATTATTTTATTTTCTTCTAAATCTACTTTTATAATGAAATAACCGTTTGGATCTAAGTCTATATATCGATTGGATAAACTATTATCAACCTTTATTTTTTCATCTAAACTTTGACTTGAATCCATTTTGGGAATTTAATTTCAAACTATATTACTAATATAATCTTTGGTAAAGCCGAATAATTTTTTATTTAAAGGGTATAGATTTATTTTCAAAATCAATTTCTATCTCAGTTTGTTTATTCACTTCATTTAGCCAAGGACTAATTATATTTTCCATATTTTTGTCAAACCACTTATGCAAGCTAATGGTCCTTTTTGCAAAAAACCCCCTCCTTCTTTTATGTTTACCACCCGCTCCAGGATCAAACAAATGGATACTATTTTTTATTGCCCATTCAATTGGCTGGTAATAGCATAATTCAAAATGTAAATTAGATATATCTTCTTGACTACCCCAATATCTACCCCATAAGTTGTTTTGATTTTTAACGCACATCGACATAGCAAAAATTTCATTTGAATCATTTTTTGATGCACTAAAAAGTAACAGATTTTTTTTATTTTCAACCAGTGTTTCGAAAAATGTAGATGTTAGATATTTACTTCCCCAAACTCCCCACCTCGAACAATGCTGTTCATAAAAATTATGCATTTTTTTGAGGATTTCTTGGTTGATATCATCTTCATTAAAAATTTCTACTTTAATATCTTCTTTAGTAATTGATTTCCTTTCTTTTTTTATATTTTTTCTCTGATTAGAGTTAAATCTAGATAGAAAATCATTAAATGTTTTTTCTCCATTACTCCTCCATTCACTGCTGGAATTTATCCATTCATGGTATCCCAAAGATTTAAGATGGTTGCCCCAGCTTTCATCAATATATAAAAAATTACAACTTAGAATTTTGTTTGTTATCGCAAAGCTTTCGATGTGGTTTATGAGTAAATTTGTAATTTCTTTCTTGTCTTTATTTTTTTTATAAAGAAATTGATATCCATTTATAGGACTATAAGGACTCATTCCAATTAATTTAGGGTAATAATTTAAATTAAGCTCTTGAGCCAATCTTGCAAATGATTGGTCAAAAATGAATTCTCCATAGCTATGATTTTTTAAAAAAAGTGGGGCAATTCCTAATATCTCTTCATTTTTAAAAGCAACAAAATATAGTGGCTGCCAACCAGTTTCTCTTGAAACACTTTTTGATATCTCAAGGTTTTTAATCCAAGTCCATTCATAAAATGGATTATTAATTTCATTTGCTAATTCATTCCATATCTCCTTGGAGATTTCCTTAATTGATAATTTGACTTCAACTTTATTTATTGGTTGGTTCATTTATCATTAAATCTATTTAAAGTTTTTTTGTAATGAATATGGATTTCATTATTCATTAAATTTTTAATTGATTTTATTTCCCATAGTCTTTCGAGATTAGAAATCGCATTTGTTTGTTCTGGAGGAATCCATGTATATCTACCTCCAATGATTCGTGGAATTATTGTAATTTTTATATCTGTTATTAGATCCTCTTTTATAAATGAATTTATAAGCTTTGCACCTCCTAAAAGAGCTAAATCATTTATCCCTTGTTTTTTGAGTGAAATTAAAGTTTTTTCCCATGAATCTTCGAAAAAGAGTTCTTTCTCGAATTCATTATTCGACGAGTTATTTACTTTACTTGAGCTTATTAGCCATCTTCTAATTGGTTGACGAAAGTATTTCCAATTACTGTTAAATTTTTTGCTATTTGAAGCAACTATAGAAATTGGTTGCCTTTTTGATATATTTACTTCGTCATTATCATTGAGATTTTTAACTAGGTAAGTTGATTGATGGGCAATTAAAGTACCTAAACCAAAAATAGTGGCGTCAACCATTGATAAGTTTTGGTTTAATATTTTTTTATCTTCATCGCTTCCAAGATGCGATTCTCCACCTCCAGGAAATGCAATTCTCCCATCAAGACTTGATGCTATAACAATTATTACTCTTGGGATACTCAAGTTTGCGTTACTAAACTATTTTCAAATTTCAACTTCAATGAATTGGTTAACTTTTGATCAACATAAATTTCTGCAGCATTATTTGGGCTCTCTTGGAGTCTTATTTTGTGTAATGTTGCGCCAAGTTGATGTATTGGTTTTTTAAGAATATCAGAAATATATAAAGCTATATTTTCAGCAGTTGGAACACAATTATGGAAAAATTCGATGTCTTTATTAAGAAAAGTATGATCTAGTTGTTCAACAACTAAATCATTAATTATCTCTTGTAGGGCAGATAAGTCGCAAACCATTCCTGTTCTTTTATCGATGTCTCCTTTTACAGTTATATCGACAAGATAGTTATGACCATGTCCATTGACTCGGGCACATTTCCCATAGATTTTTTTATTTTCATCAAAGGATATCTCTTCTTTAGCAAGTCTATGAGCTGCTGCAAAATGAGTTTGAACTGTTAAAAATGCTTCCATGTTTTTTCCAAAATAATCTGCCCATAAATTTGGGTTTTCATAAAGTCTTAGACTTGTAAGAGGTAAATCATCCTTCAGACGATGCCAAATGACCTTTACTAAAGCTTCAGTTGTGGGAAGTATACCCTCTTGATTATCAACATTAAATTCAGGCCAGACATCATTTAAAAAACGAAAATCTAATTGTCCAGTAACCTTATCTTTAATAGAGTGTTTTACATCAGAGAGATTAAGTACCATTCCATCAGAGTCTAGTTCTCCACCCATTGAAACAATAAGTTCATAATTATGACCATGTCCTGGCGCAATACTGCACTTACCAAAAAGAGATAAATTTTCTTCTGGGCTTTTTTCAGGAAGCCAATAACGATGACTAGAACTAAAGCAGGCACGCCGAGTGATGACGCATTCACGTCCTTTTCCATGTAATGGTTTGGATTGTGTAGAAGTCATACCTGTCTGCGATAATACTATCTTAAGGTTTTAAATACGCTTTTGTCTTTATGGAACAATCCATTATCGAAAAAACACTTCATACTATTAAGGGCAGAAGCATATTTTTAATAGGAATGATGGGTTCTGGTAAGTCACAAACTGGATTGAAGCTGGCTGAATTATTGAAGTATAAATACATTGATTTAGATTCATTAATAGAGAAGTTGGCAAAAAAATCTATTAATCAAATTTTTAATGATGAAGGAGAAGATAATTTCCGTGAATTAGAAGCAAACTGCCTGAAAGAAACTATCAAAATTCCTTCATTAGTAATCTCAACTGGGGGAGGAATAGTTACCAAATCGGAAAACTGGGGAATCTTAAGACAGGGAATAATAGCTTGGATAGATCTCGATAAAGATATAGCAATTGAAAGATTGAAAAATGAAATTGAAAATAGGCCACTTCTTCAGGGAAAGAATCTAAATGATCTATATATGAGCATTTTTCAATCTAGAGAAAATTTGTATTCTCAAGCAGATTTAAGAATTCAAGTAAAAAAAGAAAATATTGAAGAAGTTGCTATGAAAATAATTAATGCAATTCATAAAGAAATAATTAGTTAATCTGGTTGAATTCTTACTGCAAACCATTTGATAACGTATCCTAATTTTATTTCTAATTCATAAGTGCTTTCCAATAATTCTTCAAAAAATTCCTGATCAGAATCTTCTATATTTTGATATATTGTTTGTGTCTCTTTCTTACTAAGCCAATTCTTTAACCATAAAATCGCTTCTTGTTTTGATACAATTTTTTCTTTTGAATCTGGCTCTAATAATACATAATGATCTGATGCTCTTATTAGTGGATTTGACATAATGAAAATTCTTCTTGGATTAATTCTTTGCTTGATTTTTCAAGGAATTTTTTTAGAAAGTTCTCTTGCTCTAGTAGATTCTAACGTACGAGATTTTTTGGAAAACCGTGTAAATCAATGGCCAGAATTATATTTGCCAAATTTTAAATTATCGGATACCTCTAAGGATTTAATTTACCCTAAATGGTTCGAGGGGAATTGGCTTGTCACTTCTCAAAATATAGTTAATGATTCAGAAGAGCCAATTATTTATAAAGTAAACTTCTTTAAGAATGATTCAGATTTAATTGTTGGTAATCGTGCAAAAAATTCTGAATCTATTGGAAAAGCAATATTTGGTGAAACCTTAATCAAGGTTGTAAATGATCCTCAATCTATTAATAATCAAATTACTTATTTAAAAGATGATTTTTATATCGATTCAAGAATTACGGGGAGAAACCAGATCCAAGATGATGATATTTTTTTCGCAGATGAGCTAGTTATACAAACAGCACATAAGCCAGGTGCTTCAAGGATTAATCAGGTAGAGACCATTAGTAAATTTCGGAAATGTTCCGAAGAAACATTGGAAGTTGATAATTCAATCAAACCATCAATTTGTGGAGTGCAATATGTTGTTTCTTATGGTTCAAAAGTTGGTGATCCTTCTATTCATGCTATAAAAACAAATAAATATAAATTGAAGTTTGAATTTATTGAGAGTTAGCACTAAAAAGATATTCTTCTAAGTTGTTCCTCCAAATGAAAAGATTTTCTAAATAAGGGTTGTTTATATATTCTTGGCTTCCCTCTCCTGAAAGAATTGGTCCTGCAGACTTTGGAAATTTTAGAAGGGATAATTGAGCAGCAATTGAAATATCAGCAATTGATAAACTATCTCCAACTAAGTATTTCTTGTTGATCAAGGATTTTGATAAAGCTTCTAGTAATTTTTGGAGTTCTAAATTATCTTTAGAGGACAAAACTACATTAGAAATTTTACTGAGATTTTTAAAAGGTAATTTATCAACAATATTTTTAACTGAAGAAGGTATTTCATCTGGAAGTAATGCAGTTCTTAGCTGTGGATTTTCTATTGCAGATTTTATTAAAGCTTTTCTACAAGTTGTAGCCATTGTAGTATCTGCCCAATCTTCAATAAGTTTGCATTGTGCAAATAATATTGGATCCTCCGGAAAGAGTGGATTGTTTTCATTTTTTTTATCTAAATATTCGCAAATAGTTGAAGAGTCATTAATAACTTGATCATTACTATCGACTATTACAGGTACTTGTTTTTGACCTGATAATTTAAAGATTTCAAATTGGCCTATTCCAGGTGTAACTTCTTCAACTCGATATTGTAGTTTTTTTGCATGAAGAGCCATTCTTGTTTTTAAACAAAAAGCACTATGCCTAAATTGATATAATGTAATCATGCTGTTTAATGTTTGTTAAAACTTAGCTAAAAAAGTAATCTATTTGTGGAGCTGATGGGCGAATTTTTCTCTAATGTTGCGAGATATCCAAAGTATTTGATATCTATCATTGTTGGGGGACTTGTTGCTTTGCTTGAACCTTTATTCAAGAATAGATCAAATCCACTAACAATAGTAGGTTTGATATCTTCTGTCTTAAGTGCTTTCATAACTGTTTATTTTGTCTTGCAAGCGATGACAAATCCAATAAATTTACAACCATAATGCCAAATAATTACCGTCTTGCAAAAGTTTCTTCTCTTATGAAGAAAGAAATAACCCTTATTTTGCAGAATGATTTAGAAAATGATCTTATTAGAGATCATTTCGTAAATATTTCTAAGATTGATTTATCAGGTGATTTGCAACACTGTAAAGTTTACATAACTTCAACTGCTGAAGAGAAAGTAAGGAGAGAGATTGTGGAAAACCTGAATACTGCTAAAAGATCTATAAGGCATAGTTTAGGAAAAAGAATTGAGATGAGAAGAGTTCCAGAGATAATTTTTAAAGACGATGTTGTTCTTGATAAAGGATTATCAGTCTTGAAACTTCTCAATGAATTAAAAAATAAAAATCAAAATAATAATGTTGAGGACAAGGATGCCAAAAGTTGATCTACCCCTTTATCAAAGAAATATAATTATTACTCGATCAATAGAAGGGATATTGGATATAAAAAAGATATTCACAAGCAAGGGCGCTAATGTATTTGATTTGCCTGCAATAAGTATTGGTGATCCTGATGATTTGAAACCTCTTGACGAAGCATTAAATCAAATAAATGATTTTCATTGGATTATTTTTTCCAGTAGTAATGGGATCAAATTTGTGGATAAAAGACTTAGATACTTTAATAGTTCATTAAAAGAATGTTCTAAAAAAACAAAAATCGCCGTAGTCGGTGAAAAAACCTCAAAAACTCTTGATGATTTTGGGATTAAGGCGGATTTCATACCTCCAGAATTTGTTGCTGAAAGTTTAATTGATAATTTTCCAGTATCTGGTTATGGACTTCGAGTTTTTGTGCCAAGAGTTCAAACAGGTGGTAGGGATTTAATTGCAGATCAATTTAGAAAGTCTGGTTCTCGTGTATTTGAGGTTGCTGCATATGAAACTAGATGTCCTGAATCAATTCCCCAAGAAACAATTGACATTATTTCAAATCGAAAAGTCGATGCAATTATTTTCTCAAGTGGTAAAACCGTAGTAAATGCTGCTTTTTTACTAGAAAAAAAACTTGGAAAACAATGGTTACAATATTTTAATCAAATTAAGTTATTAACTATTGGACCTCAGACAACAAAAATATGTAACAAGATTTTTGGAAGAGTTGATAGTCAGGCACAAAAATATACTTTTGAAGGACTACTAGATGTAGCAATTAATATTTTTAGTTAGAAAAATTTTTTGTATAGTTCTTTTCAACTAAATCTTTGAATCTATCAATATTGGCCTGTAATTCGTTTGTTACCATTTTGCCTAAAATATTTTCTTCCATAAACCGAGCAATCATTTTTGGTAGTTCATAAGTTATGGCTAAATTGACCGTTGTAATTTGATCAGTTTTACTTTCGAAAACTACTGATCCCTCAGTTGGTAAACCTCCTATTGATTTCCATTTAAGTTTGCTTTTTTCAACCCTTTCTGTAATTTGAGCTTTCCATTTAAATCTAAATCCATTTGCAGCTAAAGTCCATTCTGTTAAATCTGGTAACGTATTAGTTTCTTCGTCAACTGTTTTTACAGATTCAATCCAGCTCATCCAAAGTGACATTGAGTCTAAATCGCTCCATGTATCCCATACATTTTCAAGAGGCGCATTAACGACCGTTATTACGTCATGTTTTAGCCAAGTACCCATGAATTAACTTACTGCAAGATTTTTTGCTAATTCGACTTTCTTCTCTAAAATTGCGGCAGCAGCTAAATGACCGCTCATTGTAGCTCCCTCCATAGAGTCTATATAATCTTGTTTTGTATAACTACCAGCCATGAAGAAATTAGATATAGATGTTTTTTGATCGGGTCTGAAAGGTTCCATGCCGGGAGCTTCTCTGTAGAGTGATTGTGGAATTTGTACCACGTTACTCCAAAGCAATTTAAGATTTTTTGAGGATGGGAATAGACGGCGAACCTCTTTATCTATTTCTTTTGTAATTCTTTCTGTGGATCTTCCCATCCATCTATCGCCAGGAGTTAAAACACATTGGAGAAGCGATCCCATATCTTTTTTTCTATAGTCTGCTGGACTTGCTAGTGCTAAATCAGCAAAACAACTGAAAGAGGCATCAGCAGAATAAAGAAGGTTATCTAGTCCAATTGGTTCGTTTCCAGTATTATCTTTTTGTAATTCAGTAACCCAACCGTCATATCTTAATTGGATTGTTGCAACAGCTACAGCTCTAAGTTTTTTTAAACCTTCAAATTCTTTAAATTGATACCATTCTTTTGGAATTATTTTTTTTATTCCAGGAACATCACAGGCAGCTAGAAATTTATCTGCAAACACTGCCTTAATTCCTTCAGGAGAAGATATTTTTAATTGATTTACTGAATAAGAGGAAGATTCTTTTTCATAAATGATTTCTTCTACCTTATGGTTAAGATGTATTTTTGCTCCTTTGTTTGTGATGTAATCGACAATAGGTTGAGTCAACCATTTATGAGGAGAACCTTTTAAAAGATTAAGTTTTGAGGCTTCTGTTTTTGAAGCAAACATCATAAATATAGTTAGCATGCATCTTGCTGAAATATCTTTGCAATTAATAAAACCTAAAGCATATGCGATAGGATCCCACATTCTTTCTAAGCTTTTTTCACTTCCACCATGGTTTAAAAACCATTCTTTGAAACTAATTTTATCTAGATCTCTAATTATTTTCATTGCGCCTTCATAGTCTAGTAATCCTCTAACTATTGGGCTTGTACCTAAAGCTAAGGCATTTCTGAATTTATCTACCCAAGTAAGTTGTTCTGTTGTAAAAAAAGCTTTTAGTCCATTAAATGGAGCTCCCAAGGGAAATCTGAAATCTAACGATTTCAAATTTCCACCATTATTAATAAATAGATGTGTATGATCTTTCGGGAGTAAATTATCTAAAGCTCCCACTTTTTTCATTAACTTAAAAAGATTTGCATAATTGTAAAAAAATACATGTAAACCCATTTCTATGTGGTTGCCATCCTTATCTTCCCAACTTCCGACTTTACCTCCCCAAAATGACCTGCTCTCGTAAATTTCTACTTCATGACCTTCATCAACTAAATTGACAGCTGCTGTAAGACCAGCTAATCCAGAACCTACTATTGCAATTTTCACTTTTTCTTAAAATTATAACAAATCAAGTTTGGATAATGTTTGTTCTATGCATCCCATCGATTAAGTTTTTATATTATAAATAGTAGAAATCCTTTGTTTATGGAAAATGTAGAAGTTAAACAGGAAATTAAAAATTCTGATGATGGTAAAGGTATCTTAATTACGAATGATGCTATAGAACAAATTTCAAATTTATTGAATGGCCAAAGTGATAAAAAAGCACTAAGGGTAGGAGTAAGATCAGGAGGTTGTAGTGGGATGAGTTATACGATGGATTTTATAGGAACTAATGAAATAAATCCCGATGATAAAGTATATGATTATTCATTAAAAGCTGATCAAAGCTTTCAGGTAGTTTGTGATCCTAAAAGTCTCCTATATATTTATGGAATGCAATTAGATTTTAGTAAGGAATTAATTGGAGGTGGTTTTAATTTTGTAAATCCCAATGCTTCTCAAACTTGCGGTTGTGGAAGCTCTTTTGCAGTCTAATAAAGAATGAATAACGAAATTAATCCCATCGAAGAGGATTTTAATGCAGCTCTATCAAGATATAAAGCAGGGCAAGATTTAATTCCAATCGTTCAAGATTTTCAGCAAATTATACAGCAAATTCCAAATCATTTTGCTGCCTGGACTTGCTTATCATGGCTTCAATTACTTTTGAAAAATAATGAAGAAGCTTTGTCAGCAGCCAGACAAGCTGTTCGATTAAATCAACAAGATCCGCAAGCAAGAATGAATTTGTCTTTAGCTCTTTTGGCTACCAATAATAAAGGTGTTAGGGATCATATTGAGTTAATAAAAAAAATGTCTATGATGATGCCAGATGTAAAAAGTGAGTTAAAAGAGTCTGTTGAAGACGGATTAAGTAGATATCCAGGATGGCCAGAGTTAATCAAAGTAAAAAAATGGTTGGAATTTTAAATTGTTTAAAATTTTAATATTAAGTAATGGACATGGAGAAGATCTATCCGGCAGTCTAATAGCTAAGCAATTAGTAAAAAGTGGTTATTCTGTTAATGCTTTGCCAATTGTTGGTATAGGCAACCATTATGAAAAAGAAAAAATTAAAATTATCGGTAAAACTAAAGAATTTAGTACTGGAGGAATTGGCTATAATTCTTTTAAGGGCAGACTCACAGAGATATTAGGAGGAGAAATATTTTATCTTCTAAAAAAATTATATTTAACTTTTAAAATAAGAAAAAAATATGATTATTTTTTTGTAGTTGGAGATATTGTGCCAGTTTTTTTTGCATGGTTTTGTAAGAAAGATTTTTTTACATATCTAGTTGCTTATTCCAGCCATTATGAAGGTAAGTTAAAATTACCATGGCCTTCTAAATTTTTCTTGCTCTCACAAAAAGCAAAAAAAATATATACGAGAGATTCCCTTACAGCCGATGATTTAACTTTGCAATTAAAAAAGAAAGTGTTTTTTTCAGGCAACCCATTTATGGATAAGTTTTTTTTTAGAAGCAAAGAATTAAATAAAGCTGAATTTAGTATTGGATTATTTCCAGGAAGTAGATCCCCTGAGACTTTAGAGAATTTTGTTTTGATTTTAGAGGTATTAGAGGCATTGTCAGATTTAAGATATTTTCAAAAAATTAATTTTAATTTTGCAATAGTTAATGCTTTATCTTCATTAAAAATAAAGGAGATATTTCAAAAAAGAGGATGGTTAAAACTAGAAAACATAAAAGATAATAATCTCTTGAAATTCCAATATAAATTTTTAGAAGTGAAAATATTTTGGAATAATTTTGACAAAATATTATTGAAAAGTAGATGCTGCATCAGCATGGCAGGAACAGCTGCAGAGCAAGCTATTGGATTAGGAAAACCGGTTATTCAGATTGAAGGTAAAGGTCCACAATTTACAAAAACTTTTGCAGAAGCGCAAAGACGTTTGCTTGGAAAATATGTTTTTTGTGCCACTAATTATAAAGATAAGAATGATCAAATCAATCAGACAGTAAAATTGATCATAAAAATAATTTATCTTATAAAACTAAATAAGAAGTTTATGATCTCATGTAATGAAAATGCCAAAAAAAGACTTGGTGAAAACAAAGCTTGTCTTAAAATGGTTGATGATATGGATATTGTTATAAAAAATGACTAAGGAGAATAATCAAAATATTTTAAAACAAATGATCGATAATTTGTTATTAATAAATTTATTTACAGTCATTTTTTTTGCAATATTTTTTATTTTTGCAATCATCATGCAATTAAATGGCATATTTATTTTTATTAATTTTTTTCAGATAGTTTGGAATCCTCTTGTAGTCCCATTGATAACAATTCTTATTATTGGTGCCTTAGTAAACGGTATTAATTCTTGGTGGAGGCGTCAATTGCTTTCTCAAGAAGAGGATATTTAAAAGTAAAATTTTTGAGTTTACTGCTAATTACTTTTTGTCCTTCTAATACAACTTTTGATCCATCTCCTAACAATATTTTTAAAACTGCTCCAGGCACTGGAAGTAAATTAGGTCTATTTAGACATTTGCCCAAAGTCTGAGAAAAGTTTCTCATTAATACTGGATTTGGGGCAACGGCATTAAATACTCCCGAATACTTTTTATCAACTAATGCTTGAGTAATTAATGCGCATAAATCAGTTCTATGAATCCAACTCATCCATTGCTTACCATCTCCAATTGGTCCACCTAATCCAACTTTAAATATAGGGAGCATTTTTCCTAGTGCTCCTCCATCTGCCTCTAGAACAATTCCAATTCTAAAAATAACTAACCTTGAGAAAAATGGTTTTTCAGCAGCTACCGCTTCCCATTTTTTGCAAAGATTAGCTAAAAAGTCTTTTCCTCCAATACTATTTTCAGTGAATTCACTAGACAAACTTGTACCGTAATAACCTATTGCTGATCCATTTATAATGACTTTTGGGTTTATTTTTAAATTTTTAAGGGTCTTCATCATAAATTTCGTGGTGTTAATACGACTGTTTTCAATCTCTTGTTTTTGTTCAGAAGTCCATTTTTTTTCTGCAATAGGTTCTCCCATCAAGTTAATAATTCCATCTGTCTCTCTTAAAATATTGAGAAGATTTTCGTTATTCCAGTTTTTTTCTTTTGATAAATCTATTTGAAAAAACTTAAATTTATTGAAATCTAAATCAACCTTTAATTTACTAATGGGTTTTCTACTTATAACGTATATTTCGTGATTCTCATTAAGTAGTGTTGGTACTAGTTCTTTGCCAACAAATCCAGTGCAGCCAAGTAATAAAAGACGCATATCATGTAGATGTTTATCATTTAAGGCTATTAAATTTTTTAGATGTTTGTAATTATTATTCTGTTATAAATTTTTTTCAAGATTTTCAAACAAGTTTTTGTATAATAAATTTCAAATAACTTTCTTGAATTTATTATGACAGATTCTATTTCAAAGAAACCTCTCAAGAAAGGAAGCTTAGTTTTTGTAGATAGAGAAAATTACATAAAAAGTATCGAAGCGCTATCCAGTGATAATGATCTACCTAATTATGTCTTTGAAGGTCCAGGAGAGATTCTCTCACTCAAAGACGAATACGCTCAGGTTCGATGGCGCAGACCTGTTCCAGATGTTTGGTTAAAATTAGATCAACTTAAAGAATATACTTAATAAAAATTTTTTATCTAAAAGTTTTTATTTTTTTTCTCTTTAGATATCCTTGATTGGATTCTTTTTGCTTCTTTAATCATTTCTTTGCCATCAAATAAGTAATTATCTACGTAACCTTGTGTATATCTATCAAATTCTGATAGCGCATCTTTAACTTGTGAAAAACAATGATAAAGGTCGAGTCCTAAAGCTGAAATAGACTTTGGAACTATTTTTTTGTTATAAATTTTTTCAACTTTTTCTATTTTCTTTTGCGAGAGAATTATGTAACTGCAAAAATTTTCCATTAGTTGGTCATCATATGGATCCGCGGATAGTTCTTTTATTTCGTTGTTCAAAGGTTTAATTATTTGACTAATTAATCTATTGATCGGAGTGTAAATTTCTTTAATCCATGTTTCAACTTCTTTATCTTTAATTGAAGAATTATATTTTTTTGAATTAAATTTCTCTTCCCAATTTTCATTTAATAAATCAAATGATGAACTGGAAGAGATACAACTTCTATCATATTGTTCTTTTTTGACAGGGTCATTTAGAGTTTCCCAGGCATTTTGTATTGCAAGAAATCGTTCTTTTTTTCCGCCTGCATCAGGATGATGTTGCTTAACTAAAGAACGATATGAAGATTTAATTTCACTTTTGGTTGCATTTTTTTTGAGACCTAATTCTTCATATAAATTTTTTTCCATTTTATAAATTTTGCATTAAAGATAACCATCTTTTCTGGCTTGAATTGAGGTATTCGATTCAAACATTGCTGTTGATAAATATCTTTCTCCGAAACTTGGAAGAATAACTATCAATCTTTTATTAATTAGTTCTTTTCTTTTACCGATTTTTATAGTTGCTGCTAAAGCTGCACCGCTGCTGATGCCAGATAAAAGACCTTCCAATCGAGCCAATAAACGCCCATAATAAAATGCTTCATCGTCATCTATTTTTATAATTTCATCAATTAATTTAGTATTAAGTACTTTTGGTATGAAACCTGCACCTATTCCTTGAATTGAATGAGATCCTGCTTTTTCTCCTGAAATCACAGCACTTTTTTTGGGCTCTACAGCATAAATTTTGCAATTTGGATTAACTTTTTTCAAAAAACTTGCGCAACCAGTAATTGTTCCTCCTGTGCCTACACCTGTAACTAGTCCATCTAAATTGTTATTGGATTGGGACCATATTTCTTGGGCTGTTGTTCTTTCATGAATTTCTGGATTAGCGAAGTTTTCAAATTGATTAAATTGATAGCTATTTGTAATGTTTGAAGACAACTCATTAGCTAAATCTAAAGCTCCTTTCATTCCTTCTTTTCCTGGTGTTAGCTGTAATTCAGCTCCATATGCTCTCAACATTGCTCTTAATTTCATTGGTCCGGATGAAATATCTTCTACAGTTTTATTGACAGCACTAAACAGATTTTTACAAGAAAAAAATGGCTCTAAAATGGCATTCCTTGATGGAGCTCCTCCAGAAAGGCTTTGCCAGCCAATGGTTGATTATATTACCTCTCGTGGTGGAGAAGTTCACATGAATAGTCCATTAAGACAAATCAACCTTAATGAAGACAGCACTGTTAAAAGTTTTACTATTGCCTCATTAGATAAAAACGAAAAGAAAGAGCTAACAGCGGATGCTTACGTAAGTGCAATGCCTGTAGATCTTTTTAAATTAATGATCCCTAAACAATGGAAAGGATTAGATGCTTTTTCTAAACTAGATGGTTTAAATGGTGTACCAGTCATTAATATCCATTTATGGTTTGACAAAAAATTAACAGATATCGATCATCTACTATTTAGCAGATCACCACTTCTAAGTGTTTATGCAGATATGAGTATTACATGTAAAGAATATGAAGACCCAAATAGATCAATGCTTGAATTAGTTTTCGCACCAGCAAAAGATTGGATAAACAGAAGCGATGAAGATATCGTTAATGCAACTATGGAAGAATTGAAGAAATTATTCCCTACACATTTCATGGGTGACGATAAGACAGAATTAAGAAAATATAAAGTAGTTAAAACGCCAAGATCTGTCTATAAGGCAGTTCCTGGATGTCAAGAGTTTAGACCTAGTCAAAAATCCCCTATAAAAAACTTTTTCTTAGCTGGTGATTATACAATGCAAAAATATTTAGCGTCTATGGAAGGAGCTGTTTTAAGTGGTAAATTATGCGCAGAATCAATCAATAAGGAGTATTCCAAAATGCCTCAAAATGCCTCTTAATTACTTTTACAAACCCTTAAATTTAGCTAAAACTTTTTGAAAAATTCAATTTCTCAACTAGAACAAGCATACGAGATATGCCGAAAAGAGACTCAACAATGGGCTAAAACCTTTTACTTGGGTACTCTTCTATTACCTCAAGAAAAGAGAAAAGCTATTTGGGCCATCTATGTATGGTGCAGAAGAACAGATGAAATAATGGATAGCGTAGAAGCCTCAACTAAATCTAGAGATGAGCTTTCAGATAATCTAGATGAATGGGAAGAAAATACTAAAAATGTATTTAAAGGGAATATTAAATCTGAATTAGACTCAGTTCTATTAGATACGATCGAAAAATATCCACAAAGTATTAAACCCTATCTAGATATGATAGATGGCCAGAGAATGGATTTGAATAAATTTAGATATAAAGATTTTGATGAATTAAAACTCTATTGTTATAGAGTTGCAGGGACTGTTGGGTTAATGACGCAAAATGTAATGGGGATTGATAGCGCTTATACTTCAGCGCCATGGAGTGCAATGCCTGATCCCTCCGAAGCAGCTATAGCTCTAGGAATTGCAAATCAATTAACAAATATATTGAGGGATGTAGGTGAAGATAGATATAGAGGAAGAATTTATTTACCACAAGAAGATATTGAAAAATTTAATTATTCTGAAGAAGAACTTTTAAAAGGAAAAATAAACAAGCAGTGGAAAGCACTCATGAACTTTCAATTAACAAGGGCACGCGAATGGTTCCAAAAATCTGAAGATGGTATTAAGTGGCTATCTTCTGACGCAAGATGGCCAGTATGGACTTCTTTACGTCTTTACAGAGGAATATTAGATTCTATTGAAAGATTAGATTATGATGTTTTTAATAATAGGGCTTTTGTAAAAAATTCAGTAAAAGCTATTGAGATTCCAATATCATTTTTAATTTCTCGAATTAAATAACTAAGCAGGTGTCTTTTGGTTAGCCAACAAATCTTTTAATTTAGATAGTTCTCCAGCCCATCTTGGATCAGGAGCTTCTAAGTTAGGTGCATCACTATGAACAATTTTCTTAAAGTCTTTCCTTTTCTTATTCTTGTTTAATTTTCCACTATTTCTTTTGTTTGCAGCATCTTTCTTTTCAGATAGCTCTACTCTTAATTTAGAACCATTAAATTCAAAACCGTTTAATTTTTGAATTAATAAATTAGCATTATCTTCATTATTAGTTGTCGCAAAACCAAACCCCCTGCATTCCTTCGTATCTTTATCTAGAACTGCTTTAAATCTAGTCGAATCAGAAACTGACTTTAAAAGTTTATCAAATTCTTTTGGATTAAATCCTTGTGGTAAGTTTCCTATGTAAATGCGAATGCTCATAAATTTTTAAAAATGATTTTGAAGTCTGAACTTCTAAACAAAACTAAGCTATGTGTATTTAATCACATTTTGGCGCATTTTGTTCAATCCATTGCTTTGCTTTATAAATAGCTTCATCAAAATTATTCAACCTCTTATAGGCAAGTTCCTTAGAAAGATACTGTAAAAGCTCTCCTAAGATAGGCCCATCTTTTATTTTTAAATTTTTTTTGATTACGTCACCATTAAGTAAGTTTGAAGGATGAAATAATTTATCATCCTTGTCACGCCATCTATGAAGCCAATCTAATCGTAAGTTTTGAGGTAAATAAAAAATAAATGATGGCAGAAACATCTCTAATTCTTTATG
Organism: uncultured Prochlorococcus sp.; assembly: GCA_902521995.1. Lineage (GTDB taxonomy): Bacteria > Cyanobacteriota > Cyanobacteriia > PCC-6307 > Cyanobiaceae > Prochlorococcus_A. The sequence continues at coordinate 12,332 of CABYTO010000008.1, read as the reverse complement.
TAATGCAAATCTATCTGATTCAGTAAATTTAGCGATATTTTTTTTCTCCAACAAAAAGTGCCATTTTCGTAATAACTTAGTTTTTGCTATTTCAGTTTTACTAAATTTAAGTTTCTCTAAAGATGCAACATCCAAAATTTGAGCAATAAAAAATAATGGTAAAAAATTTTCTTTTTCTTCCTGTTTAAATTCTACATAATTAATTTTTTCTAAATCCAAAAAAAAAGAATCTTCAGATAAACTATCAGTTCCAAATATATTTAATTTTTTTATCAATAAAACTGCATCAAAAGCATTTGCTCCATGTACTATTTTCTGTATTTCATAATTAATCCTCTCTTTAGCAACAAGATATATTTTCTCTTTATTTTTTTTAATAAAAGTAATTAAATTAAATTCAATTTTAAAATTCAATTCTGAAACAAATCGAAAACATCTTAATATTCGTAATGGATCATTTAGTAAATTTTTTTCAGAATGAGTTCTAAGCAAAGCATTTTCTAGATCTTTAAGACCATTTAATGGATCAAACAAACACTTCTTATCAAACAAAAAAGCAATTGAATTAATTGCAAAGTCTCTAGAACACAAATCTCCTTCTATCGTAGATGACACCTGATTAGCAATATCAATATAAATATGATTAAGAATAATTCTGATTACTTCTCTTTTTTCATCTAAAATTATAAATTTTGATCCAATATTATCAGCAATCTTTTTTCCAATTTCAATTGCATTGAAAGGTACCACAATATCAATATCTATCTTTTCAGTTTCTCTTCCCAAAATAATATCCCTTATGTAACCACCAACCAAATATGATCCTGTAGGTAAAAAACCTAATATAAAATTCAAATTATGAAGTTTTATACTTGTTTCTAATCTATCAATTATTAGTGTATGATCTGAGGGAGTGTTATTTTTCATTTTATTTATTTATTATGTGCATTTGCATCAACTGTAAATGGGTTGATAGATGTATCACATATCATGATGTTGAGAACAATCATGGTGTTAATCATATTTGTGATCTACCTGATTTTAAAGCAAAAAAACCATACATTCACGTCAATATAGTTAAAGATAATAATGGTGATTATAAAACTGATTGGGATGTTCAATCTTGTGAAAGTTTTGAAAATGAATTTGGTAAATGGTCTAAGTGTAATCCTGGTATGGAATTACCTGTTTAAAGCTAATAGATGACAAATAAACTCAAACAAAGGGGAAATTACTCTACATTAGTGATTCATAGCACAGACAATTCTTTTGGATTTGGGTATAGAAAAAACAATAACCTTGAATCTGATCATTTATTTATCAAAAGATTTGATAATGACCTTTGCAACAATTTAATTAATGATCTGACAAAATTCATTTCCAAAGAAAATTTACAAACAATAAATAAATTAGCTGTAAGCATTGGGCCAGCAAATTTTAATGCTTCACGACTTATTGTGGTTTTAGGAAGAACTATCTCACAGCAAATAAATTGTCCTCTAGAAAGTTTTAGTTCATTTGAAATAATGGCAAAAAGAATTGCATCGAAAAATAATATCCTTACAAACAAAAAATCATTCTGGATTTACAAAAAATTAAAACGTAAGGGTTTTATTGCAGGCAAATATGAAATTTGTCATAAAGAAAAAAACCATTCAGATCTAGTCATTCGAGAAACAGTTTTACCAAAAGTTGTTAAAGAACTTGAGAGTAAAGAACTTTTTTTTGAGGCTGTTTACGATAATAAAAAAGATTTAAAAGAACTATTAAATTTATCAAATAGAAATTTATTAAACTCAAATGTAGATTCCTGGAAAAAGATTCTGCCTCTTTACCCTATTTCTCCAATCAACTAAATATTCATCCAATCAAATTATTAATTTTATGTTGAAGAACCATTGTGACAGAATGTAGGTCATCTCTTGATGAACTTTGTGGAGGTTGAACAGGTTTTCCAACTTTAATAACTATTTTTGAAAATAAAGGAATAAAGAATTTAAATCTTATTAGTCTATGTGAATTAACTATTGCAACAGGCAATAATAATTTTTGATTTTTAAAAGCTAGTAATGCTGCACCTTGTTTGGGCTTATTTACTCGACCATTCTTTTGACGAGTGCCATCAATAAAAATTCCAATCGGATTATCATTTGATAATTTTTTACATGCAGTTTTAATTGTATTTTTATCAGTAATTCCTCTTTTTACAGGATAAGCTCCACAGGCCTTGATAATAAAGCCAAGAAAAGGAATTTTAAAAAGCTCTGCCTTGGCCATAAAAGATATATTACGTCCAAGAGCATGACCTAACAAAGGAGGATCAAGTAAAGAACCATGATTAGAAACCATGATAAAAGAACCTGTTTGAGGAATATTTTCTCTACCTATTAATTGACCTTTAAATAAAAATTTATAAATAGGAAATATAAAAAGCTTACTAACTAGTTCATAGATTAATTTTTGGATAGTATGATTTTTCATACAAATTAATAAGATATTTGATCAGAAGATGAAACTTGAGAAATTTTTGCATTTTTAAGATGTCTTTTTACTAAACCGCTAAGTACATTAGAAGGGCCAATTTCAACAATATGAAGATCACTGTCTTTTGCCATCAAATCCATAGTTTCTCGCCACCTCACTCCATTACACATTTGCTTTTCTAATCTAATTTTAAGCTCGTTAGAGTCACTACACAGTGAAGGTTCATAATTGCTTATGACTGGAAAAGAAGGCTTATTAAATTTAATCTGTTTTAAATATTCAGAAAATTTTGATGAAGGTTTATTCATAAATGGTGAATGAAATGCACCTGAAACATTTAATTTCAAGAATCTTTTACATGCAATTTCTTTCGATAAATTATCTAATGCTTCAGTAGATCCTGATAAGACAACTTGGGAAGAGCTATTATCATTAGCAATTACGATATTATCAATTTTTTGTACTAATAGATCAAGTTGATTTCTATCAAAACCAATTACTGCTGCCATAGATCCTTGCCCAGCATTTACCATTAATTGAGACCTTTCTTTTATAAGAGAAACACTATCTTCGAATGAAAAAACATCCGCACAGTATAGTGCAGTGATTTCTCCTAGACTATGTCCAGCAACATAAGTTGGTTGAAATCCATTTTCCTTTAATGCATCTAATAAAATTGATTCAACTAAAAAAAGACAAATTTGTGTATTTCTTGTGTTATTTAAATCATTAATAGGATTTTTTGATTCTGTATCTAACTCACAAATGTCAAATAAATCCCTCTCAAATATATCAGATGCATAACTAAACCTTTCTTTTGTGTTAGGCAAATTTTCAATTTGTTTTGCCATTCCAATTTTTTGCGAACCCTGTCCAGGGAATACCCATGCAACTGTCATAATGCTCCTTTTTTTTTAACCCCATTTAATGAGGGCTGCACCCCAACTTAACCCAGCACCAAAACCACTTGTAGCAATAATATCATTTTGTTTAATTATATTATTTCTAATAGCCTCATCCATCACGAGTGGAATTGTTGCTGCAGAAGTATTACCATATTTTTCTAAATTGCTAAGAATTTTTTCTCCAGGAATTTTTAACCTATCTCCTACAGAATCCAATATCCTTTGATTAGCTTGATGCAATACAAGCCAATCAACTTCATCGGAAGTGTAATTCATTTTTTTAAACAACTTTTCAAGTATTAGCGGAACTTCTCTTACTGCAAATTTATACACTTCCTGGCCATTCATCTGAATTGGAGAAAAATCTCCACTTAAAAAATCAATATTATCAATTATTGAATCCTTATTATTTTTTGATGGCAGATTTAGAAAACAACCCCTTTCTCCGTCAGTTCTCATATCAAAACCAATCAAATTATCAAATTCATTATTGGCTTCAATTGCTAATGCACCTGCACCATCTCCAAAAAGAATACAACTTCTTCTATCATTCCAATCAACAAAGCTTGATAGTTGATCTGCCCCAATAACAATAGCCCTTTTAAAGCTCCCCCCTTTTAAAAATTGTGAGGCTGTAATTAGGGCAAATAAGAACCCACTACAGGCTGCAGTTAAATCGAAAGCAACAGCATTAGCTGCCCCTAATTTAGCTTGAATGGACGGCGCTGATCCAAATAAATCATGCGGAGTAGAAGTAGCTAAGACAATCAAATCAATCGTTTTAATATCCCAATTAGCCATTTCTACAGCAGTTAAAGCCGCCTTATAACCCATCTCAGTAACATTATCTCCTAAATTAGAAATTCTTCTCTCAGAAATGCCCGTTCTAGATTTTATCCATTCATTGCTTGTCTCAACTTTTTGACTAATTTTTTGATTGGTTAGGATTTGATCAGGTACATAACTTCCGCTCCCCTTGAATGATAGTCCAATTTGATTAAAATTTATTCCTTCCAAAAGAGTTTTTTAATTACTTATATTAGTCAAACATAAATTTGACTCAATATGTTTTATGAATTTAAAACTTGAAGCTTTTGCAGTTGATTTAAATTGTCCATAACACCATGATTCACTGCTGAGTGAGCTAAGCGAAGAGCACTAACTACTGATAAAGATTTGCTACTTCCATGACCAATAACGCAAATACCATTCACCCCAAGTAATAAAGCTCCTCCATGTTCGGCATGATCTAACCTTTTCTTAATTCTGAGTAGATTACTTTTTAAAAACGCAGAACCAACTTTCCCCCGTCTTCCACGTGGCAGCTCAGATCTCAAAATATCTAATAAAACTCCTCCAACAGATTCAAGAAATTTCAATAATATATTTCCAGTAAATCCATCACAAACTACTACGTCGAAACTACCTGATAATACATCTCGGCCTTCACAATTACCTCCAAAATCAAAACTTTTTTCAGAAGATAATAATTCAAATGTTTTTAGGGATAAATCATTACCTTTGCATTCTTCTTCCCCAATATTCAAAAGACCAATTCTTGGTTTTTTTACTTGTAAAACATCTTTTGCATAAATATTACCTAGAAGAGCAAATTGATGCAGATAAGATGGCTTACAATCAGTATTTGCACCGACATCTAAAACTAATACTGGGCGACTTTGATCCCTTGTTGGAAATAATGCTCCTATAGCTGGTCTATCAATCCCTTTCAATCTCCCAATTCTAAATATAGCGGAAGCCATCATAGCACCTGAATTACCTGCTGAGTAAACAGCTTCAGCTTGATTATTTCTAACTAAATCCATAGCAACGTTTATACTTGCATTTTTCCTTTTTCTAACTGCAGTAGCTTCTTCGTTCATACCAATAGGCTCTCCACTATCAATTAATTCAAGACGATTATTCTCTATTTCATTTTCTAATAATTCTGCTAAACCAGTTTTTTCTGCTGCATCTTTAACTTTTTCAGAGTTGCCGACAAACTTTATATTTATTGGGAATCTACTTATTGCTTCGAGGCAACCCTCAAGAATCGGAACTGGAGCATAATCTCCACCCATCCCATCAACTGCTATCCAAATTCTTCTAGATTGAAAATCCTCCGCCCTATCTGAAACATTATCGTTATTTTGTAATCTTTTTAATGGGTCAAAAACTAATGGCTGTAATGTATTTTTAGCTATTGAACTAGCACTTGAAACAACACTGCTGGCAGTATTCACAACAGATTCAGCACTTGAAACTACATTACCTGCAACATTACTCGCAACATTACTAGCTGTACTGACAACAGAACCAGCACCAGAAACTACATTACCCGCCACATTACTAGCGGTTACCGCAGAACTAGCAGCAGTATCTACTATTGAAGTTACAGCCGAGTTTCTTTTGTACCAAATAACTAATCTTCTGATAGCTCTGGGCTTATTAATTTTTTGTACATTTTCTTTGCCCATTTATTTACCGTCAAAAGGAGCAATATCTACAATCCTTTGAAAAAGATATCCTGTGCCCCTTGCTGTTAATATTAATTCAGGATTTGCTGGATCAGCCTCAAGTTTTGATCTTAATCTCGATATATGAACATCTACTACTCTTGTATCTACATGTCTCTCAGGTGTATATCCCCAAACTTCCTTTAAAATTTCTCCTCTACTAAATGGCTCGCCTGACTTGCTTACCAAAAGCTCTAAAAGACTAAATTCCATACCAGTTAATCTTATTCTTTCATCGCTTTTAAAAACTTGTCTTCGATTTGTATCAATTTTTATATCAGTAACCAAAATTAATCCTGAATTAGGCATCCCGGGAATTTGTTCTTTGTCAATTCTTCTTAGAACACATCTAATTCTAGCTTCTAGTTCCTTAGGACTAAATGGTTTCACAACATAATCATCAGCCCCTAATTCTAAACCTGTTATCCTATCTGCAACATCTCCTAATGCAGTTAACATAACAATTGGAACATCAGAATCTTTCCTTAATTCTTGACACACTCCATAGCCATCCAATTTTGGCATCATAACGTCGAGTACGACCAAATCAGGCTCATAATCTTTAAATAACTTTAGTGCTTCTTTACCATCACTTGCAGTTACGACTTTGTAGCCAATCATGGAGAGGCGCGTCTCCAGAATTCTTCTAATACTTGCCTCATCATCTGCGACAAGAATTGTTTCTTTAGTTTGACTAGATAGAGCCATTTGTTTCTATTAGCTAATCAGTAAGAGAATTTATTATTATCCTAATCTAACTTGTAGAGGGGCAATATCCCAAACATTCTAGTTCCAATACTTTATTCAAAAACTAAATGTCTAGCAAATTGTCGACTTTTATTTGTCAAAATTGCGGAACTGCAACTTCCCAATACTTTGGGAAATGCCTTAATTGCAACTCATGGAATTCGATTGTAGAAGAAATTAAAAGCAAAAGATCTAAACATCAAGATATTAAAAATAATAAAAAATCTATCCCTTTTCATGAAATTTCATCAAAAAAAATATCAAGATTTACAAGTGGTTTTAGAGAATTTGATCGAGTTCTTGGAGGTGGAATAGTACCTGGATCTGTTGTCTTACTAGGAGGAGAACCAGGAATAGGTAAAAGCACAATAGTTCTTCAATCCGCAGGAAAAATATCTATCAATGAGAAAGTTTTATACATAACTGCAGAAGAATCCTTAGAACAAGTAAAAATTAGATGGGAAAGATTAAATCAAAACAGTATTAATTTAAAAATTTTTGCAGAAACGAATTTATCCCTAATTATTGAAGAGATCAAACGTGTAAATCCAAATTTTGCAATTATTGATAGTATTCAAGCCATCCATAATCATGAAATGGAAAGTTCGCCAGGATCGGTTTCTCAAGTTAGAGCATGTTCGTCTGAGTTGCAAAATCTAGCCAAAGACAATAATATTGCGCTTCTAATAATTGGTCATGTAACCAAAGATGGTGCTTTGGCTGGCCCTAAAACTCTTGAACATTTAGTTGATACGGTAATTAACTTTGAAGGAGACAATATTTCATCTCATAGATTACTAAGAAGTATAAAAAATCGATTTGGATCAACCTTTGAAATTGGAATTTTTGAAATGCTTGAAGAGGGTTTACGAGAGATAAAAAACCCAAGTTCAATTTTTACAAATAAAGAAAATATTTCAGGTGTAACAACTACGATTACAAATGAAGGCACTCGACCATTAGCAGTTGATATACAAGCACTGGTCAATAAAACTTTCTACAGTAACCCAAGACGAACAACAACTGGAATTAGCATAAATAGATTGCATCAAATTCTTGCTGTAATTGAAAAACACGTAGGGATAAAATTATCTGAATTTGATTGTTATATAGCTACAGGCGGGGGCTTTGAGATTAATGATCCCTCATCTGACTTAGGTGTAGCAATATCAATTTTATCAAGTTTGAAAAATATTCCTCCTTTGGCTAGTACCTCGTTTATTGGAGAATTAGGTTTGAGCGGTCAAGTTAGAAAATCGAATAACCTTCGCACAAAGATAGAAGAAGCTGTAAGACTAGGGATCAAAAATATCGTAGTGCCAAAACTAGAGGAGGAACTAAATAATAATTTTCAAAATTTAATAAATATCAAAGAGATATGCAATATTAAAGAAGCAGTGGATTATTCTTTATCAAAATAAAAAAATCAAAGATACATATCAATTGAGCTTCTGCCTGAGTTTTTCAACCAATTCTCAATATCTAGATACCCACCTGGATAAAGTCTTACTGCTTTAGACCAAACTTCAGCAGCTTTATCAAACCAAATATCTCTCTGATCTAAATCACCATTTTGCTCAGCATATCTTCCCCTTTTTTCATAAATTAAACCTATATTTTTCAAGCATGATGGTTGTTTGGGATTTTCTACTAATGCTTTTTCATAAGTTTCAATAGACAAATCCTCTTCACCATTGCTCATATATATAATTGCCATATTTTTTAAAGTCTCACCCCTATCAATTTTATTTTCTTCAAGGAGTAAACTCTCTTTGTAATACTCTAATGCTTCCGAATAATCCCCATTATTTTGCGCAGCTAAGCCATCTCTATAATAAATGTATGCCCTTTTTTCTTTCTCAGCAATAGGCATTATTTTTACGATAGATTCAGCAATTACAGTAAAAGCTTTATCAATAAAGTTGTCTCTGTTTTGATTACTAGGCACTGCTTTAAATCTAATGAAGTTAGTATAGTAATTTAAAAAATAACTATTTAAAAAGTCTATAACATTTATTATTATAGTTAAAAATAAGGTCAAGCATTAATTTGCTTCTATAGTGAAAAATATGGAGAGCATTCAATTAAACGTTACCGGAATGAAGTGCGGAGGTTGCGTTAGTACTGTTGAAAAAATATTGAATAATTCTGATGGTATTGAAAATGTTTCTGTTAACTTGCTTACTGAAAGTGCATATTTTGAAATTACCAAGAAACATTTGGAAATAGAAACAGTTCTCGAAAATCTCAAAGAGAATGGTTTCCCATCAAAAATTTACATAAATGATTTTTCAAAAAAAATAAATAAAGCAGAATTAGAAAAAAAAAAGACGTGGAATAATCAATGGAAAAAACTAACTTTTGCCCTCTTTCTTTTATTATTTTCAGGTTTAGGTCATCTGGCAGAAGGAAGATATATAAATTTTCCAATATTAGGTAATATTTTTTTTCACGCTTCATTAGCAACCTTAGCTTTATTATTTCCTGGCAGAGAAATAATTATTAATGGATTTAAATCATTTATTAAGAACCATCCGAATATGGATTCTTTAGTATCTCTTGGAGTAATTAGCGCGTATACAACAAGTCTTCTATCCTTAATTTTTCCTACCACTGGTTTTCCTTGTTTTTTTAATGAACCAGTTATGTTGTTAGGCTTCATACTAATTGGTCGTTTTTTAGAAGAAAGAGCAAGATATCAAACTGGTTCATCCATTGGAGAATTATTAGATCTTCAACCTGAAATGGCAAATATAATCACAGAAGGCAATCAAATACAGTCAATAAGAGTAAACACTTTAAGACCTGATCAAGAGATTCAAGTTTTAGCAGGAGACAGAGTACCTGCTGACTGCATTGTTACTCAAGGTAATTCATATGTTGATGTTTCACATATTACTGGAGAGTCCAAACCTATCGAGGTCAAAAAAGGCGAAAATCTATCTAGTGGCTCTTTAAATCTTAATTCAACTCTTAGACTTAAAGTACAAAAAGTCGGAGGGGATTCTTCTCTTGCAAAACTAGTAAATTTAATTGAGTCTGTAAATGCTAGAAAACCCCGCATTCAAAGAATTGCTGATGAAATTTCAGGCAAATTTACCTATTTTGTACTTATTTTTGCTACCTTAACTTTTTTCTTTTGGTGGAAGGGGGCAAGAAACATCTGGCCAGATTTACTAAATCATAATCATCAATTCATCACTCACTCAAGCCATACACTTCATAGTTCGCTTGGTAGTAATGCTGATAATTTCCTTAGTTTAGCCATTCAATTATCAATTGCTGTTTTAGTAATAGCTTGTCCTTGTGCATTAGGTTTAGCTACCCCAACTGTAATAACCGTCGCATCAGGTAAAGCAGCAAAAAAAGGAGTTTTATTTAAAGGCGGGGACAAAATAGAGATGGCTTCAAAAATTAATTACATTATTTTTGATAAAACAGGTACCTTAACAAAAGGTAAACCTTTCATTGTTGATTATAAAAATAATGATGATCATTCATTTTTATTAAAGATAGCTGCCAGTTTAGAAAAGGAAAGCAGACACCCAATCGCAGATGCCTTAATTCAAGAGTCAAAAAAGCAAAATTTAAGTTTATTTCCAATAAAAAAAATTTCAACTCATTCAGGTCGAGGCATTTCTGGAGAACTAGAGTCAATTGATGGAACTATTAATATTGGAAATATTGAATGGCTACTAAGTCAAGGAATAATTATTGATAGTGATGCAAAAAAAGTCATTGAAAATAAAGCGACAAAAACAAACACTATCATAGGAGTAAGCATCAAAGATAAGTTATTAGGCTTTATCTTCCTAGGAGATTTACTCAGAGATGATTCAATTAAAACAGTTCAAAATTTAAGAGAAAAAAAATTTAAAATTAACATTTTAAGTGGAGATAGGAAACAAACAGTTTTAGCTTTAGCAAAAAAAATTGGTTGTAAAGAAACAGAAGTAAAATGGGATCTTCTTCCTGAAATGAAGCTAAAGACTATAGAAAATTTAAAAATTAATAATAAAGTAGCAATGATTGGTGACGGTATTAATGATGTTCCCGCCTTAGCATCTTCAGACTTAGGAATTGCGGTGGGATCTGGGACTCAAATAGCCAAGGCAAATGCTGATGTAGTATTGATGGGAGATCAACTAAATGGATTACCCTACGCCCTAAATCTTGCAAAAAAAACTATAAGAAAAATAAAGCAAAATCTAACATGGGCTTTTGGCTACAACTTACTAGCTATTCCACTAGCCGCAGGCATTTTATTTCCTAAATACGGTATTCTTCTTACTCCCTCAATAGCAGCATTATTAATGGCTATTAGCTCTATTACAGTTGTAATTAATGCTTTATCTTTAGAGTAAATGAAAGGAAAATTTATCGTTATAGAGGGTATTGATGGATGTGGTAAAACTACACAAATAGATGAATTATCTAAGTGGCTACCTGATAGTGGTCTAATAGAGAAAGGGTCTAAAGTAATCACAACCAGAGAACCGGGAGGGAGTCTTTTAGGAAAAAAACTTAGAGGACTGATTCTTGATAATAATGAAAATAACAAGCCTTCATCACTTGCGGAATTATTGCTTTATTCAGCGGATAGAGCTGAACACGTTTCCAAAATTATTTCACCTGCTTTAAATAACAATAATTGGGTAATAAGTGATAGATTTTCCGATTCCACCCTGGCTTATCAAGGTTATGGAAGAAATATAAATTTAGAAATAATTAAAAATATTGAATCTATTGTGTGTCAAGGAGAATCTCCTGATCTCACTTTCTTCTTAGAAATTTCTCCAGAAGAGAGCATTTTCCGAAGAAAAAATAAAATTCCAGACAGAATAGAATCAGAAGGTATTAGATTTTTAGAAAAAGTAAATGAAGGCTTCAAGCTAATTGCCAAGCAAAAAAACGGGAGCGGGAAAAGTACTCTATTGAAATTAATTAATGGAATAATTAAACCCAAAAATGGAGTTGTCGATTCTAAAGCAAATATTGGTATGGTGTTTCAAAACCCGGATCATCAAATATTGATGCCAAATTGCAGGAGTGAACTTCTTTTAAGTATTAATCAAAATATAAATCGAAATGAAATAAATAAAAAAATTGAATATGTACTTGATCAGGTAGGCATGACTGGTTTTGAAAAAAGGCCAGTCCATACTTTAAGCGGTGGACAAAAACAACGCTTAAGTATTGCATGCGCTCTTATTAGTAATAGAAATTTTATTCTTTTGGATGAGCCTACAGCTCTATTAGATCAAACCAGCCAATTAAAAGTTTTAAAAACGATTAAAAATCTTACAAGTGATCATAAAAAACCCTTATCTGCTTTGTGGATTACTCATCGTTATGAAGAATTAACTTATGCTGATGCAGTAGCAGAGTTGAAAAATGGTTTTTTATCTAGTTGGCAAGAACCATCAAAATTTCAATATAATTAATCTTTACACTTGTCATAAGGTACTTTAAAGAGCTAAATTCATCTTATATTCCTCGGTAGCTCAGCGGTAGAGCGATCGACTGTTAATCGATTGGTCGCAGGTTCGAATCCCGCCCGGGGAGTTTATAAATTTTAAAAAGTTTTCTAAAGTCACCCTAATAAAGGTGATTTTTTATTTTTATGACACCCTTTTGGGTAAAAAGTGGTTAGTCGAAGAAATAATCAAGAAAATCTTAT
>CABYTO010000007.1 GCA_902521995.1 uncultured Prochlorococcus sp. | reverse complement strand
TTTTTAAAAAAATAGTTTATAAAGTTATTTATAAAAATAAAAAAAATACGCTTTCATTCAAAAATACATATGGTGCTGCCAAGATAAGTTTGGAAGGGGTCGAGAAAATTAATAAAAAAATTAACGATAAAGTAAAAGTCGAATTGTTAAATTACCAAAAAAATAAACTAGAGGCCCAATTAAAAACTGGAGATTACAACGTTACTCTTTTTGGAGCAGGTTCCTCAGGAAAAACATCTATAGCAAGATCTTTATTGAAAAATATTGTAGGACAAACTTCAGCAAAAATAGGTACAACAAAACAAATTAATAGTTATAAAATTCGTATCCCAATCTTAAAAAGAAACATTAATATTGTTGATACCCCGGGTTTATTCGAACCATCTAAATTAGGTGAAGAAAGAGAAAAAGCAACGATTATACAAGCATCAAATTCTGATTTAGTTCTTTTTGTCTTAGATCAGGATATAAATAAATACGAAAACTATTTAATTAACGAATTATTGAAAATAGGAAAAAAAATAATAGTAGTTCTAAATAAATGTGATTTGAGGTCTAGAGATGAAAATAATCTCATCAAAGAAAATATAATTTCTATAACTTCCGCAAGAAAAAATAGAATTTCAGTTGTTCAAACAATTGCGGTACCTCAACAATCTCCCTATATAAAATCAGATACTTTAAATTTAGTCCCAGAGGTAGGAAGTTTATTTAGAGAAATAATTGAAACGCTCGATAACAATGGTGAAGAATTATTGGCAGATAATATTCTTTTTCGCTCAAATAAGTTAGGTATTAAAAGTAAAAATTTTGTGCAAGAACAAAGATATTTAATGTCAAATAAAGTGATTAATAAATATATGTGGATAACAGGAGGAGTAATACTGGTTAATCCACTACCAGCTGTTGATTTCCTAACTACTACCTCCGTAAACCTACAAATGATAATGGAATTATCAAAAATATATGAAATAAAGCTTACAAAAAAGGATGCAAAAGATTTAGCAACATCACTGCTAAGCGCATTAGCTAAACAAGGAATATTAAAAGGGGGTCTCGCCATTATCTCTCCTGCTTTAGCTACAAGCTTTACTAAAATAATATTATCTAAATCTATACAATCAGTTACCGCAGGCTGGTTAATAAGAATAGTAGGACTAAGTTTGATTGAATATTTTAAAAATGGGCAAGATTGGGGAGATGGAGGAATTCAAGAAGTAGTAGATAAGATTTATAGAATAAGTAAGAGAGAGGATATTTTAAACAACTTCGTAAAAGAAGCTATTTCAAAAATTGAAATGAAAAAGTATTTTAAATCAAATAAAAGTTTGCCTCCATTTACTATGTAAAATTGGATAATTGATCATTTAGATAAGTTCTGAAATCAAAAATAGTTATTAAGAGTAAGTAAGCAATACAAATAGCTATAGATATAAACCCTGTTACTATTGCAATAATTTTTGGTCTACCCATATTCATTAGTTAAGAATCTAAAAGTCTTAAAAGTTCTTCAATATGAGATTTTTTTGTATTGTAATTTCCCATAACAACACGTAAAAGATATTTACCTTTAAATTTTGGTCTAGAAAGCATAAAATTATTGTCAATTAGTTCATTAACTTTAGTTTGAGTCCATGCATCAGAGTCTTTTGGCTCAAGTTTCTTTGGTAAGAATGATACAATATGCAGAGGACCTGAAAATATATCAAATTTATTTTTACTAATATTTTTTATAAAAAAATCTTTTCTTTTAATTGATGATTTTAGTATATTTTCTATTCCATTTAGTCCTAAAAAACGTAACCCAAGCCATAGTTTGATAACCTCTGCAGGTCTAGAACCTTGTATGCCTATTTCCCCTCTATTTATGATATCTTCATTAGATGATAGGTAAGGAAGTCCAGTCGAAAATGTATTTTCTAAAGTACTCATTTCTGAAACTAATAACAAAGATGATGTCTTTGTAATGCCAATTATTTTTTGAGGATTTATTGTTATGGAATTAGCCTTATTAATCTCATTTAAACCCTCTATTGGAATAGAAGTTATTGCAAAAATTCCTCCAATGGAGCCATCGATATGAAGCCATATATTTCTTTCTTTGCATATTTCACTTATATCTTTAATAGGATCAATTGCTCCTCTTACAGTTGTGCCTAGCGTGGCAACAATAGCAAATATTTTTTTATTATCAATAAAACATTTATCTATAGTTTTTCTAAGATTTTGTATATCAATACTGCCGTTATTATCAGTTTTAATCCTGATAAGATTTGCTTCATCAAGACCCATTATTCTTATACATTTAATAAAGGAGGAATGAGCATCTTCACTAACAAGTAATACAGAATTGGGATCTGTGCCTAATCCAGAATTATGTCTAGCTGCTATAAGTGCATTCAAATTACTTAAAGTACCTCCGCTAGCTGCTATGCCCCCTGAAGAATCATTAAACCCTATTTTCTTTGCAAACCATTTGCATAATGATTCTTCAAGCAAAGTAATACTTGGAGACAACTCGTAAGCAAGAAGATTATTATTTAAACCAGCAGCAATTAAATCGCCTAAAATAGAAAAAATCAAAGGTGGTGGATCCAGATGAGCTAAAGACCCGGGGTGAACAGGATTAAAAGAATTATTTAGAAGGGATTGAATATCGGAAAACAAATCTTCTGTAGAATTACCATCCTCATCAGGCATTAAGCACTTAAAATTCTCATCAAATGGTAATGGGCCATATTTATCGGCTTTAGAGAACCAGTCACAAAGAATTTGAGTTGTTTTATTTAGGAGAGTAATTAAGTTATCGTTAGTCCCTAAATACGAAGGGAAGTATGTATCTTTTTTATTAATTAAATCTTCAGTCATCAGATAAGATATCTATTAATAATTTTATTCTTAATATTGGTAAATGAGGTATATTTTTGAAAATGGAAATAGTAATGAAGATCAACAAAAAAAAACAAATATTTCAAAATACACTTTGTGGATGAATTCGATATTAAGAAGATCCAAAGAAATTGGAAAAGTTGAGCTGCCAATCTGTTCAATAATCTTAGATGAGAGAGAAAGATGTATCGGGAGAGGGGTTAACAGAAGAAATATAAATAAAGACCCATTAGGTCATGCTGAGATAATGGCACTTAGGCAGGCATCTCTAATAAAAAATGATTGGAGATTTAATGAATGTACTATTATCACAAATTTAGAACCTTGTACAATGTGTTCCTCTGCACTTATTCAAGCACGGATGGGTAAAGTTATTTTCGGGGCTTACGATAAAAAAAGAGGCGGATTGGGTGGTTCAATTGATCTATCAAAACATGAAAGTGCTCATCACAAAATGGAAATAATTGGAGGTATCTTAGAAGATGAATGTAGTCAAATTTTACAGATTTGGTTCAAAAAGTTGAGGACTCAAAAATAGAAAATTTCTTTAGCTCAGTATCAAATATATTTAATAATCTATCAACATTCTCCTCACATGAATTAAAACCCATTAGACCTACACGCCACACTTTACCGGATAATTCTCCAAGTCCATTTCCTATTTCAATCCCAAAGTTTCTTAAGAGATGATTTCTAAAACCATCTCCATCAACTGCAGGTGGGATCTTAACTGTTGTAAGAGTTGGCAATCGATAATCCTCTGATACATGTAATTCCATTCCTAGACTTTCTAAACCTTTCCAAAGTTTCTTAGCATTAGTATTATGCCTATACCAAACATTCTCTAAACCTTCATTTGCAATTAATCGTAAACCTTCTCGAATAGCAAAATTCATATTTACAGGGGCCGTATGATGGTAAACGCGATCAGAACCCCAATATTTATTTAAAAGAGATAAATCTAAATACCAGTTAGGTACTTTTGTTTTTCTTGAACTTAGTTTTTCTTCAGCTCTTTTATTCATCGTAAAAGGGCTTAATCCTGGTGGACAACTTAATCCCTTTTGACTACAACTATATGCTAGATCAATTTTCCATTCGTCAATCAATAGTTCTAGAGCTCCAAGAGAAGTAACTGCATCAACCAAAAACAGGCAGTTATTTTTTCTACATACATCCCCAATACCATCAAGAGGTTGTAAAACACCACTTGATGTTTCAGCATGAACAATAGCAAAAATTGCTGGTTTTTTAGTTTCTATTTCATACTTGATTTCTTCATAAGAAAAGGATTCACCCCAAGGTTTTTCAATAACAGATACATCTGCTTTATATCTTGTTGCCATATCAACAAGTCTATCTCCAAAATATCCTTTCTTAGCGATAAGAATTTTTTCTCCTTCCTCTATAAAATTAGCTATTGATGCTTCCATAGCTGCACTTCCAGTACCACTCATTGGAAGAGTAAGACGATTATTACATTGCCATGTATATCTTAGAAGTTGTTGAACTTCAGACATCAATGAAATATATGCTTCATCTAAGTGACCAATAGGATTCAAAGAAAGAGCGCTTAAGACTTCTGGATGTGCGTTTGAAGGACCAGGACCTAATAAAAGTCTAGAGGGAACATAAGTCTTTGAGAAATGAGATAAATTCTCTTCATTTAAAGCCGAGATAAGTTTTGCTTCTGTCAAAGCATTACATTCAATTACTTTTAAATTAAACTAATATCTCCACATAAGCGATATTTATTTAAAGAAATTAATTCAATTTAAATATTTAGGTAAATAATTATTAAACTTATGACTTGAAACACTGAAAGAAGACATCAAGTCTTAAAAAAAGTTACCATTGATACAAAACAAGAATCATCAAGTTATTAATTTCATATAAGGTATTACAAAATTATGTCTAAATCTCCTCAAGACGTTTTAAGTCAAATTAAAGACGAAGGAATTGAACTCATCGATTTAAAATTCACTGATATTCATGGAAAATGGCAACATTTAACTCTTACATCAGACATGATAGAGGAGGATTCTTTTACAGAAGGTTTGGCATTTGATGGCTCATCAATAAGAGGTTGGAAAGCAATTAATGCATCGGATATGTCAATGGTGCCTGATGCAAGTACAGCTTGGATTGATCCCTTTTATAAACATAAAACTTTAAGTATGATTTGCTCTATTCAAGAGCCAAGAAGCGGGGAACCTTATGATAGATGTCCAAGAGCTTTAGCTCAAAAAGCATTAAAATATTTAGACTCGACTGGTATAGCGGATACTGCATTTTTTGGACCAGAACCTGAATTCTTTTTATTTGATGATGTTAGATATGACTCTAAAGAAGGAGGTTGTTTTTATAGTGTAGATACTATTGAAGCTCCATGGAATACAGGGAGAATTGAAGAAGGGGGAAACCTAGGATACAAAATACAATATAAAGAAGGATATTTTCCAGTAGCTCCAAATGATACTGCGCAAGATATCAGATCTGAGATGCTTCTTCTTATGGGTGAATTAGGGATCCCCACTGAAAAACATCACCATGAAGTTGCTGGTGCCGGCCAACATGAGCTTGGAATGAAATTCGATTCGTTAATAAATGCTGCTGATAATGTTATGACTTATAAATACGTTGTCAGAAATGTTGCAAAAAAATATGGAAAAACAGCAACATTTATGCCCAAACCTGTATTTAACGACAACGGAACAGGAATGCATGTTCACCAAAGTTTATGGAAGAGTGGACAGCCACTATTCTTTGGTGAAGGATCATATGCAAATTTATCTCAAACAGCAAGATGGTACATCGGAGGCATACTTAAACATGCACCATCATTCTTAGCATTTACTAACCCAACTACTAATAGTTATAAACGATTGGTTCCAGGATTCGAAGCACCTGTAAATCTAGTTTATTCTGAGGGTAATAGATCAGCTGCGGTAAGAATACCTTTAACAGGACCAAGCCCCAAAGCTAAAAGATTAGAATTCAGATCAGGTGACGCACTTGCAAATCCTTACTTAGCATTCTCTGTAATGATGCTTGCTGGTATTGATGGAATTAAAAATCAAATTGATCCTGGTGATGGAGTAGATGTTGATTTATTTGAACTTCCAGCTGATGAACTTGCAAAAATTGATACAGTGCCTTCATCTCTAAATGACTCACTTAATGCGCTAAAAGCAGATAAGGATTATCTATTAGCTGGTGGAGTATTTACTGAAGATTTTATTGATAACTTTATCGATATAAAATACGAAGAGGTACAACAACTAAGACAAAGGCCTCATCCACATGAATTCTTCATGTATTACGATGCATAAATAAAAGAAAACAATATTTAAATTAATCAATTTGAGAAATATCACAAAATATTCTCAAATTGATTTTTTTTTTGTTGGAATATATATATATAAATCGAAAAATGGCTAGAGAATCTATCTCAAAAATTGCATATAAAACGCTACAACAAAGTAAAAGTATTGCAGGTTTCGCTCACAAGCAGATTAGTTCAAGATTAATGAACTTTATTCTTCCCGATTCAAAGCTTGAAAATTTCAATATAGATAGAGACCTTCTAATGCGAATCCAAAATTCAATGGATAATTTAAGAGAAGAAGATTGGAATGATGCAGAAAAAAATATATATCCAAAAAAATTATTGTTTGACGAACCATGGCTTAGATATCTAACTCAGTATCCTAAAATTTGGCTTGATATGCCTAATACATGGGATAGACGCAGAAAACAAAACTTTGATGATCTTCCAAAATCAATCGATAAAGATAATTATCCTCAATATTACTTAAGAAATTTTCATCATCAAACAGATGGTTATTTATCAGATTTTTCAGCCAGCATTTATGACCTACAAGTTGAGATACTTTTCAATGGTAGTGCTGACTCAATGAGGAGAAGAATAATTAAGCCAATAAAAGAAGGACTTGAAATCTTTAGAGATAGAAAAAAAAGCTCTATAAAAATACTTGATGTGGCTACAGGATCAGGAAGAACATTAAAACAATTAAGAGCAGCATTTCCTAAAGAAAAAATTACAGGCATTGATTTATCTGATTCATACTTAAAAGAGGCAAGTAGATATATTTCAGATTTAGATGGAGATTTAATTCAGTTGATAAAAGGTAACGCTGAGGAATTACCTTTTGAAAATGATAGTTTTCAATGCATTTCTTGTGTTTACTTATTTCATGAATTACCTAGAACAATTAGAGCTAAAGTACTAAATGAATTTTTTAGAGTTCTTGAACCTGGCGGAATATTAGTTTTAGCTGATTCAATTCAATTAAGTGATTCACCTGACTTTACATCCGTAATGGAAAGCTTCTATAAATCTTTTCATGAGCCTTTTTATTGTGATTACATAAAAGAGGATATAGATTCTAAAATTGAGGATGTAGGGTTTAAAGATGTAAAATCAAATTCCTTTTTTATGACCAAAGTTTGGTCTGCTGTAAAGTAAAAAAAAACTCCTATGAACTATTGGGATAAAGATACTATTCAGCTTGTTCAAAGTCTTAATGACAAACTAAAGATTGATCATTCTAAATGGCATAAAGATAAAGGAAATAAATATAAAAGAGCTGCAGAACTAATTTCGGCTGGACTATGCCATTTAATTATTTCCTGCAATGACAAGGAAACTATTGAGTATATAGAAGAAAGTGTTAAATGGTTAAAAGAAATAAACGTAGACCAACCTTGCCCTAGTAAAAATCACCTTTTTAAAGCCAACTGAAGCCTATTACCTTTACTACTCCATCTAATATCATCAAAACATTCATTAATAATGTATAGGCCACGGCCATTTACACTACTTATTTTTTTCGGTAATTTGTAGTCTCTTTTTTTTATTTCTAAACCATTACCTTGATCTTGAATTTGCCAAACACACCAATTAGGAGTAATTATCCTTCTTACTCTAATATTTTTTTTAGGATCTAATTTATTACCATGTTTTACTGCGTTAACTAGAGCTTCATGTAAACCAAGTTTTATAAGATAGCTTGATTGAGAATTTTTAATAGGTTCTAATAATTGATCGACAAATTCATTTAACTGTAATGATGATTCGAATTCGTAGTTTGACCAGTTAATTTTTGGTCTTTTAAAAAATCTTTTTAAAATATTTTTGCCCTGGAATAAGGACATAATAATATTTTTACACTATCTTAATTTTAACTTATTAAATACCTCAATTTAAAGAATATTATTGTGTCTCTTTGAAATAGCAGGATGCCGTAGGATAGAGTCCATAAGTCTTACTCCTCTTAGTTGATTTATTAAAGGCATATGTCCATCAGGAGCATCCAATGACCAGCAAAAAGATCCAGGATATCTAGTCCATAAGCCCTCTTTTTTCCAACCTATTTTCGGCCACATTAATTCATATTTTTTCCCTACTGATTTTAATATCTTTGCTTGAATTGAAAATCCAAATCTACCAGTAGAATAAATAGTCCATAATCTATCTATTGTTTCTAAATCTTTTTCTGACATATTTTTAACTTCACTGTAGAAAACATATCCACGTTTTTCAGCTAATTTTCCAGCTAATTTTCGTAAGAAGGAACTTGTTAATCTATCTGCATCTTCAAATTTTTGCTCAACTAACATCAATTGCAAATCTTCATAATTAATATCATTATCTGAATATGTATTAAACCAATTATTGAATTTAGAGTTTTCAAAGAATTCTGGCTTAAATTTTTTTAAAACTTGCAATATCCAACCAGCAGCCCAGTCATCTCCCTCTTTATCAAACATATCGAACAGTGATGGGCCAAGATTAAAAATATTTTCGACTTCAGATTCTATTTGAGTTAATGAATTTATTCTTTTTCTTTGATTGGAATCTACAAATTTTTTTATAAGATCTAATGTAGCATAACTATAGTTATCCTGTTCTTTGTTATTCATTTTAAAAAATCAATCTAAAAAAATAAAAACAATCCATGTATTTCAAAAGAAAAGAACTAGAGAAATTTAGATGTTTTAAAGGACCACTTATAGATGTTAGGAGCCCGAGTGAATATTATAAAGGACACATGCCTAATTCTATTAATATTCCACTATTTGATGATGATGAGAGATCTATAATTGGTTCAATTTACAAAAAAGAAGGTAGAAAAAAAGCGATCATAGAGGGATTAAATTTTTTTGAAAAAAAAATGGAATTACTCCTTGATAATTTATTCAAGAGTATTGAGTCTCATACAACTATTCCTAATAAAAATAATGAATTATTTATCAGGATATATTGCTCTAGAGGAGGAATGCGTTCACAAAGTATTGGATGGTTATTAGAAAAATTTAAATTAAATATAGTTACACTTAATGGCGGATACAAAATATATAGAAGATGGGTATTAGATAGTTTCTCAAATAACTTGAATTTAGTAGTTATTGGCGGGAAAACAGGAACAGGGAAGACAAGATTATTATCATTACTTGATAAATATAAATATCAAACTATTGATCTTGAAGGATTTGCTTGTCATAGAGGAAGTACATTTGGAGGTTTAGGGATGAAAAAACAACCTTCAAATGAACAATTTGAAAATATAATTGCAGAAAAATTAAATTCTTTTAAATGTTCTAATAATATTTTTGTAGAAGCTGAAAGTGCAAATATAGGTAAATGTAAAATTCCTCATGAATTCTTCAATCAGATGAAAAACTCTAGGAGGATTGAAATTATAAGGAGCGAATCTAACAGGTTAGATGAGTTAATAGATACTTATAGTGTATTTAAAAAAGAGGAACTCCAAGAATCAGTACTAAGGATAAAAAAAAGACTAGGACCGCAAAGAACAAAAATAGCTCTTGAATCAATTCATAATGAGAAATGGGACTTAGTTTGCAGATCAGTTTTAGATTATTACGATAAGTGTTATGAATATGAAAAGGTTGGCAAAACTAATATAAAGATAATAGATTTAACAGATAAAAAATATGATGAAAGTATCCTAGATTTAATAAATAATGTTTTATGAAATAACTACAAACGAATATGAAAAATATTTCCTAAGATAAAAAATTATCAACCGAATATTATGACAACAAATAAAACTGCAAAAATACAATTTTATGAGGGAACTGATGAACCAGTAGTGCCTGAAATAAGACTAACTAGGAGTAAAGATGGTACCACCGGTCAAGCATTATTTTTGTTTGAAAAACCTCAGGCATTATCTTCAATTACAGACGGTGAAATCACAGGTATGCGGATGATAGATTCCGAAGGTGAAATATTAACTAGAGAAGTTAAAGTAAAGTTTGTTGATGGAGAACCAATATTTTTAGAAGCGGTTTATATTTGGAAGAACACACCAGACTTTGACAGATTTATGAGATTTGCAAATAGTTATGCCAAATCAAATGGATTAGGATATTCTGAAAAGAATTAGAATGTTATGAAAATTGAATAGTTCATCATATTTCAAGTTAGTAGTAATATTAATCACTTTATTAATAGTATGGACTTTAAGGGATTTCCTCCTACTAATAATTTGTTCTTTAGTAATTTCAAATATTGTATGTAATTTATCTAATCAAATCCAAAAAGGTTTGAAAATTCCTCGATCGATTTCTTTGTTTCTTGTATTAGCTGTCATATCTGTAATAATATTTACTATTTTTATTCTTGTATTACCTCCGTTTATAAAAGAATTCAATGAAATACTAGTTGACATTCCAAATGGTTTATCAAAAATAAATATATTGATCAATACAAATCTGAACAAATTTAATAGCTTATTTTATGGCGAACAATCAGAAAATGTTATAGACATATTCAGTTTAATAAATAATGTAGTTACCATTCCAGATGTCTCAACTATTGCAAAAGCCATTCAAGAAAGTTTTAAAAATTTAATTAATATTGCGGGGAATCTAGGTTCAGGTCTTTTGAGATTGATATTCGTATTAGCAGTGAGTTTGATGATTTCTATTGAACCAAAACAATATAAAGAAAATGTACTTCTATTAATACCAAAAAATTACCGTAATAAATTTAGAAATATTCTGGAAAAATGTAATATTGCATTAGCAAATTGGACCTTTTCTATGGTCATAAGCTCATTATCAGTAGGTTTATTATCATTAATAGTTTTATCTATATTAGATGTCAAATACGTTGTCTCAAATGCTTTAATAGCAATGGTTCTTAATATAATTCCGAATATAGGTCCAGTTATTAGTGGTATATTTCCAATCTCAATTGCACTACTAGATAATTTTTGGAAACCACTGGCAGTTTTAGGATCATATGTAATCATTCAAAATATTGAAAGCTATATCATAATGCCATCTATAATGAAGAAAAAAGCAAACCTTCTTCCTGGTTTGACATTAATATCACAATTTGGATTTACCTTCATTTTTGGTCCATTAGGCTTAATACTATCTCTTCCATTAGCTGTAGTAATACAGGTTTTAATCAAAGAATCATTTAAAGATATTTAAAAACTACCTAATTAATTTTTTATATAAATATGGGTATGAAAAAAGTATAAAAATAGCTAAGGGATGTTTACCTATAGCAAAATATAGAGAGCTAAAAGTAAAATGATCAAATAATATTCTTAGCTCAGTAGAAAGATCTATTAAAACTAAAGAAAATAAAATTATCAAATAGTAATTCAATTTCATAAAATGAGAAGCTTAAGCTCAGTCTTTAAGCAACAAAGATGGAGCCAATAAAATACTTGAATAACTTCCAACAATAATTCCTAATGATAAGGCCAAAGAAAACCAAAACAGCGAGTAAGATCCAAACAAAATTATGCTTAATAAAGGGATAAGGGTTGTAATACTGGTAAAAGTTGTTCTCCTAAATGATTCGTTTACTGATAATTGAATAGTTTCGTTATAACCTTCTTCCTTTGATTTTAAATTCTCACGAATTCTATCAAAAATAACAACAGTATCATTTACAGAATAACCAGCAATAGTTAACAAGGACACAGCAAATAAACTATTTACCTCGACAGATAATATAATTCCCAACCAAGAAAATATACCGAAAACAATTAATAAATCATGGAATAAAGCTAATAATGCAAATAATGCATATTTTTTATCAAACCTAATAGTTATATATAAAGATATTGCAAATAAAGAAACCAACAATGAAGTAACACAATTGATAAGTAATCTTTTCCCAAGCTTTGGACCTATTAATCTTGAATCCTTACTCTCATAATTCAGAGGTCCAATAATATTATCGAGATTAGTAATTAGATTATTTGATTCTTCGATACTCAAATAAGGTGTTCTTATTGAAATTAATTTATTTTTATTTTGGAATTGTAATTTAATATTTTTTATAAAGTTTTTATTACTAGAAATCTCTCTTAAATTTTCTAATACTGAATCAGGGGAAAGATTAGAACATTCTTCTTCACAAAATCTTTCTATTCTTAGTTCATTTCCTCCAACAAAATCCATCCCTAAATTTATAGGTTTCTTATAAGAAGTATTAAAAGTTGAATATAAAATTCCTAAAAGACTTAACAAAATAAGAAAAGTTGAAAAACTAATTATCTTTCTTTTATTTTTTATTAGTTCAAGATTGTATTTCATGGGAAATTAGAAACAAAAAATTTAATTTGAAAAATTATTCTTGGGTAGATAAAGATTTTTTTGTCTTAAAGATTGATATGTTATAAAAAATCGCAAAATAGTTTTAGAACAATTTAATGAGGTAAACAAGCTTATTAGAACTCCAATACCTAATGTTGCAGCAAAACCTTTTACAAAATTTGTTCCTAATAAGAACAATATAAAACAACTTAGAAGAGTTGTAATATGACCATCAACTATAGATGAATTAGCTCTTTGAAAACCGCTATCAATAGATCTTGTAAGGGTATTGCCGTCATATAGTTCTTCTCTAATTCTCTCAAATATTAGAATATTTGCATCAACAGCCATACCAATGCTAAGGATAAGTCCAGATATTCCAGGTAAAGTCAAAGTTACAGGAATTAAAGAATATAGGGCTAAGTTAAAGAAACCATAAAGTACTAGAGATAGAACTGAAACGAAGCCTAGAATTCTATAATTAAAAATCATAAATATACCAACAAAAATTAATCCACTAATAGCTGCATAAAGACTTTTTAAAATATTTTTGGATCCTAATAAAGCCCCTATAGTGTTAGTTTCTACTATTTCAATTGGCAATGGCAATGAGCCTCCTTTAAGTTGAACTTCTAATTCTCTAGCATTTTCAGCACTAAAATTACCGCTTATTGTTGCCGATCCACCTGTAATACCAGTACTGGCAAACTGGTTACCAACGCTAGCTTCACTTATAGATTCGCCATCAAGAATAATAGCCAATAGTTGATTAGTGCCAGCAATTGACTTTGTAATTTCTGCAAACTTTTCACCTCCTGAATTACTAAAAGTTAATAAAACTTCCCAATTACTATTTGTTTGTTCTTGTCTCCTTCCTGCGTTAATAAGATCCTTACCAGATAAATCTGTTTTAATAAATAAATTTGTAATTTCTTTATCAACATATTTTTTGATTTCAATTAACTTCCCATATAAATCATTACTAGAAGATGAGTAATTCAATTCTTGCTCTATATCTTTAAGATCATCTTGAATAACTTTTAAGAAATTATCATTATTTTGATTTTTTTCTTCAAAGGAATATTTTTCAATTAATTCTTTAATACTCAATCTTTGTAGTTGCAGAGTTTTTAAATCAGTAGATGTTCCTACTTTTTGAGTTCTAAATTCTAATAAAGCAGTCTTACCTAATACCCTTGAAGCAACTAATGGATTTTGTTCGCCTGGTAATTCTAAAATCAGTTGATCACCACCGAGGGTTTGTAAATTAGACTCAGAAACTCCTAAATTATTAACGCGCTTATCTATAACCGAATTAACTGCTTCAAGTTCATCCCTTGTTACCTTACCTTCCTCTTTAATAATTTGTAGTGTAAGCTGAGAACCCCCTTGTAAATCCAATCCCAACTGTAAGGGATAATTTATTAATAGATAAACAGATAAAGTAAGTAGAAATATAATAAAAAAAAGCCAACCTTGCCTTCTTTTCATTTTCTATATACTCCCACTAATTAAATTTTCAACTTTTTCAACTATTTGATGTGGTTGGATTATTGTCAAATTCTCAAGATTTCCATTATAAGGAGTTGGAATATCCTGACTAGATAATCTAATTGGTCGGGCATCAAGATCATCAAAACATTCTTCTGTTATCAAGGCAATTAATTCTGCACCAATACCTCCAGTCTTCATACATTCTTCAACAATAATTACTTTATTTGTTTTTCTTATTGATTTTGAGATGGTTTCCATATCAAATGGTTTTAAACTTATTAAATCTATTAACTCAACATCTATTCCTTTTTTTTCTAATTCTTCAACAGCTTTAAGGCAGTGATGTCTCATTCTTGAATAAGTCAATAAAGTAATATCACGCCCTTCTTTTACAACGTCAGCCTGATCTAAAGCACAAGTATAATCACCCTCAGGTAATTCTTCAGACAAATTGTATAGGAGAACATGTTCGAAAAATAGAACTGGATTATCATCTCTTATAGCTGCTTTCATTAAACCTTTAGCATTTGTGGGCGTACTACATGCAACAATCTTTATGCCAGGAACTGCATGAAAATATGCTTCAAGTCTTTGACTATGCTCAGCACCAAGTTGACGACCAACACCACCAGGTCCTCGAACTACTGCTGGTATTTTAAAATTTCCGCCACTTGTATATCTAAGCATACCCATATTGTTTGATATCTGATTAAATGCTAAAAGCAAAAACCCCATATTCATTCCTTCTACTATTGGTCTTAAGCCAGTCATTGCTGCACCCACAGCCATACCCGTAAAACTATTCTCTGCAATTGGAGTATCTAAGACTCTTAACTCTCCATATTTTTCATATAAATCCTTAGTTACCTTATAAGATCCTCCATATTGACCAACATCTTCTCCCATTACGCAAACATTTACATCATTTGCCATTTCTTCATCAATTGCCTCTTTCAAAGCATTAAATAATAATGTTCCAGCCACAATTAATTACCTAATTAATCACATATATAATCCTACCACTTTGAATAATTCAACCTCCTTCAGCGAAGGTTATGAGTAGTAATATTGATAAAATCATTCCTGGCGACAGCAAAAGGACTAAAAGGCCTAAGTCATGTAAAGACATTCAAAGAAAGTGTTTTCTTTATAATATTTACAATTCAACTTTTCTTCACTATAAAACTGCGAATAAATACAATAAAAAGTCCTATACCTATAAAAGCAAAAGAGAAAGTTAGCAAAAAAGATAATCCAATTATTAATGTATTAATACTAGAGGAAATATTTTGGACTATTTCAGAAGAATTAGATGGTTTATGAACTGAAAAATAAATTGCAATTTTATTACTTAAAAAATAAAAAAATATAAATAATAAAAAACTTGTTAATGATCCAACAATAAAATTTAAAGGTCCTTTTTCGGGAATATTTTTTTCAATATTCTCATTACTATTATCAGCCACAATAGATTTTTATATAAAAAAAAATTTAAATGAATGTTATTCCCTTTTCAAGGAAAGTGCAAACCCATGAATCATAGCCTTTATCTTTAAATAATTCAGAATTTGCAGTTAATTCTTTTTTAGCAGTTTCTATATCTTTAAAGAGTGCAAAGCATGTAGGGCCTGATCCACTCATTGAAATTGTGAGACAATTTTCTAATTTAGAAAGTAAATATAATGCCTGCTTTACAGAATCATTTTCATTTTCAACAACTAACTGCAAATCATTTTTAATAGATAAATGTTGATTATCAAAATTTAAGTTATTTAAACCATTATCTCTTAAATTTTTTCTTATGTTCTCAATCATTACTCTATCAGTAAGATATTGATTACAAAATCTATTACTATATTTTTTATAAGTTTCAGCAGTTGACACTGATACATTCGGATTTTTTAAAAGAATTGCTCCATATTCAAGGGTTGAATCTAATTTCTCCAAAATTTCGCCTCTTCCAAAACATAATTGAATACCACCATTTATAAAAAAGGGAATATCCGATCCTAAAGTTGATGCTAATGAACATAAAGTTTCTTGATCTAATTTCAAATCCCATAAATTATTAAGACCAATTAATGTTGCTGCTGCATTACTGGATCCACCAGCTAATCCTGCGCCAATTGGGATATTTTTTCGTAAAAAAATATTCGCACCATAATCTATATTTGAATTTTTCCTTAATAGGTTTGCCGATTTAACAATTAAATTATCATCAGATAAGCTTAAATCATTACAATCAGACTCAAGTTTAATTAAACCTTCATTATTAATTTCAAATTCTAAATAATCAGCAAGATCGATATTTTGCATAATCATTGCTAACTCATGAAATCCATCCTCTCTTTTACCAATAACTTCAAGGTGCAAATTTATTTTGGCAGGAGATTTTATATTAATTTTCTTTTTAGCTAAAACTTGCATATACTTAAATTTTTATTTTTTAATTTTAATACAATTTTCTGCAAGCTTAATCCATTGGTCAATTGAAATATCTTGTGGTCTTAAATTAAAACAAACTTTTGAAGATTCAGATAATTCATTTATCTCTTCATTTGAAAGTATTGAATTAAGTGTATTTCTAATCATTTTTCTTCTTGAATTAAATGAAATTCGAAGAAGTTTATCTATATATTTTTCTATACTAATATCTAATCTTAAATCATTTTTAATTGGTTCGAACACTACTAAAGAAGAAAAAACTTTAGGAGGAGGACTAAATGATGAAGGGGGCACATCACATATTCGTTTTATTTTTGATAAAAGTTGCATTCTTATACTGAGCGCCCCAGCATTGGGACTACCTTCTTTTGATAAAATCCTATCTACAACGTCTTTCTGCATTAAAAATATTATTTTTTCGTAATTATAATTTCTTATAATGCCCAATCGACCTATGAAAATATCCAATATTGGACCAGTTATATTGTAAGGAATATTTGCAATCACTTTTGTAATTTTCTTATTGATCGAATCTAAATTTACAGAAAGAATATCCCCCTGCTGCAGTGAAAACTTATCATTATTATTGAATTTATCATTTAATAAATTTATTAAATCTTTATCTAATTCAATTGCATGTAATTTTTTAATTTCTGAATCTAATAACTTAGATGTTAAAGCTCCTTTACCAGGACCAATTTCTAAAATAAAGTCATTTTCATTAAGAACAGCAATTTCTTCAATTTTTTCTAATATTTTTTTATTTACCAACCAGTGTTGTCCAAATCTTTTTTTTTGATGATAGTTTTTAAAATTCATCTAAAAGATAAATAATATGTTTAAATTAAATATGAATTTATTTAATTCTTTATATCATGAGCTTATCAAAAAAAAATTTAGATAAACTCAATAAATTTAAAAAAAAGAAAAATTTAAATAATGAAAGTAAAAATATAAATAATTACACAAATTTAATTAATAATGATAATTTAATCAGCAATCCGCATAATTCAGAAGATCCCAATAAAATTTTTTATTCGTTAATTGATAACTCAGAATCTTTAGAAGAGACTTCTAACGTTAATAATTCATTAAGAAAAAGTGAGATTAATCAAATTAATATGAATTCTAAAAACGATAATTTTCCCAAGAAATTAACAACCGAAGAGGAACTATATGATGAATTTAATTATCTTCTTGATGAATAATTAGTTTTAATATTTACTTATGCTTCAGAGTAATAGATTAACAATTTATGCTATCGGCAAAATAAAAAAACATTGGATTAGAGATGGAATTAATCAATACAAAAAAAGAATGCCTGAACTTATCATTAATGAGTTAAAGACTTTTAATTTAGATAATCTCAGATCCAATAACAATATTATTATCTGCTTAAGTGAAGAAGGGAAGCAGTTTAATTCAGTTGAACTATGTTCTTCACTCTTAAATTTTAAAAATAAAAAAATTAATTTCTTAATCGGTGATACTGATGGAATAAGTTCAGATATCAAAAACAATTCAGATCTTATACTAAGTCTTTCTCCTTTAACTTTTCCGCATGAATTAGCTAGATTAATCCTAATCGAGCAAATCTATAGAGCTGTTTCTATATCCAACAACTCCCCTTACCATCGTTCATAAAAAGATTAGATTTAATCTAAAATTAATCTATAAAACTTTAATAACTAACTATTTTTTGAATTTTTATTATATAGTACATATATACTATTAATTTAAGTCTTGGATTCCTTTGATTCAACTACTAAAAGGTTCAGAATTCCCTTATTAAATGATTCGGTATCTGCAGGTTTTCCTTCTCCCGCAGATGACTATACGGAAGAAAATATTGATTTAAATGAACATTTAATATCTAATCCGTTTAGCACTTTTTTTCTTAGAGTTAAAGGTGACTCAATGATAAATGCAGGAATTAAAGATAAAGATTTAATAATAGTAGACAAGAGTTTAATCGCAAGGCCAGGGAATATTATCATTGCAATGATAGACGGGGAATTTACAATAAAAAGATTATCTATAAAAAATGATGAATTATATTTAAAAGCAGAAAACAATAATTATCCTGATTTTAGATTTAAGAACCATATTGATGTACAGATATGGGGAGTTGTTATTTATTCAATACATAGTCATTTATGAGAATTTCAAGTATTGATGCTATAGCTCTTATAGATGCTAATAATTTTTATGCGTCATGTGAACAAAATATTAATCCTAATTTGAGAAATAAACCAGTAGTAATTTTATCTAATAATGACGGATGCATCATTGCGAGAAGTCCTGAAGCGCGAGCTTTAAAAATTAAGATGGGAACTCCTTATTTTAAGGTCAAAGAAAAACTAAACAAATTAGGGGTAGCCGTCTTAAGCTCAAACTACTCACTTTACGGCGATATGAGCAGAAGACTAATGAATTTACTAAAAAACTACTGCGAAGAAATAGAAATTTATTCTATTGACGAAGCATTTGTCTCAATTTCTAGACCTAATAATAAAAATCTATATCCTTGGGCAAGAAACATAAGATCATTAATATATCAAAATCTAGGGATCACCATAACAGTAGGAATAGGAGAAAATAAAGTAAGAGCAAAAATTGCAAATAAATTAGCTAAAAATATTGATTATTCAGCTGGAATATTTGATTTAGCCAGAGCTAGAAATGAGAATAATTATTTAAAAAGAATTAGTGTAGATAAGATATGGGGAGTCGGAAGACAAACCTCTAATTGGTTGCAAAGTAAAGGTATTAAAAATGCGAAAGAATTAAGAGATATGGAAGAAAATGAAATCATTAAGAAACTAGGCATAATAGGAAAAAGATTGCAATTAGAACTGAAAGGTTATAAATGTCTGCCTATAGAAAATAACAAGAAATCAAAAAAAGAAATCCAGGTAAGCAGGAGTTTCGGTACTCCTGTCACAAAATTAGAAGACTTAACTCAAGCACTGGCGACTCACGCAATAAAAGCATCTGAAAAAATGAGAAGCCAGAATTTGCAAGCATCTGATATTAGAGTATTTGCCAGAACCAGTAAATATTCAATCCAAAATTATCAAAGAAGTGCTCATAGAAAGCTTACAAATGCAACAGACGATACAAACAGCATTTTAAAAATAGTAGTTGAATTATCTAAAGAAATTTATAATCCCGAATATAAATTTTCAAAAGCTGGTGTTTTAATGCAGGATTTAACTAATAGCGAATACTTACAGCAATCAGTTATAAATTACAAATCTCAGAAAGATCTAAAAAAATCAGCAAATCTAATGAGAACTATTGATTTATTAAATAAAAGATTTAATAACAATGCAATTACATGGGCTATTACAAAAACGCCAAAAAGTTGGATGATGAATAAGAATTTCTTAAGTCACTCATCTACAACTGATATAGATAAGATTCCAACTATAGTAAAATAAAAAATAATATGGAATTTATTATATTTTTAAGCAAATTAGATAAAGAGATTCTTGAATTATTAATAAAAGCAAACTATGTAGTTGAAGAAAATAAAATTGAATGCCTCTTAAATAAAGAAATAAAAGGACTACATGATTTTGTAGAAAATAAAATAATAATTTGTACTGAAAATGCAAAAAAGAAAACAAATTATAGAAATAAAAAACAACAACCAAATAAAGATAACTTCAAAACAGCATTGGCAGTAAGAAAAGCATTAAGGCATGAAGCAACACATGCCATACAGAAATGTAACAACAATAAGACCGTAGGGGATATAAAAAAATTAGAAAGTAAATTGCATCAAAATAAGAGAAAAGCGATAGATTTTTCTACTTCAAATTTTTCTGGAACTTATGCAAAAGAAGTAGAAGCTTACATCCTTGAAGATAAACCAAAAAAAGTAAAAGACTTTATTAAAAAATACTGTCTATAAATTCAAATAAAACATGTTAACTAGCAATAAAATTGCCACAGCGCTGTTTATCTAAAAAATTCATATGTTGTCTTTCTAGATAATATAATTCCTGAAATTTAATAGCATCTGAATTTAAATCCTTAAAAAGATCATCTATCTCTTTATTAGTCTCAGATAAACCTGAAGAGGGATTATCAATCAAGATAGATATGCAATTTTCTAAAGTATTTAATCTTTGAGATCCCCAAGATTCGATCAAGTGTCTACATCTTTTTAAAGAATTATATTTCTCAAGTAGTGATAAAGTTCCAAGTAAATTATCTTTAGGGTTATTGAGCAATGTTAAAAACAATTCATTTGGATTAACAAAATTATTAATTTTATTTGATGAATCAGGAATATTAATAGCTAAGTAGTCAGCTAGAAGTGAAATTAAGTTAATAGCAGAAAACTCTTTTTGTAAAGTTTGACTATTTGATTGTTTTAATTCATTTAAATAATTTAAACCAAAATTAGTTTGTTCAATTTTTGAAATAATATCCCACAGATTTTGAATGAATTTAGTGCTAAAACCATTAATTTCTCTTTTAAGAAATTCATCGCGAATGAAAAGACGAAGATCAGGACAATGTAAATAATAAAAAATTATTTCAGATTCATTTTTCTCACGGCGAGATATTTCATTTGGTTGTTCAAATTTTTTTGATCTACCGTGCCAACGAAATCCCTTAACTTGATTTCGTAAATCTTGTTCAAACTGTATCGCTAACCTTGCTTGTCCCTTACTCAATCGTTCAGAAACTTTTTGTAAGTAATGTGTTCTGGTTGATGATTGTGGTAATTTGCTCAACAATTTTACTAGTAATGAAATTACACTCTGAAAATTTTCAGACTTAGTTAAATCTTTGTCTTTAAAAATCTGATCAATCTCCCAATCAATCCAAAAAGATGAATTATCAATTAAGTTAAAATAATCTTCTGGAGAATGATTATTCAAAAACTCATCAGGATCTTTAAAGTCATTAAATTGAACTATCTTTAGATTAATTTGATCATGGAGAGACAAGCTTTCGACTTCTTTTATTACTCTTTTTGTAAATAATATTCCTGCATTATCAGAATCAAAATTCAAAATTATATTTTTATTATCTGTACATCTACATAATTGAGAAATTTGATATTTATTTAATGCGGTACCTAGGGAAGCTACAGAATTATTAATACCATTTGCATGAAGAGAAATTACATCAAAGTATCCTTCAACAATAATAGCTTTATCTTTTTTCCTTATATTGCTAGATGCTTTTTCAAATGCAAACAACATTTTCCCTTTTTCAAATATCTCTGATTCAGGAGAATTAAGATATTTAGGTTCCTGTCCATCAAGGGATCTACCACCAAAGGCAACTACTCGTCCTTGCATATCATGTATTGGAACGATTAATCGATTTCTAAAACGATCATATATTTTGTCGGAATTATCTTTTGAAATTGCTAAACCTGAGGCCAATATTAAATTAATTGGAAATTTTTCTACCTTGGATAGATAGTTAAATAAATCATTCCATGAATTTGGGGCAAAACCTAATTCAAAGTCATCAATAATTTTATTACTCAATTTTCTCTTCGAAGTTAAATATTTCATAGCTTCAACACCAAGAGAATTATTTAATTGAGACTTAAACCAATTTTTAGTGACTCTTAATATTTTATAGAGCTCTTCCTTTCTAGATAATTGTTTTTTATATGCTTCTACTTGGGGACCTTCAAGATTTTCAACATTAATATTATTTTTCTTAGCGAGAGAAAGTACAACATCAGAAAAATTTGCACGAGTAAATTCCATTAAAAATTTAATAGAGTTGCCACCAGCACCACAAGAAAAACAATAATAGAATTGTTTAGTTGGTGATACTGTCATAGATGGCTTAGTATCATCATGAAAAGGGCATATTCCTACAAATTCCTTGCCTTTCTTCTTTAGAACAATATGTTCAGATATAACGTCAACAATATCTGCCTTTTCCTTAACCTCTTGAACAGTTCTTGGGTGTATAGAATGAACCATTGAGATTAAAAAAACAAATAATGATTTATTTGTTATAGGTCAAAATGAAATAAGAATCTACTTAATTTCACAATAAAACTATTTTTTAAATGATAAGTATCGCAGAAATTGAAAAAAAATTTAATTCATTGAATAAGTTTAATTTGGTATTAGCCTCATTCTTCTTTAGTTTGATGACTTTGTGCGTAAAAAATATTGATAAAAGAATACCTATTTATGAATTAGTTTTATTCAGATCATTGTTAAGTTTAATGATTACATTATTCATAATTAATCTAAAAAAGATAGATCCATGGGGCAAAAATAGACCATTACTTATCTTAAGAGGTGTTTTAGGAACTTTAGCTTTAATTTGTATTTTTTATGCTATTAGAAATATGCCTCTTAGTATATCTACTGTAATTCAGTACACATATCCTATTTTTATATCTATATTTGCTGGCATATTTATAAATGAAAAAATTACTCGAAATATAATTATTGCTTTATTTGTCGGTTGGATTGGAATATTGGTAATTTTAAATCCAATTCAATTATCAAATATAAACGTTGAAATTAAAAATGTTTCGATTTTGATAGCTTTTTTTGGAGCAATCTGTACTGCATTAGCTTACGTAACAGTTAAGAAACTTTCATTTACTGAAGATGTTTATGTAATTATTGAATATTTTCCACTTGTCTCTTTTATAACATTATTGCCAATTGTATTAATCAACTGGGTTAACCCAAATTGGAATGAATTAGTTTGGATAATTTGTATTGGCATATTTACTCAATTAGGTCAGACTTTCTTAACTATAGGTTTAAAAAATTTACCTGCTTCTGAAGCTTCGACAATTAACTATTTGCAAGTACTATTCGGTTCAATTTGGGGGGTTTTGTTTTTTAGTGAAATAATAAACATAAATTTTTTATTAGGCGCCTCACTAGTTTTATTAGGAATTATTTTATCTACTACCAAAATAATCAAAAATGCTTAGAATATAAATATTCGAATATAAAAAAGTGAAATTTATCTATTTAGCTTTATTATTTTGTTTCTCTCCTATAGTTCAAGTTAGTGCAACAACCCCAAAGTCAGTAACTTGTACAAGGACTGAATATAGAGAAGAATACATTCCTGGAACCAAATCAAGTCCTGGCTATGTAAAAAGTTATGAGGTAGACGTTGAAATACCTTGTGGTGGTCAACGCAACGCTGAAAAAATAGATGATAATGACTGTAGTGAAGGATCTGTTATTGGAGGTATTCTTGGTGCTGGAATAGCACTATCCTCCACTAGAGGGAAAGACCGATTTTGGGCTGTCCCTGCTGGCGGAACAGCAGGAGCACTAATTGGATGTCAAGTGGATGGTGGTTAATTGATTAGTTGGATAAATGGAGATTTAGTTGAATTATGGCAAACTAATCAAAAATTTTTTATTTTAATAAATTGTCAAGGATTAGGATATGAAATACAAATACTAGAATCCTTCTTTCTCAAATTAAAAACTAATCAGATATCAAATAAAAAAATAACTCTTTGGATAAAACATATTAAAAAAGAAGATTCAGATTTACTTTTTGGCTTTACAACTAAGAAACAAAAAAATTTTTTTATTGAAATTTTAAGTATTCGAGGTGTTGGATCTCAAATTAGTATGGGGATTTTAAATAAATTTTCTATTAATGAATTAATCAATGCAATAAAAACACAAAATAAAAAATTAATTTCTTCCGTACCAGGTATAGGACAAAAAATGAGTGATCGATTAATTTTAGAATTAAAAAGTAAATATAATAGTGATATTTTATTTGAAGAAGAAAAAAATAAAGATGAAATAGAAGAGATTAAGGACCCGGAAATTAATCGAATGATGGAGGACCTTCAGTTAACCCTTCAATCATTAAATTACAAAAGTAAAGAAATAAAATATATTTTACCGCTTATTAATAAAGAAGTAGATCTACTTGCTAACAAAGAAAATAATTTATCATTCGAAAATCTATTGAAATTAGCGATGAATTATCTAGATAATGATAGTAGTAATTTAGCTAGATGACGTTGTATTATAATATAAAAGAAAAATAAAGTTTATGTCATTAGATACAGCTGAAAAACAGGAGCTGATTGCGACTCATCAAGTTCATCCAACTGATACAGGTTCAGTTGAGATTCAGGTAGCAATGCTTTCTAAAAGAATATCGAAATTAAGTGACCATCTCCAGGGAAATATTCATGATTTTGCTTCAAGGCAAGGATTATTAAAAATGATTGGGAAAAGGAAAAGATTACTATCTTACATAAAAGATAAAAACGTTCAGAAATACCAAGAACTAGTAAAGAAAATTGGAATCAGAGGATGATCTCAATTAATGAAAAAAAAGCAATCTAAAAAAATTACACAAAACAAAAAGAAAAAAAAATATTCTGAGACTGCAGCTTTTGCTAATCTAGAAAAAAAATCTAATACCTTAACTACTCCAAAGCAATCTTCAAGTGGCATACCTAAATATGTAGCAGATAGAATGGCAAGAAGAATATTTTTTACAGCTGGAATACCAACAATATTAGGAATGTCTGTCTTTGTTGTTAGCTATATAATCGTCACTAAAAATATTGCTGAAATACCCCCTTCCTCAACAATTGCAATTTCAGCATTGTTTTTCTTGTTAGGTCTAGGGGGATTGAGTTTTGGGATATTATCAGCTAGTTGGGATAAAGAGCCTGGATCTTTTTTTGGTATTGAAAATATTCCAATGAATATACAACGTGCAAAAGCTGCTTTCAAACCTGCTACTCAAAATTTTGAAGATAAAAGTTAATCTAGGAAACTAAAGATTTCAAATTAACTTGGAATGCTTTATCTTCTAATAATTTGCATGCGCCTTGAATATCTCCAATACAGAATTGTTCGCCAAATTTAACGTAGGTAACACTATTTTTATTTTTTACTGCAGCTAAAACTGGAATCTTGATTCCACATCTACCTTTATCTGGTTTAAATTTAACTAAACAGTCTCTCAAAGTGTTTTGTACTCTTACATCTGATGCTTGAGAACTTTCAAGATTAATAATTAGCAATTTAAGGTTATCGATTTCTCTACAATCATCAATTATTAATTGAGTCTTATCACTTTTTTTATCAATTGTTCCCCATACCAATAACCTTGTATCAGTAAGAAGAAATTCTGATAATTTAACATACGTTTTTGGGAAAACTATTGCTTCGCAACTTCCAGAAAGATCTTCAAGCTGAACTATTGCCATCCTATCTCCTTTTCTAGTTGTAATTTGCTTCAAATCAGGGATCATTCCAACTAGTGATACTTTGGTTCTATCTTTTGTTTCTTCTAATTGAGAAATGCTTATGGGAGATACAAGTTTTGCTGGCTTAGTTAAATGCTTTAGAGGATGATCTGACAAATAAAAGCCTAATAGCTGCTTTTCTAACTTTAACTTCTCAATAAGTGAATAATCATCAACCTTAGCTAATTGTGAATCTGAAAAGGCAACATTAGAAAATTCTTCTTTAGAGTCAAATAGATTTCCTTGGCCTGATAATCTATCACGATTTCTTGAAGAGGCCCACTCAATAATATGTTCAAGATCTGACAATAACTGAGCTCTATTATTATCATTTGAAAACTCATCTAGAGCTCCACAATGAATTAGAGATTCAAGACTTCTTTTGTTAAGAATATTAGAAGGCAAACGGTCGCACAAATCGGATAATGACTTAAAGGTTCCTGAGCTATTTCGGTTTTCAATTATATTTCTTATTGCAGAATCTCCTAAATTCTTAATTGCAGATAACCCGAATAAAATCTGATTATTTTTAATAGTGAAATCAACCCCAGAAAAATTAATGCTCGGTGAAATAACCTCTATTCCCATGGAATAACAATTGGAAATATATCTTTGCATCTTATCGCTAGAGCCGGAATTTACGCTTAAAAGGGCTGCCATATATGCAACAGGATAATGGGCTTTTAAAAATGCAGTTTGATAAGTTACAGCACCATAAGCAGTAGAGTGACTTTTGTTAAAACAATATTCTGCGAATAAAACCATCTGATCAAAAAGATCATTTGCTAATTTTTCATTTACACCTTTCTGCATAGAACCATCTACGAAAATATGCCTATGCTTTACCATTTCAGAAACTTTCTTTTTCCCCATCGCTCTTCGAAGTAAATCAGCATCTCCTAGAGAATAACCTGCTAGGTCTTGAGCAATTTTCATGATTTGTTCTTGGTAAACCATAATTCCATAGGTTTCAGTGAGAATTGACTTAATAAAAGGATGAGGGAAGTCAATCTTTTCATTGCCGTTTTTTCGGTTTATGAATTTAGGTATAAGGCCTGCATCAAGAGGACCAGGTCTATAAAGAGCCAGTATGGATGAAATATCCTCTAGAGAGTTAGGTTTGAAATCCTTAACGACCTGTTTCATTCCAGATGATTCAAGTTGAAAAATACCTTCAAGATCTCCTCTCCCGATAAGCTCAAAAGTTTTACCATCATTAGGTGGTAACTCATCAATGTTTATTTTCTTTCCAGAAGATTGATTAATAAGAGAAACTGTCTTTTCAATCATCGTAAGATTCTTAAGACCCAAGAAATCCATTTTCAATAATCCAAGTGATTCGATATCGTCCATAGAATATTGGGTTATTATTTGTCCTTCATTATTTCTTTGAAGAGGTACAAGTTCGTCAAGAGGATCTGATGCGATAACAACTCCAGCAGCATGAACTCCATATGTTTTATTGGTTCCTTCAATTCTCAAAGCCAAATCGACCCATTTTTTCACAGTTTTATCATTAATATATTTCTCTCTAAATTCTTGACTAGGAGAATTCTTATCAATCATTTCATTTAATTTAAAAGGTTTCCCTCTTACCACAGGTATTAACTTAGCCAATTTATCCGCCTCGCCATATGGTATATCTAG
Organism: uncultured Prochlorococcus sp.; assembly: GCA_902521995.1. GTDB lineage: Bacteria > Cyanobacteriota > Cyanobacteriia > PCC-6307 > Cyanobiaceae > Prochlorococcus_A. Next base: position 35,623 of record CABYTO010000007.1, on the reverse strand, counting down.
AACTCTTGCAACATCTTTTAAAACCGCCTTAGAGGTCATCTTATTGAAAGTAATTATTTGCGCAACTTTATCCTCACCATAACGATTAGTAACATAATCAATAACTTCATTTCTCCTATCAATACAAAAGTCGGTGTCAATATCTGGCATTGACTTTCTCGCAGGATTTAAAAATCTCTCAAACAACAATCCATGCTCAACAGGATCTATATTAGTAATCTGAAGAGCATAAGCTACAAGTGAGCCTGCAGCAGAACCTCTACCGGGTCCTACAGGGATAAAGTTATCTCTAGCAAATTTGATATAGTCCCAAACAACCAAAAAATAATCTGGGAAGCCCATATCTTTAATAATTTTCAATTCGGAAGATAGCCTTTTTTTATAGTTCTCATCAACTTCTGTAAGATCATTTTTTTTAAGTCTTTTTAAAAGGCCTTTATTAGCTAACTGTGTAAGGAAGGAAAATGAATCTGTATCTTTGCTAAGAGGGAATTTTGGCATTCTATAATTACCAAACAGATCAAATACTTCAACTTTTTGAGAAATTTCTACTGTATTGTTCACTGCCTCAATAATTGATTCATCATCAATATGATCTCTAAAAAGTTCAAGCATTTCATTTTCACTTTTAATATATTCAGTACCGGTATATCTCAATCTTTTTTCATCACTTATTAGTTTTCCTGTTAATACACAAAGCAGTGCGTCATGTGCTTCAACATCCATACTTGATAAGTAGTGAGCGTCGTTGGTGGCAACGACTTTTATTTGGTGCTTCTTCCCAATTTTTATTAATTCAACGTTAACAATTCTATCCTCAAGAGAGCCGTGATCTTGTATTTCTAGATAAAAGTCATCTGCAAATAATTTTTTATACCAAAGAGCTATATCCTCTGCTACATCTAACCTACCTTTTAAGATAGCCTGAGGTATCTCTCCACCAAGACAAGCTGTCGAAACTATCAGGCCATCACTATATTTGCTTAAAAGAGATTTATCAATACATGGTCTAGAAAAAATGCCTCGACCTCTCATCCCATTAAGGTGACTAATTGTTGTCAACTTCACTAGATTCTTATAACCAGTAAAATTTTTTGCTAACACCACCAAATGATATCTTTTTTCTTTTTTTGGTTGAGGATCATCAATAGATCCATTAATCACGTACATTTCATTACCAATAATTGGTTTTATACCTTTCTCTTTACACTTCTTGACCAAATCAAGAACACCATACATAACTCCATGATCAGTAAGAGCTATCGATTTCATTCCAAGATCATAAGCTCTTTCTACAATTTTTGAAATTTGACTGGCACCATCAAGTAAGCTGTAGTCACTATGATTATGAAGCGAAACGAAAGCCATATTCAAATAATTTATATATATAAGATAGAGAAAATTTCTAAAAGATCTATACTTTGTGATTACAAATTAATTATTAATACAAATTTAAAATAAAGGTCTGTTTTTAATTACCTGAGCATCAATTTCAAAAATATTTGCGGCATTCAATATTCTATCTTCTTCTAATACATTGCCTATTAATTGCATTCCAATAGGTAATCCTTTAGTATCAAAACCACAAGGAATACTGATTGCTGGAAGGCCTGCCAAATTAGCAGGGACAGTTAATAGATCAGACAAATACATTGAAAGTGGATCATTGACAAAATCTCCCTTTAAAAAAGCAGTGGTTGGGCATGTGGGAGTTAATAAAACATCTACTTTCTTAAAAGCATTATCAAAATCTTTTCTTATAAGTGTTCTAACTTTTTGTGCCTTCTTGTAATAAGCATCACTGTATCCAGCTGACAAGGCATAAGTACCTATCAGAATTCTTCTTTGTACCTCATCTCCAAAACCTTCAGCTCTACTTTTTGAAGTCATATCTATAAGATTTGAACCTTCATTCGATCTGTAGCCATATTTAACCCCATCATATCTAGCTAAATTTGCAGAGGCTTCAGATGGTGCAATGACATAATATGTCGCAATTCCATCATTAAATCTAGGGCATTCAACTTCGATAATTTCTGCCCCTAAAGCTTGGAATCTATCAACTCCATTAAGAACAGATTCCTTCACTTCTTGATTAAGCCCTGGATGTTCAAAACATTCTTTAATGATTCCAATTTTTAAACCTTTTATAGATTTATTTAAGTCAGCCAAATAATTTGGTACAGGTTTATCAAGACATGTTGAGTCAAAGGGGTCTTTACCAGATATTGAATAAAGAATTTCAGCCGCATCTGAGACAGTATTTGTAATTGGGCCAATTTGATCAAGGGAGCTAGCAAATGCTACAAGTCCCCATCTGCTAACTCTGCCATAAGTAGGTTTAAGACCTACAACGCCACAAAAAGAAGCTGGTTGCCTTATTGATCCTCCTGTATCGGAACCTATAGCCGCCGAACAAAATCCAGCGGCAACTGAAGCAGCACTACCGCCTGAACTGCCTCCTGGCACTCTATTAAAATCCCAAGGATTTGAAGTCACTCCAAATAAAGAAGTTTCCGTTGAACTACCCATTGCAAATTCGTCTAAATTTGTTTTTCCTAAACAAATTCCCCCTGAAGACCATAATTTACTCGAAGCGGTGGATTCATAGGGCGCAACAAAACTCTTGAGCATTTTACTTGCACAAGTTGTTGCAATCCCTTTGGTGCAAATATTATCCTTTATTGCTATTGGCATCCCCGCGAGAGGAGGAAGTTTTTCTTTGTTTTGAATTAATTTATCTATGTTCTCTGCTTGCGCGATAGCTTTATCTTTTGTAATACAAATATATGAGTTAATTTCTGGATCTTTGCGATCGATTTTGGCGAAGATATCATTAACTAATTCCTTAACAGAAGCATTATTGCTGGTAATTTCTTTTCTTAAAGAATTAAAATTCATTTCTTAATTTATTTCTTAAAAACTAAGTTATCAAAGAGTTAATGGTTCTTTTTTTTTGCAACGTACAAAACTGTGTTTAATATTTTTAGAACCTTCATCAGAAAGTTCTTTAATAAAAGAAGCCATATTTTCCTTTAAACTACGTTTAGTTATAAATGGGCCAAACCAGTAGATACTACTAGGTTGATCTGTCTCAATTTTGGCCCACCAGGCTAAACCGAGTTTGTTTCCAAAGTTTCTAATCAATTTTTTTGGTCTATCAAACCATTAATTCTTGTTAAATTCTATACAATTTTGTAGTTAAAATTCAATAAATATTTATTAATCATTTAAATATATTGAAACAACAACATTTTAGTTGTCTTTAAAAACAGGGTTTATAAACAATAAAAACTATTTACCTGTCAAGTGAAATAAGGATATGGCGGCCGCCACAGAGGCATTTAAACTTGAAGTCTTACCTTTAAGAGAAATGCTTAATATAAAATCGCATTTTTTTTGAGTAAGCAAAGAAATACCTTTATCTTCAGAGCCAACTACAACTACCAAAGGTGCTTTTTCTTGAAAATTTGAAATAGATAATTGAGCATCTCCAGATAAGCCAACAACAAGATAGCCATTTCTCTTAAGTTCCTCAAGTGCTCTATTTAAGTTAACAACTCTACTTACATGAAGATGTTCTAAGGCTCCTGCAGCTACCTTGGCGACTGTTCCAGTCAATCCTGCAGACCTTCTTTGAGGAATAATTACACCTTTGCAATCAAATGCTTCCGCTGACCTTATAATCGCACCAACATTATGAGGATCAGTTATACCGTCTAAAGCGACTATTATGGGATTTGGACAATTGTGTTTAGAAAAATCGATTAATTGTTCTAGTGATATTGTTTTAGAGCATGCTAATTGCAATGCGACACCTTGATGTGAAGCACCATATGTTAATTGCGAAAGCCTGTTCCAAGAAACTTCTTCAATAAGAACTCCTTTTGATTTAAGATCCTTAAGCAAAATATAAAATTTGTCTGAAGAGAAAATTTCCGATGTACACCAAATCCTATTAATCGCTCTATCACTACTAAGAGCCTCATAAACCGAATGTTTCCCCCATATCCAATCATCAAAATTTCTCTTATTAGTAAACTCATGATGAATATCCGAATTTTTATTAGGAAATTCTGTATTAGATTTAAATCTTGAATTTCTTCTTTTGAAAGACGAAAAATTATTTTTTTCATCATTTTTTTTTAAATTTTCAACTTTCTTATTTTTAGGGGAATTGTTCAAAAATCTATCATTTTTTTCTGAACGATATTTATTTTTTGAATCGTAACCAAAATCTAAATTTTTTTTGTATTCTTTATTATTTTTTCCGTGAAATTTATTTGAGAAGTTTTTCATAGATTCAATTCATTTTTAATTCTAAATATTCAAAAAGTGTTGATAATCTTTGAGGATCCTTTAAAAAAAGCCAGCCAATGAGAGTTTCAAAACCAGTTGCTCTAGAGTATATGGCGGGATCTGAAGATTTTGGATATCTCTTTGTTTTATTTCTAGCACGCCTAATAAGATCCATTTCATTTGAATTTAATAGATGTTCAATTTGACTTAATGATTTTGACTGAGATTTTGCTTTTACTTCGTTTACTACAGATAAATGGAGATCTTTAGATTTTAAAGGAATATGAACATGCCTTAGTCTTTGGTGGAGCTCCCATACCGAATCTCCAAGCCAAGCAAGTTGAATAACACCAATATCATCGGGAGATCCATATGGAACCAAGTTTTGAATCCAATAATTCAATTCTTTAAATAATTTAATGCATCTTCAAGGTTTGACTTCAAGTTAAGAAAATCTCCCAAGCGAACAAGTTTAATTGTTTGGGCCACTCTCGAATTGCCCACGACAGAGAAACCAAGTTTCGATTTTTTGCATTCTTTTGCAGTTTGAACAAGTGCTCCAAGACCAGAGGAATCTAAAAAATCTATTTTTGTAAGATCAATAATGAATGGGAGGTCATTTTTTAAATTATTAGTAACAAAGGTCTTAAATTGTTTTTCTGAGAAAGCATCTAGTTGGCCTTTAAAAGTAAAAACCATAATATTTGTTGTAACCTCAAGGTTTCCTCTCAAAGAAACGGTTAACTTCTGAAAATCCTCTATGATCTAATACCTCCAAAAAATTAATATATCAAATGTAATTATCAAATCAAAAGAAAACAATATGTCAACATCTTTCTAACATTAGAGAAACAAATTTTTTAAATAAATAATCTGAATCATGTGGGCCAGGTCCTGCTTCTGGATGATACTGCACACTAAAAATAGGCTTATCATAAACCTCTAGGCCAGCCACAGTATTGTCGTTAAGGTTAAAATGGGTAATTCTAACTATGTCCTTTGAGAGAGAATTGGGGTCAATAGCAAAGCCATGATTCTGACTAGTTATCTCAATTTTATTATTTTCACCACAAGGATGATTTAAACCACGATGTCCAAAAGGTAATTTATAAGTTGAACCTCCTAATGCTAATCCAAATATTTGGTGGCCAAGGCAAATACCAAACATAGGTATTTCACCATATTCTATGAGTGATTTTGCTAACTCTATACCTTCAGAAACAGAAGAAGGATCACCTGGACCATTTGAGAAAAATATACCATCCGGCTTCTTAGACAGTACATCATTTAGAGAAACTCGAGAAGGTAAAACCAAAACTTCACAACCATGGGATACAAGTCTATTTAGAATTGAATTTTTAATTCCAAAATCAATTGCTACTATTTTTAACTTTTTAGAAGATTCATCATATCTTTTTCTTAAATCAAAAATTGTTTGAGTATGACTGTTCCATAAATACTTTTGCTTTGTTGAAACAATTTTTGATAAATTTAAACCCTCCATCTTTGGTGTATCCTGAATTAACTTAAAACAACTTTCATCCGTTTTATCTATAGAAGTAATAATTCCATTCATCGCGCCATTAGATCTTAAGATTTTAACAAGAGCCCTTGTATCAATTCCATGTAAACCTATAATATTTTTCTCAACTAACCATTGATTAAAATTCTTTTTAGATCTCCAATTGCTGCTATTAGATGAAAAATTTCTAACAATTATACTTTTAACATTAATATTCGATTCTGAATCTTCAAAATTAATACCAGTATTCCCAATCTCTGGATAAGTAAATGTTAAAATTTGTCCATAATAACTTGGGTCAGTGATAACTTCTTGATATCCGGTCATTCCTGTATTAAAAACTATTTCACCAATGGCTGTGCCAGAAGCACCAAAAAAGAATCCTGGGAATACAATTCCATTACTTAAAACCAATTTCGCGTTTTTCTTATATGGATTAATCATCAATTTGAAATTAATTAATTTGTATATAAATAATTTTTTAATAGTAAAAACTTTTTCCAAGGATCTCCTTGATTTATCGAAAATAAAGATTTATTGAATCCTTCATTTAAATCATCCTCAATGCCTGCGGCCCAAAGCACCAAAGCAGAGTTCAAGGCAACAACATCAATATGAGATTTTTGTCCAGAACCATCTAAGACAGACTTTAATATCTCCTCGTTAGACTCAGGATCAGAAACCACAAGCTTTTCGTTAGATATATTTTCATGGTTAAAGTCTGAAATATTTATTTTTGAAAACCGTAATTCCCCATTATCAACAAATACTAATTTATTTTCTCCTTGAAGCGAAGCTTCATCAAGACCACCAGAACCATGGACGACTATTGCTCTATTCATACCCATTTTTAAAAGAGCGCTTCCCATAGGTTTTAAAAGATCCTCAGAAGCAACTCCCAAAACTTGTGCATTAGGTCTTAAAGGATTTACCAATGGTCCAAGTTGGTTAAATACTGTCCTTATTCCAAGGGTCTTTCTCAGTGGAGCTAGTTTTATTAAAGATTTATGCCAAACAGGTGCGAACAAAAAAGTTATTCCAATTTCACTTGCAGCTTTGATTACTTTTTCTAATGAACAATCTAAATTCAAACCAAGATTCAACAAAACATCAGCAGAGCCAACTTTTCCACTAGCACTTTTATTTCCGTGTTTTGCAATTTTTACCCCACAAGATGCAGCTACAAATGCTACCGCAGTTGAAATATTGAATGTATTAGCTCCATCTCCCCCTGTTCCACAAGTATCTACCAAATACAAATTTGGTCTTTCAACTGGTAATTCGCAAACATTTAAGAGTTCTTCAGCCATAGAACATAGTTCGATACCTGTAGAACCCTTTGCTCTCAAGGCACTTAAAAAAGCTCCTGTCTCAACATCTGAAATTTGACCATTAAGCCATCTTTGCATTAAAGATCTAGAAGTTAATTCATCAAGGTCCATTCCCTCCAACAAATTATTTAGGATTTCAGCGTTTGATAGATCAGAAGACATTTATTTATTCAAGAGACATTATTGTGATCAATTTGAGGTATCAAAACCTGAGCCAACTAAATCTTTATTTGTATTAGAAGGCCTGAAGCTATTTGACCACATACTTTTTGTTTTGGAAAAAAGTTCTATTTTAGTGATCTTCCAAAAATTTAAAATTTTTTCAATATCGTTTTTAATTTCAATTTCTCCTGGGAAATTGTTATAACGATTAATTAATCTAGCTAAATTTATATAGTCAAGATCTTCTGGTGTTTTTTTTGCGATAAGGGAATCTATAATGTTCTTGTCTGTTTCATGTAATGGATGAGTTTGCTCGTTACTCATAAATAAATACTGAATCATTTATAAAATTAGCTCACATATTCAAAAATGAAACATTATCTTAATCATATCGGCAAAATGAAATGACAAATTTAAAGATAGAAGTTATATCTAAATACCTAAGACCCTACAAAAAAGAATTCTTATATGGAGCATTAGCTCTCTTATTAGTAAATATACTAAGTGTTGTAATACCCTTAGAAGTAAAAAATATAATTGACCAATTACAAAATGGGTTTTCTTCGAATTTTGTTATTTCTAAATCTTTGTGGTTAATATTTTTAGCAACTTGTATGGGTTTAATAAGATTATTTTCAAGACAAATAGTCTTCGGTATAGGTAGAAAAGTAGAAGTAAATCTTCGTCAAAAACTTTTTGACCATTTACTTATTCAAGATCCAGAATGGATTCAAAAAAAAGGTAGTGGAGACATTATTAGCAGAGCTACCAGCGATGTTGAAAACATAAGAAGACTTTTAGGTTTTACAGTTTTAAGCTTATGCAACATTGTCTTAGCCTATTCATTCACTATTCCATCAATGTTTTCGATTAATAAAACATTAACAATATCAGCTTTAATGATATTTCCACTAATACTTGGAATTGTAAGTCTATTTGGCGGCAGAATGGTTAAACAAAGAAAAGCTCAACAAGAATCATTATCAAAACTTAGTGATCTAATACAAGAAGATCTATCTGGTATAAGCGCTATTAAAATTTATGCCCAAGAGAATGCTGAGAAAAAAGAATTCGACATATATAATAATGACTATAGAAATTCAGCGATAAAACTTGCAAGAACAGCGAGTACCTTATTCCCTTTGTTACAAGGGATTTCCTCCATTTCATTATTGATTTTATTATCATTAGGAACTTTTCAACTTGAAAGTGGATTTATTTCGATAGGTGGATTAGTCGCTTTAATCCTTTACGTAGAAAGACTTGTCTTCCCAACAGCTCTTTTAGGTTTTACCTTAAATACCTTTCAACTTGGTCAAGTAAGTTTAGATCGTGTGGAAGAAATCTTTCAGAATAACCCAAACATTGTAGATAGAGCAGAAACTAAATCTTTAAAAAGAAAGGTTAAAGGATTCTTAGAAGCAAAAAATTTAACAATAAAGTATCCAGGATCAAAATTTAATTCATTAAATAATCTCAATTTTAAAATTTATCCTGGAGAACTTATTGCAATAGTGGGCCCGGTAGGTTGTGGCAAGACAACACTAGCAAAGTGTCTAGGAAGGACGATTGAAATTCCAGACAACCAATTATTTTTAGATGGTATTGATGTAAAAACTCTAAAATTAAGCGATCTTAGAAAAAATATTTCAATTGTTCCTCAAGAAGCATTCTTATTTACTTCTACAATTTCAGAAAACCTAAGTTTTGGAGAACCCAAGGCTTCTAAAAATTTAGTTAAAGAAAGCGCTTCAAAAGCTGGATTAATTGAGGATATCAATAATTTTCCTCAAAGGTTTGAAACTATTGTTGGCGAAAGAGGTATTACATTAAGTGGTGGACAAAGGCAAAGAACCGCGCTTGGAAGAGCACTACTTATTAATTCTCCTATTGTTGTTCTTGATGATGCTTTAGCAAGCGTAGATAATAAAACAGCAGCAAGAATAATAGATGAAATGAGTGATAGAAGTAATAAAACAATCATGATGATTAGTCACCAACTTTCTGTGGCAGCCACCTGTGATAGGGTTTTAGTAATGGATAAAGGAGAAATAGTACAAGAAGGGTCTCATAAAGATTTAGTGAAAGTGAATGGGCTATATAAACAACTTTGGGAAAGAGAACTAGCTACCAGAATTGTTAAGAGCTAAAAGAGATTTTTTTATTTATAATTAAAAGATTTAAATTATGTTTAAATTCCTGAAAAATATTATGAATAATGACAAGGTGAATTTAACTAATGATTCTTATTCATTACATAGAATATTAAAAACAGAAATCAAAAAATATCCTAATGTAGAAGAAGATGAAATATTTTTTGGATGTGGTTGTTTCTGGGGAGCTGAAAAATGTTTTTGGAAACTTCCTGGAGTTGTCACAACTTCTGTAGGTTATGCTGGAGGTAAAAAATACAATCCAACTTATTACGAAGTCTGTTCAGGTTTAACTGGTCATTCAGAAGTTGTAAGAGTTATATGGGATAAAAGAGAAATAGACGTAAGTGATTTATTAAAAATGTTTTGGGAATGTCATGACCCTACTCAAAAAAATAGGCAGGGTAATGATATTGGAACACAATATAGATCAGCAATATATTACAAAAATGAAAATAATATTAAAACCATATTATCCAGTAAAGAACAATATCAATCGGAATTAAGTAAAAAAAATCTCGGTTTAATTGAAACGGAAATAAAAATGATTGATTCATATTTTTATGCGGAACAATACCATCAACAATATCTTGCATCAGCTGGAAGTAGGCAGTATTGTTCCGCCTCACCTACAAAAGTTAAGTTAGGAGTTTTTACTGGAAGCAACTATAAATTAGAAGAACATATCTGGGAAAACTTTAATTGGGGAATTGACAAGTGTGTATTGAGATCTGATAACAATCCTATAAAGAATAACATTTAAATCAATCTAATCTTTATAGTAAAGACACGGGGCGTAGCGCAGTTTGGTAGCGCACCACTTTGGGGTAGTGGGGGTCGTGGGTTCAAATCCCGCCGTTCCGATTACTTATCTTCTTCATTAATAAGCGATTTGTATAGTTTATATGAACTTATGCCTACCGCTATGAATGTAAAAGAAGAAAAAAAAGCTAAAACCAATATAGTAAAATTTGATACTTCCACTTCACCTAGTTGGAAAGATATGAAAATGTTCATTAGAAAGAATTTTTTTTAAAACCTTAACACAATTGAAAAAATTTTTTTTTCATCCAATTATAAATTCAAAAGAATTACTACACCAAAAATAACTCGATAGATAATAAATATTTTCAACCCATTTGAAGCAAAATACTTTAATAAGACATCTATAGCTAGTAAAGATGACAAAAATGTAGTAATAAGACCAACTAAAAGAGGGAGGAAACCCAATGAAAAAAAATCATTAAAAGAAGAAATAAACTCAACAATCGCAGCAAGAGAGATAGCTGGCAGCCCTAAAAGAAAAGAAAATTTCACAGCATCGGCTCTTTCCCATCCTGATATTAGAGCGCTAGAAATAGTAACCCCCGATCTTGAAACACCTGGGAAAATGGAAAATGCCTGAAAGAAACCTATCAAAAAACTATCTGAATAATTATGGTTTTTAATATTAATAGAACCTCTTTTCGAATTATCTGCCAAGTACATAAAAAAAGCCATTAGAAATGAGACCAATGCTATTGATAAATTTGAACGGAGAACGTTTTCAAAGAAGGAAGGGATAAATATTTTTATACTCCCCCCAAATAAAACAATTGGGATCGTACCAATCAAAATAGACCTTAATAATCTTTCATTTAAGAGATATTCAAGAAATTTTTGAGATGATTGACTTCTGAAACTAAAAATATCATTCCTAAAATACAAAGCCAATGCTAAAACACTGCCAAGTTGAATAGTGGCGGACAAAGATGCTCCAGGATCATCGATACCTAAAAAAAGAGATAAAATTTTCAAATGAGCTGTACTACTTACAGGGATAAATTCAGTCAACCCTTGAATTAATCCATATAAAACAAATTTTAAATATTCCAAAAATTATTAAATTACCTATTTAATTAATAGCAATTTACATTTAAAAATTAAAAGGTAGTATGGAAAAATGAAAAAAAATCTATCTTAATATTATTTTTTCTTCTTTCCTCAATCTTTTCTGGTTCTGCGAAAGCTAAGTATTGGTTAATTATTGGAACTTATAGACAAGGGCCTGGAGGAAGGCCAGAGGTTAGTGGAATAACAAGTCCTTCCTTACATTCTATTCCCATGAAAGATTTAGATACATGTAATAAAGCAGGCGAAAAGATTACTAATGAAATATACAAACCAGTTTGGCAATTTGATAGTAGATGGACATGTGTATTTAGAGGTGATTAGTAATAAAGTTACCTTTTAACATCGTGAGCACAACCATCACCTTTATAGTTTTCACTCTCGTAAAAATCATTTTTTGTCCCAAAATAAACTGTTAATAAAACGAAAGGCAAACTTAATATAAATAAAATAGTTGTTAAATCCATAGTGTTAACTTATTCAAGCGGGTTATCAAAAATTAAAATTACAATTTGATCAAAAACTTCATGTTTAATAATCTGTTGGTCCTTTAATCCCAAGATAAAAGAAGGCTCCTAACCCAACTAAGAGTAAAACTCCAGCTATAGCTGCAGAAGGAACAAAACCGCCTATAGCAAAGGAAGAAAAATAAGACATCTATAAAACTAAAACTAGTTTGATAATATCAATAAAAACAAGGTATTTGTAAAAAATTTTGACTCGAAGACAATTAGATAATATCCGTTCTATGCAACTAAAGTCGAATCTTCATTATCAGCAGAAATTCTTATTCTTTCTTCCAACTTAGGGCCATATAATTCATTTCCCCAGATTTCAACTCTTGAATCATTTGGGGCCATAAAAGTAAGAATGTCAGTTGGAAATAAGACTCTCTCTAAGAAAAAATTTGATGGGCCAATACATCTCAAAACAACCATCCTACAGCCTTCATTTTTGTAAGAAAACTCAACCATCCCTAAATATAAAATATGTTCAATTAAACACCATTAAGAACTATAAAAAATGTATAAAAAATTACTGAAAAAAAAGAAAATTAGAAAATGCTACAAATTTAATCCAGCCTCAATTAAATTTCTTTCTTGATCAATTAATAAAAGCGCATAAGAATTTATAAAATCAAAACTTTTTCGGGGAATAGAAACATTAAGCATCCTCAAGAAATGAGATAATTTCTCATCTTGAAGAGCATTGCCTTTCTGTAAAAGCATTTCTTTTTCTTGAAAGGTCTTCCACATATTCATATATTCAAACTTCACTGGCTTTAAATGCCAAATATTGTCTATTAAACCCCAAACATCTAAATATTCTTTCAAATTATTTTGAATTTTTAATGTGTAAGAAGATTCCTTTGGACTTAAGTCTGTTGACTGTATATGTTGATCTTTAACATAAATTGAACAAGGTTCAATTCCTAAAAACCACCCCTCAAGAATTACTAAATCAGGATTATCAAATCTCCAATGAGATCTATCTCCTAAGCCATTCCTAAGTGATTTATCAAAAACAGGTACATTTAACTTTCCATTTATTTTCCAATTTGATAATTTTTCATACATTAATTTTACTGAATGACTACCAGGAAAACCTCTTGATACATTCCAAGGGTTATTTTTAATTGCTAATTTCATTTCATCAGAAGGGAGATAAAAATCATCAATAGAAATAACAGCAATTTTGAAATTTAAATTTAAGGATATTGCCTCAAGCCACTTACCTAAGGTTGTTTTGCCTGTTCCAGGGAGAGCTGATATCCCAATAATTTTTCTATTAGAAAAATTATTATGAAATCTATAAGCCTGAGATAAAATAGGCAAAGCTAAACCCCAAATCCAATCATCACTTGCCTTATTGTTCCAATATTGATCAATTGAAAGAATATTTCTTTGTTTATTCCAAAAATTGAACCAATCTTCCAAGGATTTCCAGCCAATATCAATAATCAATTTTTCAAATTTATCAAGAGGAAAATTAATATCTAAATCCTTCATATTTCTAACTTAGTTTTCGCTTATTTATCAATTTATTTATTTCGTTTTTCCAACCATATCCATTTGGTTCTGAAGCTAAAGTAAATTTTAAATTTTTTAATTGATCTAGTAAATTTAAGTTAGGTCCATTAATTCCAGGAATAACAATTTTAATATCTGAGTTTAAAAGTAGAGGCAAATCATTAGGAGAATCACCCAAACCTATAATTTCAATATCTTTAATATTTGAATATTCTTTAAGAGCATTTATTGCTTTACCTTTATTAGAATCTGTAGATAATAAGTGACTCATTCTATTTCCCTTAAAAATATCAACATTAAATTTTTTACAGCAGTTAATTATTTTCTCTTCTAAATAACTTGGCGGATTCAAAAAGGGCATGCTCCAATGCCTATCACGCATTAAGTTCAATGAGTTACCCTCTAAACCAGTTAGATTAGTTGCTTCTTGATCAGTGAGATTATTAAGAGGAGTAAGTTTATAATCGATTTCATTAGAAATAAAATTTAAGATTTCTTCAAGAGATTCGTATTTTATTCCAAGAATAATTTCTCCATTCACTTTTTTAAGAGATTCACCATATATTGCCGCACCATTCTCAACAATATAAGGATCCGTCAAGTTAAGTTCCTTTCTAATAACTTTTACTTCAGAAGCGGTTTTGCTTGTACAAAGAATTATAGGTATAGATAATTTTTGTAGTTTTTTTATAGTTTCTCTTGCAGGTGATAAATCATAAGAATGATCCATTAAAGTTCCATCTACATCACTTACTACCCAAACAGAGGAATTTTCTATCATTTTTATAAAGCACTAAGCCAAATTACTTGAAAAGGATCAAGACTTATATTTTTGCAATTATATTTAGTAGATGTTAAAAAATCTTTGGTATTGAAATCATTATCAATTATTTTTGGCAGATCATTATCATTCAATTGATAATTAATTTTATTTTCAGTCATATTATGAATTGCAAAAACAGACTCAGGACCTTTACTTCTTTTTATTACAACAATATCACTTCTACCTTTAGACAAACATTTCATTTCCGAACAGGGGTGAAATTGTTTTAATTGAGATCTGACATCCATAGCATTACGAAGATATTTTAAGTTTTTATTAGCATTAGATTCAGGATTATTTATAACCGCTAAAAGATTTTCTGATTTAAATTTTTCTCTATTCAGGTCTCTTCTTTGACCTGTCATAGAAAAACTTTTGATATCGTTTTCTGAAGCTAGTAATGCGGGTAAATAAAAAGCAGGAACCCCTTTTAGAGCCATTACTAATAATTGACTTAAAATAAATCTCTCATATTGAAATCTTTTAGAATCTCTACTGGAGTCTTCCATTGCGCTCCACCAACTAATGTTCAATTCATAAGGTTTATCATCACCATTTGATAAACGTCTATGACTTACTAGTCCACCTCTTTTCTCACAATTAATTAATAAATCTTTAATTCTCTGATCATTCATTAAACCCTCAAGAGCTCTTAGCCCAACACCATCGTGCGATGCAGTGAAATTAAATAAAGTTGTATCCTCAGGTAATGTGGGCCAATCAAAAATCCATGAGTTTAGAATATCAGCTCTTGAAGTGATAATTGCCTCTAGGAGAAGAGGTGGCAATGGAAAATTATATGCCATATGGGCTTCATCATCAGGAATCAGATAAGATAGATTTTCCTTCTGAGGAACATTAGTTTCAGTGATTAAAACACCATCATAAAGAAGATTATTTAAAAGAACTCTTAAGAGTTTCACAATTGAATGTGCTTTTGGTAAATGCAAGCAAGTTGTCCCTGATTCCTTCCAAATAAAACCTACAGCATCAAGCCTGAACCATTTAATTCCATTAGATAAATAAGTAATAATTAAATCTAAGAACTCAATAGTCATTCTTGGATTATGCCAATTCAAATCAATTTGATCTGGACCAAAAGTTGTCCAAACTTGTTGAGGACCATCTTCAGTATTTATTTGAGAAAACAAGGATGAACTCCTTGGCCTTACAACATTTGACCAGTCAAGATTTTGTTTCGGTGAAAAGACATTTGATATACCCGGTTCTTGGGATTTGATAAATTGTTGAACCCAAGGGTGAGATGAAGAGATATGGTTCAATACTAAATCAGCCATTAAATCATGATTTTTAGAAATACTTTTTAGATCATCCCAACCACCAAATTTTTCTTCTAAGGAATCATAACTTGAAACTGCAAAACCTCCATCACTTGTAGATTTCAAAAAAGGAAGAATATGTACAACTTTAGAAAGACTGCCAAAATGTTTACTTAACAACTCGCTAAGAGTTATTAAAGTTGCCTCGCCATTTTTATAAATACTATCTGCATAAGTTATCAAAACAGAATGAGATTCATTCCATCTTTCCTTATCTCTTATTTCTTCATAAGCAGATTTCTCTGAGAAATCATCTAAAATCTGCAATAATTGATTTGAAATAAAATTAATTTCTTCTGTAGTATTATTTGAATAAATTGTTTTTAACAATTTATCAATCTTTAATCTATCTAATTTTTTCTCTGAATCAATTTGCTTCACTTTGAAAAAATCAACGAAGTATTAATACTATTCTGCACATCAATTAGAAAATGGACTTTCAACAAGGGTTAATCACAACAATACATGAATATGGTGTTACAAGAAATTTACTTAAAGAATTAAACAAAAGTCTAAAAAAAAGATCAACTAGCATATTAATACCTTGCTTATATGAAGAGTTTGAGCGTCCAGCATTAAAAGACATAAGAGAAGTTTTAAAAGACCTTACAGGCTTAAATGAATTAGTTATTGCTCTCTCTGCAAAAACTATTGAGCAAGTTAAAGCAGCAAAATCATTTTTTGACTCAATGCCATTTCCAGTTCACGTTCAATGGACTAATTCTCCCTCTGTAATAGAACTATTAAAAAGCCAAGAAAAAAATGGCTTAGAACTTTTAGGAACTCCAGGCAAAGGGTGGGCTGTCTGGCAAGGCATAGGTGTTGCGACGAGAAAATCAGAAGTTGTTGCTCTTTTTGACGCTGATATTAGAACTTTTAGTCCTTTGTATCCCTCAAGAATGATACTTCCACTTCTGGATGAATCATACGGAATATCATATGTAAAGGCTTTTTACAGCAGATTATCCTTAGAGACCAATCAATTGCAAGGTAGAGCAACAAGATTATTTGTGGGTCCTTTATTGGCAAGTCTTGAGCAATTAGTGGGGAAGGGTCCTTTTTTACAATATCTTCAATCATTTAGATATCCATTAGCTGGTGAGTTTGCTTTCACTAAAGACCTTGCTATGAATTTACGAATTCCTTGTGACTGGGGTTTAGAAATAGGTTTATTATCAGAAGTTTACAGGAACGTAAGAACCTCCAAAATAGCTCAAGTTGACCTAGGTTTGTTTGATCATAAACATAAGAATATTGGTGATTCATCTAAAGAAGGATTACAAAAAATGTGTACAGAAATACTTTCAAGTGTTTTAAGAGGTCTTATGGAGCATCAAGCAGAGACCTTAACAAGTACTCAACTAGCGACCTTAGAAGTTCTTTACAAAAGAGTTGGGGAAGATCGGGTAAAACAATTTGGATTAGATTCAGCAGTTAATCAACTTCCATACGATAGGCATGAAGAAGAACTATCCGTACAAAAATTTGCCAAACTATTGAGGCCTGCTACAGAAGATTACTTAGCTTGCCCTACGACACAACAATTACCAAGTTGGTCAAGAGTTCTATCTTGTGAGAACAAACTGCAAGAAGATTTGGCAATTGCTGGTTCACAAGATATAAAGACAACAGAAAAAGAATTAATTAAAAACTTCTAAAGTAAAAAGTACCTTTGAGCCATTGGAACTTCATCAAGTGGTTCACAAGTAAGAAGTTCTCCATCAGAAAAAACTTCATAAGTTTGAGGATCAACTGAAATATTTGGTAGTTTAGTATTAAGTTTTAAATTTGATTTATTAATATTTCTGGTATTTTCTACGGCAATACATTTCTTTTGTAAGCCTAATTTATTTGGAATATTTTGTTCAATTGAATTTTTACTTAAAAAGGTAAAAGAACTCTTAATTAAAGATTGACCGAAACTTGCAAACATAGGTCGACCATGTACAGGACCTGGAGTAGGAATTGAAGCATTTGCATCTCCCATTTGGGACCAAACTATAGATCCTCCTTTAACAACTAATTCAGGCTTTACCGCAAAAAAGGAAGGTTTCCACAATACTAAATCCGCAATTTTACCCTTTTCTATAGAACCAACATGTTTATCAATACCATGAGCTATTGCAGGATTAATCGTTACTTTAGAAATATATCTCTTTACTCTAAAATTATCGTTTCTATCAGAATCCTGCGATAGCGGTCCCCTTTGGACTTTCATTTTATGTGCGGTTTGAAAAGTTCTTGTAATTACTTCACCAACTCTTCCCATAGCTTGAGAATCACTTGCAATAATTGAAAAGGCACCTATATCATGCAAGATATCCTCAGCTGCAATAGTCTCTCTTCTGATCCTTGATTCAGCAAATGCAATGTCTTCTGGGATTTTAGAATCTAAATGATGACAAACCATTAACATGTCAAGATGTTCTTCTAATGTGTTCCTGGTATAAGGTCTTGTTGGATTCGTACTACTAGGAAGAACATTTTTTTCTCCACAGATTTTTATAATGTCTGGAGCATGTCCTCCACCTGCGCCTTCGGTATGAAAAGTATGAATAGTTCTTCCTGCTATAGCGTTGATGGTATCTTCAACAAAACCTGCCTCATTCAAAGTATCAGTATGAATACATACTTGCACGTCAAACTTATCTGCAACATTTAGACAAGAATTTATTGTCGAAGGAGTGGTTCCCCAATCTTCATGAAGCTTCAATCCACATGCGCCAGCCTCAACCTGATCAATAAGATTGTTCTCATTTGTTGAGTTTCCTTTTCCAAAAAAACCTAAATTCATGGGAAATGCTTCTGCAGACTGAAGCATTCTTGAAATATGAAAAGAACCCGGAGTACAAGTGGTAGCATTTGTACCAGTTGCAGGTCCAGTTCCTCCTCCCAACATGGTTGTAATTCCAGAGGCTAGTGCTGTCTCAATTTGTTGGGGACAGATAAAGTGAATATGGGTATCTATTGAACCCGCAGTTAGAATATGCCCCTCTCCAGCTATTACTTCTGTTGATGCACCAATAACAATATCAACATTATCCTGGATATCAGGATTGCCGGCCTTACCAATTTCAAAAATCATTCCATCTTTTATACCCACATCACCCTTAATTATTCCCCACCAATCTACGATCAAAGCATTAGTTATTACGGTATCTACAGCTCCATCAGCTCTACTTACTTGAGACTGTCCCATCCCATCTCGAATAACTTTACCTCCACCAAATTTAACTTCATCTCCGTATGTAGTTAAATCCTTTTCTACTTCTATAAAAAGTTCGGTATCAGCAAGCCTTACTCTATCTCCGGTAGTGGGTCCGTAAGTTTGAGCATAAGTTTTTCTATCAATTTTATAAGACATAATTTTAACTATCTAAAGAACCATTAACAAATGAATTAAAACCATATGCATTTCTTAAACCTGAAAATGGCACTAATTTGACATCTGTTGTATCACCCGGTTCAAATCTAATTGCTGTTCCTGCAGGAATGTCAAGACGCATACCATGTGTTATTTCTCGATCAAAAATTAAAGCATTGTTTGCTTCATAAAAATGATAGTGAGATCCAACTTGCACGGGTCTATCTCCAGAATTAGAAACAGTTACTGTTTTAACTTGCTTACTAACATTTAGTTCGATTTCACCTTGTTCAGGAATTATTTCGCCAGGAATTAAATTACTCATAACTAATTAATAGGATTGTGTATAGTGACTAATTTAGTGCCATCTGGGAAAACCGCTTCTATTTGAACTTCATCAACCATTTCAGGAATGCCCTCCATAACTTGCGATTTTGAAAGCCAGGTAGTTCCTTCTGACATCAATTGACTAACACTTTTACCATCTCGTGCTCCTTCAAGAACTTGAAAACTTAAAAAAGCAATTGTTTCAGGATAATTAAGCTTAAGACCTCGACTAAGCCTTCTTTCAGCTAAAAGCGCAGCAGAAAAAATCAATAACTTATCCTTTTCTTGAGGTGAAAGATGCATAATAAAAAATTAATCTATAAATTCTTAAAAAAGGTTCTTTATGAACATAATTAATAATTCATAGAATCTTGTAAAGGCCATACACCTTGATATTTTGGCTCACAAAATCCACAAATAGACCTAATTTGTTTCCAAATACAAAAAAAACATTTTCTAGCATCTTGAGAAGAACTCCCTAGGAATCTTACAGAGATTCCATTTTCAAGGGTTCCAATAGATAAATTATTATTAGTTTCATTGAAAATCTTTTTTATATTTCCTACAAGATAATTTATTTTTGACTTGGAAAAATCTTTTTCGCAAATCCAAATTAAGGATCCAAAAACGGGCATGTAATCCATGCCTGACTTAGCCATAAAACTTGCCTTAGATAATTCAATCTGATCAACATATTCCCAATCATCAAGTAAATCATTATTTCTTATAATTTCTAATTTAGACCTAAAAACTCCGCTCTCAATAGATTCTCCGGAAGAAGATCTTCCAAGTCTTATTAAATCAGTAAATAAAAAACTTGAAGTTTCTGAAATAGATACTTTAAAAATTTGCTCATATAAACCATTTGCAAAGATGATTGTTTCTTGGGGAAGAAACTCTAAATGAGAATTTTCAAGAATGTTTATGAGATTCTTTTGCTTTGAAAAACTTCCTTTTGGATTGATTTTAGATCTTCCAACTGATCCATATACTTTCTGAGCTGAAGAAGTCGTCAACAAAACCTTAGAGTTTTTTTCAAGATTTACCTTAAAGTCGAGTAAATCGCCTCCTACCAATCCCCCTGCAGTATGAAGAACAGGCAAAATGCATCTGCCCTCTTTATCATGAGTAGACTTCAATAACTTATAAGGAGAAGTTGATTTAGATTTAAAGATTGTTTTATCAACATTTCCTAAACTTGCTTTATTATTGAAAAAATTTAAGAAACAATTACCTTCCCAAGGAGTTTTAATCATAAATTGTTTTCTTTAATTACTAAATTAAAGTAACCAAAAAATTTGATTATGAGAATGAATAAACAAATAGTTGTAACTGATTGGATTAAGGAAAAACCTAGAATAGGTTCATTTTTAAAACTTACACTAAGTTCTGATGAAAGAAGAATCTTACGAGGTAAAAAATTAACTGATTGTGATCAAGAAATAATTTTACAATTACCTAGAGAGGGCAAATTAAATGATGGAGATATTCTTTCAACTAATTTGTCCAATTTTTATGTAGAGATAATTGCCAAAACAGAAAATTTAATTGAAGTAAGTTCCAATTCTAAAATTGAACTTATTAAAACTGCTTATCATCTAGGAAATAGGCATGTAGAAGTAGAAATTGAAGAAGATATTCTTCTAACAAAAAGTGATTATGTTATTCAAAACATGCTTCTTAATTTTAAAGTTGATATAAAAAATACTAAAAAAAAGTTTTTTCCGGAAAGAGGTGCCCATAGTCATGAGTAAAAGTCACTTATTAAAATATCTATTAATAAGTCCTAACTTACCAGTTGGAGGATTTTGTTATTCGGAGGGAATGGAGAGTTATCTTCATAATAAAAATTTAACAGATTCAAATTCGGTAAAAGACTTAATTATAAGTGAACTAAAAATTGGTCAGATTAGACTAGATGCAAAACTATTAATAGATTTTTTTGATATTTTCAATGAGATTAACGACCGCAAAAATTTAAAAGTTAATTTGAAAAAGCTAATGAGTTTGGATAAATGGATCCTCTCATCGAAGGACTCTCTCGAAATGAGAGAACAACAAATTCAAATGGCAAAATCTCTCTTTGAATTAACCAAAGAATTTGGATTTGAATATCTATATGAAAATAATAAAAAAAGCTCCTGGTCATTAGCGTGGAGTTGGGCTTGTTATTGTTTTGAAATTACCAAGTTAGAAATGGTTGAGAATTTTTTCTATGCATGGAGTGCAAACCAACTTAATGCTGCATTAAGGATTATTCCTATTGGGTCAACAAAAGCACAATTAATTCAGAAAGACTTATTAGAAATAATTTCAAATGTATCTAAAGAAATTATGGACAAAGAAATTGATGACATCTATTTTGGCAATGTAGGTTTAGCTATGGCACAACAAAATCATAATGACCTTTATACAAAACTTTTTAGAAATTAATTTATGAGCAGCAAATTGAGAGTAGGAGTTGCTGGGCCTGTAGGTTCAGGAAAAACTGCATTAGTAGAGACTCTATGCTTAAGGATGAAAAAAAATTATGAGATAGCAGTTGTCACCAATGATATCTACACCAAAGAAGATGCTAACTTTCTAATAAATAAAAAGGTTTTAGAGGAAGGAAGAATTATTGGTGTAGAAACAGGAGGTTGTCCTCATACCGCGATAAGAGAGGATTGTTCATTAAATAAAAATGCAGTTTTAGATTTAGAAAATAAATATAATCCTTTAGATTTTGTTTTTGTAGAAAGTGGAGGTGATAATTTAGCATCTAGTTTTAGTCCAGAACTTGTAGATTTATCAATATATGTAATTGATGTATCTGCCGGAGACAAAATTCCTAGAAAAGGTGGGCCAGGGATAACAAGGTCGGATTTATTATTAATAAACAAAATTGACTTAGCAGATAAAGTTGGTGCAGATTTAAATATTATGAAAAGTGATACTGAATTTATGAGAAAAGGGAAACCTTGGTTTTTTACCAACCTTAGTAGCGGCATAGGAGTTGAAGAAATAACTCAATTTTTAGAATCACAAATACCCAACAATCGAAACTAGAAAAATGTTTATTACTAATATATTGGATTCAACAAAAAGTTACGACTGATACAAAACTAATCCTCACTCGTTAATAACTTTTATTTTATCCCCTTAATGAGGGTCAATTACCTAATTTATCCTAATTCATGAGAATTTCAAGGCGTATTTTGGCAGGTTTAGCTACTGCCTCACTTGCTGTCACAGCAACTTCCTGTGGTGGAGGTGGAACCTCCGGAAGTTTCGATGACACAGTAACCGTTGGTATTTTGCATTCGTTATCTGGAACAATGGCTATCTCTGAATCAACTCTTGTTGATACAGAAAAAATGGCTATTGAAGAGATAAATGCTGCTGGTGGTGTTACAGTTGGCGGCAAAAGCTACAAAATAGAATACATAGTTGAAGATGGTGCATCTGACTGGCCAACTTTTGCTGAAAAATCAAAAAAACTTATAGACCAAGACGGAGTTCCTGTCGTATTTGGTGGATGGACATCTGCAAGTAGAAAGGCAATGTTACCTGTATACGAATCAAAAGATGCGTTCCTCTACTACCCAATTCAATATGAAGCTCAAGAATGTTCTAACAACATTTTCTATACAGGAGCCACACCTAACCAACAATCAGAACCCGCTACAGATTTCATGTATAAGCGTTCTCCTGCAGCTGGTGGAGATTTCTTCCTTGTAGGCTCTGATTATGTTTTCCCAAGAACTTCAAACACAATCACAAAAGCTCAGGTTAAACAGTTAGGAGGTAAAGTTGTTGGAGAAGATTACCTTCCATTAGGAAATACTGAAGTTGCTCCAATTATCTCAAAAATCAAAAAAGCTTTGCCTGAAGGTGGAATAATCATTAATACTCTTAATGGTGACCAAAACGTTGCATTCTTCAAACAGATTCAAGACGCAGGTATCACACCTTCAAGTGGGTACTACGTAATGAACTATTCAATTGCTGAAGAAGAAATTAGTACAATTGGTCCTGAGTTCCTTGAAGGTCACTACGGCGCTTGGAACTACATGATGTCAATTGACACTCCTGCATCTAAGAAATTTGCTGCAAGTTTCAAGAAAAGATGGGGAGCAGATCGAGTTGTAGCTGATCCTCAAGAATCTGCTTATAACATGGTCTATTTATGGAAACAGGCAGTAGAAGATGCTGGAACATTCGACGACAACGCAGTAAGGGAAGCCCTTGTTGGACAAAAGTTTGATGCTCCACAAGGTCCTGTTGAAGTTATGCCTAATCACCACTTATCTCAAACAGTAAGAATTGGGCAAATTAATGCAGAGGGTGGATTTACAATCCTTGAAGAGACAGGAGTTGTTCTTCCTCAAGCATGGAACCAAAAGCATCCAAGTTCAAAAGGATTTGCATGCGACTGGACAGATCCTTCAAAAGGAGAAAAGTATAAGCTTTAATCTAATTAAAACCTATGCTTCAAAATAAAAGGAGGTTAACGCCTCCTTTTATTTTATATAATCAAATATTTTCTTTTTCTAAATTGGAGTTACTTCTCGATAGTCTTTTTAATGGTGTTGCAATCGGATCTGTACTACTTGTTGCCGCATTAGGTCTAGCAATTGTTTTTGGTCTTATGGGTGTAATAAATCTAGCCCATGGAGAATTAATGATGCTTGGGGCTTACACAACATATGTAACACAATTAATTTTCAAATTACCTATATTAAAACCTTTCTACAATTCGTACATAATAGTTTCTATTTTCCTTGCTTTTATTGTTAGTGGAGTAGTAGGCATTCTCCTTGAAAAAACAATAATAAGAAAGCTTTATGGAAGTCCACTAGAAACACTTCTAGCAACTTGGGGCGTAAGCTTAATTCTTCAACAATTTGTCAGAAGTGTACCTTTAGCTTATGGGACCGGTCTAGTTATAAGTCTGTTAATTGGTTTATTCTTACCAACAACATTCCCTTCAAAAATAAAAGAATCAATAAATTTCAAATATTTTAAATTTAGTTCTTGGATATTTGCTGCTTTAACTGGGGTCCTGACAGGTAGCGTAATCTCATCCTCTGTCAGCAAACTTAGTAGAGCAAGCGCCCGAAATGTTGATGTAACAGCGCCCTCATGGATGAGAGGTCAAGTTGAAATTATTGGCACTGCATTTCCTAAAACAAGATTAATGATAATTGTCATAACTCTAATCTCTGTAATAGCAATAACATTATTTCTTAATCAAAGTGCTTGGGGGATGCGCATAAGAGCAGTTACTCAGAACCGACAAATGAGTGACTGTCTTGGTATATCTACTGAAAAAGTGGATATAATTACTTTTGGAATTGGATCTGGCTTAGCAGGAGTTGCCGGGGTAGCAGTATCTCTTTTAGGTTCTGTAGGACCTAATGTTGGCGGAAACTATATAGTTGGTTGTTTTATGGTTGTAGTGTTGGGAGGAGTAGGTAATTTATTAGGAACAGTACTTGCTTCATTTGGAATAGGAATAATGACTGATTTAATTGGAGCTGGAAGGCTCTTATCAATATGGCCAGATATGCCTTTACCTTTATCAAACACAATTAACTTTTTTGCGACCACAAGTATGGCAAGAGTAATGATATTTGCACTAATTGTTATATTCTTACAATTTAAACCTACAGGTTTATTTCCTCAAAAAGGAAGGATGGTTGAAAGCTAATGTCCTTAAGTAAAATTAAATTTGATAAAAAAATAGTATTATCATTT
Organism: uncultured Prochlorococcus sp.; assembly: GCA_902521995.1. Lineage (GTDB taxonomy): Bacteria > Cyanobacteriota > Cyanobacteriia > PCC-6307 > Cyanobiaceae > Prochlorococcus_A. The sequence goes on along the minus strand of CABYTO010000007.1, from coordinate 10,643 downwards.
TGGATAATATTAATTGCCTTAATTATTGCAGCACCAACTCTACTCCCTGTATTTAGATTAAACCTTCTAGGTAGATACTTATCATTATCCATAGTTGCACTTGGTGTTGATCTTATCTGGGGATATACAGGTTTACTAAGTCTTGGACAAGGTATATTTTTTGCACTTGGTGGATATTGTGCAGCAATGTATCTGCAAATAACCAGCTCCTCTGAATTTCCAAATAATATTCCTGAATTTTTTGCTTTATATGGTGTTGAAAAATTACCTTTTTTCTGGGAACCGTTTAGATCTCCTGTTTTTACCATCTTCTCTATCTGGATAATTCCAGCATTGATTGCTGGTTTAATTGGATTTCTTGTTTTCCGGAATAGAATCAAAGGGGTTTATTTTTCTATACTTACTCAAGCTTCTCTTCTCGTATTCTTTAACTTTTTTAATGGACAACAAAAGCTTATAAATGGAACAAATGGATTAAAAACAGATGTAACACAGCTATTTGGTCAGATGGTAGGTTCTGAGTCCATGCAAAGATTATTCTTTTGGATAACCGCCATACTAGTAATAGCAGCATGGTTTTTTGCAAAGTGGGTGGTTAAAGGAAGATTTGGAAATATTCTTATAGGAATAAGAGATGATGAACCAAGAGTAAGGTTTACAGGATACAACCCGGTTATATTCAAGACGATAATATTTTCTATTGCTGGAGGTCTCGCAGGAATTTCGGGGGCCTTATATACCGTTCAATCTGGAATAGTATCCCCTCAATTTATGACGGTTCCCTTTTCTATAGAAATGGTTATATGGGTTGCTGTTGGAGGAAGAGGAACTTTATTGGGAGCGATATTAGGAGCAGTTTTCATCAACTATGCAAAAAGTCTAGTAAGTGAAGCTTTACCTGCTAGCTGGATGTTTATTCAAGGAGGTTTATTCATCTTAGTTGTAACAGCACTGCCAGAAGGAGTTTTAGGATGGATTCAAGGAGATGGTCCTAGGAATCTTCTTCAAAGATTAGGTTTGAAAAGAAAGATTGAAACCTATCCAAGCTTAGAAGTTAACAATAAGGAGGGTAATAATGAATAATAAAGATCTTCTAAATTTAATAAATATTACTGTTAGTTTCGAGGGTTTTTTAGCTCTCAATAAACTTAATTTAAATTTGAAGAAAGGAGAATTAAGAGCTGTAATAGGACCCAACGGCGCAGGTAAAACAACATTTCTTGATGTAATAACTGGGAAGGTCAAGCCAACAAAAGGTGAAGTAATTTTTAAAGGGAAATCTTTAGTAGGCAGAAAGGAGCATAAAATAGCCAGACTTGGAATTGGAAGAAAGTTCCAAAGTCCAAGAATCTTTGAAAATCTAACAGTTAAAGAAAATCTTGAAATATCGGTGACAACTCCAAAAAGTCCCTTAAACCTTATAAATAAAAATATTAAGGATGAGCAGCTTAATGAGATTGATCGTCTTATGAAGATTGTTAATTTATCTCAAAAAGTTGATTCTAAAGCTGGATCTTTATCACATGGCCAAAAACAATGGTTAGAGATCGCCATGTTAGTAGGACAGAAGCCAGATTTAATGTTAGTAGATGAACCTGTTGCTGGTTTAACTGATGAAGAAACTGATCTTACAGCTGATTTATTAAAATCTTTATCAGGCGAAAATACAGTAGTTGTGATAGATCACGATATGGAATTTATAAGAAGACTTGATAGTAATGTTTCAGTATTAAATCAGGGCACAGTATTATGTGAGGGAACAATGGAAACCATACAAAAAGACAAAAAAGTTATCGATGTTTATTTAGGAAGACCTGAGGACTAGTTATGGAAAATTTACTTGAAATAAAATCTTTAAATACATATTATGGCGAGAGTCATATTCTTAGAGATGTAGATTTAAACGTTAAATCAGGAGAAATGGTTTGTTTGATTGGAAGAAATGGAGTTGGCAAAACAACTTTATTGAAATCACTAATTGGTTTGTTAAAACAAAAAAAAGGAGATATTTATTTGATTGGTGAAAATATCAACAGAAAAGCTCCTCATCAGAGGGCTAGGAAAGGAATGGCTTACGTTCCTCAAGGGAGAGAAATTATTCCATACCTATCAGTTGAAGAGAATCTTATGTTAGGGATGGAGTCTCTACCGGGTGGATTATCTAAGAACAAGAAAATAGATCCATTCATCTATGATCTCTTCCCAATCCTTAAAGATTTTCTTCAAAGGAAAGGAGGGGATCTTAGTGGAGGACAACAACAGCAATTAGCTATTGCAAGAGCATTGCTAGGCAAACCTCAACTTCTATTGCTTGACGAACCAACGGAAGGCATTCAGCCAAATATAGTTTTAGACATTGAAAATGCAATTAACCAGATAATTAGAGATACAGGGATAGGTGTTTTATTAGTTGAACAACATTTGCATTTTGTAAGACAAGCCAATAGATATTATGCTATGCAACGCGGAGGTATTGTTGCTAGCGGAAATACTAGTGAGTTGAGTCAAGCGGTTATAGATAAATTCTTGAGTGTTTAATAGATTATTATTTTAAATTAATAAAACACTTTATTCATTTTTCGCATCTTATGAGGTCTATACTGTTTGGATGATCATTTATATACTTATTAAATTCCATTGCAAGTGTTCTAGCCTCGTAAGCGTCAAAAGCATAAAAACAGTTTTCTAATCTTATATTTTGAAAATCACGGTAATGCACTGTATATGGCTTCAACATATTATTTTTGTTCATTTAAATTTGCTAAAAAGCAATTATGTATATTTCAAACATGCATATATTCGTAAATTTAAAGCACAACTTTTGTTGTTATCAAAATATATTGACTTAAATTATGTAATTAAAAATACTTTATAAAGACAAAAAGTAATTACTCTATTTTTTTTTATTTTTAGAATCTTGCTCTTTACCTTCTATTAAAAAAACAAATTTTGATAAAATATACCCAAAAACTGGGGACCAAAACTTTTCATAAAAAAATTTCATAAAAAATTAAGCTGCTAATGATTCGTTATCTTTAATTTCAATTTTATTAATACACTTCAAATCTGTTGAATTAAATAAATGCTGCATAAGCAGAAAATCAAGTTCCCCTTTCAACAAATTCACATCGGATGAAAGTAGATCATCAACAAAATCGTCAAAAGTATCTGAAAGAAGATTCACAATTAAAAATTTTTTTAGCCATTATCATCGCATTAACATTAAAAGTCAACCAAATTCTAAAATTAACTTTTGAATTTTTTGAAAATTAAATAATAAAGACTAAAAAAATTAAATAATAAATATAAACAAGCAAAATAACAGATTTAATATCAAGCTTAGGGTTTTTGAATTGAATTTCATTTATCTTACTTTGCTTAATTTTATATCTCTCCTATTTTGCGTTATCAAAACGATAATACACATATTTGCTAAAAAGAAATTCAAAGAAATCATCAAACCTTTTAATATATTTATAGCAAGACTATTGATGTGCCAATTAGGAAAGAATCACTTAAAAAATTTTTAAACGTGATAAATTTTTATAGCAATCAAATTTGATATTACCTAACTTTCAATATTATTTTTTAATTAGCTCGAAGTAACCATTTTTGTTTAATAAGTACTTATCAAACCAAAGGCTTAATAGATTATCTAATCCTATTCCATTCATTTTATTTATTTGCGAAGTCTTATAGTCAGAGAGTGCAAGCAATAAATACGGAAAAATCATATCAGAAACCCCTTTTGGCAGTTTTTCTAAAGGTACTCCATGCGCTTTATCCCATAAAATTTGCATATCCTGAGAGAATAAAGAACTCCAATAACTAAAATTACAATGTAATTTTTCGGGAGGTAGGAGATTTACAGATAAAACTGGGAGAGATGAATTCATAGGAATAAATATTTTACAGATAAATTGAATTTATTTTTTTTGAAATGGCGATAATTTCTAAAACGGAAATCTCCTAAAGTACAAATTGAAATTAACGCACAGTGCAGCACTTTGCAACACATTATTTTGTGTTATATTTATCCAGCATTTCCTGAAATTTAAGGAATGATAAAAACTTTTTATAAGTTTGCAGGTCAAAAGCCTCCTGATTTGCCTCATTTAAATGGGTTGATCTACTAGGAATAAAATGATTTCCTAATTTAGTTTCCATTGAAGGGTTTGCATTATCTATAGAGTCATCAGAATTATCAGGTAAGTTTTGCAAATTATTATTAGAAAAAGAATATGATTGAGTTACTTTACCATTCTGTTTATTAAATATACCTCTTGAAGAAAGCGCTTCCTCTACCAAAATACTTATTATTTTTGAATTACTTAAATTGTTCTCTATGCTCAAGTTATCAATTATTCTCATAACATCATCTCTAGGAATAAAACCAACTCTTTTTTTCTTGGTAGGCATTTATCAATTAATTAAGGTTCAGCACTTGACTGTAATAAGTGTTGCACTATATTCACTATAAGTCAATTAAATTCTAATGATCTTACCAACAACCTTACTTTTAGGAGCCCTTGGATATCTTTTCTACACCTCAAAAAAAGAACTTTCACATGATCACTATGACCTTATAGAAAACCAAAAAGAAACTGATGATTTGTATAAAGATATAGAAGATCTATTTATTTAAAATTACTGTATCAGCACTAAAGAACTTTGTTTCTTGACTAAAGATATACAAAACCATAAACGTAATTAGAATTAAAATAAAGATATAAAGAAAATGACTGTACATCAAGATTACGAAATAAAAATCAATCTAAATGAATTGATTGAGAAAAGAATTCCATGTTGTGATTTACTACATCCAGATCATTGTCTAACAGAACAACAAGTCTCTGAAATTGCACATGATATTCGTATGGATTTAAATTTGCATGATCTTTACAAGCAAGTGGATCAACACATTATGAATTATGTAAATGCAGCTGGTATTGATAACAAAGACCATTGGGTTGAACCACATCTTCCAGATTTGGAGAGAGATTTAAAAGAAGAAGTTGGTATAGAGTTTGATTGATTTTTCTACAAAAGAGATTAATAAATGTATTTTTTTTCTAAATCATCTATTAATTTATAAATACGTTTAGCTGATCTCTTTCTTTTCTTTAAAATTGTAAATACTATAAATCCAATCAATACTCCAAAAATAGGTGTGAAAATAATAATTTCATGATTCATAACCATCAAATAGAAGCATATTATTAAAATTATTAAAAATTTCGCACCAATAAAATAGGTACTTTATACAAATATCTTTCACTATAAAAATTAAGATTTCGCATAGAAAAGTGAAAGAATTAAAATTTTTTGTAAATTATGTAAATATAAATTTTCAATTCAAAAAGATAATGATTAATTATTTTGCCTTAACAGTAACTGAGATGGGGATCGGTAAAATAGAGTTAGTAGTTATTGGCGCAGTAATTTTAATATTTCCAATTTTATTTGTTTATGCATCTAAAAACCTTGATGCTAAGGGAGTTTTCGAATGGATGATGGAGAAACCAAATGATTGGATAGGTAAAAAATAAAACTTTAAAAATTTACATTTTTCTAGTTAAATTTTAAATTTTCTAAATTACTAATTTCAAAATCATAAACTTGGCAATTATTTTCTAAATCATTAACTATTGAATTTTTTAGAAGAGAATAATCTATCAACTTATTTAGTTTATTATTTTTAAATTCCTTGTTAGTCTCTCCAATAGCAAAAGCCAAAGCTCCTTCATAAGAAATACCGAATTTGGTAGTGTTGCAGTAAGTTCTAGAGAATTTGTTAGAAATCTTTTTAGTATACTTTTCAAGATTTTTAGAAGAAGTATCTAATGAGTAAACTGGATTACTAAATATAAAAAGCAAAGTTAGAGTGAATATCGCAAAAACCCTTTTGATCATAATATTTCAAAAATTGCAAATTTAATATAGTTTAAAATTTAACTCTGCCGACTATGTTTTATTAAAAATTATAGAAATTAAAAATTCATTAACCACAACAGCTATTTCATATTTTGGATGATAAAAACTCTCTAAATGAGTATTTTATAGTTTGAATTTTTTTTGGTAATTTTTTTAAAAAACGCCTAAATGCTTTTGGCATAATAAAAAATCCATATCCATAATTAATAGATAACAAATAATACATGTGTATTCAATAAATAATTATCCAAAAATAAGTAAATTAATTATTAAATATATAGATTGAGCTATGGAAATGTATTTAAACATGAATTATTGTTTGATTAAGTATTAAATACAAAATTAATATGGCACTACCAGAACTTATTTATGCTCCTATAGATGGCGGAACAATACATAGATATGAAATTAGTGGTGGCAAGAGAAAATTTTTAAGATTTATAGGTTGTTATTTGGGTCAATGTAATTTCCACAAAAATATTGATGATGCTATTGATTACATAAAAAATTTGAAAGATTCACAAAATTTACAAAAAACATGAAATAAAGATACATAGATACGATAGAGACTCAATATTTTTCGATAACTACATAATTATTGCTACAAATAATAGAGAATTTTCTTTTTATAAGAAATTGATTATTTACTTGGGTTATAGTTCCGAAAGATAAACAGTCATTTATAAAAAGAAATTAATTTATGGAAAACAGACAAATTAATTTTTTTAAATCAAAAGACTTTAATACCGTTCTTAAGCCATTTAAAAAAGGAACGGTAGTAAAAATTGACTCGTTTGATATTAGAGAAAATCATAAAGATTTAAATGTAGGTTTATTTGGTTGGTATGCAATTTGTCCCTCTAAAGAACTAAAAAAAAATAAGCTATATTATTTTTCACTTTATGATGAGCCTCTTGTTCTTTATAGAGATGAAAATAAAAACGTTCGGTGCATTAAAAATATTTGTCCACATAGAGGGGCCTCCTTTTTTGGAGGGACATTATCAGATGGAGTAATAACCTGCCCATATCATGGAGCTAAGTTTTCATCTGGAGGAAGTTGCCAAAATCTCGACAGAATAACATGTCGCCATATAGTTGATAATAACTACGATAACTACGCCAAAAGAATTCATTTATCTCAATACAAAACTTCAGAAAAAAATGGATATATTTTTGTACATTTTTCTAAAAAATCTGAGACTGATTTAAATAACATAAGTGAAGATACACCTATAAGTAATTACGAATTATATGAAAATGGTTTTTCACATAAGGATTATGTCTTTGAGGAGGTATTAGTCGACTTCAAATGTGATTGGTCAAGGATTATTGAAAATCACCTAGATATCCTTCATATCTTTTGGGTTCATGGCGATACAATCCCAGATAAAGATGTGAATAAAAACGTATTAGTTAGTTTTAACCAGAAAATTAATATTAATCCCAAATACATTGAAAGTATTTATTATTACAAGGATAACCCTACGAAAGAATTTATTCGGATAAAATACATACCTCCAGGAAGGATATTAATTTACAAAGGCGACCCCTCATCATCAAGATATTTACAAGTTTTAGATCATATCCCTCTTGGAAAAAACAAAGCAAGAGTGATAGTGAGACACTACAGGAAATTTCTACAAAATAAACTGCTTAATAATCTCTTATTATTTAAAGAGACTCAAAGAAAGATTTTTTATAAGATATTCGATGAGGATTATATGATTTTAAAAACACAAACATATAATCACGATATGGGATTTATAAGTAAAGATGAAATAAAATTATTAGGAGAAGATAGAATAATAAATTATTTTTGGAAATGGTACAAAAAGTCTGAAGATAAAGATGAACCATGGAAAAATATAAATTCCCAAAATCTTGATGTATATGACAAAGTGATATTGAAATATCCTCCTGAGATAAAGAAGTTAGAAATTGCTAATAATATTGATATCATTAGAAAAACATTTGTACGATTTGCTGCTCCTCTTATATTTTTTATGTTACTAATATGATATATGAAGAAAGTAAATAGACCTTCATGGTTGAATTGGTTATATCTTTTTATTTTTATTTTAAGCTCAATTCAATTGATTATATTTTGGAGTAATAAGTTTTAGTGTTGAATAAATTTTGGTTTGACGCAAAAAATATAAATTGTTTTAAAAATGGCTTTAGAGTAATTAAAGATTTAAATTTAAAAATAGCGTATTCAGAAAATGTAATATTAATTGGACCAAATGGTTCAGGTAAATCATCCTTAATTGAAATAATTAATAGAAACATATACCCAGTAGAAGCTAATGAATCGAAACTGAAGATATTTGACAAAGAACTTATAAATTTATGGGAATTAAGAAAAAAAATAAGTACTGTAAATAATGATATAAAAAATAGAATAAATCCAAATTTACAAGTTTTTGATTTAATTTTAAGTGGACTATATGGAAGATATTGTTACATACAAAATAAATCTGAAAAAGATTCTAATAAGGTGGAAAAAATCATGAAGAAAATGAATATATCTAATTTATCTAAAAAGAATTTTTCCTATTTATCAGATGGAGAGAAACAAATTTCTCTAATTGCAAGGGCATTAATCAAAAAACCGAAAATTTTAATCCTAGATGAACCAATTGCAAATTTGGATTATAAATCAAAGTTTTTTGTAATTGATAAGGTTAATGAATTATCAAAATTAAATACAAAAATTTTATGCGTCACTCATGATATTTCAACAATTACAAAAATTTATGACAGGGTCATAATGCTTAAAGATGGCAAAATAATCGCCGATGGAGAACAAAATAAGGTTATAAATAGTGAAAATCTTAAAATTTTATATGGTATTCAATTAGAGGCAACTAAGAATAATGGACTTTGGAATATAAACAGATTAATTAAATAACAATTATGAAAATAGCTATCGCAATAGCAAGAAATACTAATTTTTTATTTTTTAAAAATGAAGAGGGTTTATTTTTAAATGAAGAAGATCCACATTTAGAACATACAATCTTTCCTCCTAGAGATCGATCTGAGACGAATGAAGAACTTCCACAATTAAAACAAACTCTATTTACGCCCATCTAAAATAAAAAAAATTAACAAATCTACCTAAATTATATTCCTAAATACAATGTAAAGAAAAACTTCAAAAATACTATGATAATGAGAATCTATTGCAATAAGTATTTTTTTAATGCATAATTGATAATAATTCTCATTATCATATTTTAATTAATGCATTTCCATAACTATGGAGACTCTCCCTCAAAATCGGTAAGGATAATAACTGGGCAGTCCGTTTTAATAGATCCTTCATCAAGGCCAAAAGGCACATGCCTAGAAGTTGATAGTGGTATTGCTCGAGTTTATTGTCCTTGTGAAGAAACTGAAGGGATGACACTTGCATTCTTACAATCAGGTGATCAATTAAGAACGGACCTTTTATGTAGTGAAGGTGTCTGTGTTGAAGCATTAACAGATTTATCTTTTCATAGCAATGTAAATATTGATGAGAATATTGGTTTTGATGCAGTAAATGAATGGACTTTGCAACTCCTTAGGATTAGACACTTAGGTAATGCAGAACAGCGATTACAAGCCTTGTTTTCAATATTAGTAAATCGTCTAGGTAGAAGATGTGGTCAATGGTGTGAGTTACCTTTTAGATTAACTCATGAAAGGATTGGCGAATTAATCGGCTCTACACGAGTAACATCAACAAGATTAATTTCGAAATTAAGATCATCTGAGTTATTAATAGCTCCTATCGGGACGCAAACAGTCAGTGTTGCCCCTTCTTTTATTGAAACATCGCCGCTATAAAAACATGAACGAATCACAATCACTTACTAACAACTTGTTAATGGAAGTTGATGTTTTATCGAATAGACTTAGAAATATCAAGCAATCCTACAAGACCACAGAAAATAAAGCATTGAAGGTAAGGTTATTTACTGAAAACAAAAAAATTTTTAAGAGAGTTAATGAAATTTATAAAATAGCTGAACTCTTAAATAAAAATAATGAGAAAATAAACTTTTCAAATTTACTTTTTGAAATAACCAAAAGGACATTAAATGAAAATAAATTTGAAAGTAATTTATTTTTTCTTTAAATCACTATCTATTAATAAGATTGCCGAAGGTTGATTTGAAGCGAACTTTACCTTACCCAGTATGTTGGCAAATTCATCTTCTGATTGTGTTTGAGCCTCAATAATTGGATCTAAGAATACGTTAGTTCTTGTATCTGAAATTCTTTCTGATATGGAATAAAGTTGTTGTAGAGATGAAGTTAAATCAGCCTCCATATTAAAAGAATAAGAAATGAGCTCCTCTATAGAATCCCACGTTTGAACGGGTGCAGGAATTTCATCTAATTTTACGCTTTGTCCTCTTGCGATTAAGTAATCTGCAAATTTCTGAGCATGTTCCATTTCACCTTGTGATTCACTTAGAAAATGAGAGGCAAATCCATTTAAATCACGTTCTTGAAACCATAGATAAATAGAAAAATATTGAACATTAGCATATCTTTCCATTGTTAGATGTTCAAAAATGTTATCCAATAAACTTTTGTCTATCGGTTGAGCAACAGCTCTTCCAGATGGACCAAAATTAACTAATTTTTTTGTTTTTAAGTTATTTTCATTCATTTTCGGATAAGTATCTAAGAAAATAATACAACATTTTGTAT